>CAVSTK010000009.1:0-550239 GCA_963730855.1 uncultured Actinomycetes bacterium
CGGATCACCTCGACGACGTCGGCGATCGCGTCCTTGCTCATCATCATCGCGCCGAGCACCGAGCGCTCGGCCTCGACATCCTGCGGCGGAGTTCGGTCGTAATCGATCGGCGCCCCGGACGTTCCTGCCCCGACTGAACCAGCGCCGCCTGATCCTGCTGACCCGATACGCGCGCCCTCGGCTACCGCCACCGAGCCCCCTCCGACTGCCAATCACCGACCATGGCGCAGGTCTATCGCCCCGCACCGACAATTTCTCAAGCTCTCGACGATTGACAGCTGGTCACTGCGCGTTAGTGCCCACACGCAGCTGGCCGCTGGAGAATCCATGTCCGAACCCGACGGGCGAACGCTATGGGTCAGCGCCGGTCGAGCGCAATCGTGGCTGTGGACGGCCCTGTGCGCCCGGTGGGGACGACACGCGGTGAGCCTGTTGATGAGCTGTTGAGCGGGTGTGGACAGAGGTGTGTATAGCCGCCGCTTCGGGGCTCGCGAGCCAGCATTCGTAAGGGTCGATAAATCCCCACCCTGGGGATAACAATTAAGTTCTGCTTGCGCCGGCCGGCGACACTGAACCGGGCCACACAACACTGCTTATGGCCGTGAAATAGAAACAACCCGGCGGATCGGGACTGATCGGCCGGGTTGCTTCAACCACGAGTGAGCGAGTGAAATCAGGCAGCGGTCACCGTGATCGGAACCACCGCAAGCACGTCAGGATGTAGCGCGACGGTTACCGTGTGTTGGCCGACCAGCTTGATGTGTCCGGGCAGCTGGACGCGCTTGCGATCGAGCAGTGGGCCGCCGGCATCCTTCACCGCACCGACGATGTCGGCCGCGGTAACCGACCCGAACAGCCGTCCGCCGTCGCCCGCCCGTACCGCGAGCTGCACCGACAGCTTCTCCAGCTCCGCCTTGATCTCGCGGGCATGATCCAGGCCGCGGATCTCGCGAGCGTCCCGGGCCCGGGTGATCTGAGCAACCTGCTTCTCGGCGCCCTTACTCCAGGCGATGGCCGAACCCCGGGGAACCAGGTAATTGCGGCCGTAGCCATCGGCGACCGTCACGATGTCGCCGGCCAGGCCGACGCCCGGGACCTCGTCAGTGAGAATGAGTTTCATCTCAGCGCGCCGTCGAGGTGTAGGGGAGCAGCGCCATCTCGCGGGCGTTCTTGATCGCCTTGGCGATCTGGCGCTGCTGCTGCGAACTGACGCCCGTCACCCGACGAGCGCGGATCTTGCCGCGATCGGAGATGAACTTGCGCAGCAGTGCGGTGTCCTTGTAGTCGATATAGGTGATCTTGGCCTGAGCCAGTGGGTTGGACTTCTTCTTCGGCTTACGAATAGGTGGCTTAACCATGGTGCTTCGTGTCTCCGTTATCGGGTTTCGTGTTTAACGATTCGTAGTTAGAAAGGAGGTTCGTCGCTGAACGAGCCGGCGTCAGCCGGTACCGCGGTGCCCCACGGGTCGTCGACCGGCGCACCGCCGGCGGCACCGCCTGAGCCGGCACCGAATCCGCCGCCGGTCGAGGAGCCGCGCTGGGTGCGATTGACCTTGGCCGTCGCGTAACGCAGCGACGGGCCGACCTCGTCGACCTCCATCTCGACCACGGTGCGCTTCTCGCCCTCGCGAGTCTCGTAACTGCGCTGGCGCAGTCGACCCTGGACGATGACCCGGCTGCCCCGGGTCAGCGACTCGGCCACGTTCTCGGCCGCCTGCCGCCACACCGAGCAACGCAGGAACAGCGCGTCGCCGTCCTTCCACTCGTTCGTAGTCCGATCGAGCGTGCGCGGCGTGGCCGCGACCGTGAACGACGCGACCGCCGCTCCTGAGGGCGTGAAGCGCAGTTCGGGGTCTGCAGTCAGGTTGCCTACGACCGTGATGACAGTTTCGCCGGCCATCGGGGCCCTACCGCGCGTCCGGGCGCAGGACCTTGGTCCGTAGCACCGACTCGTTGAGATTGAGCTGACGGTCAAGCTCCAGGACCGACTTGGGCTCGGCCTCGAGGTCGATCACCGCGTAGATGCCTTCGGCGTGCTTGTCGATCTCGAATGCGAGCCGACGCTTGCCCCAGATATCGACCTTGCCGACGGTCCCGCCGTCCTTGGTGACGACCGTGAGGAACGCGTCGAGGGAGGGGGCGATGGTGCGCTCCTCGAGATTGGGATCGAGGATGACCATGACTTCGTAGTTGCGCATAGCTATGCAAGTCCTCCTATGGACTCGTCGGCCGCGGACGTTCCGCAGCAGGAGGTTCGCACGCCCCTCGGACTCATTTCCGAGCCGCGTACGGGTGGTACCAATCGCCAAGGGTACCTGACCCGACGTTACGGCCGAGCGTCCCACTTTCCGACGTCCCTCGGTGGGCGGCTGGGCCGCAACGTCGCGAGGGTTGTCAGCCGGGCCGATTAACCTCAATGCCATGGCGCACAGCACGGTGGCAATCGGAGCTCATGTCGATTCGGCCGACCCGGTGGCGGCCGCCCGGGCCGCGGGGGCGGACGCGGTCCAGTTCTTCCTGGCCGACCCGCAGGGTTGGAAGGCGCCGCTCGAACATCCCCGCGCCGGCGAGATCAAGGCCAGCGGGCTGACCGTCTATATCCACGCGCCCTACATCGTGAACGTGGCCACGATGAACAACAAGATCCGCATCCCCAGCCGCAAGATCCTCGGCCAGCATGCGGCCGCGGCGACCGGGATCGGCGCGAAAGGCCTGATCGTGCACGGCGGCCATGTGCTGAAGGCCGACGACTACGACGCCGGCTTCGACAACTGGCGCAAGACCTTCGCCCGCGCTCAGGACGACGGGGGCTTCGGTCTGCCGATCCTGATCGAGAACACCGCCGGCGGCAACAATGCGATCGCCCGCCACCTCGACCGGCTGGCTCAGCTCTGGGACGCCATCGGTGAGTTCGGCCCCGGATTCTGTCTCGACACCTGTCACGCCTACGCGGGCGGTGAGGACCTCGCCGGCATCGTCGACCGGGTTCTCGCCATTACCGGTCGCATCGATCTCGTGCACGCCAACAACAGCCGCGACGAGTTCGATTCTGGTGCCGACCGGCACGCCAACTTCGCAGCCGGCACGATCAACCCGGCCGTAATCGCTGAGGTCTGCGTCCGGGCCGGCTGCGATCTGCTCGTCGAGACGCCCGCCGAGGGGCACCGCCAGGACATCGACTACCTGCGTCAGGCGCTCGGCGCGTTGACGACCGCGTAGCCGCCGGGCTCGTCGGGGCCGCCGGGCTCGTCAGGGCCGCCGGGCTCGTCAGGGCCGCCGGGCTCGTCAGGGCCGCCGCGCTGATCCCAACCACCGCGCTCATCCGAGGCGATGGGGTAATCGGGGTCGCTGAAATCAGCGAGGCGCGCGTCAGCGTTCGACTCTGACTCCGGTTCCTGCGGCGGCGTGAGCAGAAACGGATGGTCGGCCGCGCCGTCGAACGGGCCACCCGCCGGGTCGTCGAGCGGATCGATCCGGACCGTGTCGAGCTGCGGGTTCCAGATCTCGCGGATGACCAGAACCGCGATCGAGATCAGCAGCGCGTCACGGATCAGCAGCACGAACATCAGCCAGCCGTAATCGATGCCTCGCGTGGGTGCGCTGAAGCCGAGGAGCCACAGCAACGTCGCGATCCATACAGCGACCTCGCTGAACTGCCAGACCAGGTTAAGCCGCCAACGCGGACGGGCCAGCGCCAGCAGCGGGACGAGCCAGATCGAGTACTGCGGGCTCCAGACCTTCGTCGTCAGCAGAAAGGCCAGTACGGTCAGGAACGCCAGTTGGCCCAGGCGGGGCTTGACCGGAGCGAGCAGCGCCAGCCAACTGACGCCGCCGAGGGCACCGAGCAGCAGGAACGCGACCGCGACACCGGACGGCGTCCAGGCCGCGGCGTAGCCACCGTCGAAACCGACCGTTGCCAGGTAGTGGCCCATGTACCAGAAGGTGCTTGCCTCGGCGTCGCGCGTGAAGCTGAAGGCGTAGAACTCGCGCCACCCGTCGTAGTAGGCGAGCGACACGGGCAGGTTGACCGCCAGCCAGGCCACTACCGCGCTCGTCACGCACCAGATCGCCTCCCGACCGCGCCGGGTCCGGATCGCCAACAGGAGGATGGGCAGCAGCAGGAACACCGGATAGAGCTTCGCGGCCGTTCCCAGGCCGATCAGGACGCCGGCTGCGACCGGCCGGTTGCGCGACCACGCCCATAGCCCACAGCTCGCGAATGCCATGGCCAGCAGGTCCCAGTTCGAGAACGCGTGCATAACCAGCAGCGGCGACAGGGCGAAGATCGCCGCGTCGTAGGGCCGCCGCCCGGCCGCACCGACCGTGCCGGCCGCGGTGAACAGCGCACAGACGCCGAGCAGCAGGCAGGTGACCATGGCGAACAGCTCGCCGGTACTCAGGCTGCTGGCGGGTACGACCGTAGCCAGGCCACGGGCCAGTTGGGCGCTGAGCCACATGAATCCGCCGACGAGAACCGGGTACTCGACCCCGTTGTCACGGTAGGGCACGTTGCCGACGTCCAGGCGCTCGCTGCCCCAAAGTGGGATGACGTCGGAATAGCAGGCATGGGTGTACTGCTTCGAGCCGACCCAGTTGCCATTTGCGCAGGGCGACTTCTCGACATAGGCGAGCACCAGGGTGAAACAGGTCAGCCCAAGCACGACCCGCATTGCTGACCACTTCGACCCGCTCGAGCCGGCGTACCGACCCCACGGACCGCCGATGACCATCGACGCCCTGGCCACGCTGGCATCGACCCAGCTCGGCGGCGGACTGGCTTTACTGGTCGGGCTGGCCCGTTGGCTGGGTGGCGCGCTCACCGCCGAATCCTCGCACGCTTCGCCCGGACGATCGGTGGCTGGTTAGGGGGACGACGTCACGACGACCGGTGAAGGCGTGATCGGCGTCGAGGGCGGCGGCGTCACCGGAGTCGTCGGCGGGCTCGGGCTGGTCGGCGGTGACGTTGGAGCGGACGGACTGGTCGGCGCGGTCGGCATGCTCGAAGACTCGGTCGGCGTCGGAGTGCTGGTGACCGTCGGCGTCGGCGCGACCGGCGCGCCGATCTGTTGCTTGCTGGGCATCGCCTGCTTGGGTGAGCTGCCGAGGTAGGCGTTCATGAACAGCTGCCAGGCCTTGCCCGGATTTTCGCGGCCATACATCGACGAGCCACTGTTGTCATAGATCGGCGACTGCGTATTCGAGCCGGCCCACGACGCCACGCTCACCGCCGGGGTGAAGCCGACCGTCCACGCGTCGGAGGAGTTCGGGCCGTTGGCCACACCGACCGTGCCGGTCTTGGCCGCCGACACCCGCCCATTGGCCAGCGCGATGCCCGAGCCCGAGGCGACCCCCTCCATCGCCAGCGTCGCGTCGTTGGCAACCCTGGCGTCGATCACCCGCTTACCGGCGGCCTTGTGCTGGAACAGGACGTTGCCGTTTGCGTCGGTCACCTTGGCCACGAAGTAGGCGCTGTTGGCGACCCCGCCGTCGGCCAGCGTCGCATAGCCGACCGCCTGATCGATCGGACGGACCTCGTAGCTGCCGATGCCGATCTGGTCGGTCGTCTGCCCGCCCGAGACCAGCGTCGGGGTGGGCGGGTCGTTGGCGTTGTCGGTCGCCGCGATCCCCATCGCATGGGCCAGGGTGGCGACATTGGTCGGTCCGACATCCGAGGCGAGCTTGTAGAAGACGGTGTTCAGCGACAGGGTCATCGCCTGCGTGAGCGTGTAGGTACCGGACTTGGGGTCGGTCGGGTCGTTCGAGACCGAGAACCCGTCGATCGTCTGCGGTGACGATCCGTCGAACTTCGACTGGATCGTGTACGCCGGCGTCTTGCCGGCGAGGTTCTGGCTCAGGGCGGTGGCGAGAACGTACGGCTTGAACGTCGAACCGGGCTGGCGATAGGCCTGCGCATAGTCGAAGCCTGACCCGTCCGACCCGCCGTAGTACGCAATGACGCCACCGGTGGACGGGTCGACGGCCACCAGGGCCTTCTGGATATTCGCCTGTTTCGCGGTCGGGTTCGCATAGGCCTGGGTGATGGCCGCCTCGGCGGCCGCCTGAGCGGCCGGCACGATCGTCGTGACGATCTTCAGACCCTTGGTGTTGATCGTCGATTCGCTGATGCCGTCGGCCTCGAGTTCGGCCTTGACCTGGCTGACGATCAGGCCCTCGGGACCGGACGCGCCCAGGCCGTTACCGCTCGGTGGCGGTTGGGTCGACGGGTAGGTCAGTGCCGCTTCGGCCGCGCTGGTCAGGTGCCCGGTCGTGACCATGTTGTCGAGGACCAGTTTCCACCGCGCCTGCGCCGCGACCGGATGCAGTTCCGGGTCGTAACCGCTGGGCGCCTTCAGCAGACCAGCCAGCAACGCGCTCTGCGCCACGGTGAGCTGCGAGCTGTTCTCCTTGAACCAAGTCTGCGCTGCCGCCTCGATCCCGTAGGCGCCGCGGCCGAAGTACACCGTGTTCAGATAGAAGCCGAGGATGTCGTCCTTGGAGTATTCGCGGGCCAGCTTGACCGAGATCGCCAGCTCCTTGATCTTGCGGGTGATGGTCTGCTGCGAGGAGAGGTAGGCGTTCTTCACGTACTGCTGGGTGATCCCCGAACCGCCCTGGGTGTCGCCGCCGGTGAGGTCGGACAGCGCCGCCCGCAGGCTGCCGGTGAGCGAGAAACCGGGTTCGCTGTAGAACTTGCGATCCTCGGTCGAGATGAGCGCCCACTTCATCGAGTCGGGCACCTGCGACAGCGGCACGATCGTGCGGTTCTCGGTGCCGATCTTGGCCATCAGTGAACCGTCGGCGTAGTCGATCTCGGCCGCCTGCGGCTGGGGCAGATTCTCCGGACGTGGGACGTCGGCCAGTGTGTACAGCCCAACCGCCGCGACCACGAGGAACACGGTCACGATGCCGAGGCACCAGGTAGCGCTGAGTCCGATCCGGCGCCAGACGCGCTTCTTGCGCGTCATCGCGGCGAGCCGCCGCTTCTTGGCCGCCCGCCGCTTCTTCCATCGAGCGCCTAGCCCCTTGGCGGGGCCGGGCGAGCCGGCTGGGTTCGACGGCGGACCGCCGCTGCGACCACCGCCGCTGCGGCCGCTCGAGCGGGTGGGCGGTGACCAGTCAGTACTCACAGTGTTAGCAGTGTCCCGGTCTCGTCATGAGCACGCGCTGAGGCTCGCGATGTCACGCAGCTGCGTTCCTCGCTCGCTTCGCGTCGCTGCGAGACTCAGCACGAGGTGGAACCACACCAGTAATCAGCCGTCGGCGGCGGACTTCATCCGCCGACCGGGCGCTCGTCCGTGGCCGAGGACGAAGGTGCGGATCAGATGGTTCCAGCCGCAGTCGTTGCAGACCTCGACCAGATAGACCCGGAACTCCTCGACCCGCTCGGCCAGGGCGGGGAGCTCGCTCGCGTGCTTGGCCTGACCCGCGACCGTCCCCAGGTTGTCGCCATAGACGTAGTGAACCCGCCGTAGCCCCGGACCTTCGCAGACGGGGCAGGCCGTGCCGGTCAGCTCGCCGTAGTGTCGCGCTGCCAGCTTCAGGTAGGCCTGCGCGTCACATACCTCGGCCGCACGCGCGCGGCCGGAGCGGACCTCGGTCAGGACCGCGTGACGCTTGAGGGCGAAGTCGACGACATCACGAGGCGTGAGCCCCACCCGGGGTGTGTCGGGTTTGCCCGTGCCCGCGTTCACCCGCGCAATGTTACCCGCGACATCCGACGCCGGGCAGGCCTCGATTGACACGAACGTATCGCACGGATGTATCGTGGTGATACATCAGCGCGTCATATAGACCGATGGGGACCGCATGCTGGAGATCGCCGTACTCGGGCTTCTCAATGAGAGCCCGATGCACGGCTACGAACTCCGCAAGCGGCTGGCCACCCTGTTGGGAACGTTCCGAGCGTTCTCGTATGGCTCGTTGTACCCGACTCTTCGTCGGCTGACCGAAGCCGGTTGGTTGACCGAGGAGCCGGCGCTCGACGAACCGGACGGTCGTGATGGTCGCCCGGCTCGGTCCCGGCGGGGCAAGCGGGTCTACCGCTTGACCGCCGAGGGCAAAGAACACCTGGCCGAACTATTGGCCGAGGTGGGTCCCGATGCCTTCGACGAGGAGGGCTTCGGAGCTAGGTTGGCGTTCTTCGCCCAGACCCGGTCCGACATCCGGCTGCAGATCCTCGAGGGTCGCCGCCGCCGGGTGCAGGAGCAGCGCGATGGGTTGTCCAGCGCGCTGAGCCGGACGGGGGAGCGGGTCGACCGCTACACCCGACAACTGCACGAGCACGGGCTCGAGTCGGTCGACCGCGAGGTT
The DNA here is from genome assembly GCA_963730855.1 of uncultured Actinomycetes bacterium. Classification (GTDB taxonomy): domain Bacteria; phylum Actinomycetota; class Actinomycetes; order Mycobacteriales; family Jatrophihabitantaceae; genus CAVSTK01. The sequence continues at coordinate 8,311 of CAVSTK010000009.1, forward strand.
CGCTGGCTGTCCGAGCTGATCGAGGACGAACGCAAGATTCAGAAGCAATCATGACGGCAGAAGAAGGAGGAACCCCCATGGGTTCACAGACCGCAACACCTGGCGCCGCGGGCAAGATCCGGGTAGCCATCGTCGGCGTCGGCAACTGCGCCGCCTCGCTCGTTCAGGGGGTGCATTACTACGCCGATGCCGATCCGAACGCCAAGGTTCCTGGTCTGATGCACGTCATGTTCGGCCCGTACCACATCAGCGACATCGAATTCGTGGCCGCGTTCGACGTCGACTCGAAGAAGGTCGGCACCGACCTGTCCGAGGCGATCGGCGCCAGCCAGAACAACACGATCAAGTTCTGCGACGTGCCGCCGCTCGACGTCACGGTGCAGCGCGGCCACACCCTCGATGGTCTCGGCAAGTACTACCGCGAGACGATCGAGGAGTCCGACGAGGCGCCGGTCGACGTCGTCAAGGCGTTGCGTGATGCCGCGGTCGACGTGCTGATCTGCTACCTGCCGGTCGGGTCGGAGGACGCCGCGAAGTTTTACGCGCAGTGCGCGATCGATGCGAAGGTCGCGTTCGTCAACGCGCTTCCCGTCTTCATCGCGGGCACGCCGGAGTGGGCCGCAGAAGTTCACCGACGCCGGGGTCGCGATCGTCGGTGACGACATCAAGTCCCAGGTCGGCGCAACGATCACTCATCGAGTGCTCGCCAAGTTGTTCGAGGACCGCGGCGTGGAATTGCAGCGCACGCTGCAGCTCAACGTGGGCGGCAACATGGACTTCATGAACATGCTCGAGCGGGACCGGCTCGAATCGAAGAAGATCAGCAAGACCCAATCGGTCACCTCGCAGGTCGACCGCGACATGGGCAAGCGCAACGTCCACATCGGCCCGTCGGACTACGTGCCGTGGCTCGATGACCGCAAGTGGGCCTACGTCCGCCTCGAGGGCAAGGCGTTCGGCGACGTTCCGCTGAACCTCGAGTACAAGCTCGAGGTCTGGGACTCCCCGAACTCGGCCGGCATCATCATCGACGCCCTGCGCGCCGCGAAGATCGCCAAGGACCGCGGCATCGGTGGCCCGATCCTGTCGGCGTCGAGCTACTTCATGAAGTCACCTCCGGTCCAGTACTTCGATGACGAAGCACGCGACGCGGTCGAGGCCTTCATCGCGGGCACGGTCGAGCGCTAGGCCGTCCCGACCCGCCCGCCGCATCTCGGCCAACGCGCCGCATCCTTTCCGGGTGCGGCGCGTTCGTCATTCCTCGATGAACTCCACTGGTGCGTCGAACGCGGCCTTGCGGGCGGCCCGGCGCAGGGTGGCCAGGACGGCCGGGCCGGCAACGGCGATCGCGACGAAATTGGTGACCGCGCGGCCGGTGTCCCAGCCGAGCGAAGTGGTCGCGTCGAAGACGAGGAAGCGGTGCCACTGCGCGACGAAGGACAAGCCCGGGCTGATAGCTGATCGTGCTGTTCGGGTCGAGCGAGAACGGCCAGAACGACAGGTTGAGCAGCAGCCCGTACAGATACCCGGACGCGGCTCCGTAGATCGCCAGCAGGCCGATCTCGAGCCGGCCCCGCAGCGGCGGCAGCACCCCGGCGAGCAGGCCGACCGTGGCGCAGCCGAACATCTGATACGGCAGCCAGGGGCCGACGCCACCGGTGATCAGGGCCGACGCGAACAGCGAGGTGCAGCCCAACGTGAAGCCGAAGCCCGGGCCGAAAACCCGGGCCGCCAGCACGATGAGGAAGAAGACGGTCTCGATCCCGCCGGTTCCGGCGCCGAGCGTGCGAATGCCCGCGTTGACCGCCGACAGCACCCCCAACAGCGCCAGCGCCTTGGCGTCGATGCCCCCGTCAGCGACCTCGGCCAGCACGACGGCCAGAACGAGCAGCAACAACACCCCGAATAGCAGGGTCGCGACGACCGACGACCCGAGATGGCCCGGCACCGCGACGAATGGCCAGCAGAACGCCACGATGCCGATGAAGCCGGCCATCGCGAGGGTCGCCACCGTACGGGGACGGACGCGGATAGCAGTGACTCGTCGGGTCGCGTCCCGACGGGCCGGCGGCCGGACCGCGGTCACGGCGCACCGTCTTGCGCGGCTGCGACCTGGCCGACCGTCAGATAGGCCAGCGGGGCCAGAATCTTGGCGACCTGCGGCGCGAACGCGGGGGACGCACCCAGCACGTCGGCGGCCGGCCCGTCGGCGAGGAGCTCACCGTCGGCCAGCACCAACGCCCGGTCGGCCGCCACCGCCGCAAACTCGACGTCGTGCGTGGCGATCAGCACGGCCCGTCCGGCGGCCGTGAGCTGGTCGAGCATGCTCGTCAGCGCCCGCTTGCCCTCGTAGTCCAGGCCCCGCGTCGGCTCGTCGAGCAGCACGACGGCCGGCGCCTCCCGCAGCGCGATGGCCAGCACAAGCGCCAGCCGTTGACCCTCGGAGAGGTCCCGCGGATGAGTCGCGTCCTCGATGCCGGGGGCCAGCCGATCGAGGCTCTCGCGTTCGGCACCCGACTCCGTGAGTTCGGCGGCAACGCTGTCGAGGTAGAGCAGATCACCGGGCGTCTGCGGCACCAGCGTCACCGGTCCATCCACCTCGACCCGCCCGCCCGCGCGCGGCCCCGAACCTTGCAGCGCCCACAACAGCGACGACTTGCCGGACCCGTTTCGCCCCATCAACGCCGTCACCTCGCCGGCCCGCAGCCTCAGATCGACCCCGGCCACCGCGGTGAACGTGCCGTAGCGGACGGTCACCCCACGCGCGTCGAGTACCACTCGAGCGATCTCGGGACGCCATGGACGGGCAGGCGGTACTGCTCGGCCGCCCAACCGCTGGCGCATTGGCCCAGCCGAGCGACGAGCATCGCGGATCGAAAGCGGCAACGGCGTCCAACCAGCGAGGCGTCCCAGTTCAACGATCGGCGGCGCGACCGAGGAATCCGCCAGGATCGTCGCCGGCGGACCATCGAACACCGTACCGTCACCGGGTAAATAGACCACCCGATCGGCATATTGGACCACCCGCTCGAGGCGGTGTTCGGCCAACACGACCGTCACGCCGAGGTCGTGGACTATTCGGGTTATTGCGGCCAGCACGTCCTCGGCCGCGATCGGGTCGAGGGCCGAAGTCGGCTCGTCGAGCACGAGGACGCGGGGGTGGGCCGTCATCACCGCCCCGATCGCGACCCGTTGCTGCTGGCCGCCCGAAAGCGTAAGCAGGGGGCGGTTTCGTAGCTCGGCCAGGGCCAATAGATCGAGGATCTCTTCGACCCGTTGCCGCATTACCGAAGGCGACACGGCCAGCTGTTCCATGCCGTAGGCCAGCTCGTCCTCGACCGTGTCGGTGACGAAGCCGGCCAGGGGATCCTGGCCGACGACGCCGACCAATTCGGCGAGTTCACGCGGCGGATTGTGTTCGGTGTCGCGCCCGGCCACGCTCACCCGACCGGCTAATGTGCCACCGGTAAAATGCGGCACCAGCCCATTGATCGCACCGAGCAGAGTCGATTTTCCGACGCCGGTGCGCCCGACGACGAGGCAGAGCTCGCCCTCGTCGATCTGCAGGTTCACGTCGCGCAGGACGGATGCGGCGGCGTCGGGATAAGTGAAGTGACCTGATCGAAGGTGATCATGCAGACCATCCCGCCGCGGACCTTGGCACGTTTCTCCTGCGGTGAGACCGGAAATCCGGCCAAGATCCGCGAATGGTCGGGGGTGGGTGGAGCGGCAATGGCCGGCAGCGCGGCGACCAGAATCGCGATGACTGCGGCGAGCGGCAGCGGCGGCCAGGCCAGCGGCGAGAAGCTCTGGAGTCAGCCCGCGGCCGCGGTGAAAAGCACCACCGCCGGTACCGCGCCGGCAACCACCGTGGTCCATTCCGGCCACCCCCACCGATCGGGGCGGTAGCTGGTGCGTTTGACCCGGCGGCCGCCCAGGGCGAGACCGGCAACGCAGACCGCCGCACCGGCAACCAGCGCGACGCGGCCGAGCAGTCGGGGCGCGCTGACATCGAGGAGTCCATAGCCCCCGACGCAGAGTCCCAGCATGCCGGTGACCAGTAGTCCGGCGGTGATGTGACGGGTGCGGGCCGGCGTCGAACCATGCCGGCCGTAACCGCGCGAATCCATCGCCGCGGCGAGCAGCAGCGAACGGCTCAATGCGTCTTGCAGTACCGGGATCAACAGACTGCGCAGCACGCGGAACGGCCCGCGCCGGCGCGCGGGAGGGGCGCAGTCGCCGAGCCCGCCGCACCCGGAGCAGGCTCTCGACCAGCTGCGGGGCGACGGTCAGCGCAACTGTGACCGCGACCCCCAGTTCGTACAACGCACCCGGCAGAACTCGCAGCGCCCGCTTGGGGTTAGCCAGCGTATTGGCCGCTCCGACGCAGCAGAGCAGCACCGCCAACCGCAAACCATCGGTGGCCGCCGAAAGCACGCCTTCAAGCGACACAGCGCCGCCGACTTGGACGCCGGCGTACCAGTGCGGCATCGGGATCACCGGAAGGCGGAACAGTACGTGATCACCTGCGTCGGCGCCGCTGGTGAAGACCGCCCGGAACAGCACTCGGATCGCGATGGTGAACGCGGCCAGGCCCAGGTAGTACTTGAAGGCACGGGCCCAGGGCGCGTCCGTCCGACGGGCACTCACCACGAAGCCGAGTACGGCGAGCACGATCAGCAGCAGCAGCGGATTGGTCGTGTGGCTCACCGCGGCGGCGAGCCCGATCGCCCACAACCACCAGGCAACCGGATGCAGCGCCCGTGCGGTCCGCGTCATCGTGACGGCCGACGCCGCCGAGCGGTGAATCCCGCGGCCCCGGCCAGCAGGACCGCCAGCGTGACGCCGATGATCGACGCGACCGGGGACCCGGCACTGGGTTCCTGGCCCCGGCCGCCAGCGACGCATTCACTGACGCGACCGGCTGCACGGGCGGTGCTGACGGCAGTGCGCTCGGCTCAGCCGGACGCGCTCGAGTTGGTCGGCGTCACTGCCGGCGGTGATCGACGCTGGCGGGCGGCACCGTTGGCGACGTGACGCTCGGCACCGTTGAGGCCGGTGCCGGTGCCACGGCCGGGCCGGCGGCGCGACAGATGCCTTCGTGGCGGCCGGCTTGGTGGTCACGGGTGCGGGAGCCGGAGCGACCGGGACGGGCGCGTCGGACCCCCCGCAGATCGATGCGTATGAGCTCGCCGGCGGAATCGCCGTTGTCCCGCCGGTCGGTGAAAGCACCCAGCCCTCGACGGTGCCGGCCGCCGGATGGGTGCTCGTCACGCCGAAGTTGCTGTATGACCAGCCGCCGCCGGTGTTCTCGTAATAGGCCCAGTACTGCACGCTTGGATTGGGGTTCGCCGGTTCGTCGTCGAGAGCGAGCACAAAGCCGACGTAGGGCTGATGCTGACCGAAGGTAACGCTGATTCCAGCTCGACTCAGCACGGTGTCGCCGGTCATCCCCGAGGTCCACGGCACACAGACGGTGCGACCGCCGGCGATCACCAGCGCGACATGGGTCGGGACGGTCGCGGCCGCCGCGCTGGAGGTGGGCACAGCGACGAGCGCAGCGGCCACCACTAACTGCGGCCGCCGCTGCGCCTCGACGTGCTGTGCTGGTGAACCTCAAGCCGAGCGACGCCTCCTGCTACCGGTCACGGGCAGGGCCAGACCCACGAGCAGCGCGAACCCACCCAGCAGCGCCAAGTTACGCAGCGCCGGACCATTGAGACCGGTGTTGGCCAGAGTTGCCGCGTCGACTCCCGACGCCGCCACCGAGGCAGCGGGCACAACCGCAACCGGCGCTAGGACGCTGAAGGCCGCGGTGGTCACGGTGAGCGCCGAGGTCGAGCCGGTGAAGGTGACCGTGTGCGACCCGAGCGGGCAACGTGGCCGGCACCGATGAAGGTCAGGCTCACCACTCCGCCCGGGTCGGCGGCAACGGAGCCGAGGGCGACCGGGGTCGAGTTCAGTACGGCGCCAACCTGCTCGCCCGCGGCGAAGCCGTCAGCGCCGACCGTCAGTGGCGTACCCGATGTCACGCTGGCCGCGGCTGGGGCGGCGCTCGGCGCCAGCATCGACGTGCCCGCGCTCGAGCCGGCCGCGCTCAGGGTCGCCAGCGAGCTCCCATCGACCAGGCCGGTGAGGCCCTGCGCCGTGGCGAGCACCGAGGGCGACGTACCGGCCAGCAACGCAGTCGGGGTGAACGCGTCCGCATACTTCAACGCGCCGGCACCCGGCGCGCCGGCGCCGATCTGCTGCGACGCCAGCCAGGTTCGCGACGTCGCCGTGTTGACGGCCTGCCCACCCAGCGCGGCCGCGGCCAGACCGGTCGAATTCGCATTCGGCAGGTTCTGGGCGACCCAGTACCCCGCCGCGTTGCGCTGGGAACTCAACCAGGCAACCGCATGACCGAGCTCGACCGAATGTCCACCCACCGCTTGCAACGCCATGATCGCGTACGAGGTCGAGTCGACGTCGGCCGCGCCCGCGCCGCACGGGGTCGTCGCGTCGGTGAACCCGCCGTTGGCGCATTGCAACGACAGGAAGTACGCCACGGCGTTCGCCGAGGGCACGTACTGGCCACCGCCACGGGCCTCGGCAATGATCACGAACGAATCCGAGATGCTCGAGAAGATCCCGGCCGGCGACCCGACCGGAATCGTCGAGGCGGGTGGTCCGGCCACGGCGCAGGTGCTCGTCGGGCACTCGTCGCTCTTCAGGATCTGCAGCAGGTTGTGGCCACCGAAGTTGGTAGCCGACGCACCGCTGATCCCGGCCACCTCGGCGGCGACCGCGGCCTTGGCGACGGAGCCGTCGTACGGTCCACCGTAGGAACCCGACACATCGGCGTAATCGTCGATATTCGCCGCCAGGTAGTTCACCGCGGTCGCGATCTTGGTGCCGCCCGCCTTGGCGGCAGCGAGCCCGAAGATCACGTCGGCGTTCTCACCGTAGGAGGGCGAGTAGAACGCCGGGCCGAACGAGGACGCGGGGACGTAGGCGTCGAAGTGATCACCGGTCGGCGCCGGGAGGTGCGTCGAGTCCTCGAACTGCGTGCTGAGCCAGCCGGCCGCGGCGGCGATCGGGTCGGTGGTAACGGCCGCGGATGCCTCGCCGGGGGATACGAGCACAGCCATCGCGAGGAGCGAGAGCGTGCCGAGTCCGGCGATCTTGGTTCGGATCGATGACATGTTGGCCCCGAGGTGATCGGTGGCGGCCGGCAGAAGTCGCAAAAGCCACCGAGGCGCATCGTCGCAGGACGCAGCGAGCGCAGGTGCCGATCGTGACCCCGGCCGTAGACCACGACGGCTAGATGGAGTGACGATCCAGGCCAGGTATCCCGACTTGTCCATCGAAGTTGCCGATGAACCCACGGTTGCGGGTCAGTGCCGGAGTTTGACCGGCTTCCCCTGAACTGGAGCTGTGGTGCGACGCAATGCCACCACACGCCGCTCCCCACGGTCAAGCGAGCACTGTCACATCTAGCTGCGCTCCTGGCTCGCTTCGCGTCGCTGCGAGGCTCCGCACGAGCAAAAGCACCACCAGCCCGCCGGCTGGTTAATTCAGCGACACGTCGGGCGGATAGGTCGACAGCAGGTTGATCGGCGAAGGTGCGCGGCGCAGCACATCGCGACGCAGCAGCTCGGGGTTACCGGCGAAGACGTCGAGCGAGCGCCCGGCCAGCACGAACCACGCGCCCTCGGCCAGTTCACCGTCGAGCTGACCGGGTGACCACCCCGCGTGCCCGGCGAAGATCCGCAGACCGGTGGTCGCGGCGATCACCGGATCGATCTCACCGTCGAGATCGACCGTGCAGATGGCATCGACCACGGGACGGACGGCCAGCAGCGGCTGCTCGCCCAGCGGCTCGGTCAGGTCGCTGACCTCGCCGCCGCCGAGGAGGTCACCGAAACCGAGCTGACGCCGTCCGACCTCGCTGAGCAGACCCAGGCAGAGCGCACCGTCCGGGGCGACCGGGCCACCTGAGAACACCACGCTCGGCCCGCTGACCGCGTCGTGCCAGTCCGGCAACACCTGCCCGACCGGCGTCCGGCTGGGCCGGTTGAGGATCACCGCGGCCGTCCCGCCGTCGTCGTGCTCGAGGATGTACAGAACGGTACGGGCGAAGGTCGCCTCGGTCAGCGATGGTGCGGCCACCAGCAGACAGCCGGGTGCCGGAGCGAGGGCGGACCGCCGGGAGCGGCGGCGCGAGTCGTCGGCGGACACGCCTTCATCCTGCCCGCTCGGCGCGGGGCAGGCTAGAGATGACCCCGCATCACCACAGGATCACACCTGACCGCACCTCATCCACACCGACGCGGCGGCGAGCAATATCGACGACCGCTATGAGCTCGCTGCGCGACGACTACCGTTCCCCCGGTGGCGAACCGCAAGCATCTGCGGGCGGTGCTGGCTCAGCCCGGCTTCCGCCGGCTGTTCGCGGTGCGGCTGGCCGGCCAGTTCGGGGACGGAGTGTTTCAGGCCGCGCTCGCCGGCGCGGTGCTCTTCGACCCGCAGCGCCAGGCGCATGCCAGCGACATCGCCGCTGGCTTCGCGATCCTGCTGCTGCCGTACTCGCTGGTCGGGCCGTTCGCCGGAGTGCTGCTCGACCGGTGGTCCCGGCAGCGAGTCCTGACGATCGCCAACCTGGTGCGTGGGGCGGCGGCAGTCGGCATCGGCGTGGAGTTGGCCACCGGCCTGCACGGTCAGCCGCTCTACGCAAGTGCCCTGGTCGTCATCTCGCTCAACCGGTTCGTCCTGTCGACGTTGTCGGTCGCGCTGCCGCACGTGGCCACGGGGCCCGAGTTGGTGACGGCCAACGCGCTGTCGACCACCCTCGGTTCGGTTGCGACCACCCTCGGGGCCGGGATCGCGATCGGGCTGCGGGCGCCACTTGGCAGTTCCGACGGTGCGTACGCGGTGATCGCTGTCGCGGCGGTCGTGCCGTATGCGTTCGCCGGCCTGCTGGCTCGGGGCTTCGAGCGCAAGCAGCTCGGACCGGACGCGAACGACCAGGCGACCCGCGAGACCGTGCGGCTGGTGCTGCTCGGCCTGGTCGCGGGCGCCCGGCACATCGCGGTCCGCCGCCCGGCGCTGTACGCACTGGCGATGATCACCGTGGTCCGCTTCGGCTACGGCGTCACGACCGTCAGCACCCTGCTGCTCTATCGCAACCACTTCCACAGCCACGGCGTGTTCCGGTCGGGCTTGGCCGGGCTGGCGCAAGTGACGGCACTGCTCGCGCTCGGCGGCGGCCTGGGTGCCCTGATCACCCCAGCCGCTTCGCGCCGGCTGAACCTGGCCCGCTGGCCGGTGGTACTGCTCGCGTTCGCGACGGTGGCGATGCTGACGCTGTGGCTTCCCTACCGGTTGCCGCTCATCCTGGCCGGCGCGTTCGCGATGGCGCTGGCCGCGCAGGGGATCAAGATCTGCGTCGACACCGTCGTGCAGCGCACGGTCGAGGACACCTTCCGCGGCCGCGTCTTCACGGTCTACGACACGCTGTTCAACGTGGCCTTCGTCGGAGCCGCCGTCGTCACCGCGCTCGTGCTGCCCGACTCCGGGTACGCGCCCGCCTCGATAATCGCGATCGCCGTCCTGTACTTCCTGGCCGGCTCCGGTTATCTGCTCGCGAGCTCACGGGTTCCGGCCGATCAGGCCCGCGCGGCGTACCAGGCCCTGAGCTCGGCCTCGGCCCGCTCCGGTCCGAGCGGGCCCTGATCCATCCGCAGCTCCAGCAGGAAGCGGTAGGCCTCGCCGACCAGCCGGCTCGGCGGTATGTCGAGCAACGCCATGATCTGATTCCCGTCCAGGTCGGGTCGGATCGCGTCCAGCTCCTCGCGCTCAGCCAGCTCGGCGATACGGGCTTCGAGCGTGTCGTAGGCCGCTGATAGCGCCGCCGCCTTGCGCTGATTGCGGGTCGTGGAGTCTGACCGGACGAGCTTGTGCAGCCGTGGCAGCAGCGGCCCGGCATCGACGACGTAGCGTCGCACGGCCGAGTCCGTCCACTCGCCGGTCCGGTAGCCATAGAAGCGCAGATGAAGGAAGACCAGCTCGGCGACCTGTTCGATCAACTCGTTGGGGTACTTCAACGCCTTGAGTCGGGTCCGGGCCATCCGGGCGCCGACGACCTCGTGATGGTGAAAGCTCACCCGGCCGTCCCCCTCGAACCTGCGGGTGGCCGGCTTGCCGACATCGTGCAGGACGGCCGCCCACCGCAGGACGAGATCAGGACCGTCGTCTTCGAGATCGATCGCCTGCTCGAGCACCTGCAGGGTGTGCGCGTAGACGTCCTTGTGCTGGCCGTGCTCATCCGATGCCATCGCCAACGCCGGCAGTTCGGGCAGCACGACCGCGGCCAGTCCCGTTGAGACGAGCAGCTCCAGGCCCCGCCGGGGGGCGGCACCGAGGAGCAGTTTGGTGAGCTCGGCCTGGACCCGCTCGGCCGTGATCCGGGCGAGCTCCGCGGCCATCGCAGTCATCGTTGCCGCGACCTCGTCGCCGACCTGCACCTGCAGTTGGGCGACGAAGCGCGCGGCCCGCAGCATCCGCAGTGGGTCGTCGGCGAAGGACTCCTCGGGGGCCCCGGGCGTTCGCAACACCCCGCGCGCAAGGTCGGCCAGGCCACCGAAGGGGTCGGTGAATGTGCGGTCTCCGGTCACCGACAGTGCCATCGCGTTCATGGTGAAATCACGCCGGGCCAGGTCGTCGGCCAGGGTCTGGCCGAAAGCGACCTCGGGGTTGCGCGAGACCCGGTCGTAGCGGTCGGCCCGGAACGTCGTGATCTCACACCGCTGGCCGTCGAGCTGGATCCCGACGGTCCCGAACTCGATTCCGGTGGTCCACAGCCCCTGTGCGACGGGACGGACGATCTCGACGATCCGATCCGGGTGGGCCTCGGTGGTGAAGTCGAGGTCGTCCTGGGCCCGCCCGAGCAGTGCGTCCCGAACCGACCCGCCGACCAGATGCAGCTGGTGACCGTGATCTCGGAACAGAACGCCGAGCCGAGCCGCGACCGGGTGGATCGGGATCAAGTCGGACGGGTTGCTGGCCGCCGTCATGGCAGGCACCTTATATAGAGGCTCATCGGCTCAGAACCGTACCGTTCGGGGATACCATCAGGGCCATGTCAGCCGGTTCCCCGACACGACCGGGGGACGAACACGCAGGCACGGCCAGTAACAATGGCGCTGACACCAGCCGCGAAACAGCGATCGGAAACCGATTAGGTCGAGCCCAACGCAACCGCCGTTCGCGGCGGGCGGGCATCAGCGCGTTGCAGCGCGTCGATGAGATCAGTGCCGGCGGGTTGGTCCTCGATCTGGGCGGCGAGATCCCGCACGGTGCCCTGATCGGCCGCACCGATCGCAAGGGCCGGCTGCGCTGGTCGTTGCCCAAGGGTCATCTGGAAGACGGCGAGAGCCCGCAGCAGGCCGCCGTCCGCGAGGTCGCCGAAGAGACCGGTATCGAGGGCGTGATCTTCGGCGAGCTGGGCGTCATCGATTACTGGTTCGTGGCCGAGGGGCGCCGGATCCACAAGACCGTCCACCACTATCTGCTGCGCGCGACCGGTGGCGAGCTGTCCGACGCCGACATCGAGGTGACCGAGGTCGCTTGGGTGCCGCTGCCTGATATCGTTCGCCGCCTCGCGTATCCGGACGAGCGGAACCTGATCAAGGACGCCGACCGGCTGATCGCGGAGAGCGCGTGAGCCGGTCTCGATCGATACCCAAGGCGCTCGCGGGCACCGTCGTCGCGGTCCTGCTGCTGATGGCCACGCCGATGTCGGCGGCGACAGCGGACGCCGTCGACCCGGGCAATGCACTGGCCGCGAGCGTGATCGCCGCCGGTTCGGCCAGCCCGACGGGAACGGCGACCTCCAGTGCTAGTGGGTCTAGCGGGGTGCAGATGGAGCTCATCTCGACCTCGCCCATCGCGCCGCCGGTCGCGCCGACCGATACGACCGTCACCGTGACGGTGACGATCACCAACAACACCGACAGCCCCCTGACCTCACTGCAGATCCGAGGCGTTCGCGACTCACCGATCGTGCGGTCGAGCGTGCTCGACAACATGCTCGCGCACCCGCAGCAACCAAGTGACGATTCGCTCACCCAGCCGATGCCGACCACCCGGTACGCCGCCGCGGTGCCCGCACACAGCAGCGCGCAGTTCGACTATTCCTTCCTCGCCAGCTCGATCCGCGAGAGTGGCGGGGCCTGCCTGTGCCAGGCCGGCATCTACCCGATCGATCTCAGTGCCTTCGCGGCCACGGGTGGCAGCAACAACTCGTCCTCGACGCAGCTCGCCTGGGTGCAGACCTACATCGTCTCGGCGACCAGCGCACCGGCCAGCCAACAGGTCAGTTGGCTCTGGCCATTGATCGACCGACCCCACCGACTGGGCGACGGCCTTCCGTTCTTCGACGACGATCTGGCGACGTCGGTGGCGGACGGGGGTCGCCTGGACCGGGCGCTGCGGACGCTCGAGCAGTTGACGGCCGGCAGTCAGGTCACCGTGGTCATCGACCCCGAGCTCATCGATGAGCTAGTGCAGATGAGCACCGGCTACCGGGTGCAGGTCGGCGGCGGGACGGTCGCCGGAACCGGCAGCGCGGCCGCCGCCGCCTGGCTCGGCCGATTGCGCACCGTCCTGGCGACGTTGCCGTTCACGTTGACCCCCTACGGCGACCCGGCGGTGAATGCGGTCGCGGCGGCCCACCTGACCTGGCCGAGCCGCCTCACGGAAGGCGTGCAGGCGCGTGTCACTGCCGCCCTCGGCCGCGCCCCGACCCCGGCCGATGCCACCCTGGCCTGGCCGCCCACCGGATCGCTGACCCCGGCCGCCCTGACCGACCTGGCCGCTGACGGCACGAGCGCCGTCGTCCTCAACGACACCGGCGTCTCGGTCACGAAGCAGACCAGTCCGTCCGGGCCGGCGCTCGCATCAATCGCCGTGCCCGGGACGACTGCTACGACCGTGCGCGCCCTGGTCACCTCGTCGGCGCTCGAGCAACGGGTCAGCGGACTGCTCGCCAACGGCAGTGCGCCGCTGGCGCAGCTGCCGGCCCTGCTGGCGGAGCTCGCGCTGCCGGCGCTGGCCACCCACCCCAGTCCGACCGGGGTGGTGCTGACACCCGATCGGTACGTCGACGCGACGCCCGCCACCGCCGCGGCCGTGATCAATGCGACCACCCAGCAGAGCTGGTCGACCCCGACCGCCGCGGCGACCGCCGCCCTGACCACCGCGAGCACCGCGGCGATCCCGCGCACCAACCTGATCGCGCCCCAAGCCGCGAACTTCGGCGGTTCGGCGACCCTGATCGCGGCGGCCACCAATGCCACGGCCTTCGTCGCCGAATTCAGCTCGGCCGTCGACCCGATCGACCAGAGCGCACTACTGGCCGGGTTCCCCGCCGCGATCCAGCTCTGCCAGTCGGCGGCCTGGGGCGCCGACGCAGCCGCGGCCACGGCATTCGCGTCGATGCTGACCGGATTGCAGACGGCCCTGACCGGCCAGGTCCAGATCGTGCCGCCCGCCAATGGGTCCTACAGCCTGGCGTCCTCCAGTGCACCGATACTCATCACCGTCGCCAACAATCTGTCGGTGCCGGTGAGCGTCCGACTGACCATGTCCTCGGCCGACGGCGTGGCCGGCTTTCGGGTCGATGACGCCGGGGTGCAGACGATTCCGGCCGACAGCCGACGCACGATCAAAGTGCAGGCGCACGTTTCGCGCTCGGGCCATCTGCGGGTGCAGGCCCAGCTGCTGATGCCGGCCGGAGCGGCCTACGGTGCCCCGCTGCCGCTGACGATCTACAGCAGCGCGCTGGGCACCATCGGCGTGATCATCACGGTCGCCGCCGCCGGCATCCTCCTGCTCGCGCTGATCTACCGCTTCGCCCGCCGCTGGCGGCACCACCGTGAGCTGATCCGCCGAGTGATGGATGAGCAGCAGCAGGTGTTAGCGGGTACGCGCGGGTGACTTCGCAGCCACCAGACGCCCCGGCTGGTGACACGACCCAACCACCAGCGTCCGAGGACGGTTGGAGCATCCCGTCGATCTTCGGACGGTCGATGGCGGCCGGGCAGCACCTGCACGGCGACGCGGAGCCCGCGGGCGAGCTCGCGAACCTGACCGGCATCGCCTCGGACTGGCCGCTCGAGCAGTGGCGGGCCGAGGCGGAGGGGGTCGAGGCGGCCGAGGATCTCGCGCTGGGGCGGCTCGCGGCGGCGCCGGAACCGACCGCTCCAGCCGAACGGAACGGGCCCGCGGAACCGGGCGGGCCACCGGTACCCCAGTGGAGCTCGACGACCTACATCGGTCCGGCCCGGCTGCGACCGGACGAGACGGCCCGCCCGCTGGCTCCGGTCGCCGCACCCGAACCCGAGGCGGCCGCCGAACCGCCACCCGGTAACCGATCGCTGCTGACCAACAGCCGGACGATGGCGATCGCCAGCCTGGCCAGCCGGATCACCGGATTCCTGCGCTCGGTCGTCCTCGTGGCTGCCCTGGGCACCGGCCTCACCGCGGACGCCTACAACGGCGCGAACAGCTTCCCCAACAGCGTTTATGAACTGCTGCTCGGCGGCGTCCTGTCGAGCATCCTGATCCCGCTGCTCGTGCACGCCGGTGAGCACGACGCCGATCACGGGTTGGCCTACACCCAGCGATTGCTGTCGATCGCGACCGCCGTCCTGGGCGTGACGACCCTGGTCGCGGTGGCTCTGGCGCCCTACATCGCCGCGGCGTTCGTCGAGCCGGGGGCCCAGCGCACCCTGGCGAGCACCTTCGCCACCCTGCTGCTGCCCGAGATCTTCTTCTACGGCCTCGGCGCCATGTTCGTCGCGGTGCTCAACACCCGCCATGTCTACGGCCCGGGGGCCTGGGCACCGGTCGCCAACAACATCGTGACCCTGGTGACCGTGGGGATCTTCCTGGCCCTGCCGGGACCGAAGACGCTCACCCCCTCGACGATGACCAACGCGCAGATACTCGTGCTCGGCATCGGCACCACCTTGGGCATCGTCGCGCAGGCGTTCATCCTGGTGCCGTCGCTGCGACGGTCCGGCTTTCGCTGGGTTTGGCGCTTCCGTGGCCGCGAGAACGAGGTCGGCCGGCTGCGGCAGGCCGCGAAGCTATCGAGCTGGGTGCTCGGGTACGTCGTCGTCAGCCAGATCGGTGTCCTGGTCGTCACCAAGGTCGCGTTCACCCTCGGCGACAAGTACCACCACGGGGTCACCACCTTCGCGAACGCCGACCTTCTCTTCCAGGTGCCGTTCGGCATCCTGGGGGTGTCACTGCTGACCGCGATCATGCCCCGGATGGCCCGAGCGGCCGCGCGGAACGACTCCGCCGCGGTGATCGCCGACATCGGTATCGGGGCGCGGCTCTCGTCTCTCGCCCTGCTGCCGGTGACGGCCGGGCTCATCGTGCTCGCGCCGGCATTCACCGTCGTGGTCTTCGCGCACGGCGCGACGTCGATCAGCGACGCCCGCCTGATCGGGACCGCGTTGGCCTGGTCGGCGTTCGGACTGGTCCCGTTCGCATTCGTCATGCTGCAGCTGCGGGTGTTCTACGCGCTTCAGGACGGCCGCACCCCGACGTTGATCAACATCTTCATGGTGGTAACCAAGGTCGTCCTCGTCGTGCTGGCCGAGGCCAGTCTGCACGGTAATGCAGCCGTCATCGCGCTGAACGTCGCGACGTCGGCGTCCTACACGGTCGGGGCGGTGGTGGGGCACGTGCTCCTGCGGCGCCGGATGGGCCCGCTCGGCTTCAGCGCGGTCGTGACCGCCATCGCGCAGACCGCGCTTGCCTCGGTGGTGGGCGGGCTGGTCGCGTACGGCGTGCTTCGAGGCTGCGTCGGCCTGTTCGGGTCATCGCGCGGCGGCTCGCTGGCCGGCGTGCATCGGCGGGTCGGTCATCGGCCTGCTGGTGATGGCCGTCGCGGCGGCGCTGATCGGCGTCCCCGAGGCCCGGCAACTGCGCAATCGGCTGCAGCAACGCGGCCAGCCCCAGTAGTTTCCCCGGTAGGTCTATCGGGCCCGCCGGGCCACGAGCCCGGGAATCGTCGGATACCCCCGTACGTTCTAGGACCGTGACTAACTCCGAACACCGCAACGTCATCATCGTCGGATCGGGTCCGGCGGGTTACACCGCGGCGGTCTACACCGCACGCGCTGACCTGGCCCCCCTCGTCTTCGAGGGGCACGCCTACGGCGGTGCGCTGATGAACACCACCGACGTCGAGAACTTCCCCGGTTTCCCCGAGGGGATCATGGGCCCGGATCTGATGGGCAACCTGCGTACCCAGGCCGAGCGTTTCGGCGCCGAGTTGGTGTCCGACGACGTGACCGAGGTCGACCTCAGTGGTCCGCTCAAGATCGTCCGCACCCACGGCCGCAAGTACACGGCCGACGCGGTGATCCTGGCGATGGGTTCGGCCTATCGAAAGCTGGGGCTGGCGCGCGAGGACGAACTCTCCGGCCACGGCGTCTCGTGGTGCGCGACCTGCGATGGCTTCTTCTTCCGCAACAAGGACATCGTCGTGGTCGGTGGCGGCGATACGGCGATGGAGGAGGCGACCTTCCTCGCCCGCTTCGCCAACTCGGTGACGATCGTGCACCGCCGAGGCGAGCTGCGCGCGAGCCGGATCATGGTCGACCGGGCGCGCGCGAACGAGAAGATCCACTGGTCGCTCAACAGCGAGGTGGTCGACATCCACGGCGAACTCAGCGTGGACGGCCTACGACTGCGCGACACGGTCACCGGTGACGAGCGAGATATCCCGGTCGGTGGCCTGTTCATCGCAATCGGCCACGACCCCCGCAGCGAACTGGTGGCCGGTCAGGTCGACATCGACGACGAGGGCTACATCATCGTTAATCCCGGCCATGGTGATGCCCTGACCAGCACCAACCTGCCGGGCGTATTCGCGGCCGGCGACGTCGTCGATCACACCTACCGGCAGGCGATCACCGCGGCCGGTACCGGCTGCTCGGCGGCCCTGGACGCCGAGCACTACCTCTCGGCTCGTCACGACCAGCTCCAAGGTGAATCGGCGACACTGGCGTCGAGCGCAGTCTAGGGCGGGAATGTCGAACCGCCCCGGGCGGTTCAATCCGATAAGTACTCACGACTTCAGGAGAATGAGTCCCATGGGACAGAACACGAAGGTTGTTACCGACGCGAGTTTCGCCGCGGACGTGCTGCAGGCCGATGGGCCCGTACTCGTCGACTTCTGGGCCGAGTGGTGCGGACCGTGTAAGCAGGTCGCCCCGGTACTGGAAGAGATCGCGGGCGAGTACGCCGACAAGCTCACCATCGCCAAGGTGAACATCGACGAGAACCCGCAGATCGCCATGAAGTACCAGATCATGTCGATTCCGACCATGTCGGTCTTCTCCGGTGGCGAGATCGTCAAGACCGTCGTCGGATCGCGTCCCAAGGCCGCAATCTTGAAGGAACTTTCCGACTACATCAGCTAAAACCGTAGCCGTTCGTTCTGGTTACGACTGATCGTCACTGCCGGCCGCTGGCCCGAATAACCGGGCCGGCGGCCGGTTGTGTTCGCCTCCGGGGCGCCATCAGGGCACAATGTCCAAGACAGCGAGCAGAGACGATCCGGCGCGGCAGCGACGTAATCGGCGATCGAAGGACACAATTCTGAAGATGCAGGTACTTCGTCGCGGTGCCACCGGAGGCGCTGTCGCCGAGGTTCGCCGGGTCCTCGCGACCATCGGGCTGCTCGACAACACGCACCCGGAATTGGCTCAGACCTACGACGAGGTCGCTGAGCTCGCTGTCCGCCATTTTCAACAACACCGCGGCCTGTCGGTCGACGGCGTCGTGGGACCCGAGACGTACGCGGCCTTGGGCGATGCCCGTTGGAAGCTCGGTGACCGGGTACTCAGCCACAACCCGGGCGCCCTGCTCTCCGGCGACGATGTCGCCGACCTACAGCACAAGCTGATGGAGATCGGCTACCGACTGACCCGCGTCGACCATCTTTACGGCATCGCGACCGAGCAGGCCGTACGCAGCTTCCAGCACGAGAGTGGCCTTCGCGTTGACGGCGTCTGCGGACCGGTCACCTTGCGGGCCCTGCTGCAGCTCGAGGCCCGCCGGGTGGTCGGCGGGCGCCCGCAGCAGCTGCGCGATATTGCCGCGATCGCCGCCGCCGGACCGAAGTTGCTCGGAAAGCGCGTCGTCATCGACCCGGGCAACGGTGGTGACGATCCGGGCGTCGTCGTCGACGGGGTTCGCGGGGCTGATCTGACCTGGGACCTCGCCACTCGGCTCGAGGGGCGTCTGCAGGCCTTGGGGGTCACTACATGGTTGACCCGGGGTCCGCTCACGGGCGCCACGGACGAGGAACGCGCCGCATTCGCCAACCAGGTCGGCGCCGACCTGGTTGTCTCAATCCAGATCGACGGCACCGAATCGTCGCGTCCCAACGGGGTGTCGGCGTATTACTACGGCACCGCCGCATCGCTGTCATGGATCGGTGAACGGCTGGCCGACCTCGCGCTACGTGAGATCGTTGCCCGGACCGGTCTGCTTGACGCCCGTACCCATGCCAAGACCTGGTCGCTGCTGCGCTTGACCAGGATGCCGGCCGTTCGGATCGACGTCGGCTATCTGTCCTCGCCCCTGGACCGGGCCCGGTTGCTCGATTCCTCGGTTCGCGACGCGATCGCTGACGGACTCTTGGTGGCGATTCAGCGCCTGTACCTTCCGGCTGAATCCGACCCCCCGACCGGTGTGATGCGCATACCGGTAGGCGCCGTCTAATTGACCAGCTGCTCGCTGGTCAATTACTTAGTGGTCATTTTCCGTAATCGGTGAGGAACTCGCCGATCCGGCCGATCGCCTCGGTCAAGACCTCGGCCCGCGGCAGCGTGACAATTCGCAGGTGGTCAGTTTGCGGCCAGTTGAAGCCGCTGCCCTGCACCACTAAAACATGCTTACTTCGCAGCAACTCGAGCACGAACTGCTGATCGTCATCGATCGGGTATCGCTCAGGATCCAGCCGGGGAAAGACATACAGCGCCCCTTTGGGCCGAACGCAGGTCACGCCCGGAATCGCCTCGAGCGCGTCCATCGCCGCATCGCGCTGATCACGTAAACGACCACCTGGCAACACCAGGTCATTTATGCTTTGCCGACCGCCCAGCGCGGTTTGAATTGCATGCTGCGCTGGCACATTTGCGCAGAGTCGCATGTTGGCCAAAATCGTCAGGCCCTCGAGATAACTGGCCGCGTGCTTCTTCGGCCCCGTCACCATCAACCAAGCCGATCGAAAACCAGCGAGTCGGTACGCCTTCGACAGTCCGTTGAACGTCAACGTGAAGACGTCGGGAGCGACCGCGCCGAAGGTCAGGTGCTTTGCGTCGTCGTAAAGGATCTTGTCGTAGATCTCATCGGCCAGGATCACCAGGCTGTGCTGACGGGCCAGCTCGGCGATCTGCTCGAGTACCCACCGGGGGTATACGGCCCCGGTGGGGTTGTTCGGATTGATGACGACGATCGCCTTGGTCCGCGGCGTGATCTTCGCGGCCAGGTCGTCAAGGTCGGGCAGCCAATCATTCGTCTCGTCACACAGGTAGTGCACGGGCTGACCACCGGCCAGCGACGTCGACGCCGTCCACAGCGGATAGTCGGGTGCGGGCACCAATACCTCGTCGCCGTTGTTGAGCATGGCCTGTAGGGCCATCGAGATCAGCTCGCTGACGCCGTTGCCCAACCAGATGTCGTCGACGTCGGTGATATCGATGCCTTGGGACTGGTAGTGCTGCACCACCGCGGTCCGGGCCGACAGCAAGCCCTGGGAGTCGGAGTACCCCTGTGCGCTCGACAGATTGCGGATGACATCGAGCAGAATCTCTTCCGGCGCATCGAAGCCGAACGGCGCCGGGTTGCCGATGTTGAGCTTGAGGATCCGCCGCCCCTCATCCTCGAGCCGCTTGGCCTCTTCGAGCACCGGCCCGCGGATGTCGTAGCAGACGTCGGTGAGCTTCTGTGATTGCAGCAAATCGTTGATCGGCACAGCAGAACAATCGCACACCGGCACCTCGCCCGGTAACCGAATAACCGTGGGCTGGCAGGGTGGTCACCATGGAACTGCAGGATGCGATCCGCCGACGACGGATGGTGCGCGACTACGACCCCGAACGGTCGGTCAGTCGGGCTCAAGTGGACGACCTGCTGGCGCTGGCCGTCCGGGCCCCCTCGGCCGGGTTCAGCCAGGGATGGCGTTTCCTCGTCCTCGATACCACTGCGGCGGTCAGCCGGTTCTGGGAGACGACGTCGGCCGCCGGGCCGCCGGACAACTGGCGGCGAAAGATGATGCAGGCACCCGTACTAATCATCGCTTACTGTAATAAAACCGAATATCTCGAACGGTATGCCAAACCCGACAAGGGGTTGACCGACCGCTCGGCGGACCCCTGGGCGGTGCCGTATTGGTACGTCGACACCGGCATGGCCGCGCTGCTCATCCTGCTCGGCGCCGTCGATGCCGGCTTGGGGGCCTGCCTGTTCGGCGTTCCCGCTGACAAGGTCGACGCCCTGCGGGTCGAGTTCGCAGTGCCGGCCCAACTCGAGCCGGTCGCTGTGATCAGCCTCGGCTATTCCCGAGCGGGCGAGGTGTCGCGTCCGTTGGGAGGGCGTCGCCGACCGGTCGCCGAGGTCACCGCCTACAACCGGTTCTGAACGGCGGAACCGTGATCGGCCGGATAGCTCAGATCAGATGGTGGGGTGCGCTGAGCTAGCGCAGGATCGGCCGCGACCGGCCGGCTGGCCAGCTGTGGCGCCATCAGCGCGACAATGCGCTCGAGGTCGTCAACGGTGGCGAACTCGACCGTGATCTTGCCCTTGCGCCGTCCGAGCTCGACCCGGACGCGGGTCTCGAACGCGTCGGCCAGCTTGTCAGCCAGATCAGTGATGGCCGGGGCACTGATCCTGGTCGTTCGCGCCCGTCCAGTCCGTGGGGTCGCCTGCTCGCGGGCGGCGAGCGAGACGAGCTCTTCGGTGGCTCGCACCGACAGGCCTTCGGCGACGATGCGCGCCGCCAGTTCGTCCTGCTGGTCACGATCCTCGAGTCCCAGCAGCGCTCGGGCGTGACCGGCCGACAGCACGCCAGCCGCCACTCGCCGCTGTACCGCAACCGGCAGATTCAGCAATCGGATCGTGTTGCTCACCTGCGATCGGCTCCGGCCGATCCGACTGGCCAACTCTTCGTGAGTCGTGCCGAACTCCTCAAGCAGCTGCTGATAGGCCGCGGCCTCTTCCAGCGGGTTCAAGGCGGCTCGATGAATATTTTCAAGCAGGGCGTCGCGCAGCATCGCATCGTCCGCCGTCTCGCGCACGATCGCCGGAATCGCGGTCAAACCGGCTACTTGAGCGGCCCGCAACCGGCGTTCACCCATGATCAGCTCGAAACCACCGACGGTCTCACGTACCACGATCGGCTGGAGGACGCCGAATTCGCGGATCGAGTAGGCCAGCTCGGCCAGCGCCTCTTCGTCGAAGACCTGCCGTGGTTGCTTGGGGTTGGCCACTATCTGCTCGATCGGCAGCTCCACGAAGCGGGCGCCGGGCACCGGGAGTGGCCCGTCGGCCGCGAGCGCCGACTCAGCCGCGGGTGCGGCGGTCACGGTGTGGTCGTCCACCTCGGTTTGAGCTTCCGTTGCGGTCTGAACCACTGGCTGCTCGGGGCGTGCATCGGATTGGCTCGGTAGGTCGAAGTGGGTCTTAACGTCAGTTGGAGCGGGCATCACGGGCTCCAGCGGGGACGCGTCCTCTACCACGGTCGGGGCGGCCGTCGGTATCAGCGCACCAAGACCGCGGCCCAGACCACCTCGTCGCTTGGCGTTCACTGGCCCCCCGCCCGACGCTCGGCGAATTCCTTCGCCGCCTGCAGATAACCCGTCGCGCCCCGCGAACCCGGGTCGTAGGTCATCACCGTCTGTCCGAAGCCGGGCGCCTCGGACACCCGCACATTTCGCGGAATCACCGCACCGAGCACCCGGTCG
This sequence comes from uncultured Actinomycetes bacterium, assembly GCA_963730855.1. GTDB lineage: Bacteria > Actinomycetota > Actinomycetes > Mycobacteriales > Jatrophihabitantaceae > CAVSTK01. Next base: position 30,342 of record CAVSTK010000009.1, read on the forward strand.
CCGAAGTGCTTGCGCACCTCCTCGGCCACCTGGTCTGCGAGTCGAGTGCGGCTGTCGTACATCGTCAACAAGACATTGCCTACCGTCAGATCGGGGTTCAGGTGAGCCTTGACCAGCTCGATCGTGCTGAGCAGCTGGGCCAATCCTTCCAGGGCGTAGTACTCGCACTGAATCGGGATCAACACCTCCCGCGCAGCCACCAGGGCGTTCAAGGTGAGCAAACCGAGAGACGGGGGGCAGTCGATGAAGATGTAGTCCATCTCCGGCTGAGTCTCGAGGTAGGCCGCGATGGCTCGGGAGAGCCGGTGTTCCCGCGCCACCTGCGAGCTGAGCTCGATGTCGGTGCCGGCCAGGTCCAGGGTGGCCGGCACACAGAAGAGCGTTGGTGCGGCCTCGGCGGGCGAGATCACATCGGCTAACGGCCGACCACTCAACAGCAGGTCGTAGGTCGACGGAGTTCCGATCGAGTGCGGCACACCCAGGGCGGTGCTCGCATTGCCTTGGGGGTCCAGGTCGATGACCAGCGTCCGGAGTCCGTGCAGCGCGAGCGCGGCCGCCATATTGACCGTTGTCGTGGTCTTGCCGACGCCGCCTTTCTGGTTGGCAACGGTGACTACATTCGTCCGGTCCGGGCGCCGCCAGGGGGTATCGCGACCGTTGAGCACTTGCATGGCTTGGCTCGCTTCGCGAGCGATAGGCGTGTCGTACTCCGTTTCACGTGAAACATCACGGACGGTCTCTCCGGGAAACAGGGGAGTCATCTCTTTGGGCGCTGTTTCACGTGAAACAGCTTCCGGGTCCTGGCTTGGCGCGGACATCGACTCCCTCAATCACACATTTGCATTAACGAGATTGCACCACGGCTAGCTCGGTAGACACGCAATGAAGCAAGGGCCTCGGCGAAGCGGCCGGACGCATCATGTCCGACGGACGATCACGACCACCGTGGGTTCCTCGACCAGGCCCACGCCACACTGCACCACATCCTCCACCACCCCGCCGGCGCGACGCACCGCTTTCGAGTGTTCGGCTACTTCAGTCGCCGCTCGAGCGCCCTTCAACGCCAGCAGCCGACCACCTTTGGTCAGCATTGGCAGGCACCAGCCGGCCAATCGATCCAAGGGCGCGACGGCGCGGGCTGTAAGCCACTCGGACCGACCCAGGGTGGACCGCACATCAGGCGACTCAACCCGTCCCAGAACCACCGTCGCTTGCGCACTGAATTGCAACGCGTCAATACACGATCGGACGAAGTCGAGGCGGCGTTGCATCGAATCCAGCAACACCACGCTCAGGTCAGCGCGCCGGCAAGCCATCGCCAAGCCGGGCAAACCGGCCCCCGAACCAACGTCGACGACCCGAGCCTGATCTGGCAGCAGTTCTGTCACCAACGCGCAGTTCACCAGATGCCGATCCCAGAGCCGTTCCCGCTCACGCGGGCCGATCATGCCGTGGGCCACTCCATCGCCGGCGAGTAGATCCGCGTACCGCTGGGCAAGGGGCAAGCGGTCACCAAAGACCGCGGCTGACACCGGTCCTGCCGCTGGGCCCTCACTCAACGGCCGGGCAGAACCACCACACGCCGGTTCGGTTCCTCGCCCTCGGATTCGCTCTGCACGCCTTCGATTCCGGCAATGGCGTCATGAATGATCTTGCGCTCGAACGGATTCATCGGATCCATCCGGACCGACTCGCTGCTCGCCAGCACATCATCGGCAGTCCGCCGGGCCAGAGCGCTCAGCGCCTCGCGGCGCGCCTGCCGATGTCCACTGACGTCGAGCATCAACCGACTGCGGATGCCCGTCCGCTGCTGGACAGCCAGCCGGGTAAGTTCTTGCAGCGCGTCCAGGGTCTGACCCTGCGGACCGACCAGGGCCTGCAGTCCGTCGCCCACGATCGCCACGATCGCACGATCGTTTTCGACATCGAGATCGATGTCGCCGTCGTAGTCGATTATGTCGAGTAAGCGTTCGAGGTAATCGGCCGCGATATCACCTTCGCGCACCAGCAGCGCACCGCCCTCGAGCGGCTCGTCGCCGTCGTCCTCAGGCTCGAGATCGCCACCGTCGGCGGCACCATTGGCGATCGCCGTAGCTTCGGCCTCGTCGGTAATGGGGGCATCGAGCAGGTCGGCCAACTCGGCGGTGTCATCGCGGCCGTCAGTGGCCACGTTCGATTCAGTCACTAGGGGAGGATCCTTTCGGTTGCGCTGACCATGGTGACAGGCCACGCGGCGGTCTAGCCAGAGCTATCGACGCTTCTTCGTCTGGCTAGGCCTTTTGGCGGGTGGGCGATTGGCCCCGGGACGGCTGGTTCGCTGGCCTGTGCGCTGCGGGCGGGCCGCATTGCCGGGCGCGACATCGCTGGCCGACGCAGAGGCAGTACCGGTGGCACTCATACCGCTCGTCGAGTCAGCCGCTGGCTCAGCCGCGTCAGACGTTGCGGCCTCAACGTCGACAATCGCGCCCGGCGCTCGCTTGGCCGGGCGGGTCGGCTTCTGGCCCGGTCGAGGGGCCACCGACTTTGCGGTAGCGGCGGTCACGACCTCGACGTTCGGTGACGTCGGCGGATGGAACCGGATGATGTACGCCTGCTGGGCCAAGGTCCACGTGTTGCTCGTGAACCAGTACAACAAGACGCCGAGCGGGAAGTTGAACAGCAACCCGGACGCCAGCACACCGAGCGGGAAGACGTACAAGAAGATCTTCTGGATGCTCGCGTTAGTGCCGGTCGGAGCCGTCGTCTGGTTGGCCCGCGAGAGTAGCTGAGTCGCGAAGGTGGCGCCGGCGCTGATGAGCAGCAGCGGCAGGATGACCAGTCGCATGCTGGTGACATCGCCACCGAGCTTCGCCAGCTGGGCGGCACCGTCGCGGAACGATCCCGCCAGCGGCGCACCGAACAGTTTTGCCTGGGCGCCACTGATCGTCTCGTTCTGGCTGAAGCCGTACATAGTGAGCTGATGCAGGTCACGGGCGCTGGCGGCCGCACCGCCATTGGCGTGGGCCCGTTGCGCTGCGCCGGCCGAGTCGGCCAAGTGTCGCAGTACGTGATACAGCCCCAGGAACACCGGGATCTGCAGGAACATCGGCAGGCAGCCGGCAAGCGGGTTGAATCCCTCTTCACGCTGCAGGGCCATCGTCTCGCGTTGCTGCGCGGCCCGGTCGTTCGCGTACTTCTTCTTGATCTCGGCGAACTTCGGTTGCATTTCCTGCATACGACGCTGGAAATGCACCTGCTTGATGAACATCCGGAAGAGCAGCAGGCGCGCGGTCACAACCAGCATCACGACCGAGAAGGCCCAGGTCAGCCCGCTGTTCTTGTCCATGAACAACGAGAAGAACTGGTGCCACCGCAGCAACACCCACGACACGGCTATATATAAGAAGTCGAGGTGGAACAGGGTGAAATGCATCTACGCGGCGCTCCTCAGTTGGCTCGGCTGGCCGTGCTTCGCCGATACCGAAACGCGTGTGGGGACCGGATCGTGCCCGCCGCGGTGGAATGGGTGGCAGCGCAGCAGACGACGTATCGCCAACCAGCTGCCGCGTCCAAGGCCGAACCGCTCGATCGCCTCGACGGCATAACCGCTGCAGGTCGGCGTGTAGCGGCAGGTCGGCGGCCGAAGCGGGCTGATGGCGCCGCGATAGACGCCGATCATGCGCAGGACGCCGGAGGTGGTCCAACCGACTGGCCCGCGCCGGACGGGGGACCCGTTCATCGTCGAACCCCTGACGTAGCGGAACTCCGCACTAGCCGGGCGAAGGCCGTGTCGAGTTCGCGACCGATCGTCGCGGAATCCAATGCGCCGGCGCCGGGCATCGCTCGAACGACCGTCGCCGATCGAGGCGGCAGCAACAGCAGCCGAGATTGCATCTGGGCTCGCAGTCGCCGCGTGACCTGATGCCGCACGACGCTGTTGCCGACCGTCTTTCCGACTACGAAACCGGCGATCGGCGACGGATCGGCCGACCGGCCGTCCCGTACGGGCACATCCACCCCCCGATCAGCCACGAAGTGAACGATCAGCGCACCGGCGCGGGCGCGCTTGCCCGCGGCGATCACCGCACGAAACTGACCCGGCCGCCGGAGCCGGTTCTCGTGAGGCAGCACCGTGGGACGACGACGTCGAGGATCGGCTGGTGGATCAGGCCGACAGCTCGCCGCGGCCCTTACGGCGCCGCGCCGAGAGGATGGCACGACCAGCCCGGGTGCGCATGCGCAAGCGGAAGCCGTGCGTCTTGGCGCGCCGGCGATTGTTCGGCTGAAAGGTCCGCTTGCTCACGGCATAGCTCCATGCTTGTTGGTTGCTGGATCGGTTGCTGACGGTTAATGGTCGGCCGACGGAAGGGGCCGACACGATCACGGTACGGATTACAGGCGGGACTGGTCAAACCTGACCGTCCACCATGAGTCTGCACTATTCGAATCACCAAACGTATGCCGAGCGCGAGCTCACCCGTATCCGACACGCCGCCGCCGCTTGTGGGCGATCACCGGGCACTGTTAAGTTCACCCACCGGGCCGATGAATCCCCAGCCCGCCGACCCTGGCAACCCAGCAACCCAGTACACGTTGCCGACGTTCTACACGTTCACAGATGTGTATACATCTGTGGATTGCTGCGCATCGTTTTCTCGCGCACCATGCTTGCCAGCGAACGGGCCGAACGATCGACGGAAAGTAGAACACGGCTCGTGGACGACAGCACCGATCTCGCCGCAATCTGGGCCACCGCCATTGGCCGCTTCGATGACACCGTGCGACCCAACCAGCGGGCTTGGCTCAGCCAGACCCGCCCGCTCGGACTGGTCGAGGACACCGCTGTGATCGCGGCTCCCAACGAGTGGGTGAAGGACTACCTCGAGAACCGGCTCCGGCCGTTGATCGCGTCCGCGTTGTCGGAGGAGCTCGGTCGCGACATCCAGGTGGCGGTGACGGTCCAGCGCAATGACGACGTGAGTACCGACCTGTTCGACGACGACCCGGACGAGGAGTCCGACGACATAGCACCCGGCGGGACGGCCTGGGCGGCGGCGCCGATGAGCGACACCAACTCGCGAGCCAATGGTTTCGCCGGCGCGGACCGGGCCGGGCGGCGATCCAGCCCGGGCCGCAACGGCTCCGGATCATCGCGCCCGGTCGATCCTCGCGAGGCCCGCCTCAATCCGAAGTACACCTTCGACACCTTCGTCATCGGCTCGAGCAATCGGTTCACCCACGCGGCTGCGGTCGCGGTGGCCGAGGCGCCGGCCAAGGCCTACAACCCGCTGTTCATCTATGGTGACTCGGGATTGGGCAAGACCCATCTGCTGCACGCCATGGGTCACTACGCGCAACGTCTGTTTCCGACCCTGAAGGTTCGCTACGTCAGCTCGGAAGAGTTCACGAACGACTTCATCAACTCGCTGCGCGATGACAAGATGCACGCGTTCCAGAGCCGGTATCGCTCGGTCGACCTGCTGCTGATCGATGACATCCAGTTCTTGGAACGGGCGGAGCGGACGCAGGAGGAGTTCTTCCACACGTTCAACACGCTGCACAACTCGAACAAGCAGATCGTGATCAGTTCCGACCGCTCGCCCCGTCAACTCTCGACGCTGGAAGATCGGCTGAGAACGCGGTTCGAGTGGGGCTTGATCACCGACGTGCAGGCCCCCGACCTCGAGACGCGGATCGCCATCCTGCGAAAGAAAGCGGCGCAGGAAGGCATGAACCCACCGCCCGAGGTGATGGAGTTCATCGCCACCAAGATCCAGAGCAATATCCGCGAACTCGAGGGCGCTCTGATCCGGGTCACCGCGTTCGCCAGCCTGAACAAGCAGGACGTCGGGATGAAGCTCGCCGAGGCCGTCCTGAAGGACCTCATCACCGACAGCGACGCTCCCGAGATCACGGCAGCGACCATCCTGGCGGTCGCGTCCGAATACTTCTCGATCCCGATCGATGATCTGATCGGCGGATCGCGCAGCCGCGCCCTCGTCAACGCCCGTCAGATCGCCATGTACCTGTGTCGCGAGCTCACGGAGCTGTCGTTGCCCAAGATCGGTGAGCTGTTCGGTGGCCGCGATCACACGACCGTCATGCACGCCGAACGCAAGATCCGCGGGCTGATGACCGAACGACTGACCGTTTACAACCAGATCACCGAGATGACGAGCCGCATAAAAGTACGGGCGCGAGCACGCACGTGAACGTCGTCAGCACTCGCACCAACCTCACCGTCCACAGTCAGATCAATCTGCTTGTCGACGTTTATCCGCAGGTTGTGGGGTTGGGTGTGGATAACTTCCACGTCCATGTGAATGACAAGGATGGGTCATCCGCCGTCCACTCCGACGACACCGCGCTGTGGCCAAGTTTGCGTCGCCGTCCACACGGGTTGTCGCCCGAATCTGCTGGGCCACGAGCGGTTATCCCCACAATCCACAGACGCGATGACGAACGACGAAGACTGTTATTCAAGAATGGCTAACTGCACAACCTTCTCTAGGGCCCAGACTGTGGATACCCGTTTTACGACCATCAAGGAGAGCCGATGAAGTTCCGGGTCGAACGTGACGCGTTGGCCGACGCGGTCACGTGGGCAGCGCGAAGCCTGGCCACTCGCCCGACCGTTCCGGTACTGGCCGGGCTACTGCTCAGCGTGGACGACGACGCCCTGACGATCTCGGGTTTCGACCTCGAGGCGTCGACCCGGATCACGTTGGACGTCAACGTTGGCACCGCCGGCCAGGCGCTGGTGTCGGGCCGGCTGCTCGCTGAGATCACTCGCTCGCTGCCGCCCCACCCGGTCGACATCGCCCTGGACGGGGCCCGCCTGACGATCAACTGCGCGTCGGCCCGCTTCACCCTGCCGACGATGCCGGTCGAGGATTACCCGCGGTTGCCCGACATGCCGACCACGGCCGGTTCCGTCGACGGCAACGTCTTCGCCACCGCTGTCGCCCAGGCCGCGGTGGCCGCCGGCCGCGACGACACACTGCCGATGCTCACCGGCGTTCGGGTCGAGATCGCCGGCGACAAGCTGACGCTGGCTGCTACCGACCGGTACCGGCTCGCCGTTCGCGAACTCAACTGGCAGCCCACCACCGAGCTCGACGTCCAGGTGCTGATCCCGGCCCGCGCGTTGGCTGATGCCGCGAAGAGCCTGGCCGGGCACGACCAGCTCACGATCGCGCTGTCGAACGCCATTGCCGGTGGATCGACGGAGGGAATCATCGGCTTCAGCGCGACCGGCCACGAGACGACGACACGCCTGCTCGACGCCCAGTTCCCGCCCTACCGCACGCTGTTGCCGAGCGACTGGGCATCCTCGGCCGAGGTCTCGGTCAGCGCCTTCACCGAATCGGTGAAGCGCGTCGCGCTACTGGCTGACCGCGGCACGCCCGTTCGGCTCGAGTTCGCCGATGGCGGGGTGTCGCTGTCGGCCGGCGGCGAGAACGAGGGACGAGCCGAGGAGTCCCTCGAGGTCTCCTTCGAAGGTGACCCGATCACGACCGCGTTCAATCCGAGCTTCCTGATCGACGGCCTGGCGGCGGTCGGTGGCGGGACCGCCCGACTGCTGTTCACCTCGGCCAACAAGCCGGTCGTGATCCGGCCCGCCGATGCCGGCGCGATCGAGTACACCTACCTGATCATGCCCGTCCGGCTGCCCGGCTGAGCTCGTCCCGCAATGTATGTCCGGCACCTCAACCTCGCTGACTTTCGCAGCTGGGTCAGTGCCGACGTCGCACTGGAGCCGGGTTCATCGGTCTTCGTCGGCGCGAACGGTCAGGGCAAGACGAACCTGATGGAAGCGCTCTACTACCTGGCCACGCTGGGCAGCCATCGGGTAGCGGCCGATCAACCGCTCGTGCGGGCCGGCACCGAGCGGGCATTGGTCCGTGCCGCCGTCGTCTCCGACGAACGCGAGCTCCGGGTCGAGGTCGAGATCATCCCCGGTAAGGCGAACCGGGCTCGCCTCAACGGCGGCGCCCCGACCCGTCCCCGCGAGATCCTCGGCGCGTTGCGCGCGGTCATGTTCGCGCCGGAGGATCTGGCGATCGTGCGCGGCGATCCGTCCGAGCGGCGTGACTTCCTGGATCAGCTCCTGGTGCAACGCAGTCCGCGCTATGCCGGCGTCATCAGTGACTACGAACGAGTGTTGCGTCAGCGCGCGGCGCTGCTGAAGACCGCCGCGGTAACGACCCGGCGGCGTACCGGAAGTCGGGGAGCAGCTGTTAGTGCGGAGCCTCGTAACGAGCCCGAAGGGGAGCGAGGAGCGCAGCTGGATGAGATGACCCGTCCAGCGTCAGCCCTATCGACGCTGGACGTGTGGGACGGGCACCTCGCCGTCACCGGGTCGCAACTGCTGGCCGCGCGCCTGGACGCCGTCACCGAGTTGCGCCCCTTCGTGTCCGCGGCCTACGCCCAGGTCGCGCCCGGTAGCGCTCCGTTGTTGATGACCTATCAAAGTTCGCTCGGCGACGGTCTGCCCGAGTTCCGTGGAACGGCCGCCGAAGCGGTCGGGCTACTCGAGGCGGCGTTGCTGGCCGAGTTGGCGAGGGTGCGCCCGAACGAACTCGAGCGTGGTGTCAATCTGGTCGGTCCTCAACGCGACGATCTCGCGCTGAGTCTGGGCGAGCTGCCGGTGCGCGGGTATGCCAGCCACGGCGAGTCGTGGTCGGTGGCACTGGCGCTGCGACTGGGCAGCTTCGAACTGTTGTCGAGTGACCACACGTCCGGCGGTTCGCCGGTGCTGATCCTCGACGATGTTTTCGCCGAACTTGACGGTGAACGGCGCGAACACCTGGCGTGGGTCGCCGACCAGGCCGAGCAGACGTTGATCACGGCCGCCGTGGCGGGCGACGTGCCGGAGGGCTTGCTCGGATCACGATATGATGTTTTTGGTGGTGAGGTATACCGTGTCCGGTGATCGCAGCCGTTCGACCCATCCGGGCGATCCAACGGATTGGTCGGATTCAGCCGACACGCCCCCGCTTACCGGCACGGGGCCAGCCGAATTCACAGAGTCAACCTTATCCACAATGATCAGTGGAAAACCTGGCCAACCTGTGGACAACCCACCGGCCAATTCCGGTAATCACGATGATAACGGTTTCCAAGACATCGCCCGACAGGCGCTCGATCAAGCACAGAAGTTCACCCGTACCGCACAAGTAATCAAGCGCAACCGTGGCCGATCCGGCCAGTCGGGCCGGCGGTCGGGCGATTCGAGGGATCCGGCCGGCACAACGCCCAGGAGCGGTTACTCGGGCGCCCGACCGGACGAGCGGGATCCGCAGACGATGGGCGCGCTGATCGAAGGCTTGGTCGACGAGCGGGGCTGGAAACGATCGCTGGCCGAGGCAAGGGTGTTTGCCGACTGGGCTTCGTTGGTCGGTGCGGACAACGCCAGCCATTGCCGACCTACCGATCTCACCGCTGGCGAGCTGCGGATCACGGCCGAATCGACCGCCTGGGCCACCCAGTTGCAGTTGATCGCGAGTGCGCTGCTGGCCTCATTCGCCCGCGAACTGGGGCCGGAGGTGGTACGCAAAGTGATCATCACCGGCCCGACCGGCCCGAGTTGGAAGCACGGTGGCTGGTCGGTGCGGGGAGCCCGGGGACCACGCGACACCTACGGCTGAGCCCGTCCACAGATCTGAAACTGGCCTGGTGACCCGCTTCAATCGCTGATATGGCCGCATGCGCTACCGAAGTATCCGTACGTACCTGCCCCCTGGTCATAGGGTCGAAGTCCGCTACGGCGCGTTCAGGGGCCCACAATCGCGGCCACGGCTGCAATATGCACTAGACTTGAGTTGACTGCGACGCGTCCGTCCTGTGATCGGTTCAGTTCGACCGGGACTTCTCGACCCAGCTCAGATACCCCGACCCATCGCGAACCAATTCACCAAGGGAGCCTGCCTGTGGCCACCAGTGCCGCTGCTCGTAGCCGCGAATATACGAGCAACTCGATGACCGTGCTCAAGGGTCTCGAAGCAGTTCGCAAGCGTCCTGGCATGTACATCGGATCGACCTCGGAGCGGGGGCTGCATCACCTGGTCTGGGAGGTCGTCGACAACTCGGTCGACGAGGCGCTCGGTGGCTATTGCGATCACATCGATGTGACCTTGCTGGCCGACGGCGGTGTCCGGGTCATCGACAACGGCCGCGGCATCCCGGTCGACATGAACAAGGAACTCGGCATGACTGGCATCGAGGTCGCGCTGACGACCCTGCACGGTGGGGCCAAGTTCGACAGCGACTCCTACGCGGTCTCCGGTGGCCTGCACGGAGTCGGTGTATCGGTCGTCAACGCGCTCTCGTCCAAGCTCGACGTGGTCGTTGACCGGGACGGGTTCAGCTGGACGCAGCACTACGTCGATCAGAAGGCCACTGCGCCGGTTGCGAAGGGGGAGAAGACGACGCGGCGGGGCACGTCAGTGACCTTCTGGGCCGACGACACGATCTTTGAGACGACGACGTACTCCTTCGAGACGATCAGCCGCCGGCTGCAAGAGATGGCGTTCCTGAACAAGGGTCTGACGATCGTCCTGCGCGACGAGCGGCAGGCCCAGATCGTTGAAGAGGACGACGAGAACGCGGTGAGCAAGACCGTCCCGAAGGCGACCGTAAAAGAGGTCACCTACGTCTACCCCGGCGGCATCGCCGACTTCGTCCGTTACCTCAACGCCAGCAAGGGCGCGATCCACAAGTCGGTCATCAGTTTCGAGGCCGAGGACAAGGAGCAGCGCCTGTCCGTCGAGGTCGCGATGCAGTGGAACGACGGCTACTCCGAGAGCGTCTACACGTTCGCGAACACGATCAACACCCATGAGGGCGGTACCCACGAAGAGGGTTTCCGGGCGTCGCTGACAACGGTCGTCAACAAGTGGGCGGAGGAGAAGAAGATCCTCAAGCCCAACGAGGACAAGCTGACGGGCGACGACATCCGCGAAGGCTTGGCCGCGATCGTGTCGATCAAGCTGGGCGACCCCCAGTTCGAGGGGCAGACCAAGACCAAGCTCGGCAACTCCAGTGCGAAGTCGTTCGTGCAGCGCGTCTGCAACGAATGGTTGGCCGACTGGTTCGAGCGCAACCCGGCCGAGGGTCGAGTCATCGTGACCAAGGCGAGTCAGGCCGCGCGTGCCCGTAAGGCCGCACAGCAGGCCCGCAAGCTCGCCCGCAAGAACGCGCTCGACACGATGGGCATGCCGGGCAAGCTGTCGGACTGCCGATCGACCGACCCGCGCGAGAGTGAGCTCTATATCGTCGAGGGTGACTCGGCCGGTGGCTCGGCGAAGTCGTGCCGTGACTCGATGTTCCAGGCGATCCTGCCGATCCGCGGCAAGATCATCAACGTCGAGAAGGCCCGCATCGACCGCGTGCTGAAGAACACCGAGGTGCAGTCGCTGATCACCGCGCTCGGCACCGGCATCCACGACGACTTCGACATCGCCAAGCTGCGCTATCACAAGCTCGTGCTGATGGCTGACGCCGATGTGGACGGGCAGCACATCACCACGTTGCTGTTGACGCTGCTCTTCCGGTTCATGCGTCCGTTGATCGAGAACGGCCACGTGTATCTCGCCGCCCCGCCGCTGTACAAGATCAAATGGACCAAGGGCGAGGCGAGCTACGTCTACTCCGACAAAGAGCGAGACGGTGTCATCAAGGTTGGTCTCGAGGCCGGCCGGCGGCTGCCGAAGGAGGAGGCAACTCAGCGCTACAAAGGTCTGGGCGAGATGAACCCGAACGAGTTGTGGGAGACCACGATGGATCCGGCCGGTCGGATCCTGCGCCAAGTCACCCTCGACGACGCCGCGACCGCCGACGAGTTGTTCAGCGTGCTGATGGGCGAGGACGTCGAGTCACGGCGATCGTTCATCGTGCGCAACGCGCGTGATGTGCGCTTCCTCGACATCTGACAGCTGACGCGGCTCGCCAAGTAAGAAAGTCTCTTCGCTTCTGCGGAGCCTCGTAGCGATGCGGAGCGAGCGAGGAGCGCCGCTAAATGTCACAGTGCAACGAAAGGATGATCGGTGACCGATCCGACGGATCCGACCGACCCGACCGCACCCACTGGATACGACCGGGTCGAGCCCGTCGACATCCAGACCGAGATGCAGCGCAGCTACATCGACTACGCGATGTCGGTCATCGTCGGCCGAGCGCTGCCCGATGTGCGTGATGGGCTCAAGCCCGTCCACCGCAAGATCCTCTACGGGATGTACGACTCGGGCTTTCGGCCCGACCGCAACTATGTGAAGTGCGGCCGCATCGTCGGCGACGTGATGGGCAACTACCATCCGCACGGCGACACCTCGGTCTACGACGCGCTGGTGCGAATGGCCCAGCCGTGGTCGCTGCGGTATCCGATGATCGAGAGCCAGGGCAACTTCGGTTCGCCGGGCAACGACCCGGCCGCGGCGATGCGTTACACCGAGGGCCGGCTGCACAACCTCGCGATGGAGATGCTGCGCGACATCGACGAGGAGACCGTCGACTTCATCCCCAACTACGCCGGCAACACGACCGAGCCGGTCATCCTGCCGGCTCGGGTGCCGAACCTGCTGATGAACGGGTCGGAAGGCATCGCCGTCGGCATGGCGACCCGCATTCCGCCGCACAACCTGCGCGAGGTCGCGGCCGGTGTCACCTGGGCCCTCGACCACCCGGACGCCACGGCCGAGGAACTGCTCGAGGAACTGGTGAAGCTGATACCAGGTCCCGACTTCCCGACCCGGGGCCTGATCGTCGGCCGCGACGGTATCTCCGACGCCTACCGAACCGGCCGTGGTTCGATCCGGATGCGAGCCGTCGTCACCGTCGAGGAGGACGTCAAGAACCGCACGATCCTGGTCGTGACCGAACTGCCTTACCAGGTGAACCCGGACAACCTCGTCGAGTCGATGGCGTTGCTCGCCCGCGAGGGCAAGGTCGCCGGCATCGCCGACATCAACGATGAATCCTCCGACCGGATCGGCATGCGGATCGTCGTCACCCTCAAGCGTGATGCCGTGGCCAAGGTGGTGCTGAACAACCTGTTCAAGCACACCCAGCTGCAGACGACCTTCGGCGCGAACATGCTGGCCATCGTCGACGGCGTGCCGCGCACGCTGCGGCTGGACCAGTTCGTCAGCCTCTACGTCGAGCACCAGGTCGAGATCATCGTGCGCCGCACGCAGTTCCGGCTGCGGCGGGCCGAGGAACGCGCGCACATCTTGCGGGCCTACCTCAAGGCGCTCGATGCGCTGGACGAGGTCATTGCGCTGATCCGGCGCTCACCGTCGGCCGAGGAGGCCCGCAGCGGGCTGATGGAACTGCTCACGGTCGATGAGATCCAGGCGACCGCGATCCTCGACCTGCAACTGCGCCGTCTGGCGGCGCTGGAGCGGCAGCGGATCATCGACGAGGCCGCCGAGATCGAGGCCCGGATCGCCGACCTGAACGACATCCTGGCCAAGCCCGGGCGTCAGCGGCAGATCATCCGCGACGAGCTGAACGAGATCGTCGACAAGTTCGGTGACGAGCGCCGCACCGTGCTCGTTCCCTACGACGGTGATGTGTCGATGGAAGACCTCATCGCGCAGGAGGATGTCGTCGTCACGATCACCCGGACCGGCTACGCCAAGCGGACCAAGACCGACCTCTACCGGGCGCAGCGGCGCGGCGGAAAGGGCGTGCAGGGGGCCGCGCTCAAGACCGACGACCTGGTCGCGCACTTCTTCGTCTGCTCGACCCACGACTGGATCCTCTTCTTCACCAACAAGGGCCGGGTCTATCGAGCCAAGACCTACGAATTGCCTGAGGCCAACCGCAACGCGCGGGGTCAGCACGTGGCCAACCTGCTGGCCTTCCAGCCGGACGAAACCATCGCGCAGGTCATCACTATCCGTAACTACGAGGTGTCGCCGTACCTCGTCCTGGCGACCAAGACGGGCCTGGTCAAGAAGACCAAGCTGACCGACTTCGACTCCAATCGCAGTGGCGGCGTGATCGCCATCAACCTGCGCGACGACGACGAGCTGATCGCCGCTGCGCTGATCTCGGCCGAGGACGATCTGGTCCTGGTCAGCAGCAAGGCGATGTCGATCCGGTTCTCAGCCGACGACGACGCGTTGCGGCCGATGGGGCGGGCAACTTCGGGCGTCATCGGGATGCGGTTCGCCGGCGATGACGAGTTGCTGGCGATGGAGGTCGTGCAGGACGACGTCGAAATCTTGGTGGCAACTGAGGGCGGCTTCGCCAAGCGCACCAAGATCGACGAGTATCCGGTTCAAGGTCGAGGCGGTAAGGGCGTGCTCACGGCGCGTATCGTGTCGACCCGGGGCAGGTTGGTCGGCGCCGTCGCCGTCCGGCCTGAGGATGAGATCTTCGCGATCACATCCGACGGTGTGGTCATCCGCACGAAGGCAGCGGAGGTCCGCCGGGCACAGCGGCAGACCATGGGCGTACGCCTGATGAACCTGCCTGAGGGCGTGAACCTGATCGCCCTGGCCCGCAACGCCGACGAGCCGGACGAGGAGTAGTACGCATGACGCAACCCCCCCAGTCGGGTCGGTTGGCGCCGCCCCCGGGCGAGGCCGCTCGGGCGGCTGGACGCGCTCCGTCCGGGTCCAGTACCCCGACCAGCTCGTCCGACAACGGAGGTTTCCAGTTCGACACGGTCTCGACCGGCCGTCCGGGGACGCTCCCGCCACCGCCTGACTCGGCCAGCCCGATCGGCTCTGGGGGCCCCGGTGGATCTGCCCCGAATATGGCGCCACCCGGGCCCGGGGCTCCGACCCGTCCGGCTCCGGGTGGTCCGGGTGGTCCGGGAGGGCCGGGTGCCGGTCCCGCGTTCGGTGCGCCTACGGTCCCGACGGGAGCGCCGGGCCGCGGGCCCAGCGGTCAACCGATACGCCGGGCGTCCCCCAGGGGCGCCGTCCGGCGCACCGGCGGGCCCGAGGCGCGCAACTGCTGGCGCCGCGCGGGGCACGGCTAGCGCTCGCAGTCCTCGGCGAGCCCGGCTGCAACTGCGCCACATCAACCCATGGACGGTCTTCAAGTTCGCCTGCGCGCTCTCGATCGCGCTCTTCGTGATCTGGCTGCTGACGATCGCCACGCTCTACGGCATCCTGAACGCCACCGGAGTCATCGGACGGATCAACGATGCGTGGACGACGGTCGAGGGCGGCAACACCAGCCCGCCGATCCGCGGCAGCATCGTCTTGCTGGGCGCGACCGTCATCGGTGCGGTGAACATCATCCTGTTCATCGCGTTGTCGACGATCGGTTCGATCATCTATAACTTGTGCGCCGACATCATCGGTGGCATCGAAGTGACCCTGTCGGAGCCCGAAGCCTGAGGCAACTCCACTCCAAATCGAGCGTTGGGGTAGTCTTGCCAATCGTGCTCGCGGGCCTGTAGCTCAGATGGTTAGAGCGCATCCCTGATAAGGATGAGGCCGGAGGTTCAAGTCCTCCCAGGCCCACCAGCCCGTTCGTCCCCGTGACGCACGACGTTCGACCGCAAGGCATTGTTGCTGGATTTGATCGAGGGTTTGACCGCAGATCGGATCGTCGCCGATCGGACCGAGAAGGATCGAGGGAGGCAGCGCACCCATGCGTAAGCCACTGATACTCGCCGCCCTGATCGTCGGGGCGGCCGCCCTAGCCCGCAAGCGCAGCAACGCCAAGGCGGCCGACGCGGCTCTATGGCACGAAGCGACCACTAGCGCGACCAACGGTTCGACCACTGGCGCCCGCAACGACAGTCGGCCCTCGGGGACGTAGCTCAATTGGCAGAGCACCGCCTTTGCAAGGCGGGGGTTGAGAGTTCGATTCTCTTCGTCTCCACCACTCGGTAGTCGCCGACGATCTTGGCGCTGTCCAAGAGGCCAGATCGGGGCGGGCGCCTGGCTGCGGCCCCGGCTGGAGGCGGCGTCAGGCGCGGCAAGTTCAGGCCAGTTCAGCCAGTCAGGCCAGTTCAGGCCTAGGTGGGCAGCAACTCGTAAAGTGCCTTGCCGGACGGAGCCGGGTGGTCCTCGCTCGTCTGGTTCGGGCACGAGAACATCACGATCACGGGCTCATGACCAAGGCCCAGCGACTCCGCTACCCGCAGCTGCGCCCAGGCGCCGCAGGTCGGGCAACGTACCCGGTACGTCACCTGCCTAGCCATGCCCCCGGCAGCCACATCTGAGCAATATCCAAGACCGCGGCGGCCGAATCAGCCCGACTGGGCGATCAGCCCCGTCGGGACTCAGCTAGGAGTGCAGCGGGACGAGCTGGCGCGGCTTGGGCTTGTGCTCCGATTCGAAGCCACAGCGCATACAGAGCAGCAGCCCGTCGGACTTTGCCTCGTGTTGCTTTGACCCGGCCCAGTCGTGCCCCCGGACGTCGCAGACGAAGCCGACCAGGTGATCGAGAAGACTCATAGCTGCATACCCCCCGTGTTGATCTCTTTACTTTACCTAAACATGATTTCCGTGGCAAGTGGCGTCACAGTCAGCTCGGTAGGAGTTGGCCCTGCTTCTGCTCAACCGGCCAGAAGTTCCGGCAGGGCGGCAACGACGACGGCCCAAGCGGCCGATCCGGGATCGATCAGGGTGAAGTGGTCACCGTCGACCTCGCTCAGGGTCACCCGCCCTCCCCGGGCCTGGGCGGCCGTGACATAGGCCGTGCTCTGCGCGAAGGGAACGTTCTGGTCCGTTCGGCTGTGAACACATAGGACGGGTGCCGTTAATGGCAACTGCTCGATCGGGTCGGCGTCGGCGTAGCGGGTCGGATACTGATCGGCCGATCCACCGATGAAGTTGGCCACCGCGGCGCCGCCGACGCCCTGGCGCTGCGCGGTAGCGAGGTCGAGGACGCCGGCCTGGGCGACAACTGCGGTGACCGCGACCCTGGGCCCGGCTCCCGGCTTGCCCGCGGCGAAGTGGTTGCGGGCGGCGGCCCACGCCGCGAGCTGTCCGCCGGCCGAGTGTCCGATCGCGATAACGCGGGACGTGTCGACGTCAAGGTCAGCCAGCCGGTCGATACCGGCCGCGATGTCGAGCGCGGTGACGGGCCAGCCACCCCCGTCTCCGACCCGTCGATACTCGAGGTTGAATGCTGTGTAGCCGCGGCGGGCCAGGTCTGCGGCCAGCGGCGCGCCGAGCGACAGCCCATACGAGTCGAGCCAGAATCCGCCATGGATCACGACGATGGTGCCGGCCTGCGGCGTCCCGGTGGCGCGGTACAGGTCACCGAACTGGGACGGGTCGCCTCCATAAGCGTGCCGGGTCGGCGCCGGCGCCGGCGCTGATGGGTTCGACCGGACCGATGCCGGCCGGGACGGTCGGTCGGCGCTGCCGCAACTGGCGACGGCGACACCGGCGAGCCCGGACAACCCGATCAACAGACTGCGTCGACTCACCGTCACCGGCCCACCTCCAACTGCAAATACCTGCAAACACCGGCGAACACCAGCGGCAATCACCGCGACGGGAATCGATCGGCCCACCAGCTATTCGTGGTCGACCGGCCCGGTGGATCCCGTCGGAAAGTCACGCCACACCGCCCCGCGACGACCCGACAGGTCCGATAATGGGTCCTTCACCTGATGTGAAGGGGCAGAGGATGACCGTCGTACGCGCTGCGCTGACCCAGGTCGCCTGGACCGGCGACAAAGATTCGATGATCGCCGCGCACGAGCAATACGCCCGGCAGGCGGCTGATCAGGGCGCGGCGGTGATCTGTTTCCAGGAGCTGTTCTACGGGCCCTACTTCGGCATCGTCCAGGACCAGAAGTACTACGAGTACACCGAGTCGATCCCCGGCCCGACCGTCGAGCGGTTCCAGGCCCTGGCGCAGGAACTGGGCCTGGTCATGGTGCTTCCGATCTATGAGGTCGCCAATGCCGGCGAGTACTACAACACGGCGGCGGTGCTCGACGCCGACGGCACCCTGCTGGGCAAGTACCGCAAGCACCACATCCCCAACCTGCCCCAGTTCTGGGAGAAGTTCTACTTCCGGCCGGGCAACCTCGGCTACCCCGTCTTCCAGACCGCGGCGGGGAGGATCGGCGTCTACATCTGCTACGACCGCCACTTCCCCGAGGGGTGGCGCGAACTCGGGCTGAACAACGCGCAGATCGTTTTCAACCCCTCGGCGACCAAGCCCGGTCTGTCGAATCGGCTGTGGGAACTCGAGCAGCCGGCCGCCGCCGCCGCCAACCAGTACTTCATCGCCGCCAACAACCGGGTCGGTATCGAGACCGAGGAGTTCGGTGACGAGGCCGTGCAGTTCTACGGCTCGAGCTACTTCGTCGATCCGCGGGGCAACTACGTGGGCGACATCGCCTCGACCGATGCCGATGAACTGGTGATCCGCGACCTCGACCTCGACGTGATCACCCAGGTCAGGAACGACTGGCAGTTCTACCGAGATCGCCGACCGGAGTCCTACACCCGGGTGACCCTGCCGTGACGACGCTGATCACCGGCGGGACGGTGGTCAGTTCCACCGGTGCCGCGCGCCAAGACGTGCTGATCGACGGCGAGACCATCGCGGCCGTCCTCGCACCGGGCAGTTCCGCGTCGGCCGATCTGGGCGCCACCGCCGCGACCGTCATCGATGCGACCGGCAAATACGTGATCCCCGGCGGTATCGACGGACACACCCACATGGAGATGCCCTTCGGTGGCACGAACGCCAGTGACACCTTCGAGACGGGTACCCGAGCCGCGGCCTGGGGTGGCACGACCACGATCGTCGACTTCGTGGTGCAGGCCCACGGTCAGCGGGTAATGGACCAGGTCGCTCTCTGGCACGAGAAGGCCGCCGGGAATTGCGCCATCGACTACGGGTTCCACCAGATCATCGGTGAAGTGAACGATGACTCACTCAAGACGATGGACTCGCTGATCGACGAAGGCATCACGAGCTTCAAGCTGTTCATGGCCTATCCCGGCGTATTCCTGTCCGATGATGGCCAGATCCTGCGGGCGATGCAAACGGCCGCGGGCAACGGTGGCTTGATCATGATGCACGCCGAGAACGGCTCCGCCATCGACGTCCTGGTGCAACAGGCGCTCGAGCGCGGTGATACTGCTCCGTACTTCCATGGCATCACCCGTCCCTGGCAAGCCGAGCAAGAGGCCACTCATCGCGCGGTGATGCTGGCCGACCTGACCGGTGCTCCGCTCTACGTCGTGCACGTCTCGGCCAAACAGGCACTCGCGCGGATCGCCGAGGCCCGCAACGCCGGTCAGAACGTATTCGCCGAGACCTGCCCGCAGTATCTGTATCTCTCACTGGAGGAGAACCTGGGCGCTGCCTGGCTTCGAAGGCGCGAAATGGGTCTGCTCGACGCCGCTGCGCGCGCGGTCGGAAGGACATCAGGACGACCTCTGGCGTTACATCCGCACCGGCGATGTGACCACTGTCAGCACTGACCACTGCCCGTTCTGCATGAAGGGTCAGAAGGACATGGGGATCGGCAACTTCGCCAAGATCCCGAACGGCATCGGGTCGGTCGAACACCGGATGGACCTGCTCTACCAGGGCGTGGTGGACGGACGCATCAGCTTGTCGCGCTGGATCGACGTGTGTTGCACGACCCCGGCCGGATGTTCGGCATGTACCCGAAGAAGGGCATCATCGCGGCCGGCTCGGATGCGGACGTGGTCATTTATGATCCGACCGGCCACACCTCGATCGGCTTGAACAAAACGCACCACATGAACATGGACTATTCCGCGTGGGAGGGCTACGAGATCGATGGTCACGTCGACACCGTGATCTCGCGCGGCACGATCATCGTCGAAAATGACCAGTACGTCGGACGCGCCGGGACATGGTCAATTCATCAAGCGCTCGCTTTCGCAGAATCTGATCTGACGATGGATTTCGGAGTCGTGCTGCAGACCGACCCGCCTGCGTCCCGGGTGATCGAATTGGCCCGCCAGGCCGAGCTGTACGGCTTCAGTCACGTGTGGACGTTCGACTCGCACCTGCTCTGGGAAGAACCGTTCGTCATCTACAGCCAGATCCTCGCCACCACCCGCAAGGTGATTGTCGGCCCGATGGTCACCAACCCCGCGACCCGCGACTGGACGGTGACCGCGTCATTGTTCGCGACGCTGAATGAGATGTTCGGCAACCGCACCATCTGCGGGATCGGTCGCGGCGACTCGGCCGTGCGAGTCATCAACGGAAAACCGGTGACGCTGGCGACCTTGCGTGAGTCGATCGAAGTGATCCGTCCCTTGGCCAACGGTGCGGCCGCCGACTACAAGGGCACCACGCTGCGACTGCCCTGGAGTGAGGGCTCGCAGCTGCCGATCTGGATCGCGGCGTACGGGCCGAAGGCACTGGCCCTGACCGGCGAGATCGCCGACGGCTTCATCCTGCAGTTGGCCGACCCCGACATCACCCGCTGGAGCATCGCCGCGGTGCGCGCGGCGGCCGCCGAGGCCGGCCGCGATCCCGCGTCGGTGACGATCTGCGTGGCCGCGCCGGCGTACGTCACCGACGGGACCGAGGCCGGCCTCGCGCACGCCCGCGATCAATGCCGGTGGTTCGGCGGGATGGTCGGTAACCACGTCGCCGACATCGTGGCCCGGTACGGCTCGGCGCAGGGTGGGGGATCGGCGGTGCCGGCTGCGCTGACCGACTACATCGCCGGCCGGGCCGGCTATGACTACAACTCGCACGGCAAGGCCGGCAACGAGCACACCGACTTCGTTCCCGACTCGATCATCGACCGGTTCTGTCTGATCGGGCCGGTCGAGGAGCAGGTCGCCCGGCTGCAGGAGCTGCAGGGGCTCGGCGTCGACCAGTTCGCCCTGTACCTGCAGCACGACGCGAAGGACGCGACGCTGGCCGCCTACGGCGAAAAGGTCATGCCGGCGCTGCGAACGCGACTCGCCGCCAAGTCGTAGGAATCGTCCGCGACGACTAGGCGAAGCGCTTGGCGATCTGCTCGACCCGCTCGACCAGGCTCAGGTCGTAGGCCACGCCGGCGACGTAGAAGATGATGTAGTCGGCGCCCGCCTCGAGCGCCGCGGTCACCGCGTCCGCGATGTCGTCATCCGTGCCGATCACGGTCTGACCCTCGAAGCGGTCCCACGGCGTCTGCCCGCGGGCCTTCTCGCTGGCCTTCTTCGGGTCGTCGCCCTTCTCGATCGGGAACACGTTCAGCGTCGTCGACTTGATGACCTCGTTGTAGTCGCGACCGAGGTCGTCGCAGTGGCCCTTCAGGATCGCCAGCTTCTCGCGGATGGTGTCCGGGTTGCCGTTTCCGATGTTGGCCGCGTCGGCGTACTGCGCAACGAGCTTCAACGTGACCTTCTCGCCGCCCCCGCCGATCCACAGGGACGGGTGCGGCTTGCGGATGCCCTTGGGCTCGACGATCGGCTTGTCGACCGAGTAGTACTTGCCGTTGAAGACGACCTCCTCCTCGGTCCAGAGTCGATGGATCAACTCGGTGGCCTCGCGGAAGGCGCCCATCCGGTCCTTGAGCTCCGGCCACTCGTAGCCGTATGCGCGCCATTCCTGCTCGTACCAGCCGGCCCCGAATCCGGAGTAGAGGCGGCCGTTGCTCATCACGTCGACGGTCGCGGCCATCTTGGCGTAGAGCGCTGGGTTGCGGTAACCGTTGCAGCCGACCATCTGGCCGACGTTGACGCGCTTGGTGTCGCGCGCGAGTGCGGCCGTCGTCGTCCAGCATTCGAAGGTCGGTTCGCTCGTCGGCATCGGGACGGTGTGGAAGTGGTCGAAGAGCCAGATCGAATCCCACGAGCCGGCGTCGGCGGCCTTCGCGACCGCGGTCATCGCCTCCCACTGCTCGTACGGATCCGTGATCGCGCCGAGGTCGAGCTTCCAGCCCTGCGGGACGAAGATGCCGAAGCGTGTGGTCATGAGGTAAGTGTGCAAGACCCCTGCGCCACTCGATCAGGCGGGCAGTCGCCGGCGTCCGCGATCACACCCGAGGGTGGTTTACAGATAATAGTTATTAGTTTAGCGTAATAATTATGGACAGAGCCGCCGTCGCGACCGAGCCGGTGGACGATCGGTACAAGTGGATCGCCCTGTCGAATACCACTCTCGGCGTCTTCATGGCCCAGCTCGATGCCTCGATCGTCATCATCTCGCTGCCGGCGATCTTCCGCGGCATCAATCTTGACCCATTGTCACCCGGCAACATCAGCTACCTGCTCTGGATGATCATGGGTTACCAGCTCGTCCAAGCCGTCCTGGTAGTGACGCTCGGGCGGCTGGGTGACATCTTCGGTCGGGTCCGGATGTACAACCTGGGCTTCGCCGTCTTCACCGCCGCGTCGATCCTGCTCTCCTTCGACCCGTTCGACGGCGGTCACGGTGCGCTCTGGCTGATCGGCTGGCGGGTCGCCCAGGCGCTCGGCGGGGCAATGTTGATGGCCAATTCAGCGGCGATCCTGACCGACGCGTTCCCGTCGCGTCAGCGCGGCATGGCGCTCGGCCTCAATCAGGTCGCCGCCATCGCCGGACAGTTCATCGGTCTCGTGCTGGGCGGCATCCTCTCGGCCTGGGACTGGCGCGCGGTGTTCTGGGTCAACGTGCCGATCGGCATCTTCGGGACGGTCTGGGCCTATCTGCGGCTGCGCGACACCGGCGAACGGCACCCGGCCCGCATCGACTGGTGGGGCAATGTCAGCTTCGCGGTCGGCGCCGGCCTGTTGCTCGTCGGGATCACCTACGGCATCCAGCCCTACGGCGGTCACTCGATGGGCTGGACCAACCCGCAGGTCGTCGCCGCGCTGGGCATCGGGATCGTGTCGCTCGTGGGCTTCGTCCTGATCGAGACACACGTGACCGCGCCGATGTTTCAGGTCGGGCTGTTCCGGATCCGCGCGTTCGCGGCCGGCAATATCGCCGGCCTGGTGTCGGCGATCGCCCGGGGCGGCCTGCAGTTCATGCTGATCGTCTGGCTTGCAGGGGATCTGGTTGCCCCTGCACGGCTATGACTATTCCGAAACGCCGCTGTGGGCCGGCATCTTCATCCTGCCGATGACCGCCGGCTTCCTGTTCGTCGGTCCGGTCTCGGGATATCTGTCCGACCGCTTCGGCTACCGGACGTTCTCGACGACCGGCGCGCTGCTCTCGGCGGTCAGCTTCCTCGGGCATGCTCTTCCTGCCGGTCGACTTCTCCTACTGGGCGTTCGCGCTGCTGATCTTCGCCAATGGCGTCGGCCAAGGACTGTTCGCGGCCCCCAATACCGCCTCGATCATGGGCAGCGTTCCGGCCGAGAGCCGCGGCGCCGCTTCGGGCATGCGGGCCACATTCCTGAACTCGGGTTCGTCACTGTCGATCGGTATCTTCTTCTCGCTGCTGATCGCGGGGTTGGCGTCGACCCTGCCGCACACCCTGTCGGCCGGACTGCAGCAGAACGGCGTCCCTAGCGGGGTGGCAACCCAGGTGAGCAGTCTGCCGCCGGTCTCGACCGTCTTCGCCGCGTTCCTCGGTTACAACCCGATCCAGCACCTGTTGACGCCCAGCGGCGTGCTGACGTCGCTGCCGACGGCGAACGCCGAGACCCTGACCGGACGCCACTTCTTCCCGAACTTGATCTCGGCGCCGTTCCACCACGGATTGTCGATCGTGTTCACCACCGCGGCCCTGCTGCTCGTCATCGCCGCGCTCGCGTCGTTCCTGCGGGGTACGGATCGGGCGGGCGATGAACAGCCGGTCGTCGTGGTCGACGAACCCCAGGCGGCGGTCGGCACCGCGTAGCCTGTTCGCCATCATGGATCTGCTCGCGGTGTGGGTCGGCAAGCTGACCCTGCTGGCCCTTCGGCTCATCGGCCGTCGGGGCAATGCCTTGCCCGGGCTTGTGGTCGAGAAGCTCTTCCCGTCCTACCTGCCGCGCGCCATGGCCCGGCTGCCGCAGGGCGTCGTCATCGTCTCGGGCACGAATGGCAAGACCACGACCACGAAGATGGTGGCCACGATTCTCGGTGGATCGCTGCGGGTACTCACCAACGACAGCGGCTCGAACTTCACCCGGGGGACCATCACGACCGCGATCGAACGTTCGAGTTGGACGGGTCGACTGGCCTATGACATCGCGGTCTTCGAGTTGGACGAGGCGTGGGCGGTGCGCTTCACCGCGATCGTCGAACCGGCCCGCGCCTTGCTGCTCAACGTCATGCGCGACCAGCTCGACCGCTTCGGCGAGATCGATGCCACCGCCGCCCTGCTGGGCCAGGTAGCGGCGCGGACGACGACGGCCCTGGTGCTCAACCGCGATGACGTCCGGATCGCCGCGCTCGCCGCCGGGACCACCGCCGACGTCACCTACTACGGGGTCGCGCCGCAGCTACGGTCGGCCTTTCCGAACGACGAGGAGCTCTACGGCGGCCCGTTGTCGCAGTCGCAGTTGCCGGCGAGCGCGGAGCTGATCGCGTTACCGACGCGCGATGACCCGCAAACGGTGCTGCGGGTCGGCGAGCACCAATTCGCCTTTACGCTGCGCGCGGGCGGCCCGCACAACGCGCAGAACGCCGCCGGCGCCGCGGCCCTCGCGCTGACGGTCGGACTGACCCCCGAGCAGGTCGAGGCCGGACTGCGTCTGGTCGAGCCGGCGTTCGGGCGGGGCCAGAGCTTCCTCGTCGACGGCCGCCGGCTGATGCTGCAGCTGGTCAAGAACCCGGCCGGTTTCCGGCAGAGTCTCAAGACGCTCGATACGGCAGCGCCGAAGGCGATCGTGATCGCGATCAATGACGACTACGCCGACGGGCGCGACGTCTCGTGGCTCTGGGACGTCGACTTCGGCGCCCTGGAGGGAACGCCCAGCCCGGCTGTCCACGTCGGGCGTCCGGGCCGCCGACATGGCGCTGCGGTTGAAGTACGACGACATCGAAACCGCCTCGATCGAGCCCGACCTGACGGCGGCCATCCGTGGCGCGGTCGCAGCCGTCGAACCGAATGCGGAGGTGATCGTGTTCTCGACGTACACCGCGATGTGGGCGTTGTACGCGATCCTGCTGCGGATCGGCGCGCCGATCGAGGGATCGCGCCGGCAGCCCGATGAGCCGGTGGCGCCGTGACCGTTCTGACGCTGGCGCACCTGTACCCGCGCGAGATGAACATCTATGGCGACACCGGCAACGTCGTCGTGCTCGCCAAGCGGCTGCAGTGGCGTGGCCGCGCGGCGCGGGTCGTTGCCGTCAACGTCGGCGATCCGTTGCCGAGCGACACCGACATCCTGCTCGGTGGTGGTGGCCAGGATGCGGCGCAGGGCGAACTGTCCGAAGATTTCCTGGCCCGCGGTGCGCAACTGCGAGCGATGGCTGACGACGGTGTCGTGATGCTGACCATCTGCGGCTCGTACCAGTTGCTCGGTCACGAGTTCGTGACCGTGGACGGCACCCACATTCCGGGGGTCGGTGTGCTCGACGTCGTTACCAGAGGCGCGGCCACCCGACTCATCGGCCGCAGTGTCGTCGACACCACCGAGACCGTGGGCGTCGGTCAGCTGGTGGGCTTCGAGAACCACAGCGGCATGACTGAACTCGGGTCCGGGGTCACAGCGCTCGGACGAAGCGCGCCCGGATGCGGCAACAACCCGACGGACCGAAGCGACGGTGCGGTACGCGACAACGTGATCGGCACCTATCTGCACGGGCCGGTCCTGGCCAAGAGCCCGCGCCTCGCCGATGAGCTACTGCGTCGCGCCCTCGTTCGGCGCGGGGTCGACGCCGACCTCGAACCGCTCGACGATTCGTTGGCCGACCGGGCCGCCGCAGTGGCGGCGGCCCGTCCGCGCTGACCCCTACTCGTCCGGCGTGCGCGAGGCCGGGGCGGAGGGTGCACTCTTGCCACCGAGGAACTTCTTGGCCGCCACACCGGCGCCGGCCAGCACGATCACCACAACCGCGACCTTGCGCTTGCGCCGCTTCGGCTTGGCCGGCTTCATCGAGGACGGCAGCGAGTCGGCCGCTTTCGCGGCCAGCTTGGCGGCCCGCTTCTGGGCGCGACGACCGGTCTTGGTCACCGTGTGGGCCACGCTCTCGCCCGCGGACTGCAGGGCGTCGGTGACATCGGAGACTCCGCCACTGAGTTTGGCTTTGGCCCGTCGTGATTTGCGACTCATCGCTTCGTGGTCCTCTCATAGCCTGCGCGTACCGGTCGGTTCGTGGTCCCTATCCAAGCACCGCCGGGGACTTCAACCCCGGTGTTACCCGCGTGGCAAGATGGGATAACCCGATTAAGTCTCAATGAGGAGCCGATTCGTGCCCGCAACTGCAGCGACGCTGCACACCAGTGTCGGAGATATCCGAATAAACCTGCTCGCGAACCACGCCCCGAAAACGGTGGCGAACTTCGCCGACCTGGCCGAGGGGCAACGCGAATGGACGCACCCGGGCACCGGCGCCAAGACCACTGATCCGCTCTATGACGGCACGGTCTTCCACCGGGTCATCGACGGCTTCATGATTCAGGGCGGCGACCCGATCGGCCGCGGCACCGGCGGGCCCGGCTACCGCTTCGCCGACGAATTCCACCCCGAACTCTCCTTCGACCGGCCGTATCTGCTGGCCATGGCCAACTCGGGTCCGGGCACGAACGGCTCGCAGTTCTTCATCACGGTCGCCCGGACCGGTCACCTCAACCGCAAGCACACGATCTTCGGCGAGGTCGCCGACGCCGATAGCCGCGCGGTGGTCGACAAGATCGCCACGACCAAGGTCGGCTCGCAGGATCGTCCGGTCACCGATGTGACCATCAATTCCGTGACCATCGAACGCAGCGAGGACTGAAAGTAGCTTTATGACGGTGCAGCCGGACGCAGGGACGACGGAGCAGGGCCAAGCCCGCTGCTACCGCCACCCCATGCGCGAAACCGGCGTCCGCTGCGTTCGCTGCGACCGTCCGATCTGCCCGGACTGCATGCGCCCGGCGTCGGTGGGTTTCCAGTGCCCGGACGATGTGCGCCTCGGTGCCCAGGACGTACGGGCACCACGCACGATCGCCGGTGCCAAGGTCCGCAACCGCCAGCCGTACGTGACGTGGGGCCTGATCGCCGTCAACGTGGTGATCTACGTGATCACGGCGCTGCAGTCGGTGGACGGGTTCAACTCACCCGGCGCCAGTTCGCTGTTCATCAAGTGGTTGCTGGAACCCAACCAGGTGGCCCTGCACGGGCAGTACTACCGACTGATCACGTCGGCGTTCCTGCACGTCAGCTTCTTCCACATCTTGTTCAACATGATCGCGCTGTACATGGTCGGGCCGTTCCTGGAGCGACTGCTCGGCCCGGGCCGCTTCGGCGCGCTCTACCTGCTCAGTGCGCTCGGCGGAAGTACGGCAGTCTATCTGTTCGACTCCCGCTACGCCGCGGTCGTCGGTGCATCCGGCGCCATCTTCGGCCTGTTCGCGGCCGCGTTGATCTTCGTGCGCGAACTGGGACTCGACCCACGGTGGCTGATCGCGACCATCGCGCTGAACTTCTTTCTCACCTTCAGCATCGCCGACATATCAAGGCTCGGTCATGTCGGCGGGTTCGCGATCGGGGCAATAACGGCCTTCGCGATCGCCGGCGTGCCGTGGCGGCCGCGAAAGCGGCTTCCACCGATGGTGCAGATGTACGGCGTCGGCGGTATCGCGCTCGTTCTGGTCGGCCTGATCGCGTGGCGCACGGCCGTCCTCTGAGCCAGCGGCCGGTGCGCTGCTGGCCTCGGTCAGCCGCGTAGTTCGGTCAGCTCGGCCAAGACGTCGCGGGGATCGCGGCCCAGGCTGCGCTTGCTGAGCACGATCAGCCGGCCGTCCGATTCGATCTCGAGCGCCCGGCTCGCCAGCCCCCGATGGCTGTGCTCGTCTACCTTCAACTCCTCGATCTCCGACCAGCGCAGCCGCACGCGCTGGGTGGGGGTGAAGATCGCGATGCCAGTGATCGTCGCGGTCAGTCGCGGCGTGAAGACCAGATCGATTCCGGCGAGGACGATCAGCACACCGGCGGCGCAGCTGAGCAGCAGCCGCCCGGTCGCGACGCCGGCCAGGTAGGCCTCGACCGCGGCCGCGGCGGCAACCAGCGCGACGATGCCGGCGATGGCCCGGGACGGGCCGTAGCGCAGCACCGCGCGTTCAGGTTCGGTCATGCACAGGCTTTTCCACAGCTGGGGACAAACTACAGCCGTGTAATAACGAATTTCTAACGCACTCGATCACGCTGCGGTTAGCCGGCCTAACGCCAGCGAACCGCCATGATCAGGCCAGCGACCAGGATTCCGAAGCCGACCGCGAAGTTCCAGGCACCTAGGTGCGACATGAACGAGATCTGGTCCGAGGCCAGGTAATAGGCGACCAGGTAGGCCAGTCCGATGACCAGGACCACGGCCATCACGATCGGGTACCAGGTGGGGCTGGGCGAGACGGCCCGGGTTGGCCGCGCGCTGGCCGAACTCAGGGCGAGCGGTACCGCCGGATCCTTCTTACGGACCTTGGACTTGGGCACGGTCGAACTCCTAGCGCAGTGTGTGGACGCGCACGGCACAGCAAGTGCGCCGACGGCGATGCGACTAGCGTAATCGGCTGACGGCCCCCGCCGCGCGAGGAGGTTCACGCCAGTGCCGCAACGCCGGATCTGGGGACGCGTTTTGTGGCTGGGTTGGCGCCAGCGTCCACTCTGGCGGGTGCTGGTCCCGGTGACCTTCGCCGCCGCCGGCTTGCTGTTCGCGACGAGCGCGCAGACCGCCCAGGGCACGGACCTGCGCTCGCCCGAATCGGCCAACCTCGCCGGCTTGGTGCGTAGCGCCGAGGGTCAGGTGAACACCTTGAACGCCCAGCTCACCACGCTGCAGGGGTCGGTGACCGGTCTCACCAGCGCGGCCGGCGACCAGAACTCGGCGGTCGCGGCGGCCCAGGACAGCGGCGCGGACCTGCTCGAACCGGGTGGTCTGACCGCCGTCAGCGGGCCCGGGATCCGAGTGATTCTCGATGACTCACACACCCTGCCGGCCAATCTGCGCAGCACGAGTATCGACCCGAATCAGCTGGTGGTGCACCAATCCGACCTGCAGGCGGTCGTCAACGCGCTCTGGGCCGGAGGGGCCGAAGCCATGACGATCGCCGGCCAGCGAGTAATCGCCACAAGTGCGGTGCGCTGCGTCGGCAACACCCTGCTGCTCAACGGTCGGGTCTTCTCGCCCCCGTTTGAAGTTGCGGCCATAGGTCCGTTCGGCACAATGCGTACAGCGATGGATCGTTCTCCCGGAGTCACGTTGTATCGACAGGCCGCCAGCTACTACGGTTTGGAGTACACCGTGGTGCAGGTCAGCGCACTTGCGTTGCCGGCCTACACCGGGCCGATCTCCCTCAGCTACGCGAAGGCGGTTGGCCAGTGAAGGCAGGACGGCGATGACTGACGACGGCACAACGATAACCAGCCCGGCCGGCAAGCCCGACGGCTTGCCCCGGCGGGGCCGGCCCCGGGGCCGCACCGACATCGTGCTGCTCGTGCTACGAGGGATCGGCCAGACGCTGATCACCTGCGGCCTGGTGATCCTGCTATTCGTGGTCTACGAGGTCTGGGTCTCGAACATCTTCGCCGACGCCAAGCAGAGCGCCGTCCACAAGACCTTCGAGCAGCAGATCGTCAACGGCGACAACCCGCTCGTCGGCGCGACCCAGGCGGCGCTGCCGGGTTCGCAGCAGGCAACCATTCCGACCGGTACCGGTATCGCCAACATCTACATGCCCCGCCTGGGTGATGACTACCACTTCACCATCGTCGAGGGCACGAACGACGCAGACCTGGAGAAGGGGCCGGGCCACTACACCAATACCGCGCTGCCGGGTCAGGTCGGCAACTTCGCGGTCGCCGGTCACCGGGTCGGCAAGGGCGAGCCCTTCCTGAACCTCGACCAACTGCAGCCAGGCGATGCCGTCGTCATCGAGACCGTCACCAACTGGTACGTGTACACGGTGCTGGGCGATCCGACGACCGGCAACCTGTCGACGCCGGGCGTCGAGGGAGTCGTCGGCCGCGAGATCGTCAAGCCCACCGATGTCGACGTGATCCAGCCGGTGCCCGATCACCCGGGCGTGAATCCGACCGTGGCGCTACTGACGCTGACGACGTGTCATCCCAAGTTCACCGCCACCGACCGGATGATCGTGCACGCGTCCCTTACCCGGACCGTGCCGCGCAGCGGTAATCAATTGCCGAAAGAACTACATGGAGGGACGCTCTAGTCATGTACGTATGGATCTGGCGGCACCTCCCCGGCAACGTCTACCTGCGCCTGGCTCAGACGCTGTTCGTCATCGCCGCCGTCTGCGCGCTGCTGCTGTTCATCGTCTTCCCCTGGATCGAGCCCAAGCTCTGGTTCACCCACGTGACGGTGGGCAACTGAGATGACCCGCGTCCTCGTCGTCGACAACTACGACAGCTTCGTCTACAACCTCGTGCAGTACCTGGGCCAGCTCGGGGCCGAGGTCGAGGTACGCCGCAACGACGCGGTGACCGTCGCCGAGTTGGACGACCTTGCGGTCGATGGCGTGCTGATCTCACCCGGTCCAGGCACCCCACAGGATGCCGGCGTCAGCCTGGCGATGGTGGCCGCGTGTGCCGTCACGATCGCTGCCGCTGTTCGGTGTGTGCCTCGGGCATCAGGCGATCGGTGCGGTCTTCGGCGCCGACATCGTCCGGGCGCCGGAACTGCTGCACGGCAAGACGAGCGAGGTCGAGCACGACGGCACCGGTGTACTGGCCGGACTGCCGTCGCCGTTCACCGCGACCCGGTACCACTCACTCACGATCGAGGAGTCGATGCTGCCGGCCGAGATCGAGGTCACCGCCCGCACCGCGTCGGGCGTCGTGATGGCGATCCGGCACCGCTCCCTGCCGATCGACGGCGTGCAGTTCCATCCCGAGTCGGTACTGACCCATGGCGGTCACCAGATGCTGGCGACCTGGCTGCGCTCGTGCGGCGCAGTCGTGGACGCGGGTCGGGTGGCCGAGCTGGGCGCCGGAGTCGACGCGCTGCGGGCCAGCGCCTTCGCGCTCGCCTGATCCTCGACCTCGAGGGATCGTCGCAGCGCATCGGTGATGGCGTAGCCGCCGACGAGGATCAGCAGCCAGGCGATGACGAAGTTGATCATGTATCCAGTGCACGCCTTGACCGGGCACTTCGGTGGCGATCGATCACGGTGGTCACGGCATATTCACGCGATCCACGCGCCGCTCGGCCGGCGCGACGATTCAGTCGAGGTGGGTCGTCAGGATGGCGTGGTCGGCCAGCCGCTGGGTGACGTGCGCCGGTCCGTGAACGGTCGTCCGGGCGTTCACCGCCGGACCGACCCGTAGCTCGCTGGTGATCACCCGATGGCTACCGGCCAGACCAGCCCAACCGCGACGGGCCGGATCGCTCAGATCGATGTGCTGACGCAGTAGCGGCCGTGCCGTCGCGGCGCACGTCCCAATCGAGGACGGCCGCGCCCGCGGGCTCGCCGGTTCGACCGAGCACGACGACTTCGCGCCAGCGCAGCGACGCATCGGGCGCCAGGGTGATCACGACCGCGACGTCGACGCGCGCGCCGGCGCAGACGATCAGTGCCCCCGGGTCGGCGTCGAGGTGCGCGCCGGCCGCCACGTCGACCTCGATCCGCAGTCGGGCCGGCGGGCCCTCCTGGATACTCGCGCGGCCCTGCGCGATGGTCGCCCCGGCCGCCACCAGGGTGGCCGAGGCACCGGCGTGCACGCTCAGTTGCAGCGTCAAGTCGTCACCCGGCAGCGGACCGGCGGCCGAGCCGACCAGGCACAGGGCACACGTCGCGTCCCGCTCGCTGATGACCTGTCGGATGGTGAGCGGCGGCGCACAGCGGACCGAACGGAGCACGCCGGGGGCATCGATGACCGCCGACGCTGCCGCGATCACCGGCGCAGTTCGCTGCGCATCGACCGGACCCAGGCGGCGACGTCGTTCGCACCGGGATCTTCGCGCAGGGAGGTGAACAGCACCGGCCGCCCCGCGCGGACCGCGTTAGCCTCCCGATCCATGACGCCGAGATCGGCCCCGACGAGCGGGGCGAGGTCGGTCTTGTTGATCACCAGTAGGTCGGAGCGGGTGACGCCCGGACCGCCCTTGCGCGGCACCTTGTCACCGCCCGCGACGTCGATCACGAAGATCTGGCGATGCACGAGTCCGTAGGAGAAGGTTGCGGTCAGGTTGTCACCGCCGGACTCGACGAGCACGAGATCAAGGTCGGGGTAATCGGCCTCGAGCTGTTCGACCGCGTCCAGGTTCGCACTGATGTCGTCGCGGATCGCGGTGTGCGGGCAGGCGCCGGTCTGCACGGCCCGGATCCGTCCTTCGGGCAGCACGCCGTTGCGACGAAGGAAGTCGGCGTCCTCGGTCGTATAGATGTCGTTGGTGACGACGCCGATCGTCAACTCGCCCGCGAGCGCCCGGCACAGTGCCGCGACCAGTGCCGTCTTGCCGCTGCCGACCGGGCCACCGATGCCGATGCGGGGCACGCCGGCCGGTCCCGAGCCGCCGCCCGTGGGCAGGTGCACGTGGTCGTCGGCATTGTCGGCATTGTCGGCATCGTTGTGCCGCGGGGCGTGCAGCTGGTCAGGACGCAAAGAGACGCACCTCCTGGTGCAGATGGACATCGGCCAGCAGATCGAGCGCGATGGCCGAGTCGGCCGGCAGGTCCACCGCTTTTGGCGGATTTTCATGCCCATGAGGGGTCAATCCGCCAAAAGCGAGAGCCAGGGCGTCGACCTCGGGTGCCAGTTCGGCCAGCATCCGATGAACGGCGTACGGGTCGAGGCCCAGCAGCCGAATCGCCGCGGTGGCCGGCGTGGTGATCACGCTGAGGGCGGCCGCCCGGGCCGCGTCGACCGCGTCCGCTCCGGCCAGCGCGCAGGCCACGCCCACCACGATCGGGTGGTGCGGGGAGACCGCACCCCACTGCCGGTCGATGTCGCCGAACGCTGGGACGGTCGCGCGCAACAACCGACGCAGGCCCGCGCCGAGGGCTCGGGACGCCGTGCGCATCGCCTCGGACGGTGTGCGCGCCTCGAACTCCTCGTCGAGCTCGGCCCAGTCGCCGACGTCGCGGCAGGCGGCCGCGGCGAAGGCGGCGGCCACCCGACCCGAGGTGTGCAGGCGGCCGGCGCAGAACGCGGTCAGGTCGTCGAGGTCACGGACCCAGCCGGCCTCGACCGCGGCCTCGAGGCCGGCCGAGTGCGACGAGGATCCGGTTGGTGCCCGCGAATCGAGCAGCAACAGCAGCAGCGCGTTCATCAGCGACCGGTCATCAGAACAGGAAGTAGCGCCGGGCCATCGGCAACTCGGTGACCGGATCGGCATGATGCTCGATGAGGTCACCGTCGATGCGCACGTCGAAGGTTTCGGTGTCGACGTCGATCCGGGGCAGCGCGGTGTTCTGCGGCAGATCGGCCTTCGAGAGTCGCGACACGTCCTTCGTCGCCACCAGTGGACGATCGGACTCCCACCGCTCGCCCAGACCCACCTCGAGCGCGGCGGACGACACGAACTGGACGCCCAAACGAGCCGGCAGACCGCCGAACGCACCGAACATCGGCCGCGGCAATTGCGGCTGCGGGGTCGGGATCGAGGCGTTGGCGTCACCCATGTTGGCCCAGGCGATCACGCCGGCCTTGAGCACCAGGTGCGGACGGACGCCGAAGAAGGCCGGCTCCCACAGCACCAGGTCGGCCAGCTTGCCGGGCTCGACCGAACCGATCTCGGCGTCCAGGCCGTGGGTGACCGCAGGCGCGATCGTGTACTTGGCCACGTAGCGCTGAGCCCGGTTGTTGTCGGCCGCACCGTCGCCCGACAGCGATCCGCGGTGCCGCTTCATCACGTGCGCGGTCTGCCAGGTTCGGGTGATGGTCTCGCCGATCCGTCCCATCGCCTGGCTGTCCGAACCGATCATCGAGATCGCGCCCAGGTCGTGCAGGACGTCCTCGGCCGCCATGGTGGAGGGTCGGATCCGCGACTCGGCGAAGGCGAGATCCTCCGGCAGCGACGGGTTCAGGTGATGGCAGACCATCAGCATGTCGAGGTGCTCGTCGAGGGTGTTCCGCGTGTACGGACGAGTCGGATTGGTCGAGGACGGCAGGACGTTCGGGTGCGCGGCGACCCGGATGATGTCGGGTGCGTGCCCGCCGCCGGCGCCCTCGGTGTGATACGTATGGATCGGCCGGCCGCCGATCGCCGCCAGGGTCGACTCGAGATAGCCGGCCTCGTTGAGGGTGTCGGTGTGGATCGCCACCTGCACTCCGGCCGCCTGGGCGACGGTCAGGCAGGCGTCGATCACGGCTGGCGTCGTGCCCCAGTCCTCATGCAGCTTGAACCCGGCCGCGCCGCCGCGCAGCTGCTCCCACATGCCTTCGCTACTCATCGTGTTGCCCTTGCCGAGCAGCACCACGTTGACCGGCCAGGCGGTCAGGGCGCGCATCATCGCGTCGAGCCAGAACGCCCCGGGCGTTACCGTGGTCGCCTTGGTGCCCTCGGCCGGTCCGGTGCCGCCGCCGATCAGCGTGGTCATGCCGGCCGCGATCGCAACCGGGATCTGTTGCGGTGCGATCAGGTGAACGTGGCTGTCGATGCCGCCCGCGGTCAGGATCATCCCGTTGCCGGCGATCACCTCGGTGGACGGGCCGATGACCAGCTTCGGGTCGACGCCGTCCATCGTGTCGGGGTTACCGGACTTGCCTAGCGCGACGATGCGTCCGTCGCGGATGCCGACGTCGGCCTTGATCACGCCCCAGTGGTCGAGGATCACGGCCCCGGTGATGACTAGATCGGGTGCGCCCTCGGCCCGGGTGGCGACGCCCTGGCCCATCGATTCGCGGATCACCTTGCCGCCGCCGAACAGGGACTCATCACCCGCCAGGGAACCCGGCCCGCCGCAGCGGTCCTCGGTCACCTCGATCAGCAGGTCGGTATCGGCCAGGCGGACCCGGTCACCGACCGTCGGGCCGTAGAGCGCGGCGTAGCGACGCCGCGAGAGCTCAGCCATCGGAACCGTCCAGCGGACCGGCCGACTCGAGTCGCAGTCCCGGGATGATCCGGTTGCCTGCGATCGCGACCAGGGCGACGGTCCGCGGCACCCCTGGCTCGAACCGGACGGACGTGCCGGCCGGGATGTCGAGGCGGTAGCCGTGCGCGGCCGCTCGATCGAAGGACAGTGACGGGTTGGCGGCCGCGAAGTGATAGTGCGAACCGACCTGGATCGGCCGGTCGCCGGCGTTCTCGACGCCGATGGTGATGCTGGCCCGCCCCGCGTTCAGTTCGATCTCGCCGTCGACGGTAATGACCTCACCGGGGATGACCGGCTCGGTCATGCGATCGGCCCGTGGATCGTGACGAGCTTGGTGCCGTCCGGAAAGGTCGCCTCGACCTGCACCGACTCGATCATCTCGGGGACGCCGGGCAGCACGTCGTCGCGACCGAGCACCCCGCGTCCGGTCGACATCAACTCAGCCACCGTCCGTCCGTCGCGGGCGCCTTCGAGGACGAACGAACTGAGGATCGCGATCGCCTCGGGATAGTTCAGCTTGAGTCCGCGGGCCTGCCGGCGCAGCGCGAGGTCGGCCGCGACCGTGGTCATCAGGTGTTCTTGTTCGCGTTCGGACAACCGCATGCGCATCACCGTAATCCAGCCGGTCGGCGCCGACTCCGCCGGTTCGTAAACAGTATGTTTCGGCAATCGCCGGTGCTGCCGTTACACTTCGGAGGCTTTTGGCCATCCGGCCGCCTGCCCCTGCAAGGAGGACGAATGATCACTGGTAGTCGCGCCGAGGTCATCGTCGATGACCTACTCCGACAGGGTTATTCGCGCATTCCGCTGGCCTCGGCCGAAGCGGGCGCGCTGGCGCAGGTGATCGATGAGGGCGGCGAGTTCTTCAACCAGGATGTCAACGAACTCAAGCGCTTCTCCGGATCGTCGACCAACCACGGCTACCGCGCTTTCGGCGATGAGTATTCGATCACCCCGGACCGTCCCGACCAGAACGACAGCTTCTCGCTCTGGGCCGACGACACGACGACCATCCCCAACGCCGAGGAGATCGTGCCGTTCCTCGGCGCCCTGCACGACTGGCGCGAGGTGCTGTTGCCCTTGGCCCGCTCGATCTTCTCCGGCCTGGCCGAGCGCTACGGCTCGACGACCGAGATCCAGTTCGAGCGGGCGGCCTACCTGCAGCTCAACAACTACTACCTCACCTCGCCCGAGATCGAGTTTCTGCAGGACCAGCACGAGGACGGGCACCTGCTCACCTTCATCAACACCACCGGGGCGGGCCTTGAGATCCGCGACACGTCGGGCCGGTTCGTGCCGGTGACCACCGAACCGAATGAGGTTCTGGTGATGCCGGGCAGCGTGCTCACCGCGATGACCGGCGGCCAGGTGCAGCCGCTCTATCACCGGGTGCGCAACTGCGGGATCCTCGGCCGCAAGTCGCTGATGTACTTCGTCAACCCGCAGCTCGACATCGCCCTCGAGCCGTGGCTGCGCAACGAGAGCAACGCCGGTATCGATGTGATCGAGTGGGCCCGCACCGCGCCCGGCATGTTCGGCCTGCCCGACATCGAAGAGGTCTGACGTTCAGAACTGTCTCTGACCCGAGCGCCACACCGCGCTGATCAGTGGGACACCCGGCCGGTAGGCCAGATGCACATAGCTGGGCGCGTCGAGCACGACCAGATCGGCTGAGCGGCCGGGTGCGATGACTCCGATGTCGGTGCGGCGCAGTGCCTGGGCGCCCCCGCGGGTGGCGGCGCGGACCGCCTCGGCGGGAGTCAGCTGCATCTCGCGCACCGCCAGCGCGATCGCCAGCGGCATCGACGTCGAATAGGACGACCCGGGGTTGCAGTCGGTGGCCAGGGCCACCGTGGCGCCGGCGGCGAGCAGGCGGCGCGCGTTCGGATAGTTCGACCGGGTCGAGAACTCGGCGATCGGCAGCAGGGTCGCCACCGTGGCGGAGGTGGCGAGAGCGTCGATATCGGCGTCGGTGAGGTGCGTGCAGTGGTCGGCGCTGGCCGCGCCGAGCTCGACCGCGAGTTGGACGCCGTCGCCGGGTGCGAGCTGGCCGGCGTGGATGCGGAGCGACAGACCGCGAGCCGCTGCCGCGGTCAGGATCGTTCGGGCCTCGTCGGCATCGAACGCGCCGCGGTCGCAGAACACGTCGGCCCAGCGCGCGTAGGGCACGCAGGCGTCGAGCATCGGGCCGGTCACCAGCTCGAGATAGTCCGCGCGCTCGATGCCGTCGGGCACCACGTGCGCGCCCAGGAAGGTCGTCTCGGCGGTGAACTCGCCTGCGATTCGCAGCGACCTCGCCTCGGTGTCGACGTCGAGGCCATACCCGGACTTGGTCTCGAAGGTCGTCACGCCGGCCTGCAGCAATTCGCCGGCGAGACGGGCCACGTTCGTCCGCAGCTCGTCATCGCTGGCGGCGCGGGTCGCGGCGACCGTGGTCCGGATGCCGCCGGCGGCGTAGGCCTGGCCAGCCATCCGGGCCGCGAACTCATCCGCGCGATCGCCGGCGAAGACGAGGTGCGCGTGCGAATCGACGAAGCCGGGCAGCACCGTCCGTCCATCGAGGTCGACGGCGTCATCGGCGGCGGGCGCATCGGCGGCGCGGCCGACCCACGCGATCAGCCCGGCCTGGATGACCACGGCGGCGTCCGCGATCTCACCGAGGTCGTCGTCCTGGGTCGCCAGCAGGCCGATGCCTCGCAGCAGGGTGGTCATGACGGCGCCTTCGCCGCCGCCTGTGTGCTTCTGTGCTTTCTGTGCTTTCTGTGCTTTCTGTGATTTCTTGTGGGCCTTGACCTTGGCTAGTGAGTCCGCGTCGACCACATCGGCGGCCGAGGCGAAGGTGCCCGCAGCGCCGTAGGGTTCGCTCGCCTGGCGCCAACCGCGGGGCCGAGCACCGAGTTGCTTACCCAGCAGAGCCGTGAACATCTTGGCCTTCTGCGGCGCCGAAGCCCGGCAGCTGCGCGATGCGCTCGACCAACTCCGCTCCGCTGTCGGCTGTGGTCCAGATCGCCTTTGCGTCACCGTCGTAGCGTTCGAGCACGATCTGGGCCAGCACCTGAGCCCGGCCGGCCATCGCGGCCGGGAACCGGTGCAGCGCCGGGGTCCGGGCGAAGATCGCGACCAGTTCGTCAGGGTCGAACGCGGCGATCGTGGCCGCGTTCAGGTCGCCGCCGAGACGCTCGTGCAGGACGGCCGGCGAACTGAAGGCCTTCTCCATCGGAATCTGCTGATCAAGCATCATGCCGAGCAGGAGGGCGAACGGGTCGCGTTCGAGGAGCTCGTTGGCCGACGGGTTCGAGGCAAGGAACATGGCAGTGATCTCACCACGAATCGGCGCGGCGGTGAGCACCCCTCGAGCTCACCGACGCCCCCCGGGGCGCTACTGAATGGCCGAGCCGGCCAGCGGTTCGACCCGGGTGACGACGATCTTCGAGCGGTCCATCATGGTCGGGATGTCGGGCGAGATGTTGGTCTTCCATTCCTCGTCCTCATAGACCGCGGCGTACAGCTCGACGCGGTGCGCCTCGTTGTCGAATCGGCGCAGCCAGACGAAGCCGTTCTCGTCCTCCTCATCGACGAACGAGCCCAGGATGTTCATGCCCTTGGCGGTCTGGAAGGGCGCGATCTTCTCTTCGAAGTATTTGACCCACGCATCGCGCTGACCGGGATGACAGGTGTAGCGACGAATTTCGAGCAGCATGGTTGGCCTCCATCGCGCTGGCAAGGATTGGTGACGACTGACGTTCGACGACTGACGTTCGACGCCAGTCGAATCTAGCGCCCGCACGGTCACCGATAGCCGGCGGCCTGTAGCGCGAACAGCTCGGCATAGCGCCCACCGGCGGCGAGCAGGGCCGCATGGCTGCCGACCTCGACCGCATGACCGGCCTCGATGAAGATGATCAGCTGAGCCATTTGGACGGTCGAGAAGCGGTGTGAGACGAGTACCGTAACCGCTCCGCGCGCAGCCCCGTCGTGGGCCGCGGCGGCGTAGCGCTCGAACAATGCGTGCTCGGACTGCGCGTCCAGGCTCGCGGTCGGTTCGTCGAGGACGACCAGTAAAGGCTCGTCGCGGCGCATGGCCCGTCCTAACGCCAGCTTCTGCCACTGCCCACCGGACAGGCCGTGGCCGTCGGTGAAAGCAGTGCCGACCTCGGTGGCCAGGCCGTCGGGCAACTGGGTGAGCAGGTCCTCGCCGCCGGCCCGGCGCAGGGCAGCCACCGCGGCCGGCTCATCGCTGATCGTCGGCAGCTCGGCGACGCCGATCGATTCGACCGCGGCCAGGTGGAACCGGGCGAAGTCCTGGAAGGCCGCGGTGCTGCGTTCGCGCCAGGCCACCGGGTCGAGATCGTTCAGGTCACGTCCGTCGACCAAGATCTGACCTGATGTCGGTCGATAGAGGCCCAGCAGCAGCTTGATCAGGGTCGTCTTGCCCGAGCCGTTCTCACCGACCAGCGCGACGGTCGTGCCGGCCGGCAGCCGCACCGAGAACTCGCTGAGCACCGCGCGTTCGGTGCCGGGGTAGGCGAAGGTGACGTCGCGCAGTTCGATGCCTTCGCGCAGGACGGCCGGGGCCGGCTGCCTTCCGGCCAAGGCGGCCTGCTCGGCGGCGTGGTCCTCGAGCCAGAACAACCGGTCGGCGGTGGCCAGGGTCGACACCAGTGCACCCGAGCTCGAGGCGGCCGACGCTAGCTGAACGCGGGAGCGCCGGATCAGCGATACGGCCATCAGCACGGTGCCGAGCGAGATCGCGTGGTCGCTGGCCCGGATCACCACGAACGCGATCGCGCCCATCAAGCCCAGGGCGTAGATCGTCCAGCCCACCGCCTGCACACCGAAGACGGCGACCGCCTCGCGTCGGCTGCGCCGGTCGATGGCGCTGGTCAATTCGGTGTGCCGCCGGGCCAGCACGGACGACAGGCCGTAGGCCCGCAACTCACCGGCCGTACCGGCGTCGGTGCTCAGGCCGAACAGCATCGTCGCCAGCCGCCGGTCGTGGGCCATCTCGTCGTCCGCGCGGGTTGCGATCTTCTTCGCCATCCGATCGGCGATCAACGGTGGCACGGCGACGAT
This sequence comes from uncultured Actinomycetes bacterium, assembly GCA_963730855.1. Classification (GTDB taxonomy): domain Bacteria; phylum Actinomycetota; class Actinomycetes; order Mycobacteriales; family Jatrophihabitantaceae; genus CAVSTK01. The sequence goes on from CAVSTK010000009.1 coordinate 70,423, forward strand.
CGGCACCAGCAGTAACCACGGTGACACCGTGCCGAGCAGCGTGATCAGCGCGATGATCCGGGCCGCACTGGCGATGTTGGTGAGCAGCTGACGAGGTGCGGCGGCGAGCTGACGGCGGTTGGTGTTGAGCCGCTCGATCTGGCTGAGGTAGTCCGGCCGTTCTAGGTGCTCAAGGCCCGGTACGTCGCTGATCAACGTCATCAGGTGGCGCAGTCGGTACACCGAGATGCGGTCGCTGAGGGCCATCGCCTCGGTGGCCCCGATGGCGCCGAGCACCCAGCCGATCGAGATCAGGCCACCGACGACGGCGACCCCCCAGGCCGTCCTGCTCACCGAACCATCCAGCGCGCCGTCGACCAGTAGGCGGTAGCCGAGGGGGTAGCAGGTGGACGCCACCATCCCGACGACCAGCATCGCGGTCACCAGGGTCATCCACTTCGGCGCCGCCCGAAATCCGTCCAGCAGCAGGACGGACGCCAGCCGGATGATGCGCCGCCTGGCCGGGCGGGGGACGGGAGGCTCGTTCTCGCCGGATGCGCCGGTCATCGCGTCCGTCCGCGCCGAGTGGTGGTTGATCCGAAGCGAGCCGCCTGAACCTGGTACAGCTCGGCGTATGAGCCGCCGGTGCTCAGCAGCTCGTCGTGCGATCCCTGCTCGGTGATCCGCCCGCCGTCGAGGACACAGATCGTGTCGGCGCGGCGGACCGTCGCGAACCGGTGCGAGATCACGACGGTCGTCAGGCCACGGGTGATATCCAGGAAGCGTCCGTAGAAGGAGGCTTCGGCCCGGACGTCCAGCGCGGCGGTGGGCTCGTCGAGGATGAGCAGCCGGGCGCCGTGCCGGGTGGCGAACAGGGCTCGGGCGAGCGCGAGGCGCTGCCATTGGCCGCCGGACAGCTCGACCCCGCCGGGCAACTCGCGTGACAGGATCGTGTCCCAGCCGTCGGGCAGCGTGGCCAGCACCTCGGTGAAGCCGGCCAGGTCGGCCACCGCCTCGATGCCAACGCGGTCGTCGGCGTGCTCGATGGCGCCGAAGGCGATGTTCTCGTAGGCCGACACCGGATAGTGGACCGGCTCCTGCGGCATGACCGCGACGCTGCGTTGCCAACCGACCGGATCGAGCTCGCGGATGTCGATGCCGTCGGCGGTGATCACTCCGCTGATCGGATCGCGCAGCCGCGAGATCAGACTGACCAGCGTCGACTTGCCCGCGCCATTGACGCCGACGATCGCCGTGGAGGTGCCGGCCCGCAGTTCGAGGTCGACGCCGGCCAGCACATCGCTGGCGCCCGACGGGTAGCGGAAGGTCACGTCGCTGAATCGAACGGTGGCGGACGGGCTGGGTTCGAGGTCGGTAGTGACCGCTGCGCAGTCTGTGCCGGGCGCGCCCCGGCGAGTCGCGCTGCTGGGCGGCCAAGCCTGCGGGGTGGCGATGAGCTGGGATTCGAGCCCCTCGATATCGGGCAGGGCCGCCATCGTCCAGGCCAGCGTGATGTCGGCGAACGAGATGGACCCGATCGACATCGTCACCGCGATCATCGGCAGCGCGATGGCCAGGGTGCGGATCCCGATGGTGTGGAGGTGCACGTCATGGGCGATGACGACCAGCGCGCCGGTCATCGACGCGAGCACGATGACCCACGCGGCCGCGGCCCGCCGGTGCAGGGCGTGCAGGCCGGGCCGTCCCCCGTCGATGGTGGCTTGGTAGTCGGTTCGGAAGCGGTCGGCGAAGAAGTTGCTCAGGCCGAAGACCCGAACCTCCTTGGCGTCGCGCGGGCGTGAGCCGACGGCGATGAAGTACCAGGCCCGCCGCAGCGTCGTGGCCTGCCCGCGCAGTTCGGTCGCCTGCCGCACGACCGTGCGCACGACGGCCCACCGGACCGCGAACCACATGATCAGTAGCCCCAGGCCGAGCCACCAGACATAGATCGCGATCACCCCGCAGGCGAGGACACCCGAGGCCCGGTCGGCGATCATGCCGATCCAGGTCACCGGCGCGTCGCCCGGGAAGAAGCCGGTCAGGGCACCGTTGGCCCGGGCCAGTTTGTCGAGGACCTCGCCATCCTCGAGATGACCGACGCCGACGGGCCCGGACACCGCGACCAGCAGCCGGTGCTGCAGGGTGCCGGTGATGCGGGCGCTCGCGGTGGTACTGAGCGCGGTGCCGATCGGGTCCAGCAGCAGCGAGAACGCATAGATGCCGCCGGCCACCACCAGGGCGACGATCAGCCGGGTGCCGGCGGGCGAGCCGATGCCGTGCGTGATCGCGGCGGGTATCTCACCGACCACCACGCCGAGCGCCCCGACGACGAGCGGCGGCATCAGCGCGTCGAGGATGGCCCAGGCCAGGACGGTCGCGGCCAAGCCGTGACTGGAGTTCCAGAGCAGCAGCCAGACCTGGCGGCCGGTGGCCCGTTCGCGTGACATCGATGAGACGCCCGCGAGCACGCGGGTATCGGAGGCCGGCCGCATCGACATCGGTCACCAGCCTAGGCGCGGCCGCTCATCCGTAACGTCATCGGACTTCGGCGTCGAACTCGCCGTCGGGATGACCGGTCGGCAGCTGCGGCTTGGCGATCCGCTGGGTCGGAGTGCGTGGTAGCGCGTCGATCTGCTGCCAGTACCGCGGCACCTTGAACGCGGCCAGATGTTGCGCCGCCCATGCGCGCAGGTCGGCGAAGTCGGCCGGCCCGGTGCAGACGACGAAGGCCTTGATCTCCTCCTCCGACATCTCCGACGGCACGCCGATGACCGCGCTCTCGATCACGCTCGGGTGGGCGTCGAGCACCTCCTCGACCTCGAGCGGCGACAGGTTCTCACCGCGCCGGCGCAGCACTTCCTTCTTGCGCGAGACGAAGGTGTACAGCGGCTGGCCGTCGGTGCCGAGGTCGCCCTCGGTGACCAGGTCGCCGGTGTGCAACCAGCCATCCTCGGTGATCGTGGCGGCGGTCTCGACAGGCATCTGCCAGTAGCCCGGGGTGATGGTCGGATTGCGTAGCATCAGCTCGCCGATCGATCCCGGGGTCACCGGGTTGCCCTCATCGTCGACCACCCGGGCCGCGTTGATGATCGCGCCGCTCGGGTGCTGGCGCAGGGTGCCCAGTGCTCCAAACGGCCGGGACCCGCGCGGCCAGATCAGGCCGTACGGGCTCTCGGACATCCCGTACCCGCAGACGACGCGCAGGCCGAAGCGGGCCTCGAACTCCAGCTGCCGTTCGCGTTCGGGGGACGGGCCGGTGTAGGCCAACCGCAGGGTCGTGTCGGCGTCATCGGCGCGCTCGGGTTGGCGCATCAGGATCTCGAGCATCGCGCCGATCATGTTGAACTGGGTGGCACCGTGGCGGCGCACGGTGTCGAGGAAACCGCTGGCCGAGAACCGTGGCGCCAGGATCAGCCCGGCGCCACACGCCAGTGAGCCGAGGGTCGAATAGACCGGTGCGTTGATGTGGAAGAGCGGCAGCGTCGCCATCATCCGGTCGTCGGCGGTCAGCTCGTTCCAGAACGGGAACCCCTCGCCGCCCAGCACGAGCGCGCGATGAGTCTGGCTGACCAGCTTCGAACGACCGGTGGTGCCCGAGGTCGGGATCAACACCGCGATGTCGTCCGGGCTCACGCCGGTAGATAATTCCGCGCCCGGTCCGTCGATGTCGTTCACGTCGAGGACGGGCGCGCCGACCGTATTGGCGGCGGTGACCAGCTCGCGCAGGCCGTCGTCGGTGAGGATGAGCATCGGTGCGGCCTGACCGATCAGGCCGGCCAGCTCGGGACCGGTCGAGGCCGGGTTGGCCGGCACGACGATGGCGCCGAGCGACGCGACCGCCAGCCAGGTCAGCAGGTACGGCGCGGTGTTGCGGGCGGTGAACAGCACCAGGTCACCGCGTCCCACACCGTGCTCGGCGAGGCGGTGCGCGCGTCCACCGATCGCGGCGAGCGCCTCGGCGAAGGTGAGCTCGACGTCGTCGGTGCGCAACCAGATCTTGTCCGGGTCACGGCCGGCCGCCTCGATCAGCAGCTCGTTGATGGTGCGATACACGATCGGGGCAGCGCGCCCAGCCATGGAAGACGTCACCGACGAAACCTACTTGGCCCGCCATTCAGTGGCGAGCATGGCGAAGACCTGCTCGTCCACCCATTCGCCCTTGAGCAGTTCGACCTCGCGCAAGATTCCCTCCTCGCGCATCCCCAGTCGACGCAGGACGGCAGCCGATGCAAGGTTGCGCGGATCGCAGCCGCCGTGAATGCGATGCAGACCGAGCTGACCGAAGCCGATGCGCAACATCTCGGTCGCCGCGGTGCCGGCGAGTCCGCGACCTTGGAAGTCCGGGTGCAGCCCGTAGCCGACCTCACCCTGACGATGCTCATTGTCGATCCAGCGCAGCATGGCCTCGCCGATCACCCGTCCCGACGCCGAATCAACGATCGCCGGGGCGAGGATGTCGCCGGGGACCTTGATCGTCCGGTTACGCCGGCGCTTATCGAACGCCTCGCGCCGGGCCTTCTCGGGCTCGTCCATCGCCCAGCGGACGTAGCGGTCGACGCCGGGCTGGTTGCGGTAATCGCAGAAGTCGGCGTAGTCGTCGGCCTCGAACGCCCGCAGTGAGATGGCCCCCAGCTCGATCGGCAATATCGGCGCGGGCACCTTTTCGATGTTAGGGCGTGACACCATCGACTTATGTCGGTTATCAAGATCAATGCCATCACCGTCGCCGCGGACAGCGGCGACGAACTCGCCAAGCGCTTCGCCGCCCGGGCCGGAGCCGTCGATGATCGGGACGGCTTCGAGGGCTTCGAGCTGCTCAAGCCGACCGACGAGCGCACCACCTGGCTGGTCGTAACCCGCTGGCGCGACGAGGACTCGTTCAACGCGTGGGTGAGCTCGCCCGCGTTCGGGCACGGGCACCGCTCCGAGGCCGAACGCGCCGGCCAACCCGCTCCGGCGCACGTGGGCGTGAGCAGCGAGCTGTGGTCATACGTAGTCGCCGGTGGCAGCGCCGAGGCCTAGCGACCAGCCGACGTTACGGCCCGGATGCCCACACATTCATGGGTCCAGAAGTGGGCACCAGGGCCGTAACGTCAGCCCTCGCGCATCGGGATGCGCACGCCACGCTCCTGCGCCACGTCGATCGCGATGTCGTAGCCCGCGTCGACGTGCCGGATCACACCCATGCCCGGGTCGTTCGACAGCACCCGGGCCAGCTTCTCGGCCGCGAGTGGCGTGCCGTCGGCCACCGACACCTGGCCGGCGTGGATCGAGCGGCCGATCCCGACGCCGCCACCGTGGTGGATCGACACCCAGGTCGCGCCACTGGCCACGTTCACCATCGCGTTCAGCAGCGGCCAGTCAGCGATCGCATCCGACCCGTCCAGCATCGACTCGGTCTCGCGGTACGGCGAGGCGACCGAGCCCGCGTCGAGGTGATCGCGCCCGATGACGATGGGTGCCGAGATCTCACCCGCCGCCACCAGGTCGTTGAACGCAAGGCCGGCCTTATCGCGTTCGCCGTAACCGAGCCAGCAGATGCGCGCCGGCAGCCCCTGGAAGTGGACGCGTTCCTGGGCCAACCGGATCCAGCGGGCCAGTGACCCGTTCTCGGGGAATAGGTCGAGGACGGCCTTGTCGGTGCGGGCGATGTCCTTCGGGTCACCCGACAATGCGGCCCAGCGGAACGGACCCTTGCCCTCGCTGAACAGCGGCCGGATGTAGGCCGGTACGAAGCCAGGGAAGTCGAACGCGCGCGCGTAGCCGGCCGTGCGGGCCTCGCCGCGGATCGAGTTGCCGTAGTCGAAAACCTCGGCGCCCTTGTCCATGAAGCCGACCATCGCCTCGACGTGGCGCGCCATCGAGGCCTGCGCGCGGCCGGTGAACTCGGCCGGCTTGGCCTCGGCATAGGCGTGCCAGTCGGAGAACTCGACGCCGATCGGTAGATAGGACAGCGGGTCGTGCGCCGACGTCTGATCGGTGACGATGTCGATGGGCGCGTCCATGGCCAACAGCTGAGCCACGATCGATGCGGCGTTGCCGAGCAGCCCGATCGACAGCGGCCGGCGGGCGTCGCGGGCCTCGATCGCCAGTTCCAGCGCCTGGTCGATCGAGGACGCCTCGACGTCGAGGTAGCGGTGCTCGATCCGCCGGGCGATGCGGGACGGGTCGCACTCGATGCAGATCGCGACGCCGTCATTCATGGTCACCGCGAGCGGCTGCGCGCCGCCCATTCCACCGAGGCCCGCGGTGAGGGTGATCGTGCCGGCCAGCGTGCCACCGAATCGTTTCGCCGCCACCGCCGCGAAGGTCTCGTACGTACCCTGCAGGATGCCCTGGGTGCCGATGTAGATCCACGAGCCGGCCGTCATCTGGCCGTACATCGTCAGACCCAGATGTTCGAGGCGGCGGAACTCCTCCCAGTTGGCCCAGTCGGGCACGAGGTTCGAGTTCGCGATCAGCACCCGCGGCGCCCACTCGTGGGTGCGCATGACGCCGACCGGACGGCCGCTCTGCACGAGCAGGGTCTCGTCCAGCTTCAGATCGACCAGGGTGCGGCAGATCGCGTCGAAGCTGGGCCAGTCACGGGCGGCCTTGCCGGTGCCGCCGTAAACGACCAGGTCTTCGGGACGTTCGGCCACCTCGGGGTCGAGGTTGTTCTGCAGCATCCGCAGCGGCGCCTCGGTGGCCCAGCCGCGCGCGGTGATCGCGTTACCCCGCGGCGACGTCACGAGTCGACTGGTCATCGCAATTCCTCCTTCAGGACCGAATTGGCGGCGGCGAGGGCCCCACCCGATTGGACGAACGACACGGCGGCCTCGATCTCGGGACCCAGGAACCGGTCCGGTCCCGGACCGGCGACGGCCGCTCGATCAGAAGATCCCGCCCGGAGCGCAGCCACCACGGCGCCGGTCGCGGGGCCGGCGCTGAGCGGCGCGCGGAGGTCCAGCGCCCGCGCCGCGGTGAGCAGTTCGATGGCGAGTACCCGCCCCAGCCCGTCCACCGCCCGGCGGAGTTTGCGGGCGGCCGACCAGCCCATCGAGACGTGGTCCTCCTGCATGGCGGACGACGGGATCGAGTCGACGGACGCCGGCACCGCGAGGCGCTTGAGCTCTGAGACGATCGCGGCCTGCGTGTACTGCGCGATCATGTGCCCGGAGTCGACGCCGGGATCGTCGGCCAAGAACGGCGGCAGGCCGCGGGAGCGATTCGCATCGAGCATCCGGTCGGTGCGCCGCTCGCTCATCGATGCGACATCGGCCGTCGGAATGGCCAGGAAGTCGAGGACGTACGCGACCGGTGCACCGTGGAAGTTGCCGTTCGACTCGACCCGTCCGTCTAGGGTGACGACCGGGTTGTCGACGGCTGAGGCGAGCTCGTAGGACGCGACCGTGCGCGCGTGGGCCAGCGTGTCGCGCGCGGCGCCGGCCACTTGCGGCGCGCAACGCATCGAGTAGGCATCCTGCACGTAGGTGCAGTCGGGCCCCTCGTGCGAGGCGACGATCGGCGAATCGGCCAGCAGCGCCCGCATGTTCGCGGCGGCCACCGCCTGGCCCGGTTGTGGCCGCAGCGCCTGCAGGTCGGCCGCGAAGACCGCCGCGGTGCCGAGCATGGCCTCGACCGACATCGCGGCAGTGATGTCGGCGGTTCGCAGCAGCAGCTCGAGGTCGGTCGCCGCGAGCAGCAGCTGGCCGAGCATGCCGTCGGTGCCGTTGATCAGGGCGAGGCCCTCCTTCTCGGCCAGCGCGATCGGGGTCAGCCCGGCGTCGCGCAGCACTTCGGCGGACGGACGCACGACGCCGTCCGGGCCGGCCGCGAATCCCTCGCCGAGGAGGGTCAATGCGACGTGGGCCAGCGGGGCGAGATCACCCGAGCAACCGAGCGAGCCGTACTCGTGCACCACCGGGGTGACACCGCGATCCAGCAGTGCGGCCAGGGCCAGCGCGGTGGACGGTCGCACGCCGGTGCGTCCCGTGGTCAGGGTCGACAGCCGTAGCAGCATCATCGCCCGCACGACCTCGCGCTCGACCGCGACGCCGGAGCCGGCGGCGTGCGAGCGGATCAGGGACTGCTGCAGAACGGCTCGCAGTTCCGCCGGGATCGACCGGGTGGCCAGGGCGCCGAAGCCGGTCGAGATGCCGTAGTGCGGCTCGGTGTCCTGGGCCAGCGCGTCGACCACCGCCCGGGACGCCGCAAGGGCCTGCGAGCGCGGCGGCGCGATGCTGACCCCGGCGCCGTCGCGGGCCACCGCCACCAGTTCGTCCTCGGTGACCGGGCCGACGCCGACCTCAATGCGCTGCATCAGACCACGCTAGCCCGGCGGTATGGACTCAGTCGATTAAGTCGATTGGCTAGGGTCGGCGTGTGCGCGCAGTCGTGATTACCCGTCCTGGTGGCCCCGAGGTGCTCGAGGTCCAAGAAGTCCCCGATCCGCGGCCCCAGATCGGCGAGGTCATCGTCGAGGTGGCCGCGGCGGCACTCAACCGGGCCGACCTGCTGCAGCGCGACGGCAACTACCCGGTGCCGGCGGGCGCCTCGCCCTACCTGGGGATGGAGGTGTCGGGGCGCATCGTCGAGCTCGGCGAGGGAGTCGTCGGCTGGCAGTTGGGTGACGAGGTCTGCGCACTGCTCAGCGGCGGTGGTTATGCCGAGCTGGTCGCCGTGCCGCAGGGCCAGCTGATGCCACGCCCCGCGTCGGTGTCGCTGGTCGATTCGGCGGCGCTGCCCGAGGTGACGAACACGGTGCATTCGATGGTCTTCGCCGCCGGGCGACTGCAGCCGGGGGAGTCGTTCCTGGTCCACGGCGGCTCGAGCGGAATCGGCACGATGGCGATCCAGCTGGCCCATCAGTACGGTGCGCGCGTCTTCACGACGGCCGGGACGCCCCGCAAGCTGGCGTTCTGCCAGGAGCTCGGGGCCGATGTCGCGATCAACTATCGCGAGGACGACTTCGCCGAAGTGATCGCGGCCGACACGAACGGCGTCGGCGTCGACGTCATCCTCGACAACATCGGGGCCAAGTATCTGGCGCCGAATGTCACATCGCTCGCGACCGATGGCCGGCTGCTCGTCCTCGGCCTGCAGGGCGGCACCACCGCTGAACTGAATCTGCGCGCCCTGATGACCAAGCGGGCCTGGATCTACGGCGCGACGCTGCGGGCCCGGTCGGTCGCGGCCAAGGCGGCGATCGTCGCGGCCACCCTGGAGTTCGTCTGGCCGCAGGTGGAGGACGGTCGGGTGCGGCCGATCATCGATCGCGTGCTGTCACTCGACGATGCGGCAGAGGCGCACTGGCTGATGGCGTCGAGTGAGCACATCGGCAAGATCTTGCTGCGGGTGCGCTGACGGCGCGGGACGCGGGACCCGGGATCAGCCGACACCCGACAACGGTGACCAGCTCAGGCCGGTATCGGTCTGCGGGCTCGAACCGTTGGCGCTGCCGTTGACCGGCGCCGTTGAGCCGCGCCATTGAGTCCGGCGCCGTTGAGTCCATTGCCGAGCACCAGTCGCTGCAGCGCGCCGATCAGCGCGTCGATCTCGGCCTGGGTGGTGTGCGGCATGATCCCGGCCAGCACCGGGCCGCCGAATTCGTCGGCGCCGAAGGCAACGACGAGTTCGCGGTGGCCGTTCGGGCCGGTCCACACGGCGACCCCTTGGCGGGCGAGGGCATCGGCGACCTGTTCGGGACGGAATCCGGCCACGGCGAAAGCGACCACCGGGACGCGCTCGGCCGGACGGCCCAGCACGGTGACCGCCCGCATCGCGCTCAGTTGCTCGAGCAGGTCTGCGAACAGAGCCTGCTCGTGCGCGCCGGCCTGCTCCAGCGAGCGGGCGAGCCGTTGACGGCGGCTGCCGAACGAGGTGTCGTCCAGGGCGGCGAGATGGTCGACGGCCGCAGTCACGCCATCCATCAGCTCCACCGGCAGCGCGCCCAGCTCGAAGCGCTGCGGGGCGTCGGGCCCGGTGCCGCCGGCAAGCTCCGACAACAGGCCGGGGCGGGCGACCAGAGCGGCGAGGGTCGGGCCGCCGAACCCATGGATGTCGAGGCTGATCAGGTCGGCGCCGAGGGCCGCCATGTCGATGTGCATGTGCGGTAACGCGGCTCCGGCGTTGACGATGACGAGGGCGCCGTTTTCGTGCGCCCGGTCGGCGATCCCTCGGACGTCCGGGACGGTGCCGGTGATCGTGTTGGCGAGCGGGACCGTCACGATCCGGGTGTGCGGGTTGATCAGTCGCTCGTACTGCCAGCCGGGGAGTTCGCCGGTCTCGAGATCGACCTCGGCCCACTTGGCGGTGACACCGATGGTGTGGGCCGCGACCAGCAGGGGACGCAGTTCGCTATCGGCATCGAGACGGCTGACGACGATGTTGTCGCCCAGTTGCCAGTCGGCCGCGAGCGCGGCGACGAACTGCATCATCAGGGTGGACTGGTTGGCGCCGAAAACGACGCAGTCGGCGTTGGCGGCGCCGACCAGGTCGGCGATCGCGGAACGAGCCGCGTTGACGGCGGCGGCCGAACGACGTGAGCGGGTAGAGCGCGAACCGGGCTGGGCCGCGCCGCTGCGCAGAGTGGTGATGATGGCCCGGATCACGGTCTCGGGCTGCAGCGCACCCAGCGGACCCTCGAGCTGGGCCATGCTGGATCCAAGTGTCGGGTAGAGCCCTCGAATTCGCGCGACGTCGTAGCTCATCGACACAATCCGAGCACGCTGAGTCTGCCGGTGCAAATCTGGCGGTCGGCGACTACCGCCAGAGCGTCTCCGCTCATTGGTTCCCCGTTCATTGCCCCACCGCTGCGGTCGTGACTGCCAGCGTGGCCCCCGTGGTGGGCCTAGGCCCAGTGTTGAGTAACACTAGAGGGTATGGACGACCAGGCACAGTCATCGCGGGATCAATCTAATGCTGTGATAGCTCGAAATATCACGCCAGGGCATGATGTTGCCGAGAGTCGGCCCGACGATTCAGGGACGAGTACTGACAAGCTCAGCCGAATCGGACAGCGACGACGGTGTCGAGAGTCTTGACGAAGTGACCAGCATGGTGCAGCAGCCGGCGAAGGTCATGCGGATCGGCACCATGATCAAGCAGCTGCTCGAAGAGGTCCGGGCGGCACCGCTGGATGAGAGCGGGCGCGCGCGGCTGCGGTCCATTCACGAATCGTCCATCCGGGAACTCGAGCAGGGTCTGTCTCCCGACCTACAGGCCGAGCTGCACCGACTGAGCCTGCCGTTCGGCGCCGGAATTCCGTCCGAGGCCGAACTGCGAATCGCCCAGGCCCAACTGGTCGGCTGGCTCGAGGGCCTCTTCCACGGGATTCAGGCCGCGTTCGCCCAGCAGGTGGCCGCTCGTCAGCACGAACTCGAGCAACGGGCGCTCCCGGGTGGTGCGGGTGGCCGCGGTGGCGCGGGTCAGGGCCGGGTCGTCATCGGTCCGGGTGGCCAGGTCATCGCACTGCCGCCCGAGGCCGAGATGGGCGGGCCCGGCGAGTTCGGCCGGGGTCACGGGGAGGGCCACAGCGGCACCGGCCAATACTTGTAGCCGCGGTGACATCGAGCTAGCGCTCCTCGCTCGCCTTCGGCGTCGCTGCGAGACTCCGCCCGAGCCAGGAAGCCTCCCAGCTGGCTTTGTCGCAGTAACTGCTCGATGAGCTGGGCGACGCCGTCCTCGTCGTTGGACGGCAGGTGGTGCTGGGCCAGCTCGAGCACCCGCGGGTGGGCGTTGGCGACGGCATAGGGATGGCCGGCCCAGGCCAGCATCGGCAGGTCGTTGGGCATGTCGCCGACCACGGCCACCTCGGAGGCGTCGATGCCGTGCTGCTCGGCGACGTACGCGAGTCCCGACGCCTTGGTCACGCCGACCATGCCGATCTCGACGAGCCCGTTGCTCGAGGAGTGGGTCACGGTGACCCGCTCGCCGATCAGGGCGGCCACGTCGTCGAGGAACTGGTCGGGATCGGCCTCGCGGTCCTTGACCAAGCAGCTTGACGCCGGGCTGGCTGATGATCGTTTCGAGTTCGGCGATCAGTGGTAGCGGCAGCGGATTGCCGGCGCGGTCGCGAGCCGGCATGACCTCCCACGCGTGGCGGTAGGTCGGCTCGGCCCCGAACGTCAGATGCGGATCGACGGCCCGGGCCGGGTTGTCGCCGTACTCGATCCCGAACACGACCTGCGGGAATTTCGCGCGCAGCGCGGTGGTCACCTCGGCGAGCACCTCGACCGTCAGCAGGTGTTCGGTGACGACCTGATCGGTGGCCAGATCGAACAGGACGGCGCCATTGGCCGCGACCGCAACGCCGGTGTGACCCGTGGCGTCGGCCACCTCGAGCAGCCACCGCGGTGGACGGCCGGTGGCGAACGCGACGACGAAGCCCTCGTCAGCCGCACGGCGTAGAGCCGCCTTGGTGCGCTCGGACACGGTGCCGTCGCTTCGCAGCAGCGTGCCGTCCAGATCCGTCCCGAGCATCCGGACGGTCATGGCGCAGTGAGCAGTTCGCGGCCGCCGAGCCACGGGCGCAGCGCGGCCGGGACGTAGACCGAACCGTCGGGCTGCTGGTGATGGTCGAGCAGGCAGGCGATCGTGCGGGCGATCGCGCAGAGCGTGCCGTTGAGGGTGGCCACCGGCGCGATGCCGTCCTTCGTCCGGACCCGCGTGTTGAGGCGCCGGGACTGGAAGGTGGTGCAGTTGGAGGTGGAGGTCAGCTCGCGGTACGCCCCTTGGGACGGGAACCACGCCTCGATGTCGAACTTGCGCGCCGCGCTGCTGCCCAGATCGCCGGCGGCCACATCGATGATCCGGTAGGCGAGCTCGAGCTTGTCCATGAACTCGCGCTCCCAGGCGAGCAGCCGCTGGTGCTCGTCGGCGGCATCGTCGACACCGACGTAGGAGAACATCTCGACCTTGTCGAACCAGTGCACCCGGATGATGCCCTTGGTGTCCTTGCCGTACGAGCCGGCCTCGCGCCGGAAGCAGGACGAGAAGCCGGCGTAGCGCACCGGTAGGTCGGCCAGGATCTCGTCCGAGTGATAGCCCGGCCAGCGCGACCTCACTGGTGCCGACCAGGTACAGGTCGTCATCGGCCAGCTTGTAGACCTCGTCGGCGTGCGCTCCGAGGAAGCCGGTGCCCTCCATCGTCTCGGGCTTGACCAGGGCCGGCGCGATGACCGGGACGAAGCCGTTCGCGCGGGCCTGCTCCATGGCCAGGTTGACCAGCGCGAGCTCGAGCTCGGCGCCGATGCCGGTCAGGAAGTAGAAGCGGGCGCCACTGACCTTGGCACCGCGAACGCTGTCGATGGCCTTGAGATCGTCGCCGATCTCGGTGTGGTCGCGCGGGCTGGTGACCACCGGGGGCGTGCCTACGTGCTCGAGCACGATGAAGTCGTCCTCACCGCCGGGCGGTGCCCCCTCGATGACGTTCGGGATCGCCAGATGGGCGGCGCGCAGGGCCGTCTCGGCTTCGGTCTCGGCTGACTCGGCCGCCTTGACCACCGCCGCCAGTGCGCCGGCGGCGGCGATCAGCGCCGGTCGGTCTTCGCGGCTCGCGGTCGAGATCTGCTTGCTCGCCGTCTTCTGTTCGGCCCGCGCGTCATCGGCCCGGGTGACTGCGGCCCGGCGGGCATCGTCGGCCACGAGCAGCGCGTCGACCAGCGAAACGTCGGCGCCCCGGGCCAGTTGGGACGCGCGGACGCGCTCCGGATCCGAGCGCAGGAGTCGAAGGTCAATCACCCCTATGACGCTACCGGTCCGGGCGCACGGGCCTGCTGATTCGCTCACCACATAGGATCGCGCAATTGCCTCACCCCGGCGTCGAAGGGTTCGAAGTGCAGAAGCTCATCAACGATCCGACTCGGTTGGTCGACGACATGCTCGAGGGGATTCTGGCCGCGTATCCCGAGCAGTACCGGATCGCCGACGATCCACGCGCGCTCGTTCGGGCCGCGTCGCCGATCGCCGGCAAGGTCGCGATCGTGACCGGTGGCGGGTCGGGCCACCTGCCGCTCTTCCTCGGTTATGTGGGCGAAGGTCTGGTCGACGGCTGCGCGGTGGGCGAGGTGTTCGCGTCACCCAGTTCTGATCCGATGCTGGCCTGCGCGCGGGCGACCGACGCCGGCCAAGGCGTCTTCTTCCTGCTCGCCAACTACAGCGGCGACCTGCTGAACTTCGAGTTCGCCGCCGAGCTGGCCGAGGCCGAGGGGATCGAGGTCGCTCTGTTCGCAGCGGGCGACGACATCGCGTCGGCGCCGAAGGGCGAGGAGTCCCGGCGCCGCGGGATCGCGGGCATCGTGTTCCTCTACAAGATCGCCGGGTGCCGCGGCGGCCGCCGGTGCATCGCTGGCCGAGGTGCGGGCGGTGACCGAACGGGCCGCGGCCCAGGTGCGCAGCATGGGCGTCGCGCTGGCGCCGTGCACGATCCCGGCCGTCGGTCATCACACGTTCGAGGTGGCCGATGGGCAGATGGAGATCGGCATGGGCATCCACGGCGAGCCCGGGGTCCGGCAGGGGCCGCTCGAGACCGCCGAGCAGATCGGCACCGAGTTGACCGAGGCGATCCTGGCCGATCTGGACGCGCAGCCCGGGGACGCGTTCGCGGTACTGATCAACGGGCTCGGCGCGACCCCGCCGGAGGAGTTGCATGCATTGTTCCGGACGGTCTCGGCGACTGTGGTCGGCGCGGGCATGACGATCGAGAAGACCTGGATCGGCGAGTACGCGACGTCGCTTGAGATGGCAGGCGCGTCGGTATCGCTGCTTCGGCTCGACGATGAACTGCGGCCGCTGCTGGCCAATCCCGTCCACACGCCGTTCGTGTCGCTCGGATGAGCGCGGTCACCGCCACCGACTTGGTGCGGGCGATCACCGATGCGCTGATCGGGGCGAAGGATGAGTTGACGGCCCTGGACGCGGTCGCCGGCGACGGCGATATGGGAGTGACGTTCGTGGCCGGCTGCACGGCGATCCTCGAAGCGCTGCCCGGCCTGGCCGACGCAGCACCGAGTGCATTCCTGCGGACGATCGGGGTCGAGGTCAACCGCAAGGCGCCGTCGACGGCCGGGACGCTGGTCGCGTTCGGGTTGCTCGCCGCCGCCAAGGACGCCGCCGCGACTGAACTCGACGACTGCGTCCGCGTCCTACGCCCGGGTGCTGACGGTCGTCAGCGACACGATCAGCGCACGCGGCAAGTCCGCGGTCGGTGACAAGACGATGGTCGACGCGCTGGCTCCGGCCGCTGCCGCCGCCCAAGGAGTCGCCGACGCGGGCGGCTCGCGGGCCGACGCGGCCGAAGCCGCCGCCGCCGCCGCCCGGATAGGCGCCGACTCGACCAGCGATCTGGCGCCCAAACATGGTCGCGCGGCCTGGCTGTCGGAGCGCTCGGCCGGCAGCCCGGACGCCGGTGCCGCCGCGGTCGCCATCGTCCTCGCCGCGGTCGCCGCGCGGTTGGCGCCGTAAGCTCGATCCCGTGACCGACCGTCTGCCCATCAAGATGCTGCACGACCGCGTCCTGGTGAAAATCTCGCACGAGGACGGCGAACGGCGCTCATCTGGTGGCATCCTGATACCGGCCACGGCCCAGGTCGCGAAGCGGCTGATCTGGGCCGAGGTCCTAGCCATCGGCAACCACGTGCGCGCGGTCGAGGTCGCGGACCGGGTCCTGTTCAGCCCCGATGACCAGCACGAGGTCGAGATCGCGGGCGATGACTACATGCTGCTGCGCGAGCGCGACATCCACGCGGTAGCCGCCCAGCGGGTCGAGTCGAATACCGGGCTTGTACCTCTAGCGGTTCCGCTAGGGTCTGTGCGGTCGTACGGGTCGTGCGGAGCCTTGGTAGCGCTGCGAAGCGCGCGAGCACGCAGCGGTTCAATTAGGCGCAGCCGGTGTGGCGGATCGCGGCCAGCCAGTCCCGGGCATCGCGGAAGTCCTCATCCGTTCGTCCGGCCGGAACGGCGCCCTGTGTGCCGTCGCGGCGTGGGTAGGAGCCGAGGTAGCGCACGTCCGCGCAGACCCGGCGCAGCGCCGCGATCGCATCGCCCACCCGTTCGTCCTCGATGTGCCCCTCGCAGTCGATCGAGAAGCAGTACTGCCCGATCCGTTCCTTGGTCGGGCGTGACTCGATCCGGGTCAGGTTGACGGCCCGGGTGCGCGAACTCGGACAGGATCTCGAGCAGCGCGCCGGAATGGTCGGCGGCGAGGTAAGCGACCAGCGTGGTGCGGTCGTTGCCGGTCGGCGGCGCCGGGACGTGCGGATGGGTCAGCAGCACGAACCGGGTCACGGCGCCGGGGTTGTCGGCGATGTCGGCCGCGACCGTCGCCAATCCGTAGAGTTCGCCGGCCAGCGCCGGGCAGACGGCGGCGTCGAACTCGCCCGCGCCGACGGCTTGGGCGGCGGCCGCGGTCGATCCGACCAGGCTGACCGACGCGTGCGGGCAGGTTGGCGATCAGCCAGCGGCGCACCTGGGCCTCGGCGTGCGGATGCGTCGCGACGGTGGTGATGTCGCCGAGCTCGGTGCCCGGTCGGGCCTGCAGCGCGAAGACGACCGGCAGGTACGCCTCTTGATCGATGACCAGCTGCTCGCTGCCGGCCAGCCCGTCGAGCGTCGCCGGCACCCCGCCCTCGACCGAGTTCTCGATCGGGACGAACGCGGCGTCGGCGATCCCGCTGCGCAGCGCGTCGATGACGAGGGTGATGTTGTCCTGCGGCAGGAACTCGGCGCCGTCGGCGATCGGCAGGGTCAGCAGGCTGGCGTGCGTGAACGTTCCCAGCGGTCCGAGGAAGGCAATGCGCGGCGCCGTCACGTGGGAAGGTTAACCGGCGGGGGCAAACCGCTAGCTGGCGCGGCGTTCCTGGCGGCGCTGGCGGGCGATGCTGGCATTGCGCTGCGCGGTGGCCCGCTCGGAGCCGTTGCGGATCGCGGCCGCGATCGCCTGGGATCTCCTCGGGCGACAGGTCGTGGTCGCTGCTGCCGGCGCGGATGCCCTTGGCGTAGACCCGGGTGTCGTCGCGGCCGGCGATCGAGGTCATCGCCAGGCCGTCACCGTTGTCGTCGAGCAGGGCGAGCGAGAACGACATCCGCCCGGCCATCTCGTCGAACGCGTCGTAACGCACCAGCGCGATGTTGCGGACCGCGTACGCGAGCGCGGAATCGAGTTCGCCGCGATACTCGTCCAACCGGGTGGTCGACTGATACAGCGCCGTCTGGATCTGCTGACGGCCGGCCTGCACGGCGGCATCGAGGGTCGCGCGGTGCGTCTGCAGTTCGGTGCGCACCTGCTCGAGTTCGGCGGCCACCGCGGCGGTGGTGCGGATCTGCTCTTCGGTGATCTCGATCAGGTTGCGGTGTTCGCCGTCGACCGCGGCCTTGGCCAGCACCACGGTGGACGCGCGCAGCCGGGCGAGCGTGCGCAGCGCGAGGTAGCCGGTGACCAGCGCGAGATAGGCCAGCACCATGGCGAAGACAGCGACGAACGTGACCATGATCTTGTAACGGTAAGTGGCCGTTCTCGATATTTTGCGCAGACACGACCGCTGGCCACCCGTAATCTTGCGCATGTGACCGTCCGCTTGAGTTCGTCGTTGACCGAGCTGCCGCGCTACGTTCCGGGTCAGAGCGTGCCCGGTGCGATCAAGCTGGCCAGCAACGAGACGCCCTACCCACCGCTGCCGCACGTCCTCGCGCGAATTCTGCAGTCGGCCCAGAACATCAACCGCTATCCCGACACCGCGTCGATAGAGCTGTGCGAGCGACTGGCGATGAAGCTCGGGGTCAATCCGGAGCAGGTCGTGGCCGGTTGCGGGTCGGTGTCGCTGTGCGGGCAGCTGGTGCGGGCCACCGCCGATGTCGACAGCGAGGTGATCTACGCCTGGCGTTCCTTCGAGGCATACCCGATCGTGGCCGCGCTCGGCGGCGCGCGCTCGGTGCAGGTGCCGCTCACCAACTACATGCACGACCTCGACGCGATGGCCGCGTGCGGTCACCGAGCGCACCCGGTTGATCTTCGTCTGCAGCCCGAACAACCCGACCGGCACGCTGGTCGGTGCCGCGGCGTTCACGGCGTTCATGGATCGGGTGCCGTCGCACGTCCTGGTCGCATTGGACGAGGCGTACATCGAGTTCGTGCGCGACCCGTCAGGGCCAGACGCGCTTAGCCTGCTGGCCCGGTACCCGAACCTGATCGTATTGCGAACGTTTTCGAAGGCGTACGGGCTGGCCGGGTTGCGGGTCGGATACGCCATCGCCGCCGACCCGGCCGTCGCCAGCGCGCTGCGCCAGACCCAGCTGCCATTCGTCGTCACCCAGGTCGCGCAGGACGCCGCGATCGCCAGTCTCGAGCCTGAGGCCGAGGTGCAGCTGCTCGCCCGGGTCGAGGACCTCGTGCAGGAACGCACCCGGGTGTGCTCGGCGATGCTCGACCTGGGTTACGAGGTGCCGCCGACCGAGGCGAACTTCTTCTGGCTGCCGCTGGGCGACCGGGCGCTGGAATGGGCCGCGGAGTGTGCGGCGCGCAAGGTCATCGTGCGGCCGTTCGCCGGCCACGGCGTCCGGATCACCATCGGTAGTCCGGAAGAAAATGACCGGCTACTCGAAGCGGCTCGCGAGCTGATCGTCGGCTGATCGCCGGCACCTTTCCTTAGTCGGATGTTTGCCTGCGCTCCATCTCACCGACGTCAGCGCTGAGTCTTCGGCTCTTACGTTGATCGCGCCGGGTGGCCAATTGGGCCTAACCCGCCCGCTGACACAGTGAGACGGAGAACGACGTGCGTCAACGATGGGTTATTGCGATAAGTGTTGCGGCGGTGGCGACCCTCGCCGTCGCCGGCTGCAGCAGCAGCGCCAAGAGCGCGTCGGGTAGTGGGAGCACCGTCGCCAGTAGCGCTGGTAGCTCAGCGCCGGTGGCCACGACGACCGACGCGGCCCAGGCCCAGTCGGCCGCCGACCTCGGTGGCATGGACACGCTGGTGGCGGACGCCAAGAAGGAAGGGACGCTCAATCTGATCGCAGTCCCGGCCACCTGGGCCGGCTACGGCGCGATCATCAACGCGTTCACCGCCAAGTACGGCATCAAGATCAACAGTGAGAACCCGGACGGGTCGAGCGGCGACGAGATCAACGCGGTCAAGTCGACCAAGGGTCAGGCCAGCGCGCCGGACGTCGTGGACGTCGGCAACTCCTACGCGCTGAGCGGTGCGCAGGAGGGTGACTACGCGCCCTACAAAGTGACCACGTGGTCCGACATCCCGGATGCGCAGAAGGACTCCGGTGGTCTCTGGTACAGCGACTACGGCGGCTACATCTCGATCGGCTGCAACGCCACCAAGGTGACGACCTGCCCGACCACGATCAAGCAGCTCGACAACCCGGCCTATAAGGGCATGGTCGCGCTCAACGGTGACCCGACGAGTGCCAACGCAGCGTTCGAGGCCGTCTGGGCGGCGGCGCTGGCCAACGGTGGCTCGGCGACCAACATCCAGCCCGGTATCGACTTCTTCAAGAAGCTGAACTCCGAGGGCATCTTCAACAAGACGAAGGTGACGCCCGCGACCGTGCAGTCGGGCGCGACCCCGATCGTCCTCGACTGGGACTACCTCAACGTCGGCAACGCAGCGACGCTGAAGACGGCGGGCGTCAACTGGACGACGACCGACCCCAGTGACGGTCTCGTCTCGGGGTACTACGCCCAGGCCGTCAGTATCAATGCCGCGCACCCGGCAGCGGCCCGGTTGTGGGAGGAGTTCCTCTACAGCCAGAGCACCGACGGTGGCCAGAACGGTTGGCTGCGCGGTTTCGCCCGGCCGATCGAGCTGGCTGCGATGCAGAAGAACAACACGGCCGACACCACGGCGCTCGCCGCGGTGCCGCCGGTGACCGATGCCAACCCGTTCAACCCGACGCAGGCTCAGATCACGGCGGCCAAGGCGGTCGTCACCCAGAACTGGGCCGCAGCGGTCGCATAGTGACAGATCAGCTGATGAACGCGAGCGGGACCGGGCACACTGCCCGGTCCCGCCGCCTCAACTTCGGCGGCCTCGGCCTCGTCCCGTTCTTCGGCTACGTGCTGCTCGTCTTCCTCGTGCCGATCGGCTTCATCCTCTACAACGCGTTCCGCAAGACGATCAAGGGACCGGCCCACCGCGACCCGATCACCCAGCAATTCGTCTCGAGTAGCAAGACGAGCTTTACCGGCTCGAACCTGTCCGAGTCGCTCAAGGGCGTCTACCGCACGTCTTTGATCACGAGCGTGAAGCTCTCGCTCATCTGCGCTCTCGTCGGCGCCGTGCTGGGCGTCCTGCTCGCTTACGCGGTCGTCAACAGTCGCAGCACGGCACTACGCCAGATCGTCACTGCGGCGTCCGCCGTGACGGCCAACTTCGGCGGTGTGCCACTGGCGTTTCTTTTCATCGCCACGCTAGATGCGAACTCGGGCATCGCGACCAAGTTCTTGAACGATCACTTCCACTTCTCGTTGCAGAATGATCTGCACCTACAGCTCGCCCAGTTGTCCGGGCTGACGCTGGTCTATTTATATTTCCTGATTCCTTTGATGGTGCTGGTGATGACACCGGCGCTCGAAGGGCTGAAACCACAATGGTTCGAGGCGGCCGAGAACCTCGGCGCCACCCGCTGGCAGTACTGGCGCCTGGTCGCGGGTCCGGTGCTGCTGCCCAACTTCCTGGGTTCGGTCCTGCTGTTGTTCTGCTCATCGTTCTCGGCGTACGCGACCGCCTACGCCATCAACAGTTCGTTCCCGCTCGTGACGATCCGGATCTCGTCGGTGTTGTCGGGCAACGTGCTTCCCGGGCAGGAGAATCTCGGTGCCGCGCTGGCCTTCGACATGATCGTGATCGTGCTGCCCCTTACCGTCGTCTATCAGCTGTTGCAGCGCCGCACCTCGAAGTGGCTCGCCCTGTGACCACCACCGGATACGGCACTGCCGCGGTCACCGACATCGTCGCGGCGGCGCCGGTCGATCAACACCCGAACCAGCGTCGGCGGCGACCTCGCTCGGGCAATGTGGGCCGCTGGGTGATTCTGCTCATCGCGGCCATCTACTTCATCGGCCCGCTGGTGGCGGCGATCAGCTTCACGGTGCAGGACCCGCACGGCGGGATCACTTTCTCGGCCTATCGAATGATTTTTGCGAAGCCGGCCAATGGACAGATCGGATTCACCAGCGCACTGGTCTATTCGATTGAAATCGCCGTGGTCACCATCGTGTTCACGATGGCCCTCATGCTGCCGACCCAGCTGCTGCTGCACCTGAAGTATCCGCAGTGGCGCCCGCTGGTTGAAGTGATCACCTTGTTGCCGCTCGTCTTTCCGCCGGTCGTCCTGGTGGTCGGAATCAGCGACGTCTACACGTATGCGGCCCCAGCTCGCGGCTCGACGTCCAGTGGTGGATTTTTGTACGAGTTCTTGAGGTACATCCGGGGCAACGGCCATCCGCTGCTGCTCGCGCTCGTCTACGTGATCCTGTCGCTGCCATTCGTCTATCGCGCCCTCGACGCGGGAATTCGCTCGATCGACGTCTCGACGCTGGTCGAGGCCGCGAGAAATCTCGGGGCGGGCTGGCTGACCGTCCTTTTCCGAGTGCTGATGCCGTGCCTGCGCACCGCACTCATCAACGCCGGCTTCTTGTGCTTCGCACTCGTAATGGGCGAATACACGATCGCCTCGATCCTCCTCTACAACAAGCCATTCCCGGTGTGGTTGGCGCAACTGCCGACCACCTCTGGTCAGGTCCAATCCGCGATCTCGGTGTTCAGCCTGTTGCTGGTCGAGGTCCTGCTGTTGCTCATCGGGGCCTTGAACTGGCGCCGGGCGGCTGAGAAGAAGGGCTGAGCATGGCGATCACCGGCATCGACGAGGGCGTCACTGCGCCCCCGCGCATCGGGGCCACCGTCGAGTACGTCGACGTGCGACGGCAGTTCGGTTCGATGGCAGCGCTGGCCGGATTGAGCCTGCGCATCGAACCGGGAGAGATGCTCGCGCTGCTGGGTCCGTCAGGGTGCGGCAAGACCACCGCGTTGCGGCTGCTGGCCGGATTCGACCAACCGACTTCCGGCCAGATCCTGGTCGACGGCGAGGACGTCTCCCGGGTGCCGGCCAACAAGCGCGACATGGGCATGGTCTTCCAGTCCTACAGCCTGTTCCCGACGATGAGTGCTCAGGACAATGTCGCCTTCGGCCTGCGGATGCGCGGCAGCTCGACCGGTGACCGCCGACGCCGAGCAGCTGACCTGCTCGAGTTGGTCGGGCTGGCCGAACACGTGAAGAAGTACCCGCACCAGATGTCGGGTGGTCAGCAGCAGCGAGTGGCGCTGGCGCGGGCGCTGGCGATCTCGCCGCGGGTACTGCTGTTGGACGAGCCGCTGTCGGCCCTCGACGCCAAGGTGCGCGAACAACTTCGGGACGAGATCCGGCGTATCCAGCTCGAGCTCGGGGTGACGACCGTCTTCGTCACCCACGATCAGGAAGAGGCCCTGTCGATGGCCGACCGGGTCGGCGTAATGCGCGCAGGGCGGCTCGAGCAATGCGCCACCCCAGCAACGCTGTACGACCGTCCGGCCACTCCGTTCGTGGCCGAATTCGTTGGCACGATGAATCGGCTGACGGGCGTGGCCGAGTCCGATGGACGCGTGCGACTCGGCCGGCAGTCGCTGATCGCGGACGGAAGGGTGCCCGTCCCCGGTGCCGCCGTGACGGTCTTGGTGCGTCCGGAGGCGATGGTGGTCGCGCCATCGGCCGCGGGCGATGCCGTCGTGATCACGTCGACCTTCCGCGGCGCCAGCTCGCGGCTTCGGCTGGTTCAGACCGACGGGGTCGAAGTACTGGCGGACGTGCCCTCGCACCGGTCCAATGAGTTCCCCCCGACCACCCGGGTCTCCGTCGGACTGCTCGAACGGCCCGTCCTGATCGCCGCCGAACAGGACCTCACTGCGACCACGAGCGGCGCGCGTGACGACTGACCGGTCCGCCCTCTACGGCGAGCCCGACCCGGTGACGGGCTACCGGCGACTGCGGCCCGGCGTCGGCTGGCCCCATGTCGTCCGCGCGGACCTCGCCGCGCCGCGCGGCGATGGCGATGGCGATCATCGCGAGGTGCTGCTCACGATCGCGCACCTGTCCGATCTGCACGTTTGCGATTCGCAGTCGCCGGCCCGCGTTGAATTCATGGACCGGTGGGCCGACCCCGATTCACCGATCCTGGAGCTCGTCGGCGAGGTCGGCACCTATCGCGCACAGGACATGCTGACCGCGCAGGTGGTCGATTCCTGTGTTCGGGCGGTCAACACGATCGCGACCGGTCCGGTCGGAGGGGCTCCGGTCGATCTGGCCATCGTCACCGGAGACAACACCGACAACGCGCAGGCCAACGAACTCGATTGGTACGTAACGCTGCTCGAAGGCGGCCGCGTGCAGCCCGACTCCGGTGACCGCGGCCGCTACGAAGGGGTCGCCGACTCCGAGTGCTTCGACGAGCGGTTCTGGCATCCGGATGATGACCGCGACGACTTACCGCGTTCTCGCTACGGCTTCCCGCGGGTGCCGGGACTGCTCGACGCGTTACGGGCGCCGTTCACCGCCGCGGGTCTGGCGATCGACTGGCTGGCGGTACACGGCAACCACGACCGGCTCGTCCAGGGCACGATCGTCGGTGATCGGGTGGTGTCGGCGGCGGCCGTCGG
Organism: uncultured Actinomycetes bacterium; assembly: GCA_963730855.1. Lineage (GTDB taxonomy): Bacteria > Actinomycetota > Actinomycetes > Mycobacteriales > Jatrophihabitantaceae > CAVSTK01. The sequence continues at coordinate 94,080 of CAVSTK010000009.1, forward strand.
TGACGTCAAGCCGATCGGCCTGTCGCCCGCGACGACGCCGCTCGAGGTGGCCGCCCTGCTCGACGGGCTGGCGGCCGCACGAACGGACGCGGTCATGTCCCTGGCGGGCGCAGCGATGCGTCCGATCACGGCCGACCCGGCCCGGCGACTCACCACCCGAGCCGAATTCGTCGGCGCTCATTTCGGCGCTTCCGCCCGTCCCAACGGTCATGGCTTTGGATCCGAAAATCGCGACTCCGGGCTGGCCTACTACCGCTACGACCGCGGTCGGGTCACCGTGCTGGTGCTGGACACGGTCAACGAGTACGGCGGCTGGCAGGGGTCGATCGACGTCGACCAGTTCGATTGGCTCGCGCGCGAACTGGCGGCGGCCGATCGGGATCGCCGGTACCTGGTGCTCGCCAGTCATCACCCGCTGGAGACGATCATCAATTCGGCCGAGGGCGTCGCGGGTCGGCGCGTTCTCGGTGCCGAGATAGCGGCGCTGCTGGCTCAGCACCCGTGCGTCGTGCTGTGGCTGGCCGGCCATACTCATCAGGTGTCGGTCGCCGCGGCCTCGGGCTATTGGCAGGTCGTCGCGCCGTCACTGATCGACTGGCCGCAGCAGGCCCGCATCGTCGAGATCATCCGCGTGGACGGTCAGCTGCGGATCGCTGCGACCATGCTCGATCACGCCGGCTCGGCCCCGTGGGCCGCGGGGGATGTCTCGGTGGACGGCATCGCCGGCCTATCCCGCGAGCTGGCGGCCAACGACTGGCAGTGGCTGCAACATGCGTTGGACGACCACCCGCGCAGCGGCTCGATCGATGCCCGCAACGTGATTCTGCTACTCGAGGACCCCTGGGCCTGAGGTCGGCGTCGCCAATGGCGCGGTCCGGGCGGACCGCCGGCGGACGACTATCACCACGGCGCCGATCAGCGCGAGCACCACGGCGAATGGCAGGACCGCTCCGATCGCGGTGAGCACCCAGATCGACCCGGTGACGAAGGCCCGGCCGCCGGCGTCGAGGCCGCCAAGGAATCCGCCGCGGTGCGTCTTGGCCGCAGCCGCCGGTGCGCCCAGCGGGACCAGGTCCAGCGTGATCGTCGCCAGCGAGGTCTGCGCGCTCAGGGTGCGTTGCTGGGCCTGCAGCGATTCAAGATCGGCCTCGCGAGTAGCGAGTTGCCCCTCGATCGAGACGATGTCGCCGACGGCGGTGGCCCGGCTGAACAGTGCCTGCAGCCGGGCGATGCTCGCCTGGGCGCTGGCCACGCGTGAGTTCACGTCGGCCACTTGGCCGGACACGTCCTGGGTGCTGGTTTGTCGAGACCGCTCGGTGCCCAGTCCGTCGAGTTGGGTGAGAGTCGGTTCGAGCTGGTCGGGGGCCACCTTGAGGGTGAGCTGGGCCGAGCCGCTGCTCGGGTCACCGGCGGTGGCGGCACTGCGGACATCGGCGGTGACGCCGCCGCCGGCCACGGTCGCGATCTGGATCGCCGAGGTCGCCGCGGTACCGACGTCCTTGGCGGCAATGGTCAGCGAGGCGATCTTGATCTGCGCGGTCGGCGCTACATCGAGCTGGCTGCCCGCACTGGGGACGCCGCTCGAACTGCCAGCGGCGGACTTGCCGTTCAGCGGGGTCAAGGCATCGGGGGCCGCGGCGGCGGCGCTCGACGCGCCGATCCCACCGGATCCCACCTTCATGATGCTGCTGCTCGCGGTCTTCGTGCTTGCGGAACACGCCGCGCACATCAGCACCGCGGCCGTCACGGCCAGCGCGATCGAACGGCGCAGCGCGATCCGGATCGCACCGCGGGCGATGCGGTGATCTGACGTGCCCACGGCGGGCTCCCTTCGTCGCTACTGGTCCAGACGCGGCGCGAGCCCGGTTACGTTGTCCGGTGTGGCCAACCTGCTCAGTCAGCTGACGGCCGCGGGTGTGCGTCGTGGTGACGAGGTGGCGCTCGTGATCGCGCCAACTGGGAACGGCCGTGCCGCGGTCGCCGCCGCCGGGCAGAGCTGGACGACCGAGATCGGTGAGCTGTCGGCGGTCGAGGCCGAGCTGCGCCCGCGCTGGATCTGGTGGTCGAACGACACTCCGGCCGTGCTGCTGCCGGTTGGACTGCGGCTGGCGACCTGCTGGGACCTCGCGGCCGTCCACCGGTTGTTGTTCGGCGGATGGGCGGCGGACCCGTCCCGAATCTGGGCCGTCCTGCACGATCTGGCGCCGGAATCGATCCCCGCCCTCGGCCAGCTCGACCTGCTGGCCAGCTCGCCGGGCGATGACGATGGCGGCGACCCCGAGCTACCGGTCCGGCCCGATTCGCACCTTCGGCCCGAGTGGACGGAAGGGGGCTGGGCGCGCAGCCCGCAGCGATGCCGGCGCTGGGCCGAGCAAGCGGTGATCGCTGCCGCGCTGCAGGCGGCCCGGCTCGGCGCGCTCAACGTTGGCGGTGACGCGTTTGCGACCGCCCGCTCGGAGTCGGCGGCCGAGCTGCTCTGCAGCGAACTCGAGGCTGACGGCCTGCCGGTCGACCGCGAGCGCGCGCAGGAGCTGATCGCGGCGGTGATCGGGCCGCGCCCGTCGAGTGAGACCGAAGCCGAGCGAGTTCGCGCGCGTCGCGACCAGGAGGTGCTGCGCCACGCGCCGGCGGGGTTCGAGGGAGAGCTGCGTAACCCCGCGACCGTACGCGCGCTGCTCGCGCGATGCGGGATCGAGGTTGCCGACACCCGCTCGTGGCGGCTCGAGCCATTCGTTGGTGCGCATCCGGTCGTCGCGGCGCTGTTGACCTGGCGCAAGGCCGAGCGGATCGCGAGCACCTACGGCTACCGCTGGCTCGACGAGCGGGTCGGTGCGGACGGGCGGCTGCGGGGAGCTTGGACGGGCAGTGACGGGGCCGCCGGGCGAATGACCGCCGCGGCCGGCCTGCACAACCTGCCGGCCGAACTGCGGCCCGCCGTCGCCGCGCGGCCAGGACACGTTTTGATCCGGGCCGACCTCGGTCAGATCGAGCCCCGGATCCTGGCCGCGGTGTCGGGCGACCGGACGTTCGCGGCCGCGACGAGCGCCGACGATCTGTACGCGCCGGTCGCGGCTCGGCTGGGGGTCGAGCGGTCGATCGCCAAGGTAGCGGTGTTGGCGGCGATGTACGGCCAGACGTCCGGTGCGGCCGGCCAGGCGCTGCGCGGGCTGGAGGAGGCGTACCCGGTGGCGATGCGATACCTGCGCGATGCCTACGACAGTGGACGGGCCGGCCGCGCGATTCGCACGCACGGCGGTCGGCTGATCCCGATGTATGCGGTGCCGGGATCGACCGGCGCAGCGGCGAACGAGCTCGACCCGGCGATCAGGGCGGCGGTAGCAGGTCGGGGCCGCTACGCGCGCAACGCGGTCGTGCAGGGCGCGGCCGCCGAGTTCTTCAAGTCGTGGGCGGCGATCGTTCGCGCGCGGGGTGGTGCTTTGGACGCGCGAATAGTGCTGTGCCTGCACGATGAGCTACTGCTGCACGCCCCCGCCGATGTCGCCGACGAGGTGGTCAAGCTGCTCGGCAATTGTCTGGACGAGGCGTCGGCCCGGTGGACCAGCGCCGTTGCGGTGCGCTTCGTCGCCGACATTGCCGTTGGGCAGCGTTGGTCCGATGCGAAGGACGCGACGTGACCCCGCGCTCGACTTCGTGAAAGCATCCGGCGCAAGATCGAACGATCCGGCGCAAGCCCACACAGTTACGAACGGAGTACGTCCATGAGTTTGACAATCGGCAGCGAAGCGCCCGATTTCACCGCTGAGACGACTGAGGGCACGATCAACTTCCACGAGTGGATCGGCGACTCGTGGGCGGTGCTGTTCTCGCACCCGAAGAACTTCACGCCCATCTGCACGACCGAGCTGGGTTATCTGGCCAAGATCAAGCCTGAGTTCGACCGTCGCAATACCAAGGTCATCGGCCTGTCGGTCGATCCGGTCGACAAGCACGCGGCCTGGGCCGTCGATATCGAAGAGACCCAGGGCACGGCCCCCAACTTCCCGATGATCGGTGACGCGGACTTCGCGATCTCGAAGGCCTACGGGATGCTCGGCGCCGACGTGAGCGGTGACCCGGCCGACCGCACGGCCGCCGACAACCAGACCGTTCGCAACGTGTTCGTGGTCGGTCCGGACAAGAAGATCAAGCTGATCATGGTCTACCCGATGACGACGGGCCGGAACTTCGACGAGGTCCTGCGGGTGATCGACTCGCTGCAGCTCACGGCCAAGCACAAGGTGGCGACGCCGGCGAACTGGCAGCCCGGCGGTGACGTGGTCATCGCGGGCTCGGTGACCAACGAGCAGGCCAAAGAAACGTTCGGATCGTGGGACGAGCCCAAGCCCTACATCCGCATCGTGCCGCAGCCGGTCTGAGCCGCGGACGGCCTCGACCGGCTGCATCGCGGTCGGGTCGAGGCCGTCAACCGAGCTCATCGCGCTGGTTAAGCCGAGGGGTATCCGGGCAGACTGTCGGCGTGGCGAACCGAATCACGTCGCTCTGCATCGACGCCGCCGACCCGGCGCGGCTAGCCGATTTCTGGTGCGCAGTCCTCGACTGGCAGATCCTCGAGCGAGCGGATTACGGCATCACCATCGGGCCCGAGCCCGGTGCGCGGGCCGCGATCGACTTCCTGCGCGTGCCGGACGGCCCCAAACTAGCCAAGAATCGGCTACACCTCGATATCAATCCGACCGATCGCGACCAGGCGGCCGAACTCGAACGGCTGCTCGAAATCGGCGCGCGCCAGGTCGACATCGGTCAGGGCGAACCGACCTGGTTCGTGCTCAGCGACCCTGAAGGCAACGAATTCTGCCTGCTTCGGTCACAGGTGGAGTAGGCCGCCTTCGGGGCACCAGTCCGCAACCTCGGGGTCGTCGAACCAGACGCCGCCCGATCCGAGGTAGCGGAATCGCACGATCTCGCCCGCCGGCACCTTGACGGTCACGCTGCGGGTGCCGTTCGAGCGCCGGACGAGCTTGTGCGCGCTCGGGTTCCAGTCGTTGAACGTGCCGACGGCCGACACCGGGCCGTCGTGGATGTCATCGGGCAGGACGAACTGGACCGTCGCGGTCGTCTTCTTCTTCGGGTCGTTGGTGATCTTGATGGCCATGCTGGGCTCCCTGCACTCGCACACTTCAAAAGGTCGTCCTACCGTATGTAACCGAGGTGGCACTGAGAGCTAAGACACGACGGTGTTTACCCAGGCGTAACCATTCAGGCTGTCGCCCGCCTGTGGCCAGCAAGCGGGGATATCGTGGACCCTCATGAGCGCGGCCGCCGGAATCGAGATGGATGTCTTCCTGCGCCGGTACCTGATCCACGCGGCGAGCGAGGTCCCGAATCGGGTCGCCCGGCGAGCTGCGCGAGTGCGCGAACGTTCATCTTGCGCTCGGGCGGGTGCGCCGTCCGGGACAGCTGCTGATCAAAGCCGGCGACTACAACGGCGATACGACCGCGATCAACATCGTCACCGACGACGCGCCCTTTCTCATCGACTCGATCCGCGCCGAACTCACCCGGGCCGGCCGGACGGTCTCGCACATCCTGCATCCGCAGCTGGTGGTCAGCCGCGACGACAGCGGTGAACTCGTCACCGTCTATGACATCGAGGACAACGCCGAGCAGCCGGCCGGGACACTGGCCGAGGCTTGGTTGCACGTCGAGGTCGATACCGTCCCTGACGACCAGCTGGACGAGCTGGTGGCCGCACTGATCCGGGTGCTCACCGATGTGCACTACGCGGTGGACGACCGGCCGCAGATGTACGCGCTGATGGGCGAGTTGGCCGACCACCTCACCGCCGACCCGGGTCAGTTCGATCGCGACATCAGCTCCGAGGCCGGCGATCTGCTGCGCTGGCTCGCCTCTGGCAACTACATGGTGCTGGGTCATGCGGCCTACTCGGCCAATGAGCTGGCGATGGCCGGGCTGCCCGCCGCATCGGACGTGCACGGCGTGCTGCGGGGGACCGCCGTGATCTCACCCCTGGAGTTGCTGCCGGCCTTTCGGGGCGGCGCTCCGCTCGTCATCTTCAAATCGCCGCTGACCTCGACGGTGCGTCGATCGGCCCATTACGACTGCGTCATCGTCATCACACCGCATCGAATTGGCGAGCCCTCGCTGGTGCACGCCTTCCTCGGCCTGATCAACAGCGACGACGACGGCAACGTCGCCCGGGTGCCGGTCGTCCGCAAGCGCATCGCCGAGGTGCTGCTGCGCAGCGGGGTTCGGGCCAACAGCTACTCCGGTCGTCAGCTGGTGTCGGCCCTGCGCACGCTGCCGCGCGACGAGCTACTCGAGGCGCCCACCGGCGACCTGCTGCGGTTGGCCCCCCTGGTGGTCGACCGGGCCGAACGGCACGCAGTCGGCGTATTCGCGCGAACCCATCTGAACCGGGACTTCGTCACCGTGCTGGTCTATTTCCCGGCCGATCGACTCGGCCCGGAAACGCGGCGCAAGGTGCGCGAGACGATCGTCAAGTTCTGGCCCGGTGACATCGCGGCCCGCGACGATCGGATCGTCGAGCTGGGACTGGCCCGGATGCAGTTCCTGATCGCATTGAAGCCGGCGCATCCGACGACCGACGTCGACCGGCGCACGGTCGAGGACGAGGTCCGGCGCGTCACCCGGCGGTGGAGCGACGATCTGGCCGACCTGATCGCGGTCGCCAGTAGCGGACCGGACGAGGCCACCCGCTGGCTGCGTCGCTACGAGGGCGCCTTCCCCGAGGCCTACAAGGAAGACTTCGACGCCACCACGGCGGTCACCGATATCGCCCGGCTCGAGGGGCTCGATCCGCGCGAGACGGGTGGCCGGCATCAGGCCAACGACTCGCCCGAGGCCAATGACGGACTCGACTTCTCGATGTACGTCGCCCCGCCCGACGATGCGGCCGAACGCCGGCTCAAGGTGTACCGATCGGGACCCTCGCTGTCGCTGGCCAAGACGCTGCCGATCTTCGGCCAGATGGGCATCGAGGTGCTCGATGAACGGCCGTACGAGATCCACCGATCGGACGACACGGTGGTGTGGATCTATGACTTCGGTCTGCGCATGGGCGCCGGGACGCAGCTCACCGAGGCCGGCATCACGGCGATCCTGGCCGCGCTGCGGTTGCTGTGGCGCGACGAGATCGAACAGGACGGATTCAACGCGTTGATCCCGCGGGCCGACCTGACCTGGTGGCAGGTCAACATCCTGCGCGCGTATGCGAAATACCTTCGCCAGATCGGTACGACGTTCAGCCAGGGCTACATCGAGCAGGCGCTCACCGAGAACGCCGCGACCGCCCGCAAGCTGGTCGAGCTGTTCGAGGCGCGGTTCGACCCCGATCGCGCCGGGCCTACGGCCGAGTCGATGACGGACGCGATCGAGAAGGACCTCGTCGCCGTGGCCAGCCTGGACCAGGACCGCATCCTGCGCTCGCTGCTCGGTCTGATCCGCGCGACCGTCCGGACCAACGCCTACCGCGCCAACGCGACGAACGTCGACCGCGCCAACGACGCCGCCGTCGTCGCGATGAAGCTCGACCCCAAGATGATCAAGGGGCTGCCCCAGCCTCGGCCGCGCCATGAGATCTGGGTGTACGGCCCGCGGGTCGAAGGCGTGCATCTGCGCTTCGGTCCGATCGCCCGGGGCGGGCTGCGCTGGTCGGATCGGCGCGAGGACTTCCGCACCGAGGTGCTGGGCCTGGTCAAGGCCCAGATGGTGAAGAACGCGGTGATCGTGCCGGTCGGGGCCAAGGGTGGCTTCGTCGGCAAGCGACTGCCCGATCCCGCCGTCGATCGCGATGCGTGGCTGGCCGAGGGCGTGGCCTGCTACCGGACGTTCATCGGCTGCCTGCTCGATCTGACCGACAATCTCGTCACGGTCGCCGACGGCACCCAGCGCGGTGGCGCCCCCGGCCCGCGTTCGGCGCTACGACGGCGACGATCCCTACCTGGTCGTGGCGGCCGACAAGGGCACGGCCACCTTCAGCGACATCGCCAACGGCATCGCGGTCGAGCGCGGCTACTGGCTGGGCGACGCGTTCGCTTCGGGTGGCTCGATCGGATACGACCACAAGGTCATGGGCATCACCGCGCGCGGGGCGTGGGAGTCGGTCAAATATCACTTCCGCGAGATCGGGACGAACGTTCAGACCGAGCCGTTCACCGTCGCGGGCATCGGTGACATGTCCGGTGACGTCTTCGGCAACGGCATGCTGCTCTCGGATCAGATCCGCTTGGTGGCCGCATTCGACCACCGGCACATCTTCCTCGACCCCGACCCCGACCCGGCCACCTCGATCGTCGAGCGCCGCCGGCTGTTCGACCTGCCGCGCTCGTCCTGGGCCGACTATTCCCGCGCGCTGATCTCGGCCGGCGGCGGTGTGTTCACCCGCGACAGCAAGACGATCACGATCAGCCCGCAGGTGGCGGCGCGGCTGGCGATCACCGCCGAGGCGACCGAGCCGAGCGGGATGGCCGAGCCGCCCGACGGCGATGGCGGACCCGAGCGGGGCGATCACCATGGCGCCGAGTGACCTGATTCGCGCGATCCTGCGGGCGCCGGTCGATCTGCTCTGGAACGGCGGCGTCGGCACCTACGTCAAGGCGAGCGCCGAGACGAACGCCGATGCCGGCGACCGGGCCAATGACACCCTTCGGGTGGACGGGCGCGAGCTGCGGTGCCGGGTGGTCGGCGAGGGGGGCAATCTCGGGCTTCACCCAGCTGGGCCGGATCGAGTACGCCCGCGCCGGCGGACACATCAATACCGACGCGATCGACAACTCAGCCGGGGTCGACACCTCCGACCACGAGGTCAACCTGAAGGTGCTGCTCGATCGGGTGCTGGCGCCGGGGAGAGATCACGGTGGCCGAGCGGACCGATCGGTTGGTCGCCGCGACCGACGACGTGGCCCGCCACGTGCTGCGCGACAACTACGAGCAGAACGTGCTGCTCGGGGTGGCCCGCGAGATGGCGCCGGTGATGGTGAACGTGCACCGACGGATGATCCGCGCGCTCGAGGCCGCCGGTGAGCTCGACCGCGGGATCGAATTCCTGCCGTCCGACGCCGAGCTCGCCGCCCGCGCCGACGCCGGCGAGGGGCTCAGCTCGCCCGAACTCGCCGTGCTCGCGGCCTACGCAAAGATCGGGCTGACCAAGCACCTGGTCGATTCGACACTGCCGGACGAGAAGTGGTTCGCCCGCGTACTGCGCGGCTATTTCCCGGCGCCGATCGTCGCCGAATTCCCCGATTCGATCGCCACCCATCCACTCGGGCGAGAGATCACGACAACCGTCGTCGTCAACGACATGGTCAATCGCGCCGGCATCTCCTTCGCCTACCGCGCGGTCGAAGAGACCGGGGTCGAGTTCGCCGAGATCGCTCGCGCGTACACCGTGGTCCGCGAGATCTTCGGCCTCGAGTCGCTGTGGCGTGACATCGAAGCGCTCGACGGGGTCGTCGCGGTCGATGCCCAGCTGGCGGCCTACAGCAAGATACGGCGGGTCGTCGACCGGTCCACCCGCTGGCTGGCCGATGTCCGCTTCCCGATCAGCGACGTCGGCACCGAGATCGCCCGGTTCGGCCCGGCGATCACCGAGCTGGCGCCGCAGCTGCCCGAGCTGCTCTGCGGAGTCGAGCTCACCGCTCTCGAGACCGACACCCAGGAACTCGCCGCGCTGGGCCTGCCGCATCCGCTGGCGCTGCGGATCAGTGAGCTGCTGCCGACCTTCTTGGTCCTCGACGTCGTCGAGATCGCGGCCGCGACGAATGAGCCGGTGCGCGACGTCGCTGCGCTGCTCTACGCCCTGTCGGCGCGGTTGAGCGTCGACGTGATGCTGACAGATCACGCTGCTGCCGCGCGCCGACCGCTGGTCGACGTTGGCCCGGGCCGCGCTGCGGCACGACCTCTATGCGGCGTTGAAGGCGATCACCACGGCCGTCCTGAAGGAGACGGAGCCCGGGCGAAGTCCCCAACTGCGGATCACCCGATGGGAGCACAGCAACCAGGCCCGGGTCGACCGGGCGACCGCGACGGTCACCGAGGCCCTCGGTCGGGATCAGGTCGACCTCGCCACCTTGTCGGTGGCGCTGCGGGTGATGCGGAGCCTGTCCGGCTGACCGCTCGGTTGGCCGTGCCACCGGCCCGGCGGCTACTCAGACGGCCAGCTGGGCCCAGACGGTGGTCGCGCCGGAGCGTCGTCGATGCCCCAGCGGGCCGCCAGCGCCTCGACGAGGGCCAGGCCCCGACCGGACACGTCGCGCGCGGACGGATGCTGCACCTCGGGCTGGCTCGGCGCGCCCCCATCGGTCACCCGCACGGTAACCCCGGCGGGGTCGACCTCCCAAGCGACCGTCATCTCGCCGCCGGGCAGCGGCTGGGCGTGCCGGATCGCGTTGCTGACGAGTTCGGTCACGACCAGCACGACGTCGTCGATCACCGACGGGGCGATGGTGAGGCGGGACAACTCGCTGGCTATGCGGTGGCGCACCTGGGCCGCGCTCCCGGGCGCGCGGGCAGCCGGATCGTTGTCACGCTCTGGCCACCCACATCCCGTTTTCGTTGCCGACCGGGTGGACGCGACTTCCCGGGCCGTACCCAATAAGCGGCGATCGGAAACCTCGTCTGCGATGTATTTTGCGACACCCCGATGCGGGCAAATCAACGGGCGTCGGTCGGCTCGGCGGCGGCCCGCAGCACCGCGATCGCCTCGCGGGTGTGGTCGGTGATCACGGCGTCCACGCCGAGCCGCCGAACCAACTTCATGTCCTCGAAGCCTCGACCGTCCAGACGTAGACCTGGTTGCCCAGGGCGTGGGCCCGCTCGACGTAGGCCGGATCGCTGCGCACCAGAGCCATGTCCGGTCCGGCGATGGCGATTCCGTCCGGCAGCACCCCGGCCCGCCGCGGACCCCAAAGGTGTTCGCGCAGTAGCACGGTTGACAGGGCCGGGGCGAGTTTGTTGACGCGGCGCAGGGCGCTCTCGGCGAAGCTCATGACGGTGATCGGTGATTCGTGGGTCGCGGCGCCCGTCCGTTGTAGTGCGCAGCGATGGATCAGCTGCGCCTCGACCTGTCCGACCCGCCGGGTCGGATGCTTGGTCTCGATCAGCAGCCGCATCGGCCGGCCGGCGTCGTCGCACGAGCTCGAGCAGCGCCGCAAGGTGAGGACGGAGGCCGGCTCGCCGTCGAACCACGAGCCGAAGTCGAGGCGCTGCAGTTCGGCCAGGGTCATCGTCGAGACGACGCCCGAGCCGTCGGAGGTGCGATCGACCGTCCGGTCGTGGATGCACACGAGGTGCCCGTCCCGGGTCAGTCGAACGTCGCACTCGAGCCCGTCGGCGCCGAGTTCGAGCGCGCGGACGTAGGCCGCCAGGGTGTGCTCAGGCAACTCGGCCGAGGCGCCGCGATGCGCGATCACGGCGGTGTTCGCCGTGGAGCCGGGCCGGTCGGGCCATCGCTCGAGGTGGGGCCGGAACGATCGGCCGGCCGGCGTCGTCCAGGCGTGACGCCGCCCTCGAGATTGCGGGCCTGGTAGCCTTGCTGGTTCAGCCAGGCGGTGACCCGGGCCGATCGGCCGCCGACCGCGCACATGACGAGGACGGGGTTGTCGGGGGTCAGCCAATCGAGCCCGGCCGCGACCGCGGCGGGGAGCTGGCCCATCGGGATGTGGATCGGCGCCCTCGATATGCCCGTCGGCCCACTCGTCGTCCTCGCGGACGTCGAGCAGCACCGCGTCGGGATCGACCTCGGTCGACGGCACGCTGTCTTGCATCCGGTACCTGCACGGAGCTATTAAACAGTTACTTCAACAGCCTCGACATCCGGCGGTCGGCCAGTTCGCGGCCGGCGGTCTGGCAGGTCGGGCAGTACTGAAAAGATTGTCGGCGAAGGACACCTCGTGGATCGTGTCGCCGCACACCGGGCAGGGCAATCCGGCGCGCGCGTGCACGTTGAGCCCGCTGCGTTTCTCGGACTTCAGGGTGGCCGCCTTCTGCCCGACCGATCGCGCGACGGCGTCGGTCAGGACGGCACCATCGCCTCGTGCAGCCGGCGCGAGCTCGTCGTCGGTGAGCTTGGCGGCCAGCTTGAACGGCGACAGCCGCGCGGCGTGCAGGATCTCGTCGGAGTAGGCGTTGCCGATGCCGGCGATCACGCGTCTGGTCGGTGAGCACGCCCTTGATCTGGGCCCGCTGCCCGGCCATCAGGGTTGCGAGTTCATCGGTCGGTCAGGGTGAGCGCGTCCGGTCCGAGGCGGGCGATGCCGGGTACCTCGAGCGGATCGCGGACGACGTAGACGGCCAGCCGCTTCTGGGTACCGGCCTCGGTCAGGTCGAAGCCGCTCACCGGTCCGCCCGCGAACTCGGGCGCGAGGTGCAGCCGGAAGGCGAGTGGCCCTTTGCCGCCCGGTTTCGGTGGCGCCGGGCTGAGCTGCTCGCGCCACTGCAGCCAGCCGGCCCGGGCCAGATGAATGATCAGGTGCAGTGAGCTGGACCGGCTGGGCCTGCGGTGCTCCGCGTACCCAGCGTGAGGTCGAGGAACTTGGCGTGCCGGCCAACGTCGGTGACCGTAAGACCGGTCAGCGCCGACAGCGGTGGGTCGAAGGTCTTGACCGCGTTGATGGCGGCGACGTCCGCGCGCACGACCGTGCGACCGACCGCGCGATCGCGCAAGAACGCGGCCAGCGCCTCGACCTCGGGCAGCTCGGGCATGCAACCAGGATAGGACGGAGTTGGCTCGCGCGGATTATTGATGCTCCGGGGCGCCGATGGCGGCCTGGAAGCCGTAACCTCGAAGGTGGATCGGTCACGGTAATCGTGTGTACGCGTTGAGAGGCAGGCGTCGGATGACTCAATGGGGACTCGATGTCCTGTTCAATCCCGCCAAGCGACACATGGACGAAGAGAAGCAGCGTCTGCAGTCGACCCGTGAAGAGGCGGGTGATGCGTCCAAGGGAAACCGGATCGACCTGGCCTCGGGCAAGGTCACGATTCGCCGTAAGGCCGCGGCCGACGATGCCGCCGAAGCCGCTGAAGCGCCGCGACGCTCCGTGACGCCGACGGCCGACCCGTCGCCGAGGCGATCGCTGAATCCGCGGACGCGACGCGGCCACGACGCGCTGACCGACGCGACCTATGCGGCCGAGACCGCGAATCCGTCGACGACGAGAAGGCAGCTCGACGCGCTCGCAGTCGAGGAGCGCGTAGGTCGAGCAGGCCGTCGGCGGTCTGAAATTGCCGAACGCCCGGCTGCTGGGGACAGCGCGGGCGATAGTGAGCTGGTACGAGGGAAGGAATCCCGGCGGGCGGGGGTTCCGCCGGGACCCTCCGTTGACCGCCCTCCCCCGACAAGTCGCGGCTGAGCCGAGCCCGACTGTCAATGTGGGTGACTTGAGCGGTCAAGTTCCTCGTACGGCCTAAGTCTGACTTACGTTCGGCGTTAAGTCAAGCACGAGGAACGGTCACTCAAGCGATCCAGTCGCTGTCCGTATTCACCGATGCGTCCCGGCGCTTAGGTCCAACAGTGCCGATGCGGGCGACTTATTCGCAACGATCGTTAGCTGTCGGCAGTACCGAGCGTGACCTTCACCGTGTGCGACGTGCCCGCCCGGGTGTAGACCAGGGTGATCGTCTGGTTGGGCGCGAAGGACCGGATCGCGGCGACCAGGTCGGTGCCGTTGGTGATCAGCTGGTTCTCGACCTTCGTCACGACGTCGCCGAGCGGCCAGGCCGGCGTCGGCGGCCGGACCGTTGGCGGTGACCGTCGCTGATCGTCGCGCCGACGGTGGACTGGATGCTGGTGTTCTGCTGCGTGTCGGTGACGCTGACGCCGATGACCGCGTGGGTGGCCTTGCCGTTGGCGATCAGCTCGGCTGGCGATCCGGCCGGCCTCATCGGAGGGGATCGCGAAGCCGATGCCGATGCTGCCCGACTGCTGCGGTCTGACCCGGCACCTGCAGGCCGCCGGAGTCCGCGGATGCGATCGCTGCGTTGATGCCGACGACGTCGCCGTTGAGGTTGACCAGCGGGCCACCGGAGTTGCCCGGGTTGATCGCGGCATCGGTCTGGATCGCGTCGAACGTCGCGGTGACGTGCTCGGTGCTGTCGCCGGTCTCGACCGGACGGGCGGTGTTGCTGACGATGCCGGACGTCACCGTGTTCGACAGGCCGAGCGGTGCGCCGACCGCGACGACCGTCTGGCCGACCTGCAGGCTGCTCGACGAGGCGAAGGTCGGCCGCTGGTCAGGTTGGTCAGGCCGCTGACCTTGATCACGGCCAGGTCGTCGGAGGCGTCGACGCCGACGATCGTGGCCTTGGCGTTCTGGCCGTCGTTGGTGATCACCTGGATCTGGCCGCTGGTACCGGCGACCGCGACCACGTGGTTGTTGGTCAGGATGGTGCCGTCCGAGCGCAGGATGACGCCCGAGCCGGTGCCGGACTCATTTGACCCGGCGACGTTGATCGTGACGACACTGGGCTGGATCTTGGCGGCGGCGGCGGTGACGGTGCCGTCGATCTTGGCCGTGTTGGGCGCGGCCGCGTTCGAGAAGCTGATGCCGCTGGCGACCGTCTTGTTGCGCTCGAAGGCGGCGACCGTTCCGGCGCCGATCGCGCCCGCGATGAGCGCCGCGAGTACCGCGACGAGAACGACCAGCCGGGTGTTGCCGCGGCGCGGCGTGGCTGCCCGAGCCGGCAGCGGCCGGCGTCACCGGCGGAACCGGCGCCCCGTAGGCCGGCGACCCGTACGACGTCGAGCCGAAGACGGGCGCCGCGTAGCCGGGCGATCCGTAGCGGGCGGCCGTAGCGGCGAGCCGTAGGACGGTGGCGCGTAGCTGGGGGGCGCGAAGGCGGGGCCGGGATTGGTGCTCGGCAAGTGCGCGGTCGGCTGGTACCGGCTCGGTTGGTAGCCCGCCGGTTCGTACCCGGTACGGCTCGTAGCTCGGTCGGCTTGAATCGCAACCGTCGGGTAGGCGGCGGCCGGCGCCTCGACCGGCTGATAGCGCGGTTGGTTCAGCGACGGTCGGTTCGGCGCGGTTCGGACGTCGGTTCGCGGCTTCGGGCGGGTTGGCAGGCTGGTCAGCGTTAGCCGACGGCTGGGGCCATTCAGTCATGCGTAACACGCTCCATGGTGAAACTGTGTGATAACTGTGATCGGGCTGAGGGAGTTCAGCTGGCCTCGATCGCCCAGCCGCCGCCATGCGAGCGCTGGATCAGATCGGTCAGCACCGGCCCGACGACCTGCGGGAAACCGGCCAGCTGCACGCCGATCGAGAACCGGTCCGAGCTGATGCCCGCGTTGGCGTCTCGCCCTCCATCGCCATCCGCTCGCTGAGTGTCAGCACCTGGAAGCCGATCCCTTGGCGTTGAGGAATTCGCTGACGGTCTTCACCTCGTCGTCGTCGACCGTCTGCAGAAATAGCTGTCCCGTGACCCAGCCTGTCATGTCCATATCGTCCATGGTCTCGCATAACGTGCGTCAGTCGTCGTAGCGGGTTCCCGACGTGCGTGCCACAGCTGTGGCAGGGTTGGCCCGGTGAACGTGTTGCTGATCGGCGCGCCCGGATCCGGCAAGGGCACCCAGGGTCAGCGGTTGGCGGCGCGACTGGGGCTGCGCCACATCGCCACCGGCGACATCCTGCGTCAGCAGATCGCCGACCAGACCGAGCTCGGCCGCCAGGTCACCGGCTACCTCGATCGCGGCGAGCTCGTGCCGGACGAGGTGGTCATCGACATGGTGCTGCCGTTGATCGCCGAGGCGGCCGCGGCGACGGCTACCTGCTCGACGGTTTCCCCCGCTCGGTCGAGCAGGCCGAGCGGGTCCGCGCCATCGTCGCCGGTCTCGGCGCGCCGCCGGATGCCGCCATCTACCTCGACGCGCCGCCCGATGTACTCGTCGGCGGCTGCTCGCGCGGGCCCAGATCGAGGGACGCAACGACGACACCGCCGAGATCATCGCCAATCGGCTGCAAGTGTTCGACGACGACACCCGACCGCTGGTGGACTACTACCGCAACCGCGGACTGCTGCACGTCGTCGACGCGAATACCGACCCCGACGAGGTCACCGAACAGATCATTTCTGCCTTAGACTCTGCGCATTAGAAAAGGTCCACTCCGCCCCGAGAAGTGGACCGGCGCAACGCAAGGCTGGCGCGTATGGGTCGTCACACACATCCCGATGACATCGACGACGAGCCGGCGCGACCGGGCCCACCGGCCGTCGAGCCGGACCACCCGAACAAGACCTCGGCGGTCGCCGACCTGCAGTTGATACTGCGCAGCCCGCGGCTGCTCGGCACCTGTGCCGTCGGCGGTCTGTCGCGCCGTTCATCGTGTACCTCGTCGTCATTCTGATCGCGGGTCGGACGGCCGACTGGGCGCTGTTCATCGGCGCGCCGATGGTGGCGGCCGGCGTTCTCGTCGGGGCGACCCTCGATCGCGCGTACAGCCGGCTCGATCGCGGCGGACCGGCTGCGGCTCCCGGTCCAGCTGCCGCCCGCGAGCCGTCGACCTCCGCTCGAGCCGCAGCTGCCGGCGTGCCCGCGCGCCGGCCGAGCCGAGGTGAAGCGGCGGCTACTGCCGTACCAGCGCGATGACCGGGATGACCCGGCTGGTCGCGGCCTGGTACCCGCCGAAGCCGGGGTACCGCCGCGCCTGCTCGGCGTAGATCTCATCGCGCTCGGCGCCGGTGACCTCGACGGCCGTCGCCTCGTAAGGTCTCGGCGCCGACCTCGACCGTGACGCTCGGGTTGGCGCGCAGGTTGTGGTACCAGTCCGGGTTGCTCGGCGCGCCGGCCTTGGACGCGAAGACGAAGATCCGCTTCGGGTCGGCCTCATCGGCCAGGTACATCATCGGGCGACGTCCGCAGCTGCCCGGACTTGGCGCCGGTCGTGGTCAGCAGGGCCATCGGCGCGCCCTCGAAGTTGCCGCCGACGCGACCGGAGTTGGCGCGGAACTCGTTGATGATCTGGGTGTTCCAGTCGTCAGCCATTTCCTGACTATAGCGCGCTACGGCGGCGAGCCGGCTGCGGATCGGCCGGGGGCCGAAGACGCGGCGGCGCCCGCTACGGTGGGCATCGTGGCTGCTCTGGACGACATCGTGGTGGTCGACCTGACCCGTGCCCTGGCCGGTCCGCACGCGTCGATGATGCTCGGCGACCTTGGCGCGCGGGTCATCAAGATCGAGGCGCCCGGCGGTGACGACACCCGCAGCTGGGGGCCGCCGTTCATGACCGATGCCGACGGCGGCGAGCACTCGACGTACTTCATGTCCTGCAACCGCAACAAGGAGTCGATCGTCGTCGACCTCAAGTCCGAGGACGGCCGCGCGCTGCTGACCCGGCTGATCGCGCACGCCGACGTGCTGATCGAGAACTTCCGCTCCGGGAGTGCTCGACCGGCTCGGCTTCAGCTTCGAGCGGCTGCGCGAGCTCAATCCGCGGCTGGTCATGCCTGTCGATCACGCGGCTTCGGCCACGACGGCCCCGAGGGTGGCCGCGCGGGTTATGACCAGATCGCCCAGGGCGAGGCCGGCATCATGTCGGTGACCGGACCCGGCCCCGATGAGCCGACCCGGGTCGGTGTGCCGATGGCTGACGTCGTGGCCGGCATGTATGGCGCGTACGGCGTGGTCGCCGCGCTGCACGAACGCGATCGCACGGGCCAGGGTCAGGTGGTCCGAACCAGCCTGCTGGCCGGCATGGTCGGTGTGCACGCCTTCCAGGGCACCGCCTACACGGTGGCGGGCCAGGTACCGCGCTCGACCGGCGGGCAGCATCCGTCGATCTGCCCGTACGGCATTTCAACGCGGCCGACGGCTTCGTGCAGATCGCGGTCGGCAGCGACCGGCTGTGGGACGGCTTCGCGGCGCGCTTCGATCTGGTCCGTGCGGAGTGGGCGACGAATCCGCAGCGGGTCGTCGATCGTGCCGGCGGTGGTCGACGCGGTGAACGCGGCCTTCGCGGCCTACCCGCGGCCGAGCTGCTCGCGAGTGCTCGACTCGCTCGGGATTCCGGCGGGGAAGGTCCGCGACATCGGCGAGGTCTACGACTGGGATCAGACGAGATCGCAGGGGCTGCTGGTCGAGGTCGACCACGCGGCGCTCGGGCCCGCTGACGCTGCCGGGGCCACCGCTGCGCTTCGAGCACGGTGGCCGCACCGAGCACACCGCGCCCCCGACGCTCGATCAGCACGGCGACTCGATCCGGGCCTGGCTCGACTCGCTCGGCTCGGCATTGCGACTGAGTCGTTCGGCTCGCGAACGACAACGAATCGTGGCCGATGAACCGAGATCGCACAGTTTCGTAATCATTAGGCTAACTAACGCACATATAACGCTCGCCATAATGGACACTGAACTGGTCGTGGGAGGTAGTGCGGATATGGCAGTAACGCGCCGGCAGTTCGGCGTCTTCGCAACGTTGGCGGTGCGGCCGCGTCGCTGGCTGCCTGCACGCAATCGCGCAGCACGGCCGACGCGCCGAATTCCGCGACCGAAGTTCGACCAAGGGCGCGGCCAAGCCGACCGGGTCGGCCGCGGCGACATCGAGCACGCACCGTCGCCCCGCCGGTCGCGGCGGCCGAGATCGCGCTCTTCCCGCACGACGCGTCGTCGTCGGTCAATCCGGCGGTGCCGGCGACGGTGACCGCCGGCGACGGCACCTGGCCTCGGTGACCCTGACCAGCTCGGACGGCACGACCGTCCCCGGCCAGTTGTCGGCCGACGGCACCACCTGGACCGCGACCGGCCAGCTCGGCTACAAGCGCACGCTACACGCTCTCGGCCGCAGCCATGAACGTCGGCCGGCGCGGCAGACGACCCAGACCGCGAAGTTCACGACGGCCTCGCCCAACAACCTGACGATGCCCTACCTGAACACGCGCGGCGGCGCGGGCCTGGTCGACGGGGCGACCTACGGCGTCGGCTTGGTCATCCGCGTCCACTTCGACGAGAGATCAAGGACAAGGCGGCGGCCGAGAAGGCGCTCGTCGTGACCACGACGCCGGCAGTCCGGGCGGCTGGTTCTGGATCGACGACACCAACGCGCTGTACCGGCCAAGGACTACTACCCGAGCGGCACCAAGGTCACGGTCGCGGCCAACCTCTACGGCGTCGAGGTCGGCCCGGGGCTTTACGGGCAGGCCAGCAAGAGCGCGTCCTTCATGATCGGCCGCAAGAACTATCGCGCTCGCCGACGACAACACCAAGATGGTGCAGGTCTTCTGGGACGACGTGCTGCAGCGCACGATGCCGACCTCGATGGGCAAGGGCGGCTACGCACCGGTAGCAGCGGCCAGCAGATCTCGTTCTTCACCCCGGCCGGCACCTACACGGTGCTCGACCAGGCCAACCCGGTGCTGATGGTCGTCGGCAGCTACGGGCTGCCGGTCAACGGCCCGGGCGGCTACAAGCGAAGAGATCGCCTATGCGACCCGGATCACCACCGACGGCATCTACCTGCACGAGCTGGACTCGACGGTCCGCCGCAGGGTCACACCGACACCTCGCACGGCTGCCTGAACCTCAACCAGCGACAACGCGATCTGGTACTACCAGAACGCGCAGGTCGGTGACGTGGTCCAGATCGTCAACACCGGCGGCGCTCCCGGGGCGCAGTGGCAGAACGCCGACTGGTCGCTCACCTGGCCGCAGTGGCAGGCCGGCAGCGCGCTCAACGCGACGTAACTGGCGAGCAATCCTGCGGCGCCTCGCAGCGACGCCGAAGGCGAGCGAGGAGCAGAGCTGAGTGAATACGTGCGCGCGGGGAGACTTGAACTCCCACGTCCTTACGGACACACGGACCTGAACCGTGCGCGTCTGCCATTCCGCCACGCGCGCTTGAAGCAACGAGAACGCTAGCACGCTGCTTCGCTGAGCATTTAGACCATCATCAGCGCATCCCAGTACCATCGTTGAACGGCACCCGGGGATGCGCCGGGTTTGACCTGCTTGCCGCTGCGCCGCGAACGGCGTTAGTCGGCCGCAGGCGTTCGGCGGGGCGGCACTTGTAACACCGGCTTGACGCACCACACACTGGAACCAGGCGGGGAAGGAGATCGGCATGAGCTTGGCTCAGCGCTTCGAACGGCGCTTGGAGAGCTTGGTCGGTGGTGCCTTTGCCCGGGTCTTCAAGGGCCAGGTCGAGCCGGTCGAGATCGGTTCGGCGCTGCAGCGCGAAGCCTCCGACAAGCGCAACGTCATGGCCAACGGTTCGGTCATGGCACCCAACCGCTATCGGGTCACGCTTGAGCAGGTCCGACTACGAACGCCTGGTCCCCTGGGAGGCGCAGCTGACCACCTCGCTGGCCGAGCTGGTCCAGGAGCAGCTGGATGAGAACGGCTGGTCGACGATCGGCGACGTCGAGGTGTACCTGGCCCTCGATGACACGCTGCACACCGGCGTCTTCGGGGTGGCCTCGAGGATGGAGTCGGCTGCTCCGCCGCGGCGCCGGCCGCACGATTCGATGTCGCTGCCGATCGTGCCCGGCGCGCCGCTGGGTGAATACCCCCAGTCGTATCAGGCCGCACAGTCCGTATCCGGGCGCGCCGGCATATCAGAGCGCTCAGGGCGCCGCAGGTGCTCAGCCGTACCCGGGCGCGTACGGCGCGCCGGCCGGGCCGGGGTACGAGCCGGCTGACCGGCCGGCCGATCCGTATGGCGCGCACGGCGGCTACGCGCCGGCCTTCAACTCGGCCCCGCCGGTTCCGGTCGCGCCGCCGCCGGCCCCCGCGCCCCAGTTCAACCTGCCGCAGCTCGGACCGCCGTACGGTCAGGTCGCGCCGTTCCAGCCGCTGCCGTCCTACCCCCAGCAGCCACCGGCCGCCCAGGCCCCGCCGCGTCCGGCCCCGCCGGCCGGGCCGCCCGGGCCTCAACATCGCGCGATGCTGGTGGTCGATGGCACCGGGCGCCAGTTCGATCTGCGCACCGGCGCCAACGTCATCGGCCGCGGGTCGGAGTCGGACCTACAGCTGCTCGATCAGGGCGTCTCGCGCAAGCACATCAACATCGACTTCGACGGCAGCTTCGCAACCATCTATGACCTCGGCTCGACGAACGGCACCTCGGTGAACGGTCATCACGTAGCGAGTCAGCTCCTTCGGCACGGTGATGTCATCCGCGTCGGGCACACGAAGCTGGTGTTCCAACAGGACTACATGTGAACTCACCGCTGGCGCTCCAGCTGGTGCGCTTCGGGTTCCTCGCTCTGCTGTGGTTGTTCGTGCTCGCCGCGGCCCGGGTGGTGCGTTCGGACCTCAAGACGAGCGGGCAGCCGCGGGTCGGTGTCGCGCCGCCGGCCCGCCGCCGGGGATCGCGCCGACAGGCGCCGGCGGCTCGTCCCCGCGGTCCGTCCTACCTGGTCGTCACCGAGGGCGGCCTGGCCGGCACCCGGATCGGCCTGACCGGCGCGCCGGTGCTGATCGGCCGGGCCAACGACTCGACGCTGGTGCTGACCGACGATTACGCCAGCACCCGGCACGCTCGGGTCAGCCTGCACGACGGGGCCTGGTACGTCGAGGATCTCGGTTCGACCAACGGCACCTACTACGGCCAGCGCAAGTTGGACGGGCCGGTGCTGATGGAGATCGGTGTGCCGGTCCGCATCGGTCAGACCGTGCTGGAACTGCGCTGATTCATGGCTCTCACCCTGCGTTATGCGGTTCGATCGGATCGTGGATTGGTCCGTACGAACAACGAGGACTCGGTGTACGCCGGACCGCGGTTGCTTGCGATCGCCGACGGGATGGGTGGGCACGCGGCCGGTGAGGTCGCCAGCAAGATCGTGATCAGCACGCTCGAGGAACTCGACGAGGACCGGCCGGTCGGCGATCTGCTCACCGCGCTGCGCGAGGCGGTCGAGGAGGCGAACGAAGAGATCGCCGATCAGGTCGCGGCGAACAGCAGCCTCAACGGCATGGGCACCACCCTGACCGCGCTGCGCTTCTCGAACGGCCAGGTGGGGCTCGCCCATGTCGGGGACTCGCGGGCCTATCTGATGCGGGCGAACCAGCTCTCGCAGATCACCCACGACGACACCTATGTCCAGTCCCTGGTCGATGCCGGTCAGCTGACGCCGGACGAGGCGGCCAACCATCCACGCAAGTCGGTGATCCTTCGCGCCTTGACGGGGGCCGCGGTCGAGCCGGATGTGTCGATCCGGGAAGCGCGCGCCGGCGATCGCTACCTGCTCTGCACCGATGGACTGACCGACGTCGTGTCGACCCAGACGCTGTTCGAGACGTTGGCCGAGGGCAGCCCGCAAGAATGTGCCGATCGGCTCGTCGAACTGGCACTGCGTGGTGGCGGCCCCGACAACGTGACCTGCATCGTCGCCGACGTCGTCAATCGTGAACGGGCCGGCTACGGCGATGACCTGCCGGTGATCGGAGGGGCGTTCGTCGACGTCGCCACCTCCGCGCCCGCGCCCACCGACACCCCGGCCGATCGGGCCGCCGCGATCAGCCGGCCACCGCCGATCACGGCGCCGGTCGCTGCCGCCGGACGCCGACGGCTGCCCCGGGGTCCCCTGCTCGTGCTACTGCTCCTCGCGTTGGCCGTGCTGGCCAGCGTCGGCACGTATGAGTGGACGCAGCAGCAGTACTTCGTCGGCGATGACGGCGATGAGGTAGCGGTGTTCCGCGGTGTCGACACCCAGTTCGGGCCGCTGAAGTTCTTCAGCGTCCAGCAGCACACCGATCTGCGGGTGGCCGATCTGACCCAGGCGGCCCGGACCCAGCTGCGAGTCGGGATCACGGCGTCGAGTCAGACCGACGCGAACGAGATCGTGGGCCGGCTGCGGCAGCAGCTGTTGCCGGTCTGCGCGCCGACGCCTTCGGCCGGTGCCACCGCAACACCCCCGAGTACGCCGACGAGCACGCCGACGCCCACGAGCACGTCGACGGCGACGCGCCACCGACGATGCGAGCCGCCGGCGCCGTCGGCCACGCGACCGATTCAGCGGACGCGTCGCCGAGCGACACGACCTCAGCACCCGGGACGCGGGCCGCGCCCGTCCCCCGACCCGGCATCACCTGTCGAACGTCATGAGCAGTCAGTCCCCCGAGACGGTCCCCACTCGACGCAACGTCGAACTGGTGCTGCTGGTGTTCGCCGTCCTGGTCGTGCTGGCCGCTGAGGCCGCCGTCGAGGCGACCCGAAACGGCAGCATCAACGACCACCTGATCACCTACGGCGCGGTACCGCTCGGCGCCGGCATCGTGGCGCACCTGATCATCCGTAAGGTCGCGGCGTACGCCGACCCGTTGCTGTTGCCCGCGGTGGTACTGCTCAACGGGCTCGGGCTGGTCATGATCCACCGCCTGGACCTCGGCGAGCAGCAGGCCGCCCGGCAGAACGGCAACCCCATTCCGGTTTCCAGCGCACCCAGTCAGATGTTGTGGACGGCCGTCGGTCTGGTGCTTTTCCTGGTGATCATCATCGTGGTGCGCGATCATCGCGTGCTGCAGCGCTATGCCTACACGCTGGCCCTAGCTGGTCTATTCTTTCTGATCCTGCCTGCGGTGCTCCCCGCCAGCGTGTCCGAGGTGAACGGCGCCCGCATCTGGATCCGGGCGTTCGGTTTCGAGATCCAGCCGGCCGAGTTCGCGAAGGTGTTGCTGCCGATCTTCGCGGCGTCCTATCTCGTGTCCAAGCGCGAAGTGTTGTCGCTGGCCGGGCGGCGATTTCTGGGCATCGACCTGCCGCGTGGGCGCGACCTCGGCCCGATCCTGGTCGCCTGGGTAATCTGCATCGGGGTGCTGATCCGTGGGCGCGACCTCGGCACGTCGCTGCTGTTCTTCGGACTGTTCATTGTGCTGCTCTACGTAGCGACCGAGCGGGTCAGCTGGGTGATCGTCGGCACGCTGATGTTCGTGGTCGGCGCGTATGCGTCCTACAAGTTGTTCGACACGGTCCAGACGCGCGTCGCCGTCTGGCTGCACGTGTTCACCGACCCGAACGGCTACCAGCTGAGCCAGTCGCTGTTCGGATTGGGGACGGGCGGCCTGTTCGGTACCGGGCTCGGCGCCGGGCATCCCGAGCAGGTGCCGCTGCCGGCCACCGACTTCATCATCTCCTCCTTCGGTGAGGAGCTCGGGCTGTTCGGGCTGGTCGCGCTGCTGGTCATCTATCTCGTCTTCATCAGCCGTGGTTTCGCCGCCGGGCTGGCGGTGCGGGACTCGTTCGGCAAACTGCTCGCCACCGGACTGTCGTTCGAGATCGGACTGCAGCTGTTCGTCGTGGTCGCGGGCGTGAGCCGGCTGCTGCCCGAGACCGGGCTCACCACCCCGTTCCTGTCCTCGGGCGGTTCATCGTTGATCGCGAACTGGGCGGTGCTAGCGCTGCTGCTTCGAATCTCGGACTCGGCCCGTAAGCCGGCCCGCGACCCCAAGCACGCGGTACCGCCGCCTGCGTCCACCACCGAGTTCGCCGCGATCACCGGACGTCCGGTATGAACCGTCAGATCCGCCGGGTCGCCGCCGCAGTGGGTGTGCTGATGGCGGCGCTCTTCCTGAACCTCAACTACGTCCAGGTGGTCAAAGGCAATTCGTACGCCAATAACCCCAAGAACCAGCGGGTCATCCTCAACGAGTACTCATCGCCGCGGGGTCAGATCATCGTCGACGGAACTCCTATCGCGCAGTCGGTCAAGACGAACGATGAGCTGAAGTACTTACGGAAGTACTCCGACGGGCCGGTGTACGCGCCCGTCACCGGCTTCTACTCGCTGGTCTACGGCAAGGACGGCATCGAGGATGTCGAGGACAGCCTGCTGGCCGGCACCGACTCGCGGCTGCTGGGCAACCGGATCACGTCCATCCTGACCGGACGCGACCCCAAGGGTGGCAGTGTCGTGCTTACGTTGGACGCAGCCACCCAGGAGGCGGCGTACAAGGCGTTGGCGGGACGCAAGGGCGCGGTCGTTGCGATGGATCCGACAACGGGCAAGATCCTGGCCGCGGTGACGTCACCGTCCTATGACCCGAACCTGCTCAGTTCGCACAACGTCGACTCGATCGACTCGAGTTACAAGGCCTTGAGTGAGGATGCGGCCCAGCCACTGCTGAACCGAGCCTTCGACCAGAACTATCCGCCGGGTTCGGTATTCAAGGTGATCGTCGCCGCGGCGGCGTTGAAGGCCGGCACCAAACCGACCGATCAGATCGCGGCACCGAAGACCCTCGTACTGCCCGATACGAACGGCACCACCCTGTCGAACTTCGACAACGAGACCTGCGGCAACGGTACGACGGACACCTTCGCCGACGCGCTCGCGATCTCGTGCAACACCGCGTTCGC
Organism: uncultured Actinomycetes bacterium; assembly: GCA_963730855.1. Taxonomy (GTDB): domain Bacteria; phylum Actinomycetota; class Actinomycetes; order Mycobacteriales; family Jatrophihabitantaceae; genus CAVSTK01. Next base: position 119,366 of record CAVSTK010000009.1, read on the forward strand.
GCAGTTGGGGATGAATCTGGGGGTCGGCGCAATCAGCGACGAGGCGCGTCTGTTCGGGCTCAACGACCAGACGAGCCACGTGCCGCTGGCGGTGGCGGCTTCGAGCCTCGGCCCCATCAACACTCAGGGCGACCTGGCCCACGCGTCGATCGGGCAGCAGAGCGTGCGGATAACCCCGCTCGAAGGGGCGATGATCGCATCCGCGGTGGCCAACGGCGGAGCGCTGATGACCCCCTATCTGATCTCGCAGGAACTGGCGCCCGATCTGTCGGTGCTGGACCAGCCGGCGCCCAAGCAGTTCAATCAGGTGCTCGATCCGGACCTGGCCGACGAGCTGTCATTGATGATGGTCGGCGTCGTGCAGAACAAGGACGGCACCGGCAAGGCCGCGGCGATCACCGACATCAAAGGGGTGACCGTCGGTGGCAAGACGGGCACCGCTGACACCGGGGTCGCGTCCGGTCCGTTGGCGTCGCCGCACGACTGGTTCGTCGGCTTCGCCAACCTCAACGGGTCGGCCAAGATCGCGGTATCGGTGATCCTCGAGAACAGCGCGGGCACCGCGAACGAAGCCACCGGAGGCCTCGCCGCGGCGCCGGTGGCCCAAAAGGTCATGGAGGCCTATCTATCGACGCTGACCGGACACTGAGGTGACTCGATGCGCCTCGATGCGGGAGGATGTAAAAGTGAGTGGGGTAACGGCATGACATCAACCGGAACGCACAGGTTGCCGTCGAGCGACGCTTGCGGAGCGAGCAAGTGACTTTGCCGCGTTTGGTGGGAAGCCGCTACGAAGTCGGTGAGCTGATCGGCTACGGCGGGATGGCCGAGGTTCATCGCGGTCGTGACGTCCGGCTCGGGCGCGACGTCGCCGTAAAGATTCTGCGCTCGGACCTCGCTCGCGACCCGTCCTTCCTGAACCGGTTCCGCCGAGAGGCCCAGGCCGCTGCGGGCCTCAACTACCCGGCGATCGTGGCTGTGTACGACACGGGCGAGGATCCGACCGGCCCCGATGGCACCGCGGTGCCGTTCATCGTGATGGAGTTCGTCGAGGGACGGACGTTGCGCGACATCGTCAAATCCGAGGGCCGACTGCCACCGCGCCGAGCGATGGAGATCGTCTCCGAGGTCTGCGGCGCGCTCGACTTCAGCCACCGTAACGGGATCATCCACCGCGACATCAAGCCGGCGAACGTGATGATCACCCGTTCCGGGGCGGTCAAGGTCATGGACTTCGGCATCGCCCGCGCGCTGGCCGACAACGGCGCCACGGTCACCTCGACCGCGGCGGTGATCGGTACCGCGCAATACCTGTCACCCGAGCAGGCGCGCGGCGAGATGGTCGACGCCCGCTCCGATGTCTATTCGACCGGCTGCCTGATGTACGAGCTGCTCACCGGTCAGCCGCCGTTTCGAGGCGACTCCCCGGTAGCGGTCGCGTACCAGCATGTCCGCGAAAATGCGCCCCCGCCGTCCACGATCGTGCCCGGTCTGCCGCGGGCGCTGGACTCGATCGTCATGAAGGCGCTCGCGAAGAATCCGTTGAACCGCTACCAGTCCTCGGCCGAGATGCGGGCCGATCTTCAGCTCGCGCTGGCCGAGCGACCGGTGCAGGCCGAGTCGGTGCTGACGGACGCCGAGAAGACGCAGTTCATCTCTCGCAGCAACGTTCCGCCGGTGATGCCGCCCCCGGGCGACATCGGTGACGATTACGCCGACGATGGTGCCAACCAGCGTCGTACCGGCCTGATCTGGGCTGCGGTCGTCGTCGCTCTGCTACTCGTGATCGGGGTGGCCGCATACGCGATCGTGCGCACGTCCGGCTCGGACACGCCCAAACGGATCGGCGTCCCGGCCCTGATCGGTGAGACCCCGGATGCGGCCGCGACCCAACTGCGCACCGCCGGCTTCCAACCCGGTACGCCGACCAACTACAGCGGACTGTGCGGTGATCCGCCGAGCGTCAACGTGCCGCAGACCCAGGGCAAGGTCTGCACCCAGTCGATCGGGGCCGGCAGCCAGCAGAACAAGGGCACGACGGTCAACTTCACGATCTTCGTGCCCGGCAATGTGAGCGTGCCGAACGTCGTCGGCCTGACTTACCAGCAGGCAAGTGACGCGCTCACGACGGCCAAGTTGCAGGTCAGCCAAACACCGGTCGACAGCAACCAGCCGCTGGGCCAGGTCGTCGGGCAGACACCGCCGGCCTACACGGACGTCGCGCTGCAATCGATGGTCACGCTGCAGGTTTCCGATGGCAAGGTGCCGATCGTCGGGGTACTGGGCCAGAAATACGCCGACGCCAAGAACGCGCTCAACACGGCCGGCTTCGCGAACGTCACCGAGAAGTTGCAGGTGACCAACGATCCGACCAAGGACGGCATCGTCCTGGCCCAGGACCCGGGGTCGGGCAGCTTCGCGCTGACTCAGGCGATCACGTTGACGGTGGGCAAGTATCAGTTGCCGGCCTGCCCGACGACGACCCCCCCGGCGCCCCCGGTCAGCGGAGCGAGTTCGAGTGCGGCATCATCGCCACCGGCCAGTACGTCGGCGGCGCCGACGACAACCGCGGCGCCGACCTGCCAGTAACCGCAGATCGGCGACCGCAGCTTTATGACTAGCGACCCGCGGGCAGCGTGACGACTGCGGTCAGGCCGGGGCCAGCGCCGTCATCGCCGGAACGCGGCCCGATTGCGTTTGGCGTTAGGCGGATCGTGCCGCCGTGCGCGCGAACGAGGTCGCGGACGATCGGCAGCCCGAGGCCGGTCCCGCCGCTCTCGCGCGACCGGGATTCGGCGGTGCGATAGAACCGATCGAAGACCCGCTCGAGCTCAGCCGGGGCGACGCCCGGACCGTCGTCGCTGACGAGTAGCCGGATGGTCGGCTGCTGCGCGGTATGAGTCGGCCGCTCCCATCGAACGGTGACCTCGGTGGCGGCGTAGCGCACCGCGTTGTCGATCAGGTTCACGACGACGCGACGCAGCGAGTCCGGATCGCCGTCGACGACTACCTGGTCGGCGTCAGCGCGATTGGTTGCGTCGACCACCCGGACCGGAACGCGAGCCCCCTCGTACTCACGGGCAACCTCGCGCACCAGCCCGTCCAAAGCGACGGGTTCCCGCGTTCGCAATTGGCCACCGGCCTCATCGCTGCGGGCCAGGATGAGCAAGTCGGCCACCAGGTTCTCGAGGCGGTCGACATCGATCAACACGTCGTCGATCAACGCCGGCAGATCGTTGGCGGGCCCGAGCCGGCCCGCAACCTCGAGCTGTACGCGCAGCGACGCGAGAGGCGACCGCAACTCGTGGGCCGCGTCGCCCACGAAGGTTCGCTGCCGGTTGGTCGAGGCGGCGATCCGGTCGAGCATCGCGTTGAGCGTCTCGGCGAGTCGGTAAATCTCGTCCTGCGCCTCGGGCACCGGCAGCCGCTGATCGGTGAGGCCGTTGGTCGTGATCTCCTGGGCGCCGTGGCGCAGGGACGCCACCGGGCGCAGCGTCCGGCCGACCACCCAATACGTCAGCAGGGCCATGGTCAGGATGGCGAGCGGACCACCGACGAGTGCCGCTTCGCGCACGATCCGAACGGCCTGCTCGATGCGGGCGGCATCGGTGGCCACCAGGACGGTCTCGGATCCGGCCGGGACGCCGACCACGCGAAGCTGATCGTCGAGCCCGGTCGCGACGCCGAGCACCTGAATCCGGGCGCCGCCGCGCACCTGACGCAATTGCTGCGGCGTGAGCATCGAGACGCCGAAGTCACCGCCGGGCGAGGCATGAACGACGTGATTGCCCGAATCGACGACCTGCACCTGTACGACACCGCCGCTGGTCGCCAGGATCGGGTCAGGAACCCGGTCGGCGTTCACCAGAGCGGCGATGTCGTTGCCGGTCTTGATGGCGCCGGTGTCCAGCGACCGGGTCAGCGACAGCCGTACGACCAGCACCGTGAGCACGGCTCCGGTGGCGACACCGATCGCGAACAGCAGCGTTGCCACCAGGGTGATCCGACCTCGTAGCCCGAGGCGTCGCAGCCAGCCCCAATGTGACCAGCGGCGCGAGGCCGCCACCAAGCCGCTCGGCCCGTCAGCCGGCGACAGGGGAACCAGCCGGACCGGCCGGGCTGGCGGTGGCCGGCACCCGATCGCCAGGGACCAACCGGTAGCCCGCGCCGCGGACCGTCTGCACCGACGCGACCCCGAACGGCGTGTCGATCTTTCGCCGCAGGTAACCGACGTAGACCTCGACGACGTTGGCGTCGCCCTCGTAGTGCGCGTCCCACACGTGATGCAGGATCTCACTCTTGGGCACGGCCTGGCCGGCGCGACGCATCAGGTATTCGAGCAGCGCGAACTCGCGCGGGGTCAGCTCGATCTGGGTTTCGCCCCGGGCGACGATGTGCGCGGCCGGATCGAGGACCAGGTCGCCGACGGCCAGGATGGCCGGACGCGGGGCGGCGCCGCGCCGCAGGAGCGCGCGCAACCGGGCGAGGAGGACGACGAAGGCGAACGGCTTGGTGACGTAGTCGTCGGCGCCCAGGTCGAGTGCGTCGGCCTCGTCGTACTCGCCGTCCTTGGCGGTCAGCATCAGGATCGGCACCCAGTTCTCGGCCTTGCGCAGCGCCTCGATGATCCGATAGCCCGACAGGCCGGGCAGCATCACGTCCAGGATGACGGCGTCGTAGTCGCCCTCACTGGCCGCGTGCAGACCATCGGGACCGGTGTGGGCGAGGTCGACGGTGAAGCCCTCGGCCCCGAGGCCGCGTTGTAGGGCGGACGCGAGACGCAGTTCGTCCTCGACGATGAGCAGACGCATGACTTCAGGGTGCCACGAAAGGCGCCGCCGACCGTCACGACCGCGTTCGCCGCAGGCATTGTCTCAGGACTGCTCAGTGCGGTCACAGCCCTCACCTTGCATCCTCAAGTTCGTGAATGCGATGGACGTGCTGCCGCGGCGTCGGGTCTGGCGTTGGGCGATCCCACTTACCGCGGTGGCCGCAGTTGCGGTCCTCGGCAGCGGCGTGCTGACCGCCGGGGCGACCCCGAACCTCCCGGACCTGACCGCGGGCCAATTGCTGGCCGCGGTCGAGCAGAGTGACATTGCCGGCTTCTCGGGCCAGGTCGTCGAGAACGCGTCGCTCGGGTTGCCGCAGCTGCCCGATCTCGGCGGGGGTGACTCCAGCAGTACTTCGCTGATCTCGTTGCTGTCCGGATCGCACACGGCTCGGGTTTGGTACGCGGGACCACAGAAGCAACGCTTCGCGCTGCTCGGGACGCTGGGTGAGACCGATGTCTTCCACAACGGCACCGACCTGTGGCAGTGGGACAGCGACACGCTGTCTGCCGTCCACACCACGTTGCCGGCGGACGCGGCCGACCAGATCCCGACACCGCTGCAGAGCGCGACGATGACCCCTGATCAATTGGCCCAGCGCGCCATCGCCCTGATCGACCCGTCGACGATCGTGACCACCGACCAGGCCCGCCACATCGCCGGCCGGTCGGCCTATGACCTGGTGCTGTCGCCGCGTGACCCGAGTTCGCGGATCGGATCGGTCCGTATCGGCGTCGACGCCAAGTACAAGCTGCCGTTGTCGGTTCAGGTCTACTCGCGGGCCGATAAGACCAACGCGGCGATCGACGTGTCATTCAGCTCGGTCGACTTCGCCGTGCCGGCCGACAGTCAGTTCGCCTTCGCACCACCGAAGTCGGCGAAGGTGTCGCAGCAGAGCTGGACCGACATCACCGACGGGACGGCCGGTGCCGGTGCATCGGACAACGGCGGCAATACCGGCGTGGCCGGCCGGGTCGCCTCGGCCGCGAACTCGACGATGCGGGTATTGGGCACCGGTTGGACGAGCGTGGTCCGACTGCCCGGCTCGGCGAGCGACCAGGCCGCGCAGCTGGTGGGAGCACTTACCCCGGTCAGCGGTAGCTGGGGAAGCGGCCGATTGTTCGCCTCGACGTTGGTGTCGGCGCTGCTGGTCGATGACGGACGGATATTCGTCGGCGCCGTCGATCCGAATGTGCTCTACGCCGCGGCGGCCCAGAAGTAAGCGGCGCCTGATGACATCGGTTGAGGCGGGCCAACGGAGCGAGGTCTCCGACGGCGCCGCCTTCACTGGTGACGCGGCCACGATCGGGTCCGCCGTCGACCGTGCGCTGGCGATTAGTTCGAGCGGGCTGACCAAACGGTTTCGCGGCGGTCAGTTGGCCGTCGATTCGCTCGATCTGAACGTCCCGGCCGGCTCGATCTACGGATTCCTGGGACCCAACGGATCCGGCAAGACCACCACCATCCGGATGCTCATCGGTCTGGTGCTGCCGACAGCGGGCCGGTACGCGCTACTCGGCCAGCCGATGCCGGCGGCGGAGCCTCGGGTGCTGCCGAAGGTCGGCGCGCTGATCGAGGGGCCGGCGTTCCACCCGTACCTGTCCGGCTGGGCCAACCTCGCTCGCCTGGATGCCGCCGACCGGACCGCCGATCCGCGGACGGCCCGCACCCGGATCGGCGCCGCGCTCGATCGGGTCGGGCTGGGTGCGGCGGCCGGAAAACGCTACCGGAACTATTCGCTGGGTATGCGCCAACGGTTGGGCATAGCCGCCGCGCTCCTCGAGCCGCGTGAGCTACTGATCCTCGACGAGCCCACCAACGGACTTGATCCGCAGGGCACCCGCGAGGTGCGCCATCTGATCACGGCGCTCGGACAGGAAGGGGTGACGGTCTTCGTGTCGTCCCACCTGCTGGCCGAGGTCGAGCAGGTGTGTACCCACCTGGGCGTGATGAGCGTCGGCCGCATGGTCTGGCAGGGATCTCGGACCGAGCTCGCGGCCCAGCAACGAGAGCGGGTACAGATCGTCCTGGCCGCCCCGACTCGGCCGGCCGACGCGGCCGCGGTACTGGCGCGGCTAGGTCTCGCCGAGATCGAGGTCGGCGATGGTGGGCGCGTGAGTGCGGTGCTTGGGGACGCGGCCCCTGAGCAGGTATTGCGGACGCTGGTGTCGGCGGGCACGGCCGTGCGCGAGTTCACGATCGCGCGGGCGAGTCTGGAAGACATATTCGTGGAGCTGACCGGGGCCGGTTTCGATGTCAACGGGTGAGCGGTCAGTGGTCGCGGAGCGGGCGCCGAGCCGGACCCGGCCCTCCGGCCGCTTCCTGCGCTCCGAGCTCGCTCTGGTGCTGCGGCGCCGACGCAACGTCGCGATCGCGGCCGTCCTCGGGGTGGTGCCGCTGATCATCGGGATCGCGGTCAAGGCCACCGGTGCCCACGGGAACGGGGGCGGAATCTTCGGCAGTGTCACCGACAACGGCGTCTTCCTGGCGTTTGCCGGACTGGTCGCGGTACTGCCGTTGTTCCTGCCCATGGCGGTCGCGGTTGTGGCCGGCGAGTCGGTGGCCGGCGAGGCCAACACCGGCACCCTGCGCTATCTATTGGCGGTTCCGGTTAGCCGCGGCCGGCTGCTGGCGGTCAAGTTCGCCAGCATCACTATCTGGTGCCTGCTCGGGCCGATGATCGTGGGGGTCGTCGGCATCATCGTCGGCTTCGCGCTCTTCCCGCACGGAACGGTGACGCTGTTGTCGGGCACCCAGGCGTCGGTCGGGTCTGGGCTGCTGCGGTTGCTACTGGCGATCGCCTACGCCGCGCTGATGATGCTCGTGGTCGGCACCATCGGATTGTTCGTCTCGACGTTGACCGAGGTGCCGATCGCGGCGATGGCCAGCGCACTGGCCGTCGCGATCGTCAGCGAGGTGCTCGTCGCGATCCCGCAGCTGCACGCGATCGCGCCCTGGCTGTTCAGTCACTACTGGCTGTCGTTCGGGGACTTCCTGCGCGATCCGATCCGTTGGGACGAGGTCCGCCAAGGCTCGCTGGTAGCGCTTGCGTACATCCTCATCTTCGGTCTATCGGCATGGGCCCGGTTCGGCGACAAGGATATTTCGAGCTGACCCGACGAGCTCAATTTCTCGGCTGATCCAGCGTGCCGATACCGCCGACCGACTGTAGGCAGCTGCCACGATTGCAGCCATGATCATCAGTCAGCGGCGGTTGATATTTCTGGTCGTCGCCGCTGCGTTGGCCGGCCTTCTCGTGCTAATGCTCGTGATGAATGCGGGCGCGACCCAACCCCGCAGCACCGGCCCGGTCGTCGAGGCGGGCATCGACAGCCCGGCCGTTGCGTTGACCGATCTGGATCAGCTGACGGTGCTGGCTCGGCGGCCGAACCTTGCCGGGTACGAGCGAGGCTGCGCCGCCCACCAGGCCTGCTCGTTCGGGCCGGCGTGGACCGACGACCAGGACGCGCCCGGTGGCCACAACGGGTGCGATACCCGCGATGACGTGCTCGCGGCGCAGCTGCGCAGTGTTGCCTATCGGTCCGGGTCCAACTGTGTGGTCGTCTCGGGCGTCCTCGATGATCCCTACACGGCCCGCACGATCAAGTTCACCAAGGCCCAGGCGACCGCAGTGCAGATCGACCACGTCGTTCCGCTGGCCCTGGCCTGGGATCTCGGCGCGGCCCACTGGACCCAGGCGCAGCGGACGGCCTACGCGAACGATGCTGCGTTAGTGCTGTTGGCCGTCGACGGACAGAGCAACGAAGAGAAGTCCGACGCCGGGCCGGGGGAGTGGATGCCGGCCAATCGCGGCGACTGGTGCCCCTACGACCAGCGGATCGTCACAGTGCTGACCCATTACCAACTCTCGGTGACCGCGGCCGACAAAGCCGCCCTGGAGACGACGCTAACCAACTGCAGTGGCTGAGCTGAACCAGCCACCCGCGCTTAGCTCGTGGGGAGCCTCGCAGCGATGCCGAAGGCGAGCGAGGAGCGCAGCTGAATGTTATTGCAAATATCCCTCGACCTCGCCGGTGGGCCGTTCGTGCGCGGCCTCGGGGTCGGCACCGAACTCGTCGAGGGCCCGACGCTGACGCAGCAGGTCCCAAGCCTGGTCGAGCTGCACTTCGAGCTGCTGCATCCGGGTCCGATCGGCACCGGTCAGGCTCTCGCCGCGGTGGGCGGTGCGCAGCGCCTTCTCTTCCGCGATCAACTCGTCGATGTGATGCAGGATTGTCTTCTCGCCCGATTCGGTCATACGGCCGATCGTAATGGCTGCCCGGCGATCGACGTCGGGTCGGCCCGGGGCGGAAGTGGCAGGGATGAAGATCACGAAAGAGGCCCGTAATCGGCCGAGCTTTCGCTCCGCGTGACGATCAGGCGTAGGGTCATTTCAAGCACGCGGACGGTACCCAATACGTCCTCAATTTGTCGTGTCTAGACGTGGCGCCCGGATACCCGTTATTGATACGCTCATTTCCGGTTGCAAGGCCAGAGAAGGCGTCTGCAGGAGACGTACTTGTCTGCGACCCGGTGATTCTTGCTTGTCCCAGGTAATCCGGGATGGAGAAAGACCCGCCCGGTAGTAACCAGGGGAAGTCGCACGGAGCGGCTCCCGTTGGGCAAGAGGAGAACGGCAATGGCACAAGGCACGGTTAAGTGGTTCAACAGCGAAAAGGGCTTTGGCTTCATCGCGGTCGACGGCGGCGGCGCGGACGTATTCGTGCACTACTCGGCGATCCTCGCCGATGGGTACCGCAGCCTCGATGAGAACCAGCGTGTGGAGTTCGACGTCACGCAGGGCCAGAAGGGCCCGCAGGCTGAGAACGTCCGCATCGTCGCCTGACGACGAACGCTCGAAGTGGGGCCCGGCCAACTGGCCGGGCCCCTCTTTTTTCCTTCGATCGACGACAATGGCGTCATGACCGAGCTGCGAGCGGACGACCATGTGCGTTATGTCGATGTCAACGGCATCCGGATCGCCTACGAGACTTTCGGCAATCCGGCTGACCCGCCGGCCGTCTTCGTCACCGGCCTTTCGGTGCAGATGCTCGTCTGGCCCGATGAACTCTGCGAACTGCTCGCTGCTCGAGGCTTTTACGTAGTGCGCGCCGACAACCGCGATGTCGGATTGTCGACCCACCTCGACTCTCCCGAGACGCTGGGCCTGTTCGAGATCCTGCGACGGAAGGCGCCGTATGCGATTGCCGACATGGCCGCCGACATCGCCGGGCTGATCGACGGTCTCGAGCTCGCGCCCGTCCACCTGGTCGGGGCGTCGATGGGTGGCTTCATCGCCCAGACGGTCGCGCTCGACCGGCCGGACCTGGTTCGTTCGCTGACCTTGATCATGACCTCGACCGGGTCGCGACGAGTCGGTCAGCCCAAGCCGTCCGTGGCCTGGCGGATGATCCGCACCCAGGTGGCGACCGATCGAGAGGCCGCGATCGCGTCCGCGCTGTCGACGTTTCGGCGAATCGGGTCGCCGGGTTATCCCTTCGAGGAAGAGCTGATTCGCGACATCGCGGGCCGCAGCTATGACCGCGCGCACAACGCCGCCGGCCGCCGTCGACAGCTGGCGGCGGCGGTTGCGCAGCCCAATCGAACGGCCCGGCTGCGAACGCTGAAGGTGCCGACCCTCGTGATCCACGGATTACAGGACCGGGTCGTGACTCCCAGCGGAGGCCTGGCCCTGGCTAAGGCCATCCCGGGCGCCCGCCTGCTCGGTTTCGCCGGCATGGGTCACAACCTGCCCCGTCCGCTCTGGCCGCAGGTGGTCAATGAACTCGACACCCACTTCGTGTCGGCGACCCCGAACTAGCGTTCGACGCCGCCGGAAATAAGCCTCAGCGCGACCGCCGGGGGCGACGGGCCGCGCTGAGGGGTCTGGGGATCTGGACGACGGTGGGCTGATCAGCTTGGATCAGGCCGCGGGCGAGCGCCGACGGGCGTTGCTCGCAGCGATCGGGACCAGCAGCGTGATCACGACGCCGACCGCGAAGTTGGTCGCGGCGAGCGCGATCTGCGAGTGCAGCCCGACGTTCGCGGTGAACGGCAGCAGAGTGGCGAGCACGGTGATGATCGCGGCCAACCAGCTGTAGTACGTCAACGGCCTTGGAGCCACCTGCAGCATCGCGTCGAACAGTCCGGCGGCCAGCAATGCGATGCCGGCCGCCGCAATGCCGTACACCGCTGCGTGCACCGAGTTCGAACCGAGGACTACCGGCACGTGCACGATGCCCTGGGCGATGACCAACGCGATCAGGCTGACGAGTGCCGCGAGAACGGCGGTGATTCCGGCACCGACCCAGTAACGGATCTGGTCGATGCGATCGTCGGACCCGGCGGCGCTTCGTGCGGTCGTCGGCTGCGTCGCTGGGGCGAACTGGTGGTTATACGCGGTCCAGTCCATCGCGTTCGCGGTGCTGTAGCCGTTCGCAGTGATCGTGTCGGTGCTCATGTCCTGCTCCTCGATGACTTGTCTGGCGGCGCCGCCGGTCGGTGGCTGCCGATGGACCAAGTCTCGATCCGAGCCGGTCGCAGCGGCGTCGGTCCATCGGCTGATCGAACGCCTGATCCGGGCGTCAACCGATCGGTGGACGGGCCGATCAACCGGTCTGTCCACCGGTCGGCGGGCGTGTAGTCGCATACCGATGGGCGACGTTTGACTGGTCAGCTCGGGGTGTCCGAGCGCAGAACCAAGGAGTGCAGAAATGACCACCACGAATCCTCGTACCGCGTCCGTCCGGCCCACCTCACCCGCGTTCCTGGTCGGGTTGGGGTTGCTGATCGTCGCCGCGATCGCCGCAATCGTCACGGCGCTGTTGCTGGCGTTCGGTGGCCCCGATCCGGCCGCGGTACCGAACTCGGCCGCGACGTGGCCCCAGCCGGCTGCCGTGTTGTCGGTCCAACGCGAACTCGGTCAGCTCAATTACTACGAGGGTCCGGACGACGGGAAGCTGGGACCGCAGACCATCTCGGCCATCACCTATCTGCAGCGTGACGCGAAGCTGCCTCAGACTGGTCAGTTCGACTCGGCCACTCAGGCCGCGCTCGCGAACTTCATCGCCCACGGCAACAACCAGATGGGTGGCTGAGCGGGGTGCGATACTCGTTGCGTGACGGGCGCGAGCGCGGTCCGGGTGGTCGTCGTCGACGACCACCCGTTCTTCCGTGACGGCGTCACCCGGGGCCTGCAGAACAGTGGGCAGATCCGGGTCATCGGCGAGGCCGGTGATGGCCGCGAGGGTCTGGCGGTGATCACGACCGAACGTCCTGACGTCGCCGTGGTCGATTACCAGATGCCGGACATGGACGGCCTGGCGTTGGTGCATGCGGTGATCCGCGATGGCCTGCCGACTCGTGTGCTGTTGCTCTCGGCGATCACCGACAGCGCGGTCGTCTATAAGGCGATGCAGGAGGGCGCGTCCGGGTACCTGTCGAAGGAGGCCAGCCGCGGCCGAGATCGTCGACGCGGTGCTGCGGGTCGCCAAGGGGCACACCGTCGTCCCGCCGGCGCTCGCCGACGGCTTGGTGGCGCAGATCCGGTTGAACTCCCAGCCCGATGTGCCGGTGCTCAGCGAACGGGAACGGCAGGTGCTCGAAGCGTTCTCGCGGGGTCTCTCGATCCCGCAGACGGCCAAGGAATTGATCATCGGCGTGAGCACGATCAAGACCTACACCCAGCGCCTCTACGAGAAGCTCGGCGTATCGGACCGCGCGGCCGCGGTGGCCGAGGCGATGCGCAGGGGCCTGCTGGACTGACGGGCCCAACCGATGGGTGACCGCGAACGGATCGCCGAGCTGCAGGCGAGTCCCGAGATGTTCTCGATCCTGGTCAGTCACGCGTACCGCGGCGTTCGGGTGCAGTTCCTGCTCCGTGCGGTAGTTGCTGGCGTTCATGGGCGGCGTCATCGGCTGGGCGCCACCGGCCCACGATCGGCTCGCGTGCGTCCTCGTCGTGATGGCGTACGCGCTGTGGACGGTCGCGTTGGCGCTGTGGACGATCCGTGGCGGCATAGCACCTGTGCGCTGGATGTGGGTGGCGTTGCTGGTTGACGTGGCCGCGCTGGGCACACTTACGCTCGTCGCCGGCATCAACTCCGCCGAGCAGAGCTGGACGGCCGACGTCCTGGTCAATGGCCTGTTCCTGATTCCAGTGCTCGCCGCGACCCAACTGCGTCCGCTGGTTTGCGCAGCGGTCGGGGTCCCGGCCACGGTGGTCTATTTCCTGACCAGCGTGGCGACGAAGGACGCCAATGGCGAACCGTGGTCGGTCGTGCTTCTCCGTACCTGGGTGCTGGCCGGCCTTGCCGCCGGAGCCGTCGCACTGTCACACGTCCAGCTTTCGCGAGTGGCGACGATCGCGGGCCTTGCTGGGGACCGGTCCGAGCTGCTGCACGATCTCACCGATGCCGAGTCACGCACCCGGGCTCGGTTGGCCGAAGAATTGCACGACGGCGCCCTGCAGTACGTCCTCGCCGCCCGGCAGGAACTCGAGGATCTGCGCGCCGTCGCCGACCCGGTCGTCTATTCCCGGCTCGAGGAGGCGCTTGGGCAGACGTCGGCCCTGCTTCGGGCGACCGTCACCGACCTGCATCCGGCGGTGCTGGAGGCGGCCGGCCTCGCGCGCGCCGTGTCCGACCTCGCCGCCCGGGACGCCGACCGCGGTCACCTGACCCTGACGCTCGACACGGACCACTGGCCCGAAGGGACCGGCCCGCTGGATGGACTGTTCTATACGACCGCCCGGGAATTATTGACCAATGTGATCAAGCACGCCGGGGCTGCGGCCGTCCACGTCGAACTGAGTCAGCGCGACGAGCGGGCCCGGCTGGTGGTGGCCGACGACGGACTGGGCGTCGACGCGGGTGCGCTCGGTCAGCGGGTGGCCGAGGGACACATCGGGCTGGCCTCGCTGCGGGCCCGGATGGCCGGCGCCGGCGGGACGGTCGCGATCAGCGCCGCCGAACCGCATGGGACCGTGGTCACCGTCGAGGCGCCGGTGGTCTGGGCCCCGCCGACCTAGGCGCCGCGCTGCGTCGACCCGTCGCGGGCGAGTCGAATCGCGGCCAGGGCGATCGCGGCCAGGCAGCCGGCGTAGGCCGCTACGCGCCAGCCGCCGCTCGGCACGACCTCGCCCAGCAGGGCGGCGCCGAGGACGATGGCGGTCACCGGATCGGCGGTCAGGTTGGCCGGGAAGCTTGCGCTGAGTTCTCCGACCTGCAGCGATACCTGGGTGAGCACGATGGCCAGGGCGCCCAGGATGAGTAGGCCGACGAGCGCGGCGATGCCGTCGGCGTGCTCGGGCGCGCGGATGCCGTAGCGCTGCCAGGCGGCGGCCGCCGCATCGATCATGACACCGACGCCGCCGGACCAGACGCCGGCAACGCCGCCATAGACCAGGGCCCGCAGTGCGGGTTCATTGCGGTGGATCGCCAAAACGCGCAGCCGCGCCACCGGCCAGCAGGGCGCCGACGGTGACGAAGGCAGCTCGCGCGCCCAGGACGCTGGCGTCGCCCGGGTTGCCGACGATGACGAAGAACGCCCCCAACGCGGCGATGATCAGGGCCGACCAGCCGTAGTCCGACCGGCGGGGGCGACGGCCGCCGAGCAGCCAGGCGATCGGCAGCGAGATCGGCAGCGCGAGGATGAGCAGCGGCTGGATGAGCACCACCGGCCCGGTCGCCAGGGCGGCGACCTGCAGCAGCAACCCGAACGCGTCGCCGCCGAAGCCGAGCAGCCATCTCGGATTGCGCAAGAGGGTGAGCAGCCCGTGCGCATCGGCGGCGCCGTCGTTATGGGCCGCGGAATGTTCCACGGCGGTCGACGCCCCGTAGGCGATTGCCGCCCCGATGCCGCACGGGATGGCAATGACCAGCGACATGGGCTGAACGTATCTCCTCGGTGTGCGCGCCTCGCCGCATGTCGGCCATTAGGCTCGATCCGTGACGACGCGGCGCGAGAAGCTTGACCAGCTGCTCGCCACGTCAGGGTCGCTCGCCTACCAGTACTCGGCCGATTCGACCGCCGCCGCTGTGGCCGCTCGGTGGGGCAATCTCGTCGCCGGTGAGCGGTCCGACGACCGCGTTTCGGTCGCTGGGCGACTGATGCTGATCCGACGTCACGGTGGTCTCATCTTCGCCTCGCTACAGGATCGGACGGGCTCGATCCAGCTCTTCGTCGACCGGTCGGCGACGGACGATTTCGCCGCCTTCGCCGAAGTGGACCGCGG
This sequence comes from uncultured Actinomycetes bacterium, assembly GCA_963730855.1. GTDB lineage: Bacteria > Actinomycetota > Actinomycetes > Mycobacteriales > Jatrophihabitantaceae > CAVSTK01. The sequence continues at coordinate 134,429 of CAVSTK010000009.1, forward strand.
TGATTGGGTCGGAGTCACCGGCCCGGTGATGCGCACCGACCGGGGTGAGTTGTCGATCGCGCTGGAGTCGTTCGCAGTGCTCGGAAAGGCACTGCGTCCGCCGCCCGACAAAGACAAGCCGTTCGATGACCTTGAGTCGCGGTACCGGCAGCGCTACGTCGATCTGATGGTCAACGCGTCATCGCGGCGGATCTTCGACATTCGACGCCGAACGATCCTCGCGATCCGGAACTACCTCGACGAGCACGGCTACTGGGAGGTGGAGGGCCCGATCCTGGGCGCGATCCAGGGAGGCGCCACGGCGCGTCCTTTCATCACCCATCACAATGCGCTCGACCAGGACATGTACTTGCGGATCGCCCTGGAGTTGCACCTCAAGCGACTGGTCGTCGGGGGGATGGAACGGGTCTTCGAGTTGGGACGGGTATTTCGAAACGAGGGCATTGACGTTCGGCACAACCCCGAATTCACCATGCTTGAGGCGTACCAGGCCTTTGCCGATTACAACGAGATGATGGACCTCGTAGAAGGAATGCTGGTTCATTGCGCCACCTCCGCGCTCGACGGCGATCTGGTGGTGCAATTCGGTGACCGGACGATCGACCTCACACCCCCCTGGCCGCGGGTGACGCTGTCGGACCTGATCAGCCAACGCCTCGGCGTGACGATGGATCCGACCATGCCGCAGGCGGACGCGCGTCGGGTATTGGACGGTCTCGACGTTCATTGGGAGGAGGCCTGGGGTTCGGGCAAGCTAATGAAGCAGGTGGTCGACGAAAGGATCCAGCACAATATCGTGGACCCGATCTTCGTCATCGATTATCCGCAGGAGGTCTCGCCGCTTGCGCGCGTCCACCGTTCTCGTCCGGGCTACGTCGAGCGATTCGAATTGATGGTGGCCGGCTTCGAACTGTGCAACGCATACAGCGAGCAGAACGACGCGGCCATGCAACTCGAGGCGTTCGCTAGCGAGGCCCGGGCCAAGGCGCAGGGCGATCCCGAGGCCGGCGACATCGATCTCGACTACGTACGCGCGCTCGAGTACGGCTTGCCCTGCACCGGCGGGCTCGGCGTCGGCATCGACCGCTTGGTGATGCTGCTGTCGGGTGCGCAGAACATCCGCGAGGTGATCCTCTTCCCGACGATGCGCCCCGAGGCGGGGACCGGGCCGAGCGGTCCAGGTCCAAGGGGTTCGGGGAGTCTCGCGGGGCTGGGCGGGGAGCTGGGCTCGCTGCGGCCGCCGCTCGTCCCGTCGGCGCCGCCAGCTTCGAGGGGACCGATCGCACCGGTCGTCTCGACGACCGCGAGGAATCGAGTCGCGACGCCGATCGAGCGACGGGCCGAGCAGCGCCGACTGCGGATACTGGCCGCGTTCGCCGGTCTGGGTGGGCTCATCATGCTGCTCACCCTCGTGCGCGGTCTGGACGCGCGGATCCAGGCGTTCGGTCCGCCGCTCGGCCCGACATGGTTCCGGATTACCGGCACATCTGCTGACGCTGATCGACGGACTGACGCTGCTTTTTCTGGCTGGTCAATTAATGCGGGGTAAACGCAGAGCCTGGCAGATCGCGGTGGTTCTTTTCGGAGTCGGTGTGGTCAGCAACATCGTGAAAGGACCGCATCCGTTCTCGACCGCATATTGCGTGGGTATGGTCGTTGCGCTGGTCGTCAACCGGCACGCGTTCCGTGGCGCGGCCGACCCGCCTTCGCTGTTTCGGCTCATTCGGCTCGCTCCCCTCTACGTTGGCAGCGTGCTGCTTGTCGGCTACGCCAGCCTGCTGGTCGAACGGAGCAATCTCGACGCGCCGCTCACCTTGTGGGGCGGTCTGCAGACGATCGTCGAAGGGCTCGTCGGCATCCACGGGCCGTACACCTACGAACGGCCGTTCTTCGACGCAGCCTTCCCGAAAGCGCTGCTGCTGCTCGGCATCTTCGGCGCGTTGGGTGCGGCTATACCTGCTCTTTCGTCCGCTGCGGGCTCGTGCCCCGCACACCGAGCTCGACTGGGACCGGGCCCGCGACCTCGTGCGCGGGTACGGGTGGGACACGCTGGCGTATTTCGCCCTGCGTGACGATAAAAGCTTCTTCTTCTCGCGCGACGGTCAGGTGCTGATCGCATACACCTACCTCGGGGGATTCGCCCTCGTGTCCGGCGATCCGATCGGGGCGCCCTCGTCGATCGACCGTGCCCTCGATGAATTCATCGCGTTCTGCGCTGACCGGTCCTGGCGGATCGCATTCCTGGCGGCGCGCGATTCAGAGGTGCCGCGCTACGCCGCGCGGGGCTTTCGCAGCTTCTATCTCGGCGACGAGGCGATCATCGACTGCCTGGCGTTCACGCTGGACGGCCCACAGATGAAGGGCATTCGGTCCGCGGTGCGGCGGGTCGGTAAGACCTATACCTTCCGGCTGCTGCGCGAGGCCGATGCCCAACCCGAGCTGGTCGCGCAACTGAATCAGATCAGCGAGCAGTGGCGCGGCAAGGCACCCGAACGCGGCTTCACCATGTCGTTGTCCCAAGACATCGAAGGGGACGGCCGCAATCGCGACTTCCTGCTGTGCGTTGCGCTCGACGAGTCGGGTCGACCGGGGGGCTTCCTGCGGCTCGTCCCGGCCTACGGCGAGGACTTTGGCTACACCCTCGATCTGATGCGCCATCGTCCGGATGCGCCGAACGGAATGACTGAGTATCTGATCAGCCAGAGCGCGCTGAGCCTGGCGCCGCACGGCATCAGCCGGCTCTCGATGAACTTCGCTATGTGGGGGCGCCTGTACCAGGACGACATCACCTACTCGATCGGGCAGCGGCTGGCCAAGCGAGCCGTTGATCTGATGAGCCCCTTCTTCCAGATCAAGTCGCTGCACGACTTCAACGCGAAGTTCTCGCCGATGTGGCTGTCGCGCGTGCTGATCTACCAGGAGCCGACCGACCTGCCGCGGGTCGGCCTGCTCTACGCGGGCGCCGAAGGCTTCCTGGCCATTCCGGGGATCGGAGAGCTGTTCGTACCGAAGGCGGTCGGCGGCGTACCAGCCGCGGCTTGAGTCCGGGTGCGTCGCCGGTCATTCGCTAGCCGCCCCAATCTCGGCCTTCACGCTGCGGCCCGAACACGGCATGATCACCACACGAACTCCCGGGACCGAAGATGGGCCGCAGTGAGACCGGACGGGAAGCGGTTAGGGATGGAGAACAAGGGCGGATGAGCGAAACGATCGAAGGGTCGCCCACATCTTCCACCGAGATTCGCAAGGCGGACATTGTCGGTTGCTGGAAGCTGGAACGAATCTTGCGAGAACGCAACGGTGTCCTAGAGCGGAATGACAACTTCGGCGATAATCCGAGCGGCTTCCTCTACTACACCGCCGAGAATCGCGTCGCGGTCACTATCGCTTCGGGCGGGCGGCCCGACGGATCGGTAACTCACGCCAATCGTCGAGGTGCGTCCACGGAAGACCTCGCCGCGGCGGCACTAACGTTCGACGCCTATTCCGGACGGTATTCGCTCATCAGCCCGGACCAGATCGTTCACCACGTCGAAGTCAGCCTGTTTCAGAAAGACGTCGGCACCGATCTCGTCCGTGGGATCTCGATCGAGGGGGATCTGCTGACGATCTTTCCCCCTGACCTCATGGTCGATATGCAGCCGGTGAAGCGACGACTCGAATGGCGGCGAGTCAGGGCTGAGTGAGCCCCGGTACCGCGGGCGTCCTTGAGATCCGGCGGTTATGGGGTGGTGGGGTGGTGGGCGTGTTCGGCGGCGGCTTCGGCTTGGGGGTTGGTGCCGAGGTAGGCCTCTTGGAGTCGGGGTCGGAGTTGGTCGGGGGTGCCTTGGGCGATGACTCGTCCGCCGCGGAGGATGTAGCCGCGGTTGCCGACGGAGAGGGCGAGGTTGACGTTTTGTTCGACGATGAGGACGCTGACGCCGAGTTCGGCGCGGATGCGGATGAGTGATTCGCCGAGGGTGTCGACGAGCATGGGGGCGAGGCCGAGGGAGGGTTCGTCGAGCATGATGAGTTGGGCGTGGCTCATCATGGCGCGGCCGACGGCGACCATTTGTTGTTGGCCGCCGCTGAGTTGGGCGGCTCGTTGGCGTCGTTTTTCGAAGAGGACGGGGAATAGGTCGTAGATGTTTTGTAGGCCGGGTTCGAGGTCGGCGGCGGGGCGGGTGTAGCCGCCCATTTTGAGGTTGTCTTCGACGCTGAGGTCGCCGAACATGCGGCGGTTTTGGGGGACGTGGGCGATGCCGCTGGTGACGACGTCCCAGGCTTTTTTGCCGATCAGGGATGTGCCTTGGAAGGACATGGTGCCGCTGCTGGGGCGTTCGAGTCCGGAGATGGTGCGCAGCAGGGTGGTTTTGCCGGCGCCGTTGGGGCCGACGACGAACACGGATTCGCCTTTGCCCATCTGGATCGACAGGCCGTTGAGGGCGGTGGAGCCGCCGAAGCGGACGGTGAGGTCGTTGACCTGAAGGAACGGCTCGTGACCGCGGTGGGCGCCGCGGTCGCCGCCGGTCCGGTGGTGTGGTGGTGGGGGTGGTGGGTTCAGTCATCGTAGGACCCCAGGTATGCCTCGATTACGGGACGGGATTTGCGGGCGTCGTCGGGGCTGCCTTCGAAGATTTTGCGGCCGGCGTCGAGGACGATGACGCGGTCGGAGATGGGGAGCAGGAACGGCAGGTTGTGGTCGATGCAGGCGACGCTGACGCCGCGGGGGGGTAGGGAGAGGATGACTTCGGCGAGGGAGGCGGTGTCGGTGTCGCTGAGGCCGGCGCCGGGTTCGTCGAGGAGGATGAGTTTGGGGGCGGTGGCTAGGGCGATGGCGACGCCGAGTTTGCGTTGTGAGCCGTAGGGCAGGGAGCGGCTGGGGGTGTCGGCGACGTCGGTGAGTTGGCAGGTGTGGAGGAGTTCGTCGGCGGAGATGCGGCGGGCTTTGTTGCGGGGTTGGGCGAGTTCGAGGTTTTCGCGGACGGTGAAGGTCCCGAACGCCATGGATTGTTGGAAGCTGCGGGCGAGGCCTTCGCGGACGAGGACGCGGGGTTTCTTGCCGCCGATCTGTTTGTTGTAGAGGTGGATGGTGCCGGCGGAGGGGGGCATGAACCCGGAGATGACGTTGAACAGGGTCGTTTTGCCGGAGCCGTTCGGGCCGAGGACGGCGAGGATCTCGCGTTCGTGGACCTGGAAGGACACCCCGTCCAGGGCGATGACGCCGGCGAACTGCTTGCGCAGATTCTCCACCGTCAGGATGGTGGTCTGGGTCTGCGCCTGGACTTCGGTGGTGGTCATGCCAGTCATACGAGGTTCGCATTCGCGGGGTTGAGGCCGGTGGTGGCGGTCGATTCCAGGTCGAGGGCTTCGTGGTCGTTCGCCGACGGTGGGGGGGCGGCGCTGCGGCCGCGGAGGCGGTTGAGGAGGTTTTTGTATTCGGTGACGAAGATGCCGACGATGCCTTGGGGGGAGACCAGGATGATGACGATGAAGATCAGGCCGATGACGGCGTTGCTGATCAGCGGCCCCAACCCCAGCACGGTGGGCAGGAAGATCACGACGACCGAGCCGATGGTCGGGCCGAGCAGGTACGCGGACCCGCCGAGGAGCATCACCACGATGAAGGTGATGGTGGCCTGCGGGGTGTATTGGCTGGGTACCACGTAGCCCTGCAGGAACGCCCAGTAGACCCCGCCGAGGCCGGCGAGGACGCCGCTGGCCGCGAACCCCGTCATGTGCACCGCGGGGACGTTGATGCCGACCGAGATGGCCAGATCCCGGTTGTCGCGGATCGCTTTCAGCTGCTGACCCAGCTTGGAACGTTTGATCGCCTGCAAATACAGCAGCGACAGCATCAGCGACACCAACGTCACGTAGTACCAGTCCCGGTTGGAGCTGATCGTGACACTGAAGATGTTCACCCGCCGCGGCACGATGATGCCGGCCGGGCCGTCGGTGACCTGCGTCCAGTTGATCATGATGCCCTCGATCACCTCCGCGACCGCGAACAACAAGATCACGAAATAACTGCCCCGCAGCCGGGCGCTGATCGAGGCCAGGACCGCCGCGATGATCGCCACCACCACAATCGCGAACAACGTCACCGGAATCGGGTCCCACGCCCGCTTCACCGTCAACGTCGCCGCGCAGTACGCCCCGATCCCCCACAGACTGCCGTGCACGATCGACAAAATCCCGCCATAGGAATACAACAACGCGATCCCCGACGCGACCATCGCATAAATCATCGCCACCACACCGAGGTTCAACGTCGACTGCTTCGGGTCATCAAACAACACCAACCGACCCACAATGCCGACCGCCACCACCGCCAGGACCGTGTACTTCCAATCAACCTTCTGACCCGCCACAAACGCATTAGCCCGCGTCGCCGCCGACCGCGCCGCCAAAACATCGCGTAGCCGCTGCTGCACCGACCGGGCCGACTGGGGTGACTGGGTCGACTGGGGTGACTGTGCCGAACTCACAAGCTGGCCCTCTCCATGTGGAACACGCCGCCGACATCGACGCAGCGCACTAACAGTCATCAGGTCGCTCATCAGGTCGCTCATCAGAGGGTGTGCGCGATGCCGCGCAGCAACCCGTTCGGGCGGATCAGCAGGATCAGCACGATCACCCCGAACTCCAACGGATCCAGCCACGCCGACAACCCCGACGTGATGAAGATCGTCTCCATCACCGCGAACAACCCCGCCCCCAGGAACGCACCCCGGATGTTGCCCAACCCACCGACCAACGCGATCGCGAACCCCTTCAGGATCAACTCCCCACCCAACTGCGGCGTCAACGGCTGCAACGCCGACACGAACGCCCCACCCGCACCCGCCAACGCCCCACCGATCGCGAACGTCCCCGAAATCAACTTGCTCACCGGCGCCCCCATCAACGCCGCCGCCTCACTATCAATCGACGCCGCCCGAATCGCCACCCCCCGCCGGGTGTGATCGAAGTAGAAGATCGTCAACGCCAAAATCGCCGCCGTCCCGATGATCACAATCACCTGATCCACCGACACGAACGTGTCACTGATATGCCACACCTTCGTCGAAATCGGCTTCACCAACACCGGATTCGTCGTGTAGTGGTAACTCAACCCACTCTCAATCACCTGCACCAGACCCAGCGACACCAGGAAACCGTTCACCGGCCGCACCAACGTCCACCGGAACAACACCCGCTCCAGAATGAAACACAACACCGCGATCCCGATAACCGCCGCCGCGAACCCCCACACGAACGCGATCCCACCACCCGCCGCCACGATGAACACCACATACCCACCGAGGGTCAGAAAGTCGCCATACGCCAAGTTAATGACCTGCGACATCCCGAACACAATCGTCAAACCCACCGCCACCAGCGTGTACGCAGAAGCAACACTCACCGTATTCACCAACTGCTGAGGTAGCTCGTTCACATAACATCCTTAACCGTCGGCTCGACTCAGGTTGGGCATCATCTGCGCACCGACAGTGCTTGGCTTTGAGCCCGGCCGCACGTCGAGCCGTCCTTCAACCAACACAGAGTGAGACTGTCGACCGATGACCAATGGCGACCTACCCTGACATGAATTGGTCAACCAATCAAGATCCAGAGCGGTCACGGAACGGCAATTAACCAGATCGCACCGGTACACGTAACTTGTTAAAATTGTCGATTTTTACGACCCGCCCCGCCGGCGGCTAATGGTTAGAGGCGCCATTGACAACGGCGATCAGCCTCGAGCTGGCCAACCGCGAGTGGACCTCCATGGCCGCCTGCGCAGCTAGCCGATCCCGTTCGGCGATGCCCAAAACGATCGGCAGATGTTCGCTCGCGAGCGACGCCAAGTCGGCTGACGTTTCGGCAATTCGGTTGCCCCAGACCCTCAGCAACGACCCGAGGCTCGTGGTGATGTTGAGCAGTACTTCGTTGCCACTCATGCGAGCGATCTGCACGTGGAAGTCCACGTCGGCTTGAGCAAAAGTGGCGGGATCGTTCAACGAGGACTGCATTCTGTCTTGATGGAGTCTTAGCTCCTCGAGTTGTTCAGGCGTGGCGCGCTCAGCGGCCAGTCCCGACGCAAAAGCTTCCAGGTTGATCCTGGCTTCGACCAGATCCCCGAGACTCCGCTGATCGAGCATCAGCCCCCAGCCGATCACCTCTGGGAGCAGGCTCGATGCTGATTCGGCGAGATATGTTCCGTCACCCTGACGAATGCTGAGCAAGCCCAAGAGGCTCAGCGACTTGGTCGCCTCTCGAATACTCGCCCGACCCACGTTCAAGGCGTCGGCCAACTGGCGTTCGGACGGGATGCGGTCACCGCGGACGAATTGACCGGAAAGTAGAAACTGCACCAGGTGGCGGGCAACTCCGATGCTCGGCGAGTCCGGCCTGGTTAACGGTCCGATCGCGCGCATCGCAAGTCCGGTCTCGCTGTCGTCCATTCGGATGTCCGCCCTCCTCTGCGGCTACAGGCTCTCATAGCTCGCCCGTAGGCAACGAAAGCCAGGTTGCGCCCAGCCGCCGCTGGTCCGGCGGCCGTCGCAAGACGAGCCGACTATCCGTAGCCGCTGCGCTGATCGGCTGTCCAGACCGTGCCGGCCGCAGACCCATTCTCGGTGGTAACGAATAGATAACCGTGGCTATCAGCAACCTTGACAGTGGAGGACAGGTCAACCACTGTGAGGTCGCACACATACGAACGTGATTCTTTTGCCTGGCTAGGTCCGAGTTCAGATCTCAGGATCGACTGGACAGTGCGTGGCCCGACGGCGCTCGCTCAGCGAAGCGGCGCGTCTGCTGCGGTATCCGACCGCCGACCCAGAATGGCTCGGCCGGTGAATCAACCTTGGGGGCACATATGAAGAGGCCGGTATTAATTTTCGGGGCGTCCTGCCTCGCCGCGACCCTGCTGATCTCAGCGTGTTCGTCGTCGTCGAAGAAGAGTTCGACGACGACCAGTGCCGCTGCGAGCGGCTCGGGTTCGGCGGCGGCGAGCAGCTTGCCGGTGTCGGGCACGATCAAGCTCGGCCTCGTCTATGAAGGTGGTGGCGCGCTGCAGGCCGGCTCGCTGGCCTTCCAGCACGGGATCGGTGTCGCGGTCGACCAGGCCAATCAGGCGGGCGGCGCGGTCGTCAACGGCAAGCGGTACAACTTCGCACTCGACAGCTGCAACGACAACGGTGACCAGACCCAGACCACCGGCTGCATCGATAAACTCGTCCTCGACAACGGCGACAAGTTCATCTTCGGTGGCCTGGCTGACTTCGGCCCCATCGTGCGTGGTGTCACCGAGGCCAACCAGACGGTCTACTTCAGCAGCGGCACCGCCGTTGGCGCGTTGATGTCGTCGTCGCACTACGTCGTCGACGTCACGCCCGCAGATACGGTGCGTTTCGCGACCGACGTCAAGGCCCTCAAGAAGGCGTTCCCGAACGCGACCAAGGTTGCGTTCATCGGCGACCAATCGCAGACCTGGACGAAGGACATCAACGGCATCAAGCCGCTGCTGAGCGGGTCCGGATTGACCGACGTCGACGAGGAGCAGATTCCGGCCAACGTGTCGGACTTCAGCTCGTTCCTGACCAAGGCCAAGGCGTCGAGCCCGGACGTCATCGTGTCCTACATGGCCAGCCCGGCCCGCAGCCAGGTGCTGTTGAAGGAGAACCAGACGCTACAAGTGGCGAAGGGTTATCTGAACCCGTCGAGCGCGTGCGCCGGTATCTCGATCGGGGCCAACCCGGGCGTCACCGTGGTCAGCAACACCAACATCGGCGCCGCGTTCACCGGCGACATTCCGGCGAACGTCCAGAAGTACATCAGCGACTATTACGCCGGTGGTTACACGCCGAACCCGGACCCGTCAATCTCTACCGCGCTGTTCGCATACGACGCGGTCGGCTGGTTGGCCCTGGCCATGGCCAAGGCGGGGTCGACGACGGATACGTCGTCCATCCTTACGGCGATGAACTCCATCACCTATGACGGCCTGAACGGCAAGATCACCATGGCCAACAACCAGGAGACGTATGGCCAGGTGTTCTGCACCTCGGTCGACGGTTCGACCAACTACACGTCGGAACTGATCGAGCCGTAAGCGCAACGCAACTTCCACCGGTCCGGGTCTCGCGCCGAGCGCGCGACCCGGACCGGTTGGTATTTCGACATCGTGCGAGCTCGAGGGCCTGCTGGTCGGCGTTGGTGGCCGTAGGGGCGATCGGCTCAGGTGTGGCGCCCGATCGCGCGGATGATGTCGACCCAAAAGCGGGAGCCGAGCACAACGAGACCGGCGAGTGACGCGGCGAGGATGACGACGTCGATCGAGCGGCGTCCTTGCTTCGTCCAGTACTCGTCCTTGAGGTGCACCCAGAGCGCGAACTCATCGAGGGTCAGTGCGGCGCCGATCCCGAAGAAGATCGCAACCACTGTCCTGGTCGCGCGCAGGTGAACGGCGTTGGAAAGGTAGCCGGTGATGATCACCAGAATGATGCCCGGCACCAGGTGGTGAAAGTGGGTGCCACCGATGGTGATGTTGTGGAAGGGGCCGCGACCGTCCCGGATCGCGTGGGTGATGATCCGCACGATGATGAAGGTGACCATGAAGGCGATCAGGATCCAGAACGCCTGTTCTTTTCCCGCATCGACGATATGGGTCTGGTAGCCGTGTGCGATATCGCCCCAGAAACCGCGCGCCGACTTCCGTCCGATCACCGGGTCGTCACCGTTCGACGATAGCCACCCGCTCCTGGCGGCACCCTTGGGCGCGCTCGCCGGATCGGCCGCGTCCGACGCCTGAGCGCCGGACGCGGCCGCAGATCAGAGGCGCAGTCGGCGCCACGCCATGATGCACGCACCGATCAGGATGGCTGATCCGACCGAGATGGCCGAGGCGTAGCTGCCCCATCGATCGGACTTGCGTGCGTGGCCCGCGAGACGTAGCGGCGGTGCTGACGTCGAGACCGCCGGGTTGCTGGTGGCGGAGGCGGGTGACCCCATGTCCATCGAACCCATGCCCGTGGGCGATGAGCCGGAGGATGCGGGGGTTGCGGCGGTGCTCAGCCCGGTGCTCGATTGGCCGGCGGGCAGGCTCTGGACCGGAGCGGCCGAGACCGGGTGGGCCGCGGTGGGCGGGCTCGTGGTCTTCGGAGCGGTGGTGGTCGCCGTTACGGGATTCGCGTTGACCGCGGCCGCCTCGGGCTTGAGCTGCGCATCGATCTGCGCCTGCGTAACCCCCGCCATCGAGATCTGATCGAACTGAAGCGGGTTGCAGTCGACGACCGTGTTGATGCAGTTGTCGACCAGCCCGGCAAACACCTTCGGGTCCCAGGCCGACAGGACGTCACCGTGCAGCGTGTAGGCGCCGCCGCTGGCGAGGCTGAAGCTGCTGGCGGGTCCATTCACCCCGAAATACCAGTCCTCCATCGTGATCTGCGGCAGCTTCACCGGATGATCGGCTGGGCAGGTATTGGTAGGGCCACTCGAATAGGCCATATGGGACTTGTGATCGGCCGAGTCGAGGTGAATGCCGTCCCAGCAGTCGGGGAACACCAACTGGGCAACGATGGTCTCGTTCGAGTTACACGTCAGGAATCCACTCTGCAGATCCCGCTGAGTACCGGGGTCGTTCGTTACCGCGCACTTGAATCCGGCTCCGTATTGCGGTGTGGTCGCCATCGCGTTGCCCGCGATCATCCGCAGGCCCTGCGGGAACGCCTGCGCGACCGGTGCCCCGGCCGCCCCGCCGGCGCGACGGTAGTACACATCTAGTTGATTGCTGCCGTCCGGCTTGTAGATGACCTGACCATTTTGATATAGCGCTGGCATCCAATAGCCGGAGCGATCCATCGTGAAATGGCTGCCGCATTGTGACGGCGGTTCGGCCAACAATGACGCGGTGGTCGAGTTGGCATCGACCGTCGCGCCATAGAACGTGTGCATGTGCGACTTCCCCGCTTGGCCGGGAAACACGATCGGGTCGTCCATCCGTTGGCCGGTGACGTAACACTGCACGCGAAATGACGGGTCCGGCAACGCGTTGGCCACCGGGCTGCCGACAAAGATCGACATTGCCGTGATGCCGAGCAGCATCGGTATGACGAATAGCTTTGATCGTGTTCGCATTTGACCTCTCGGGGACTCAGGTCGTCCGCAAAATCGCGGATCGCATCGTCGATGTATGTAGCGGCTGTGAGCCTCGAAGCTCCATAGACTACCTATATCGAGGGTCAGCGGGGACTTTTACATCGGACCGATGATCGAATGAACGTCGATTGCCGAGGCCGCGCGGTAAATGCGCTGACGAATGTCGTCACTGTGCGGATATGACAGCGCGATCAGACTCACGGGCACGTTACCGATAGGGGTTTACGCATGGGGTCAAACCAGCTCATTGAGTAGGAGTAAACGCAGACCGTAATCGCGGTCTAGGCGGTCCGGATCATGCTTCAGGGCGGGCCGTCGATGCAATTAATCACCTAAAATAAATCGTCGCTCGACCGCTTGAGCGCCCCTGATGTGAACGAAGGCATTCGGAGCGTCATAAGCCGTTACGGACAGAGACGATTTGTCGTGGTCGGTCGGTCGAGCCGCCGGCACCGGTCAGGGATCCGACCGATCGATGAACGAGCACCCGGTCGCCGAGGCCGCGGCGATCGGCGTGCTGATCCGCCGCGGACGCTCGGCTAGGCTCGGTCCGTCCGCAAGGACGTGGGAGGGCTCGCATAGTGGCCGAGTGCGGCGGTCTTGAAAACCGCTGATGGGAAACCATCCAAGGGTTCAAATCCCTTGCCCTCCGCCGCGCAAGGACGTTCGGCCAAGTCCTATCAGGTCGAGGGGTCGAGTTCGGCCAGGTACCGCTCGGGTGCGACCTACGAGGCGGGCACGGCTGAGATCTGACACTTTTCGAGCGAGTTGTGGCCGGGCCGGTCTGGGGTGTGCTGGTCGGCGCAGGCCGGCTGGTGGATCAGCGGCCTACCGGAATCGGTTGCGAGCTCTCCGCGCGCACGTTCTCGGCCAGTCCGAGGGCGCGGGCGACGGCCTGATGCATGTCGTAATAGCGGAAGTCGCCGAGCCGTCCGGCGAACTGGACGCGGGTGCCCAGATGCTCGGCGGCGCTCGCGTAGCGGGCGTACAGCGCTTTGCTCTGCTCATCGGCCACCGGGTAGAACGGTTCGTTCTCGCCGGGACGGTGCGCGGCCGGGTACTCGTAGGTCAGCGTCGAGGACTCGGTGCGGTGCGGGGCGAAGTGGGTGTGCTCGATAATGCGGGTGTACGGCACGTCCCCCGGCTGATTCAGTACCGAAGCCGGCTGCGTGCGCCACCCGGGCACCGTACGGTGCACGAATTGCAGGCTGCGATAGGGCAGTGGACCGAACCGGTGCGCGAAGAACTCATCGATCTGACCGGTCCACAGCACGCGGGCGGTCGGCATCGAATCGACCACGGTGCGGCCATCGATGCCCAATTCGACATCGATGGACGGATGGTCGAGCATTCGCCTCACCATCGCCGTGTAGCCCTCGAGCGGGATGGCCTGATACCGGTCGCGGAAATATTCCGCGTCATCCGACAGCGTGACCGGCACTCGGGCAAGCACCGAACTGTCCACCTGCTCGATCGGGCGGCCCCATTGTTTGGCGGTGTAGTTGCGAAAGAGCGTTGCCATCACGAACTCACCGAGCTCGCGCACCGGTGCACGATCGGCGCTCAGGAGCGCGGCGACCGGTACCCGAGCCTGACCCGGGAACTCGCTGGTCAATTCGAGTTGCAGCCGGGCCGCGTCCGCCGGCAGTAGTTGCTGCAGCGAGGTGAAGTTGAACGGCAGCGGCACCAGTTGGTCATTGACGTTCGCCATCACGCGATGCTGGTACGGGTACCAGTCGGTGAACCGGGACAGAAACCGCCAGACGGGTTCGGAGCTGGTGTGAAAGATGTGCGCGCCGTAGCGCTGAACCCGGACTCCCGAGCTGTTGGTGTAGTCGTAGACGTTGCCGCCGATGTGATCGCGGCGATCGACGACGAGTATTCGAGCTCCGCTCGAATCAGCCAGGCTCCGCGCGAAGCTGGCCCCACTCAGGCCACACCCGACGACGATCCAGTCGATCTGGCCGACGGGTTTCATCGGTGGGCCGACTTCTTTCGGTGAACGGACTTGGTGGCCGACGACGGCTGACGCCGCGCATGCACCTGTTGCCGGATCGGCTGTGAGCGCATTGCCGCGCGACGTTCACTGCGGGTCGCCCCGAGGGACTCGAGCGTCGGTGGCGGGAACAGTGCTTCGACCTCAGCCGCGAAGATACTTTCTTGCGACTTGATCCAGGCCCGATAGGCAGCGAACGCCGCGTGCGCGACACCGAACCCGACCATCCCTTCTTCGATCTTGGTGACGATCCGGTCGACCGAGTCCGGTGTGCCTTCGCCGATCACGAACTCGCCGGGAATCGGAACGTCGATGCCATTGCCGGCCGATCCGCGAGTGCCGGTGATCACGACACAACCGGCCGTCGCGGCCTCGCGGGGAATCCGGTCGCGGCCCGGGTGTTCACCGAAATCGACGTATACCTTGGCGCCGGCCAGCAGTTCGGCAACCTCGCCCGGGGTCATGTTCTCGATCGGCACCCAGTTCAGACGTCCGGCCGACGCCGCCATCAATTGCTGGGTGAACTGAAGGCCCTTCTTCGGGTTGTAGGCGACGATGTCGCGCTTCGGGGTCGCTCGCAGGTCGTGCGCCCGACGCAGCAAGGCCGGACTGAGGTAGTCCGTGAGCATCGGCGCGACCACACCGTGCTGCTGCAAGAAGAATCGGGCGTATTCGGACTGGGCCAGGTGAGTGATTCGGGACTCGGCGGCAAACGAGTGCTCGAGGGTGAACAGGCCCGGATTCTCCTGTACGCGACCAGACTCACTCACCAGCGCGTTGTCGACGCTCAACCACCACAGCATCCGGCGCGCATAGTTGAAGCGTGGAAGCAGCTGCGGGTAGATCTCGGGAACGACGATGACCGAATCGGGGGCGTCGATGAGTTGGGTCGCGCGACGCGTGCCATAGCTGCGGTACGCCGCTTGAGCCGAGCTTTCGACGTCGGGCAGATAGAAGACCTGCGCGTCATGCCCGAGGGCGTCGGCGTGGTGTGCCAACTGGTGCAGCGCCTCGGGGCCGCCCGAAATGAGCGATGCCGGGCAGACGACGAAGATGTGCACGCCGTTCTATCGGCGCTACGAGTCTTAAGTTGACCGAAGTGGGTATTACCCGTGCACGGTCGTTTCTCCGAAGCGACCGAGGTCCGTTCCGGGTGGCCACGGAAGGCTCCCGGGACGGGCCGCTACCGGCAGAGAACCGATCGGGCTGGTTTACTCGCTGCCGGCCAGGCTCTCGACGACCGCGTTGACCGCATCGTCGGTCGACGCCGCCGCGGCCGAGTTGGCGGCCTGCAGCGCTACCCACACCTCTTGACGGTGCACGCTGACGGACTTGGGCGCTTCGATACCGATGCGGACGGAGTCCCCGCGGACATCGACGATCGAGATCACGATGTCGTCGCCGACAACGACCTTCTCGCCGACCCGACGGGTGAGGATGAGCACTGGCGAATACTAGTTGATCGACCGACCGATCAGCGGTTGCTGCATTGGCAACGAGTCGTCGTCGAGCACGACCTGCACGGCACAACCGGTCGAGGGGGCGAACACGATCGGCGCGCGCAGGTTGGCGGTGGCGTCCTCGAGCCCTGATACCACGGTGATCATGACCAGCACCTCGACCTCGGACGCCCCGAGCGTGTCACCGAGGGCATCGTCGAGCGCCGGCAGGTAGTCGGCGAAGAAGCCTTCCGGTGGCGCCAGGACGAAGCGGAGGTCTGGTTCATCGGTCGAGCGCATCGAGTACAGCAGGCCGTTCGGATCGATCGGTGCGAGGGTGAACGAATCGAGGTGGTCGAACCCGAGCAGCGGTTCGACGAAGCGAACGGTCCGTCGGTTGAGTGCGGGATTCTCGGCGACCACGGTCATGATCCTAGGTTCCTCTGTTTTCACTGAAGAAAGTTGAGCAGCGACATCTGGCGGATGGATGCCGTCGTCTGCAGGGCGGCCTGATAACTGACGTTGGCACTGCTCAGAGCAATCGCGACACTGGCTAGATCTGCATTTTTCAGCCCTGAGATCTGCGTCTGCAGCGCGGTGCCGTTCGTGGTCTGCGCCGTCTGTGCCGCCTCGACCTGCGTGTAGCTCGAAGCCGCCTGCGACTGCGCGGTGCTCACCGTACTCATAGCCGAGTCGAGCTGAGCCAACGTCGAACTGCTCAGCGAGGTCGGGTTGGTCCGAAGCGTCGTCGCGATGTTCTGCAACAGCGTGAACGCGTCGCTGCCGGCGCTGCCGAACACGTTCGTGCCCACTGCGCTCACCGACACGGTCGACGTCGAGCTGACCTGTCGGGTGACGCTGCCGGTATCACCGACGTAGTTGCCGCTCGCGTCGTATGCGGTGCCACTCGCGGTGGTCCCGCCGAAGACGGGTCGTCCGTTGTAGGTGGTATTGGCAACGCTGAGAAGGGTATTACGCAGGCCGCTGATCTGGTCGGCGATCGCGGCGGCCGACGAGGCGTCGCCGGTTCCGGTGTTCAACGCCTGCACGACGAGTGTGCGGGCCTGCTGCAGCACCGTCACCGATTGCGAGTAGGCCGAATCGGCCGTCGACAGCCAGGCGTTGGCGTCGTTGGAGTTGGTGCCGTACTGCGTATTGCGGGCCAGCTGGCCCTGTAGCTGCATCACCTGCACGGTGCCGTCCGGGTTGTCGGACGGGCGCGTGATTGCGTTGCCGGACGACATCTCGTTCTGCAGCGCAGCGAGCCGGTTGGATGCGGCCGCGATGTTCGCGATCGAGGTCGCGTTGTTGCTGCCCGCGGTGACCCGGAACAGCGAGGTCATGGCGGTCATCAGTTACCGACCGTGTTGAGCAGGCGTGGTGAACAGGGTGTCGATGGTGCTCAGCACTTTCGCCGAGGCGTTGTAGGACTGCTGATAGGTCATCATGTCGGTGACCTCCTGGTCGTAGTTCACGCCCGAAATGGACTGCTGCTGTTGTTGCACGGCGCTCACCACGGAGTCCTGGATGCTCTGGTAACTCTGGGCCGCAGCGCTGGCGGTGCCGACGGAGCCGACCAGGTTGGCATACATCGCGTCGGCGCTGGTGGCCGACGTTCCCGAGTTCGAGACCGCCAGCGCGTTAGAACCGTCGAGGTTGCCGCCCGTGGTCTGGGTCGCGGCGGCCGCGATCCCGCCGGGGCTGGTCATCGTCACCGTGATGTTCGCCGCGGTGATCGTCGATGATCCGTCCGAGGTACCGACCAGTGCGACGCCGGCGTTGCCGTTCTGGTCATACCCGTTGGTCTGTGCCGTGTTGAGCGTCGTCGCCAATGCGGTCGCCACACTGTCGAGCTGCGTCTTGAAACCGGGCAGCGTCGTCGTCAGCGCGGTCACCTGAGCGGCCATGCTGCCGGTCGAAAGACTCACCGCCGTTCCGCCGACGCTCAGCCCGAAGGACGAATTGACCGCCAGCGTCGAGGTGGTCGTGCTCGACACGAGCGTCTGCCCGTTCAGCGTGACGGTCGCGGCGCCGTTCGCGCCGATGGTTGCGGTCGCGCCGGTCAGCGAGCTGATCGTGCCCAGCAATGTGTCGCGCTGGTCCATCAGCGAGTTCGCGTTGGCGCCGGTCGCGGTGGCGATCGCGATCTCACCGTTGAGCGTGGCCAGTTGGCCGGTCGAGGTGTTCACCGTTGCCACGTTGGCGCTCAGTTGCTGCGACGTCGTCGTCTGCATGTCGGTCAGGTTCGTGCTCATCGTGTTCAGCGTCGCCGCGGCCGTCCCGACGTCGGACAGCAACGTTTGGCGGACGGCGGCGCTGGAGGTGCCACCAGGGTTGTTGGCAATGTTGGCCCAGTCGTTCCAGATCGTGCTCAGCTGAGCGCCGAGACCGCTGGTGCTCGGCTCGGGAAAGAGCGTCTCGACCGACTGCAGCTGGGCCGACGACGTGTCGGCCAGTGCTCCGTTCGCCTGGACGGTCCGCAGCCGGGCGTTGAGGATCGGGTCGGCCTCGCGCGTCGTCGACGCGATCCGGACCCCACCGAGTTGTCCGTGTCCGGTGTAGAGGCCGGTCGAGGTGCCTGAGACATCTTCGAGCTCGGCGGTCTCGCGGGTGTAGCCGGGGGTGTTTGCGTTGGCGATGTTCTGCGAGACGACGCTGAGGCCGTACTGCGCGGCGCTCAGCGCGGTAGCGGCCTGGGCTAGGCCAGCGGAGAGGTTCGGCATCGCTTAGGCCTGCTGATCCAGCAGGTAGGCGCCCGGACGTTGGGCGACCGCGTTGCCGCGCTCGTTGTAGGTGGCCCGGATGGCCTGCACCTGCTCGAGAGTCTCGCGCGTCGCGTCGAGACCCTGCTGCAGCCGACGACGGTTGTCGTTGGCGGCGGCGTCGATGCCCAGGGTCAGTTCGCGCAGCGCCTCGCAGTGCTCGGCGAGCAACAAGTCCCACGGCGCCGGTGCGATCGCGGCCAACTGGGTCAGGGTCACGTCGTCGCCTACGCCGCAGCGCCGGATCAACCCGTCGACCTCGGCCGCTCGGGCGATCTCGCTGTCCTGCAGCCAGCTCAGGACGCGACGAGCCTCCTCGTCGGCCTTGTTCAGCCACCGGGTCGACCCGGATGCGACGACGAGCGTCACCTCGCTGAGCTTGAACAGCAGTTCCTCGAGCAGTTCGCGTTCCATCCACAGCTGGGTGCTCAGCGCCCCCCACTGCCGGACCAGCGGCGTCCCCGCCACGCGTCGGATCACCGGTGGCGACGATCGGCTCGCCGGTCGGTGAGTTGACGTCAGAGCGATTCGACATAACCGGAACATCGGCGGGTCCGCTCAGAACATTAAGTCGGTCGTGGCTGGTCGGACGTTCCGTCTATTGGTCACAAATTTGCGCCCGGGCTTGAGTCTTCTGGACACTGTGTGTAGCTTCCCTTACGCGGATTTTACTTGAGGGTTCGACCAAGGAGCTCGCCGAATCCGCATCAGACAGTCGGTTCCACGGGGGAACAGAACGTCTGCGCGAGGTGCATCGACCGGCCGCGCGCTCCTGTCCCTGATACCGAAAGGCCGCGATCGTGACCGCGACCACCAAGGCTCCCGTTGATGCTCGACTGCTCGATCCGACCCCGGTCGAGCAGGAAGTCCCGCCGATCGACCCGGCTGGCCCCACTCGATCCTGCCGTCGCCGTCCCCGTCGATGAGCTCATCCATACCCACCTGCCCTTGGTGCACCACCTGGTGCGCAATCTGATCGGCCGAATCCCGTCGCACGTGCGCCGGGACGAGCTCGTCTCGGCCGGCATGCTGGCGCTGGTCACCAGCGCCAAGAGCTTCGACGCTGATCGTGGTGTCGTCTTCGCCCATTACGCGGCACTGCGCATTCGCGGTGCCTTGACCGATGAGCTGCGTTCGATGGACTGGGCCAGCCGCACGGTGCGGGCGAAGGCACGCGAGGTCGATGCGACGGTTGAGAAGCTCGCCGCGACCGATGGCCGCACGCCGACGCCCCAGCAGGTCGCCGCCGCAATGGGGGTCGAGGTGAACCAGGTGCATTCGATCGCGGCCGAGGTCCACCGCGCGGCCATCGTGAGTCTTCAGGCGCTACCGGCGGACGGGGCCGACCGCATCTCTGAGCCCGGGGCCAATCCGGAGTCGATCCTGCTGGGACGCGAACAGCTGGGTCATCTGCGCGACGCGGTGGCCGAGCTGCCCGAGCGGCACCGGTTCGTCGTCGAGAGCTACTTCTACGGCCAGCGCACCATGCAAGACATCGGCGCCGAACTCGGAGTCACCGAGTCACGGGTGTCGCAGATCCGATCCGAGGCGCTCGCGATGATGCGCGACGCAATGCGGACGTTCGACGGGTCCGATCATTCGGCGCCCGCACCGGCGGCCAGCACGCGCCAGGCGACCCGGCAGGCCTACGTGGCTGCGGTGGCGTCCCGGTCGACGTTGGCCAGTCGGCTGGAGGAGACGTCGGTGTTCGGCCAGTCGGTGGCCGCGAGCCTGCCGGACGCGATGCCGGTCGCCAACTGACACCGGCCGCGATCCGGCTCGCTAACTCCGGCTCGCCAATTCGGCTCGGCACCGATTGGGCCAGCCTTCTAGCTGACGCCGGCAACCCGCTCAACGGCTGGTTGGCTGCCGTGAACCTGCTGGATCACGCTGCGGTAGGCCTGTTCCCAGCGCCAGACATTGCCCTGGACGGTCCGGGTCGACGCCCATAGCTTGGCGTTGATACTCATCTCTTCGCGTAGGTGCGGATCCTCGACCAGCCGGCGCAGGTACTTAGCCCACTCATGGTCGTGCTTCACCAGGAAGCCGGTCACGCCGTGCTCAACACTCTCGGCGTACGGGCCGAAGTTCGACGCGACGACGGGAATTCCTAGCGCCGCGTACTCAAGCAGCTTGATATCGCTCTTGCTCTTGTTGAATTCGGTGTACGCGAGCGGGGCAAGACCGATATCGAAGTCGAGGTTGCGCAGATAATCGACCAGGTTGTCGCTCCATTTGGTCCAGCGCGTGTTCGTCAGGTTGAAGAGCTGCCGGTAGTCCTGACCGACGAAATGCAGATCGATCTCGGGGTTGCGCCGGACGAACTGTCGTAGCTCGCTCTGCATCGACGCGAAGTCGTTCAGATGGCTCGATCCGCCGGCCCAGCCGACCGTCAGGCGCGGGGCACTGGTCCGTTGATAGGTGATCAGGTTGAGATCGATGCAATTAGGAAGGACGAAGACGTTCGGATTGAAGCGGCTCACGACTGCGGCCAGGTGTGCCGTGGTGACGGTGACCGCGTCCGCGATCCGAAGGTTCTCCTCGAGTCGCCGGAGCACCTCGGGTGCCTTCAGCGGCAGGGCCTGCGCATTGGTCTTGTGCACGTTCCACAGATCGTCGTCGATCTCAGCGATCAGCACCGGCCGGCGGCCGGGGCGCTCGGCCAGCGCTCGCCAGGTTCCCTCGCGATGCTCGTCATACAGAAGCTGGCCAACGACCACGTCCGTGTCGTCGGGCACATCTTCTTCAAGGACGGAGAATGCGCGGGCATCGTGCCCGGCGAGACCCAGGCCCCACATCGGCAGGCCCACCCGGTACTGACCGCATCCGCTGTGCCCGGCGGACCACCCGTAGATCTTCAGTGGAATCGGTGTTGTAGCGGCTGGGTGCATATGTAATGCATCGGCAGCGGCAAGCCTGATCTTGAGGGGCTCGCGGTTCAACGGTCCGAGGTCGTCGGTGGTCGTTTCGAGACGCAGGAATCCAAGTTCCAACTCGCACTCAAGTTATTTGGGCCAGGGCCGATTTATCGAATGCGCGACCCACGGATGGATCGCCGGCCCACCCCCGGGCAACCGCTCGTCCTTACCCCCTTAGGGCGAGCAAGACTCTGTTTCGGAGGCAGACAATGAGTCTCGTCATCAACACCAACGTTGCCGCGCTCAACGCGTACAACAACCTGAACGCGAACCAGGCGAACCTGGACGGCGCGTTCGCCCAGCTCTCGTCCGGCATGCGCATCAACAAGGCGGCTGACGACGCGTCAGGTCTGGCGATCAGCCAGGGCCTGACCAGCCAGATCAACGGCCTGACCCAGGCCAACAGCAACGTGCAGGACGGCATCAACGTCGCTCAGATCGCCGATGGTTCGCTCGGTACGGTGCAGGACATCCTGCAGCGCATGCGCACCCTCGTCGTCCAGGCGGCCAACACCGGTACGCAGACCTCGACCGCCCTCTCGGCGATCAAGTCCGAGATCACCAGCCTGAACGGTGAGCTCAACAACGTTTCCTCGCAGACCCAGTTCGGTTCGACCAACCTGCTCGACGGCAGCTACAAGGGCGTCTTCCAGGTCGGCTCCAACGGTGGCACCGCCAACACCATCACCCTGGACCTCACGAGCGGAAACGGCTTCAACGGCGTCAGCTCGACCGAGCTCGGCCTGGGCACCGCCTCGGGCGCGAGTGGCAGCTCCGACCCGACGTCGGCCGGCTTCGTTGCGGCCACCGGCTCGCTCTCGACGCTGAACATTGCCAGCTACGCAGCGACGGGTTACACCGCCAACGACGCCACCGGCACGACTCAGGGCTACGGCTCGAGCCAGGCCGAGGACGACCTGGCGGTCATCGACAAGGCGATCAGCCAGGTTTCGTCGGCGCGCTCGTCGATCGGTGCCGTCCAGAACGAGATGACCTACACCGCTGCGAACCTGCAGACGGCGGTCACGAACATCACGGCCTCACGGTCGAACCTGACCGACGCCGACTTGGCCACCCAGGTCACCAAGATGACTCAGGAGCAGATCCTGACCAGCGCGGCGACCTCGGTTCTGGCCCAGGCCAACTCGGCGCCGCAGGCGATCCTGAAGTTGCTGCAGTAGTTCCAAACGCTCGACGGGACGGGCGGACCGATCCGGTCCGCCCGTCCCTATTAAATCAATCGAAGTTCTCACTCCGCCGACGGAAGGTAGACGCTCGCAATGACAATGCCGAGCAGCTTCAACGTCAGTGGACTATTGGGTGGCACCGCCGGCTCGATCGATACCACGACCCTCATCAGCCAGCTGATGCAGGCGCAGGCGATCCCGCAGACCCAGCTGCAGACCCAGCTGACGACGCTGCAGCAGAAGCAGGCGGCCTACCAACAGATCAACACCGATGTCACCGCGCTGCAGACCGCGGCGCAGGCGCTGACCGATCCCTCCGGCT
The DNA here is from genome assembly GCA_963730855.1 of uncultured Actinomycetes bacterium. Lineage (GTDB taxonomy): Bacteria > Actinomycetota > Actinomycetes > Mycobacteriales > Jatrophihabitantaceae > CAVSTK01. Next base: position 157,179 of record CAVSTK010000009.1, read on the forward strand.
GGACGGCCACCGCGGCTACTTCGTCGTCGTCCTCGGTCGCCGCATCGACGACCAGTTCCGCGCTCCCGGGCTCGACCACCTTCAACGTCACCCAGCTGGCGAAGGCTCAGATCAGCACGGTTCCGAGCGACACCAACGGCAATGTGGTCTCGGACCCGACGAGCGGAATCAACATCACCGTCGGCACCACGACCACGAACGTCGCACTGACGTCCGGCAGTGCGACCGATGTCGCCGCCGCCATCAACTCGGCCAATCTCGGGGTGCGCGCCTCAGTCGTCGCGACCGACAACGGCAACGTGCTCCAGCTGTCGTCGGCGCAGACGGGATCGGCCAATGCGTTCTCGGCGACCGGATTCGAGTCCAGTCCACAGAACCTGGTCTCGGCGCAGGATGCGCAGATCACGGTGGGCGATCCGAACGCTGGCGGCTACACGGTCAGCAGCTCGTCGAACACGTTCACCGGGTTCATCCCGGGCGTCACCTTCTCGGTCGCCGGCCTGGCCTCCGATGTGACGGTCACCGTCGCGAACGACGAAACTGCGGCCAGCAACAAGGTGCAGAGCCTTGTGTCGACGGCGAACGCGGTCATGTCAGACCTGAGTCAGACCCTTGGTCAGGGCGACATGCTCGAGGGTGACGAAATGCTGCAGTCACTCTCGTCGTCGATCCTCGCGTCGGTCAGTGACGGCGGACCCGGTGGCGCCAGCTTGAGTACCTACGGGATCTCGCTCGACTCCAAAGGAAATCTGTCCTTCGACCCGACCGCGTTCGCAAGTGCCTATGCGGCTGATCCGAGTGGCACCCAGACCGCGGTAGCCGGCTCGTTCGCGACCGCCCTGAACAGCGTCAGTTCGACGGCGGTAGATCCGACGACCGGGAGTCTCACGCAGGTCATCTCGTCGAACACGACCCAGGAATCCAGCCTCAACACCCAGATCACCAACTGGACGACCCGATTGAACCTGATTCAGTCGTCGCTGCAGGCGAAGTTCGGTGCAATGGAGACGGCCCTGGCCAAGCTGCAGTCGACCCAGACCTATCTGACGTCGATGTTCAACAGCATCAACGGCACGTCATCCAGTAGCTCATCGAGCTCGAGTTCCGGCTGATGGACAACGCCCGCGTACGGTTCCTCGCTGACCGCGTTCTGACCGCGAGTCCGGCTCAGCGCATCGTGATGCTCTTCGACCGGCTCGTGCTGGATCTGACCCGCGCGTCGTTGGCCGACTCGATCGAGCTGCGTCAGCACACCGGTCACGCCAGCCAGATCGTCGCCGAACTGTTCGGCAGCCTGGACCCCAAGGCCGGCGGACCGGCCGAGAACCTCGGGGCGGTGTACGGCTTCCTGCTCAAGGAGCTCATGACGATGGATGCGGCGGTGCTGGCGACGAAGATCCCGTCCATGCTCGAGATCGTGACCGGTCTGCGAACTGCGTGGGCCCGGGCCGTCGAGCAGCTCGAGCAGCTCGAGCAGCCCGGTGTGCGGCCGCTGGTCGGGGCCTGGGTCGGCTGAGTGACCATGGCCACCGACGAGAGCTGGTCAGCTGTCCTGGCGGCGGTCGAGGCCGACATGCTGCGCGCCACCGAATTGATGGCAACTTCGGCCGAAGCGGTTGCGTCCCGGGACGCCGTGGCCGCCCCGGCCCAGACGATGCTGCCGGCCACGTTTCGGCAGTACGCCGAGGCGACCTGGGCAGTTCTGCCGGACTTCGATCAGATGCCGCCCGTCCCGCCCGAACTGCTCGAACGCATTCATCGACTTCGCGTGCAGATCGTCTCCATCCAGGCCGAGATGACCGCAGAGATGGCGCGCTGGCGCGCGTCCTGTGCGACGAGCCGGACGACGCCGATACCGTCACCGACGTCCGAGCCGTTGTTCGTCGACCGACTCGCCTGACCAGTTTCCGAACCCACCTCGGCTGCGGCGCTAAAGAGCCACCGCAAACAGCCGATTAACTCGCTGACGAGCACGGATTGCTCATCATCCTTCGCCGACGGACTGGCACTTTCTGGCTGGTCCGTTGGAGGCAGTAAATGCTCGACGACATCGCTTCGTTGTCGCTGCAATCCGCGATGCACAGCTTGAGTGTGCAGCAGCAGGTCACCGCGAACAATATCGCGAACCTCGAAACCCCTGGGTTCACCGCCCAGAACGTGTCGTTCGAATCGAGCCTGGCGAGCGCAATCGCGGCCGGTAACCCGAGCGCCGCCACGACGTCGACGTCCGCGTCGACGAATGCGCCGGGCGCAAACGGAAATAACGTCAGCCTCGATGACGAATTGGTGACGACCACAAAGAACCAGTTGCAGCAGCAGCTCGTGGCTGGCGCATTGACTTCGACCTACGGCCTCATGTCCGTGGTCTTGTCGGGCTGATCGCGATGTTCGACGCAATCAGCACCGCCGGTACCGGCCTGCAGACCTATCACACCTGGCTTGATTCGATCGCGAACAACATCGCGAACGTCAACGACGTGTCACCGACGAGCGGCACCGCGTTCCAGCAGCAGTACGTCCAGACGACGGAAGTGCAGGGGCGTAACGGCATCGGCGACGGGGTGGCGGTGACGTCGCTGTCATCCGATACCGGTCCGGGCATCGAGGTACAGGATCCGACCAATCCGCTCGCGGACGCGAACGGCTACGTGCTGCACGCCAACGTCGACCTGTCCCAGCAGATGGGCAACATGATCATGGCCCAGCGGGCCTTCCAGGCGAACGCGTCGGTCGTTACCGACGCTAAGACCACCTACCAATCAGCCATCGACATCGGTAAGGGCATGGCGTCGTGACCACTCCTATTGCGGCAATCTCAGCCATCGGCGCGCTCGGCGGAGCATCGCCGGTCTCGGCGGCGCCGGCGAGCGGTGCCGCCGCCAGTTCGGGGAGTAGCTTCGCCAGTGCCCTCGACGCCGTCAGCAGCGCGCAGAGCAATGCGGAGAATCTGGCTGTGCAGGCCGCAACCGGCACGCTCACCGATCCGGCCGCGTACACGGTCGCAGCGACCCAGGCGACCTTGATGACCCAGCTCGCGACGACGATCGAGAGTAAGGCCGTGCAGGCGTTCAACACGGTCATGGGGATGCAGGCCTGATGAAGGATCAACTCGAGGCGTTCGGTCAACGGGCCTGGCGCAATTTCACCGCGTTCTCGGCCGGTCAGAAGGCGGTGACCGTGGTCGCGATCATCGCGGTCATCGTCGGCGGCTACCTCTTCACGACTTGGAAGTCGGCGCCGTCCTACGCACCGCTGTACACCAACCTCGCCGCGTCCGACGCCAGCGCGATCGTCGACAAGCTCAACGCATCCAATACCCCGTACAAGCTGAGCGCCGCCGGCACCGAGATCGATGGTCCCCGCCAGCGTCGTCTATTCGACTCGGCTCACCATGAGCGCGGCCGGTCTTCCATCGGCGAGTCAGGGCGGGTTCCCGCTGCTCGACAAGGCCGGCGTCACTTCCTCGGACTTCCAGCAACAGATCGACTACCAGAGTGACCTCGAGACTCAGCTCGACCGCACGATCGATGCGATCAAGGGCGTCCAGTCGGCCGCGGTGACGCTGGCCATTCCGCAGCAGAACGTCTTCACCGACAGCAACACCAAGCCCACCGCGGCGGTGCTGCTGACCGTCGGTTCGGGAATCGCGCTCACCACTTCGCAGGTGCAGTCGGTCGTCTATCTGGTCAGTTCCAGTGTGCCGGGGATGTCGGCCGACGATGTGACGGTCACCGACTCGAACGGCAACGTGCTCAACGCCCCCGGTCAAGGAGTGACGAGCGCGACCAGCACGTCGACCCAGAACCAGGCCACGGCCGCGGAGGACGCGCGGTTGGAGGCGCAGCTACAGAGCATGTTAACTGCCGCCCTTGGCCCCGGAAATGCTCAGGTCGCCGTCAACGCGGCGCTCAACTTCGACTCGACCAGCACCGAGAGCAAGAGCTACGTCTACAACAAGGACGACCCGCCGATCTCGCAGTCGCAGACCCAGGAGACCTACACGGGCACCGGCACGATTCCCACCGGGACGGTCGGCGCGACCGATACGACCGCCCCCACGGTGACCACGTCCACCTCGACCTCGCCGTCGGGCAACGGCACCTACAGCCAGAGCACGAACACGGTGAACAACGCGCTGGGCACCCAGACCACGACGACGACGTCCGCGCCGGGTCAGATCAAGCAGCTCTCGATCGGCGTCCTCGTCAATCAGTCGGCGAAGAACGTCGACACGAACGCGATCGAAACCATGATCAAGGGCGCGGTCGGATTCGACCAGACCCGCGGCGATACGTTGTCGGTCAGCGCGATGCCGTTCAGCACCAGCCAACAGGCGGCGGCAGAAGCAGCCACCAAATTAGCCACCAAGGCCGCGGCGGCCAGTGCCTCGCAGGCCAACCTGGTGTCGCTCGCCAAGCAGGGACTGCTGGGTGTGCTCGTTCTTGTCCTGGTGCTCGGTGCCTGGCTGGCCAGCCGCAAACGGCGCAAGGCTCATCCGAACGACTTCGGCCCGGACCTCTATGACGATGACGACAACGACCTGCCGGACGGCGGCGCGTTGCCGGCGCCACCGGTCGAGTTCAACGACCTGGCCTCGCGCCGCCGCAGCCTGGTGGCCGCTGCTGACAACCGGCCCAAAGAGTTCGCCAGCGCACTTTCCGGCTGGCTCGACACTTCGGAGACGTGATCGCCATGACTGAAGCTCAGACCCTGACCCTGGTTCCACCGCCGGTCGACCACCTCGCCGGCCTGACCGGCCGGCAGAAGGCGGCGATCCTCGTCCTGCAGCTGGGCCGGGCCGAATCGGCCCGCGTGCTCGCGCACTTCAGCGAGAGCGAGCTCGAAGGCCTGTCGACCGAGATCGCCCGGATCGGCACCGTGCCACCCGAAGTGGCGGCCGCGGTCGTCGAGGACTTCGCCGAGCTGCTCAGCGAGGGTCCGCCCAGCTCACGTGGTGGTATCGCGATGGCGCGCGACCTGCTGCAGGCATCGGTCGGTGCCGAGCGGGGCCACGCAATCGCTGACCGCGTGTCGCAGAACTTCATCCAGTTGCCGTTCGCCTTCCTGCAGCACCTCGACCATCGTCAGATCGTGTCCTTCCTGCCCGACGAGCACCCGCAGACGATCGCCCTCGTCCTGGCGCACCTGCCGGCCGAGCTTGCGTCACACGTGCTCGCCGGCCTCGGTCGCGAACTGCAGGCCGACGTCGCTCACCGGATCGCGGTCATGGACCGCACCTCACCGGATCTCATCCGGATGGTCGAGTCGAGCCTCGAGCGCCGGTTGTCCTCCCTCGGCGTTCCGTCGGACCTGTCGGCGGTAGGTGGACTTCGCCCCCTCGTCGACATCATCAACCGGGCCGATCGCAACACCGAGCGGATGATCCTCGAGGGCTTGGAGCAGATCGACCCGAAGCTGGCCGAGAAGGTCCGGGCCGAGATGTTCATGTTCGAAGACATCGTCACCCTCGATGACCGCTCCATCCAGCTCATCGTGCGCCAGGTCGAGTCCAAGGATCTGGCCACCGCGCTCAAGGGCGTGTCTGAGGCGGTCCGTTCGAAGGTGGTGCAGAACATGTCCGAGCGGGCGGCTCTGTCACTGGCCGAAGAGATCGATCTGCTGGGCCCGGTGCGCGTCGCCGCGGTCGAGGAGGCCCAGGCCGCGGTCATCCGCGAGGTTCGGGTGCTCGAGGAGGCCGGCCAGATCGTTCTCAGCCGAGGCGATGAAGATGCCTTCGTTGCCTGAGTCGGCGCCAGTCGGCGCAGTCGGCGCAGTCGGCCCAGCCCTGGGAACCGGCCGAGGTCTACCCCCTCGGCGCCGATCGGTCGGCCCCAGCTCGTCCTCGGACGACGTTGTCGAACGTCGCTTCGCGCGACCTCGACTCCCACGTCCGTCCCGCGGTCCTGTTCGAGATCGGCGAGACGTCGATGGTGTCGCCGGAGGTGTTCGCCGAGGCGCGGTCCGCGGCTGAGGCGGCCGGCTACGCGGCCGGTTATGCAGCCGGCGTGCAGGCGGCTCTGAAGGCGGCCGAAGCCGAGCAGGCACTGATTCGGGCCGCTGCGGCCGCCGAGCTCAGTACCCGCACGGGCCAGGTGAATGCGATCCTCGACCGGATCCGTGAGGCCGCTGGTGCATTCGAGCGGCGCGCGATCCCGGCCACCGAGCAGATCGAGGACCTGGTCGTATCGACCGCGTTCTCCGTTGCGGAATCGATCGTCGGGGCATCGCTGCGCGACGATGAGACCCGCGGCATGACTGCCCTGGCTCGAGCGCTGGCGCTGGCCCCGGTGGGCGTGCCCGCGATCATTTCCCTCAATCCGCAGGACCATGCTCTGCTCGGCGACCACGTTGCCGAGCTGGCGTCGAGCCACGACGTGCAGATCGTGTCCGACCCGTCGCTCCGCCCGGGTGATGCCACCGTTTCGAGTGGCGCGACGACGATCGACGCCCGAATCAGCGCGGGCCTGGCCCGGGTGCAGGAGGTGCTTGCGCGATGACCTCAGTGCTCGAACGAATTCGCGACGTCACCGCCGACGCGGTCACCGCGGCCCGCCCGCAGGTGAGTGGACAGGTCGAAGCGGTGCGCGGTCTCTCGGTTCAGGTGCGCGGTCTCTCGGTCCGGGTGGGCGATGTCGTCGTCATCGGGTCACAGACGCCGACGCCGGCCGAGGTGGTCGCCGTCTCCGTCAAGGACGGCGAGCAGTTGGCGACCTGCCTGCCGCTCGGTCCGGTCAGCGGGATCGGCGTCAGCGATCGGGTCACCACAACCGGCGGCCCGTTGCGCATCGGCGTCGGCGCGCCGTTGCTCGGGTTGGTTCTCGACGGACTGGGCCGGCCGCTGGACGGATCGCCGCTACCCAGCGGCCTGAACCGTGTCACCGTCGACTCCACGCCGCCGGACTCGATGACCCGCGATCGGGTCGACCAGCCGTTACCGCTCGGCGTCCGGGCGATCGACACCCTCGTCCCGCTCGGCCGGGGTCAGCGAATGGGGATCTTCGCCGGCAGCGGCGTCGGCAAGTCGAGCCTGCTCTCGATGATCAGCCGGGGTACCCAGGCCGAGGTCAAGGTCATCGCCCTGGTGGGTGAGCGGGGTCGCGAGGTCCGTGAATTCATCGAGGACGACCTCGGGCCCGACGGGTTGCGCAACTCTGTGGTCATCGTCGCGACCTCGGACCAGCCGCCGATGGTGCGGCTGCGGGCCGCCTTCGTCGCCACCCGGATCGCCGAGTGGTTCCGCGATGACGGCCGCGACGTGCTGCTCATGATGGACAGCCTCACCCGGCTGGCCTTCGCGCAGCGCGAGATCGGGTTGTCGGCGGGCGAGCCGCCCGCCACCCGCGGCTACCCGCCGTCGGTCTTCGCGATGCTGCCGCAACTGCTGGAGCGAGCCGGCTCGTCGTCGCTCGGCAGCATTACCGGCCTGTACACCGTGCTGGTCGAGGGCGACGATCACAACGAACCGATCGCCGACACGGCCCGGTCGATCCTCGATGGTCATATCGTCCTTGATCGCCGGCTCGCCGCGTCTGGTCATTTTCCGTCGATCGAGGTGCTCTCGTCGGTGTCACGGGTCGCGAACGCGATCCTGACCGACGACCAGCGCTCGCTGGTGCGCGAGACCCGGCAGCTGCTCGATGCCCGGGCCGAGGTCCGTGAACTCGTCCAGATCGGTGCTTACGTCCGCGGCACGAATCCGACTCGCCGACCGCGCGCTCGGTCTGTGGCCGATGCTCGAGGGCTTCCTGCGTCAGGACATGAACGACATCGCGACCTCGGACGAGTCTTGGGCCGCCCTGGAATCCGTCGTCCGGTCGGCCCCGGCGGTGGCGACCCTGCCACCGGGCGGTGGTGCCGCGTGACCGCCAAGTGGCTCAACTCGTTGATGCGGGCCCGCCAGATCCAAGAGGACCACGCGGCCCGCGAACTCGCCGAGGCCGAGCGACGGGCGCGACGGGCGACCGCCTACGTCCGGCACAACGCCGAACGGATCGAGACTCTCAGCAACGACGAGGCCGAGATGACCGTTCCGGCGTTTATCGCCGCGGCCGTTGCGTTACAGGCGGCGGCCGCCACCCACGCCGCCGCGGTGGCCAGCGCCAAGTTCGCCTACGCCGACAGCGATCTGCGCCGAGCGGGTCTGCATCGGGCCGCCCGGGCTCGGTTGACGGCTGAAGAGCTGCACGAGAACGCGCACAGCATCGAAGCGGCCCGGCGGGCCCGCCTCGAGCAGCGGGAGCACGACGAGATCGCGTCGAGCATGCACCGGCAGCACAATCCTGAGGTGCTTCCGTGACCGCCCCGACCGCGATTCCCGACCTGGTGTCGCTGCAGGCCCGGATCGCGTCGATAACGTCTCAGCTCAGCGCCGTCTTCGTCCCGCCGTCGGCGCGGACCACCAACTCGGCGACGACTTTCGCCAGCCAGCTCGCGAGCGCAACGGCCACCACCGCGGCTACGGGCACCTCGTCATCCGCCGTGACCGGTTCGGAGGTCGTCGCGGATGCGCAGAAGTACCTCGGCGTGCCCTACGTCTACGCCGGCGAATCGACTTCGGGCATCGACTGCAGCGGGCTGACCCAGAAGACGTTCAAAGACCTCGGCATCACGATCCCGCGAGTTGCCGCCGACCAGCAGAAGGTCGGGACGCCGGTCGCCTCACTGGCCGACGCGCAGCCCGGTGACCTGTTGTTCTTCGGCCAACCGGCCTACCACGTTGCGATCTATGCCGGGAACAACAAGCTGATCGAGAGCCCCGAGCCCGGCAAGACGGTGCAGGAGGTCGCCATCTACCAGAAGCCGACCTCGATCAGCCGAATCGTCGGCTCGTCGGTCGACACCACAGCCGCCGCGTCGGGGCTGAACTCGACCGGTAACTCGCTATCGACCGGCCAGATCACCGCGGCCGGCCTGAACCCGGCGGTCGCGCAATACGCCAGCCAGTTCGCCGCCGCCGAGAAGCAATTCAACCTGCCCAGCGGAATGCTGGCGGCCGTCGCCCAACAGGAGTCCGGCGGCAATTCGCAGGCCGTCAGCTCCGCCGGCGCCCAAGGGTTGATGCAGTTGATGCCGTCGACCGCCGCCGGCATCGGCGTCAACGCCTTCGATCCCAGCTCAAGCAATCACCGCGGCCGCCCGGATCCTCGGACGCAACCTCAACGAGTTCGGCGGCTCGGTCCCGCTGGCCCTCGCGGCGTACAACGCCGGCGTGGGCGCGGTGCAGAAGTACGGCGGCATTCCGCCGTACACCGAAACGCAGAACTACGTGAAGAGCATCACCGCGATGATGGCGGCCGAGCGATGACCATGATGATCGTGGCGTCCGCGCCCGAGCCGATCCTGGTGGACGGGCCGAGCGCACCTACCCATTCGCCCGATCCGAGCGCCGGCCCCGGCACCTCGGCCCCGAACGGCAGCGCGTTCCACGAGGCGTTGCGAGACGCCGGCGATCCGGCCCGGTCGTCGGCGCGGCCGGGCAACGATCATCCCCGGCGCGCCCGCTCGGGCGATGACCGACAGCGACCAACCCGCCGATCCGGCCAGCGCCACCGCGCGCCACCGTCGCGCCGTCGATCACCGCTCTGCCGACGGCACTGCCGGTCCAGCCCGCGGTCACGGCCGCAGCGACAGCGACCTCGTCGACCGCGGACAGTGCAATCGCGGCCTCGGTGGCCGCGACGGTCGGCGTGACGACCTCGACCACCGACATCATTCCCCCGCCGCGACTGTGGGCACGGTGCGCCACTGCCACCGCCGCTGCACCCTCCGCGGCGGCACCCGATTCACCGGCCGGTTCAGTCGCCGGTTCGGTGCCCGATGCTGCCTTGAGTTCGCCGGCCGCCGCCGAGTCGTTCGCCGCGGCAGCTGCGGCCGGTCAGCCCGGCCCCGCTCCGGTCGGGTTGTCGCCGGCGCCCGCTTCACCGGTCCTCGCCGCTGGGCCCGCGCCTGCGGCTGCCGCCACCTCACTCAGCCACCCGACGTCGGCGAACACCGCAGCCGCGGGGGCGTCGGCGACCGCCGTGGTCGCCGCCGCGGCCCAGCCCGATCCGGGGACGGGCGGAGGTTCGGACTCCGGTGCCAGCGGAAAACACGATTCGTCGGCCAGCACGAAGACGGCCGACGTGAATGCCACGACGGCTGCCGGACCGACGGCGGTCACCGCGCCGCCCGTGTTCACCGCATCGGTCACCGCGCCGCCGGTCGCCCCCGCGCTACCACCCGAACTGGCAGCCCAGCCGGCCCTGGCCGCCGCCTTCGCGACCCTGCGGACGTCGGCCAATGGTGCGGTCGCCCTCAACGTCGCGCTGCACCCGGCCGACCTCGGGGCCGTTCAGGTGCGGGCCACGTTGCACGACGGCACGTTGAACGTGACCGTCGCGTGTGCCGACGAGGCGTCCCGCCAGGCCGTCACCGCCGCCCTGCCGGCCCTGCACGCCCAGCTCGGAGCCGGCGCCCAGATCGACGTCCATATCGGTGACGGCTCCCAGACCGATCAGCGAGGCAGCGACCGGCCCGAGCCGTCCCAGCCGCTGACCGGCAACTACGGCGGCGAGCAGACCGAGCCGACCACCCAGCCAGCCCGAACGGCCGTCGGCCGCGGCGCCGGAGCACTGGACCGATGGATGTAGCGCCCAGCTGATCCATCCGCCGGCACCGTTGGCCCCGCCGGCCGCGAACCCGGAACCCGATCCCCAGCCATCAGGAGGTAGCAATGACTTCAGCAATAAGCGGCATCTCGTCGACCGGAGCCGTCGGCACCATCGATCCGTCGACGGCGCCCCCCGCGTCCGAGACGGCGAGCAGCACGAGTAGCAGCAACAGCCTGCTCGACCCGCAGGCGTTCCTGAAGCTGCTCGTCGCGCAACTGCAGTACCAAGACCCGACGAATCCGGTCAACACGTCGGACTTCATGAATCAGACGGCCACCCTGAGCCAGGTGCAGACGATGGCGTCGATGTCATCGACGCTCACCTCGTTGGTCACGGCCCAGAGCGGTCAGGAGGCGACCGCGATGATCGGCAAGAACGTCACCTACACCGACGCATCCGGTATGCCGGCATCAGGTGTGGTCAATTCCGTCCAACTGCTCGCGTCCGGCCCCAGGCTGCAGGTCGGCTCCGACTCGGTTGCGCTGACGAGTGTCAGCTCGGTCAGCGCCGCCGGTACCTCCTAATACCTGCCCGTCCAGCGATCCCCACCCCCGATCTAGGAGTCACCAATGCTTCGTTCCATGTTCACCGCCATCTCTGGCCTTGACGCGCAGCAGCAGATGCTCGACGTCACGTCCAACAACATCGCCAACTCGAACACGACCGGCTTCAAGTCCAGCTCGACCGAGTTCGAGACGGCATTGAGCCAGACGCTGTCCAGCGGTGGCTCGGCGACGACGAACAACGCCGTCGGTGGCACCAACGCCACCCAGATCGGGCTCGGCGTGCGGCTGGCCTCGACGAACCAGAACTTCACCGAAGGATCGGCTCAGGCCACCGGCGTGCCGAGCAACCTGATGATCAACGGTGACGGCTTCTTCATGGTGTCGCGCGGCGGTCAGACCTCCTACACCCGCGCCGGCGGCTTCACCCTCGACGGCTCCGGCCACCTGGTGAACACTGATGGGGCCGAGGTCGAGGACACCAGCGGTGTTCCGCTGGATCTCTCGGCCCTGAACACAGGTACCTACGTCTCGTACTCGATCGACCAGACCGGCAAGGTCAGCGCGGTCAATTCTTCCGGCGTGGCGACCACGCTCGGCCAGATCGGGCTGGCGACCTTCGCCAACCCGGACGGCCTGGTCCAGAACGGCGACACCGAGTGGTCGGCGTCCGCGAGCTCCGGTGCGGCGCAGATCGGCACCCCGGGCTCGGGTTCGTTGGGCTCGCTGAGCTCGGGCTACGTAGAGATGTCGAACACCGACCTCTCGACCGAGCTCACCAACCTGATCGTGGCCGAGCGCGGCTTCCAGGCCGACTCGAAGGTGATCAGCACGTCCGACACCGTCCTGCAGACCCTGGTGAACATGACGCAGGGCTGATCCGACGGGTAGGCCCGCCGCCACTTGGCTGGTGGCGGGCCCGCTCGGCCGGCGGCTCAAGGTATGGGCCCTAGCGCCGATTAAATCAACAAGCGTGACGGGAGCCAAGGATGGCTCCTGAAGAGCAAACCAAGGACGGACATCGTGTTACAGCTGACAAGGCTCAGTGGGCCGCTCTTCGCGCTCAACCCCGACCTGATCGAGCGGGCTGAAGCGACGCCCGACACCGTCGTCACCCTGGTCAACGGCAGCAAATACGTGATCCGCGAGACCCTCGAGGAACTGGTTGAGCTGATCCAGGCCTACCGGGCCGACATCATCGTCGCCGCGCACAGCGCCGGCACCTCCTTCACCGGCCACACCGCCGGTTCGGTGAGCGCCACTCGCGCCGCCGCCGCCCGGGCTGAATCCGGGTCGCTCGGAACCGTCGTCGCGCTGCACCCCGGAGACGAGTAATGGATCCGGCAACCATGATCGGCGCCGGGCTGGCGCTGGTTGCGATCATCGGTTCGCTGATCATGGACGGCGGTCAGATCGGCTCGATGATCCTGATCCCGCCGATCATGCTCGTCTTCGGTGGCACTATCGGCGCCGCGATCGCCGGTGGCGTGATGTCGGACGCCAAGCAACTGCCCAAGTCGATGATCAAAGCGATCACGGCCAAGGTCTCGACGCCCGAGGGGGGTGTCGCGATCATCGTGAAGATGGCCGAGATCGCCCGTCGTGACGGTCTGCTCGCCCTTGAGGGTGAGGTGGCCAAGGTCGAGGATCCGTTCCTGCGCAAGGCCCTCGAGATGGCGATCGACGGAACCGATGCCGACGAGGTGGCCGAGATCCTGGGTATCGAGGTCGACGCGAAACGGGCAGCTGATTCCGCTGCGGCCAAGATCTTCGCCGACATGGGCGGCTACGCGCCGACGATCGGCATCATCGGCACCGTCCTCGGCCTGATCCACGTGCTCGGCAACCTCGGCGACCCGTCCACGCTCGGTGGGAAGATCGCGTCCGCGTTCGTGGCCACGCTGTGGGGCGTCATGACGGCCAACATCTTCTGGTTCCCGCTCGGCAACCGGCTCAAGCGGGTCAGTGCGACGGAATGTGGCCAGATGGAACTGGCCATCGAGGGCGTGCTCGCCATTCAGGCCGGCGCCAACCCGCGCCTGGTCGCGGCGAAGCTCAACAGCATGGTCTATTCGCCGGATCCGCCCGCGAAGGCGGCTGCGTAATGCCGCCCCGGCCGGCCCGCGCCGGGGCGCATGGCTCCTCCCGTCGCCGCGGCGGGCATGGCGGCGGGCACGAGGAGGAAGGTGGCAGCGAACGTTGGCTGGTCACCTACGCCGACATGCTCACCCTGCTGCTCGTCCTGTTCATCGTGCTGTTCTCCATCTCGGTCGTGAACACGTCGAAGTTCATCTCGCTGAAGACCTCGCTGGCGTCGGTGTTCGGCAACGGCAGCAAGGGGGTTGTCACCGGCGGCACCGGGTTGCTGGACAACGACGCATCGGGAACCGGCCAGCAGTTGGTCATGCCCGGCAACCCGGTCGCGGCTCCGAGCGTCAGTGCCCAGGCTTCGTCCACCGCAAGTGCCCAGGCCACCGTCGCACCGCCCGTCCCCAATGCCGCCCAGTCATTGGCTGGCGGCTACACGGCGGATCAGGTTGCGGCCCAGGCGGCGGACTTCTCGGCCATCGAGGCCGCGATCACCAAGGCGCTGAACAGCAACAACATGGCCGGCGCGGCCCAGTTCCAGATCAACAGTCGCGGCCTGGTCATCACCGTGGTCACGAACGCGCTTGTGTTTCCGGGTAACAGCGCTGATCTGGAGTCGCTCGGTCAGGGAATCCTGGCCGCCGTGGCGCCGCCGCTGGCCGCCGATAACCACCAGATCGAGGTCGACGGCTACACCAACCAGCAGAACGTCAGCACGGCTCCTTACCCCAGTGGCTGGGAGTTGTCGTCGGCTCGCGCATCGGCGGTCGTGCGCTACCTCGTCGCGCACGGGGTGGCCGAGGACAAGCTGTCGGCCGTCGGCTACTCCGACCAGCATCCGCTGTACCCGCCGAGCGACCCGCGGGCGGTGACGCTCAATCGTCGGGTCGAGATCGTCGTCCTGTCCAACCTCTCGGCGAACTCCACTGACACCACGACCACTGACACCGCCGCGACCGCCGGGACCATCGCCCCGAGTCAGTCGCCGCTGGCCGTCGTCAACCCGCAGCTCACCCCGTCCCCGTCCAGCTGACCGAACAAGGAGCACCTGATGTCTGTCGATACGGCTGTTGCCGCCGAACCCGCGGCCGCGGCGCCGAAGAAGAGCAAGAAGAAGCTGATCATCATCCTGGTCATGGTCTTGCTCGTCGCCGGCGGCGCCTACAAGTTCGTTCTTGCCCCGAAACCCAAGCCGGGCCCTCCGGTCGGCGGCGACATCGTTGCGCTGGACGCCAACACCCTCAACCTGACCGACGGCCACTACCTCAAGATCGCCGTCGACCTGCAGTTGGTGAAGGGCAAGGCGGCCGCGGCGACCTTCCTGCCGAGCAATGCCAAAGAGCTCGTGATCGATCAGTTCAGCGACCGAACGGTGGCCTCGCTGTCGACCAACGCCGAACGCCTGGCCCTGACCGACCAGCTGACGGCGGCGATGAAGAAGGCGTACCCGAATGAGATATTTCAGGTATATATCACGCAATTCGTGACGCAGTAAGGCGTCGTTCAGCTTGCGACGGCTGTCGCAGTAAGGAGACAATTACAACAGCTAGCGGGCACGGAAGCCCGATCTATTTGATCCGAAGCATGGATGCTTCGGCACTTTTCCGTACGATTTTTCGGCCCGTACTAATGCTCGGCGCCGTTACGCCGATACCTTGGCGTGCCCAACCAGACGGTCAGCGAGTTGCGCCGCCGCGACTCCCGTCGGTCGGCTACGCCTGCGGGCGAACTGGTCCCGTACGACTTCCGGCACCCGACCAAACTCGCCCGCGAGCATGTCCGGCTGCTGCAGATGACGTATGAGACGTTCGCCCGACGGCTCACGACCGTGCTCACCAGCGGCCTACGCCAGGTCTGCCAGGTATCCGTCACCGAAATCACCCAGCAGAGTTATGACGATTACATCGCCGGGCTCGAGACCCCGACCTTGATGGTGCCGATCGAGATCCCTCCCCTGACCGGCACCGGTGTCCTCGAGATGTCGCTGCCGATCGCCCTCGCAGCAATCGACCACCTGCTCGGCGGTCCCGGCGGCCAGCAGCAGAATCGCGGACTCACCGACATCGAAGCCAGCCTGCTGGCCGGCCTGCTCGACCAGATGCTCGGCGTGCTGAGCTACTCCTTCGAGTCACTCGTCCCGATCAAGGCGGTCGCCGGACCGATCGAATACAACCCGCCGTTCCTGCAGGCGGCCAGCGCGGCGGACGCGGTAGTGGTCGGCGAGTTCGAAATGGTCGTCGGTCGCGAGCGCAGCCGTCTGACGCTGTGCCTGCCGCTCGCACCGCTGCTGCCGATCCTGATCGCCCAACGCCCACGTGAGGTCGCCCCGATCGGCGCCCAAGCCTCGACCGATCAGGCCGCGCGCCGCGTTCGGCAGCGCCTGGGCGACGTATCGGTGGAGGTCAGCGTGCGGTTCCGGCCGATCGGGATCACCCCGACCCGGCTGATGAACCTCGCCGTCGGCGACCTGCTCGTGCTCGATCACCGATCGGGCGCCCCACTGACCGTCGAGATCGGCGGCACCGGCTTCGTACAGGCGATCGCCGGTAAGTCGGGCACTCGCCTGGCCGCCCTTGTCGTAGATACCCCCGTTGATTCGTTGAAGGAGCACCAGTGATCACCATGGAAGGGCGGACCGTCGAACTCCTCGACGCCGCCGGGGCCGCCGCGGCCTCGACTCTGCCCGTCGGCGAGCCGCTCACCAGCGCCGCCACCACCATCGAAGAGCTGACCCTTACCGGAGCGGTCGTTGTCGCGTTCTCGGGCTCGACCTCCGGCGAACTCGCCCTGCTGGTCGACACCGAGCTCGCCGACGCGATGCGCGAGGCAACCATCGGCGCGGTCGATCTGGCCATGGCGCTGGCCCCGACGTTGGCCGCGATCGCGGCGGCCATGGGTCCGGTCGTCCTGGGTGAGGCGCAGTCATTGGACGCCCGCGTCGCCCTCGCCCGGATCACGGCCCACAGCGAGGTGAGCGCCGTCGCGCTGCGCACCGTCACCGCAGTCCGGGCGGCAGTCATCGTGGGAATCGATGACACGGTCGAATCGGAAGGATCCGGCACCGCCACGGGCGGTGGTCTCACCCTGGACCGTCTCGACCTGCTGCGCGGGGTCGAAATGGCTGCCAGCGTGGAGCTCGGCCGGGCCAAGATGACTGTCAGTGATCTGCTCGCGCTGCGCAACGGCTCGGTCATCGAACTCGACCGGGCGGCCGGTGAATCAGCTGACCTGTTCGTCAACGGCCGGCTCATAGCGCGCGGTGAAGTTGTGGTAGTCGACGAGAACTACGCCCTGCGGATCACCCAGATCGCGACTGAAGACGGGCGCTGACCGGTGCAGACCGTCGAACTCGCGGGCCGGGTACTCGTATCGCTGGCCGCTGTACTCGCCGTCATCTGGTTCTTGGCCCGAAAGCTCAACCGCGGCAACAAGCGGGCCAGCACGAGCCTCATCGACGTGCTCGGCCGTCAGCGGCTGAGCAACAACGCCTCGGTTGCGGTAGTGCGTATCGGCGACAAAGCACTCGTCATCGGCGTCACCGATGCGCAGGTCAATGTCCTCGGTGAGACGGACCTCGCCGCGGCGCTGGCGCATTCATCAACCAGCGCGCCGGCGGTGAGCTCGTCTCCTCGCATACCCGGCCGCCGGATGTCTCGCCGAACGAGCCCGACGCCCTCCGCGCGCTCGACTCACCGCAGCCGCCCGGCGACTCGCCGGACCCCGATCACGCCCGGTGTCGCTGAAGCACCGGGGCGCCTCGCCGGCTCGGCCCTGTCACCGCAGACCTGGCGGCAGACGGTCGAATCCCTCCGCGACCTCACCGCCCACTGAAGCTGAGTCCACTTCCATGAATCGTCCGCTGCGCGCGGCGGCCGTCCTACTCGGGCTGCTCGTCTGCCTCGCCGTTGGGCTCGGCGCCCATTCGGGTGCAGCACGGGCCGCGACCCCGTCGGCGACCCCGTCCGCCACGACCACCACGACGACGACCTCGGCCCCGTTGACCAACGACGGCCCGATCGCGCCGACCGCGCCGAAGACGCCCACCGCACCGACCACTCCCGCCAGCAATGCACCGGGCTCGGTCACCATCGACGTCGGCGGAACCAAGCCCAGCCAGTCGCTGACCGTCCTGATGGCGGTCACCCTGCTTGCGGTGGCGCCGTCCTTGCTCCTACTGGTCACCAGCTTCACGAAGATCTTCGTGGTCCTTTCGCTGACCCGTAATGCGCTCGGCCTGCAGACCGTCCCACCCAACCAAGTATTGGCTGGCCTGTCGTTGTTTCTGAGCCTGTTCGTCATGGGGCCGGTGATCGAGAAGATCAACAACCTCGGAATCCAGCCCTACCTGCACGGCACCAAAACGACCACGCAGGCGTGGACGGACGGTATTGCGCCACTGCGGACGTTCATGCTGAACCAGACCCGGCCGCAAGAGATCGCGCTGATGCTCCGGGCGGGCAACCTGCCCAACCCGAGCGACAAGGCGCACCTCCAGCTGACGACGATCATTCCCGCCTTCGTGCTGTCCGAGCTGCGGTCGGCGATGATCATCGGCTTCGTCATCTTCATTCCGTTCGTGATCATCGACCTCGTCGTGTCATCGACCCTGATGTCACTCGGCATGATGATGCTGCCGCCGGTGTCGATCTCGCTGCCGTTCAAGTTGCTGCTCTTCGTCCTGGTCGACGGTTGGGGCCTGGTCATCACGTCCCTCGTCCAGAGTTATCACTCGGGTTAGCGACCATGACTGATACCGAGGTGATTCACCTGGCCCTGCAGGCGATGCTGGTCGCGGCGAAGTTGGCGGCGCCGGCGCTGATCACGGCACTCGTCATCGGCTTCGCGGTGTCATTGTTCCAGTCGGCGACCCAGGTGCAGGAGTTCACGCTGGCCTTCGTCCCGAAGGTCATCGGCGTCGCGATCGCCCTCCTGATCTGCGGGCATTGGATGCTCACGACGATCGTCACGTATACGTCGCAACTGCTGACGTCGATACCTCAGCTGCTGGGCTGACGCCATGCAATTCGAACTGCAGACGAGCTGGTTGATTGCGCTGCTGCTCGTGAGTGCCCGGATCCTGGCGTGGGCCATGGTCGCGCCGCCGCTCGCCTCGGCCGGCCTCCCCTCGGTGGTAAAGACCGTCGTCAGCGTCGGTTTGGCCCTGGTGATCGTGCCGAGCGCCCAGGCGCACCTGCCGAGTACCGACACCGCATCGATCGTGACCGCACTGGTGTTGCAGGTCGCGATCGGTGCGAGCCTGGGATTTCTCACCCGGGTCGTGTTCTCAGCGATCGAGACGGCGGGCGGTTTGTTAGACGTATTCGGTGGCTTCTCGCTGGCGGCCGCCTATAACCCGTTGACCACGACGATGACATCTATCTTCGGCAGCTTCTACGCGCTGCTCTGTACCACGTTGATCTTCGCCACGGACGTGCACCTGGTGATTTTCCAGGGTTTCCTGCGCACGTTCACCGCAGTGCCGCTCGACGCGTCCCTTTCGTTCGGCAAGCTCAATAGTGAGTTGACGACCGCGGTCGGCCAGATGTTCCTCGCGGCGCTGCAGATCGCCGGACCATTGATCGTGGTGCTTTTTTTGGCCGATGTGGCGCTCGGTCTGCTCAGCCGGATTGCACCCCAGCTGAATGCGTTCTCACTCAGCTTCCCACTCAAGACGCTACTCACCCTGCTGCTCGTCGGCTCGGGTTTTCTGCTCATGCCCAAGACCGTCGTGAATCTGGGCACGCACGCCACTGAGCTGATCGGAGCGGTGGCGTGAGCGGCGGACAGGAGAAGACCGAGAAGGCCACCCCCCGCAAGCGGAAGAAGGCCTGGCGCGAGGGCGGGATCTCGAACACCCCCGAATTCGGCACCTGGCTGGGCATCCTGGCCGCTACCTACCTGCTGCCCTGGGTGTTCAAGTCGCTGATGTCGACCGCCAGCTCGTCCTTGATCCAGGCCGGCGCCATCATTCGGTCACCCGATCCGGCCCAGGCGCTCGTATTCGCGCGCACGAATATCGAGACCTCGATGAAGGACGTGCTGCCGCTCGCCGTGCTGATCGCTGTCGTATCGGTGGCGGCGATCGCCGGCCAGGGCGGCATCGGGTTCGCCCCGAAGCTGTGGAAGCCGACGTTCAAACGGCTGAATCCATTCGCGGGCCTCAAGCGCATCTTCGGAGTTGCCGGCGCCTGGAACCTGGCCAAGGCGTTGCTCAAGACCGCCGCGCTCGCGGCGGTTCTGATCATCGTGCTGCGCCCGGTGCTGGCCAAGGTGAGCGATTCCGGATCGTTGCCGTTGTCGCAGTTGGTCGGGACGGCCACCGGAACGGCACTAACCCTGATCCGGTTCGCCGCCATCGCCGGCGTGCTGATGGCGGTCGCCGACTACGCGGTGACCCGCAAGCGCAACAACAAGCAGCTGAAGATGACCAAGCAGGAGGTCAAGGACGAACACCGCAGTTCTGAGGGCGACCCACTGGTGCGCAGCCAGCGACGGTCGCGGGCCCTGGCGATGAGCCGCAACCGGATGATGGCCGAAATCGCGACCGCCGACGTAGTGGTGGTCAACCCGACCCACGTCGCTGTCGCGCTGAGGTACGACCCGGCCCGCGGGGCACCCCGGGTCGTCGCGAAGGGGGCCGATCACGTGGCCGCCAAGATGCGTGAGCTCGCCGAGAAGCACCGGATCCCGATGGTTTCCGACATCCCGCTCGCTCGAACCCTGCACTCGAGCTGCGAACTGGGCCAGGAGATACCGGCCGATCTGTACCGCGCGGTGGCGACCGTCCTGGCCTTCATCATGACGCTCAAGAAACGCGGTTCGGCGGTGGGCGTCCACACCGTGAAGACGCTCGTGGCCGCGCGCTGACGGCTCAAGTTCACGTCGTCCGCGCCGATTATCTGACTGCCAGGATGGCGCGCTTTTCGGGACGGATGCCCAGTGACATGAGCCGGAGTATCCGAACCTAGAAGAGGTACCAGTGAAACCGTCGCGACTTGGCCAGCTAGCTGTGCCGATCGGCGTCGTCGCGATCGTGGCCATGCTCGTCGTGCCCGTCCCGCCGATGTTGCTCGACGTGCTGATCGCCTTCAACATCACGGGCGCTGTGCTGGTCGTGCTCGTCTCGATGAACGTGCCGCGCGCCCTCGACTTCTCCAGCTTCCCGTCGCTCCTTCTGATCGCGACCCTGCTTCGGCTTGCGCTCAACATCAGCGCCACCCGACTCGTACTGAGCACGGGTTATGCCGGCAACGTCATCCACGCGTTCGGATCGTTCGTCATCGGCGGCTCGCTCGTCGTCGGCCTGGTCATTTTCGCGATCCTGCTCGTCATCCAATTCGTCGTCATCACCAACGGTGCCGGTCGAGTCGCCGAGGTCGGCGCCCGCTTCACCCTGGACGCCATGCCGGGTAAGCAGATGGCAATCGACGCCGACCTCAATGCCGGCTTCATCGATGAGAAGACGGCCAGGCAACGGCGGGCCGACATCGCCGCCGAGGCCGACTTCTACGGTGCGATGGACGGTGCGACCCGCTTCGTGAAGGGTGACGCCATTGCGGCGATCATCATTACGATCATCAATCTCATCGGCGGATTCGCGATCGGGATCCTGGTCCACCACATCTCATTCCAGGAAGCGCTGTCGAAGTACAGCGTGCTCAGCGTCGGCGACGGTCTGGTCAGCCAGATCCCGGCCCTGCTGCTGAGCGTCTCGACCGGCCTCATCGTGACCCGGTCGGCCAGTACCGACGACATGGGCAGTCTGGTGTCGCGCCAGGTGGGCGCTCAACGTCGGCCGGTGCTGATCGCCGGCTGCGCTGCGTTACTGCTGTGCGTGGTGCCGGGCCTGCCGAAGTTGCCGTTCATCATCGTCGGGAGCGCGCTGCTCTTCGCCGCCTCGCGGCTGAAGGTTCGCGACGCGGCCACCGCGGCCACTGCGGCCGAGGCCGAGGGTGCCCCGGTCGCCGCTGCGGACGAGGAGCAGCTGTTCGGCGACATGGGCGTCGATCCGCTCGAACTGACGCTGTCGCCCGACCTCGTCCCGCTCGTCGACGGCATGGGTGCGAACCTGCTCGACCGGGTTCGCGTGCTGCGCCGGACGCTGGCCACCGAACTCGGCGTCGTCATGCCGCCGGTGCGTACGCGCGACTCGGTGCTGCTACCGCAGGCGACTTACGCGATCAATATCAACGGGGTCGAGGTGAGCCGGGGCCAGGCACCCCCCGGAATGACCCTGGCGATCGGTGACGGATTAGACGGACTGCCCGGAACCCCGGCCCACGAGCCGGTGTTCGGACTGACCGGCAAATGGATTCCGACCGAGATGTCGACGCAGGCCGAGCTGCTGGGGGCGACCGTCGTTGATCGCTCTTCGCTCATAATCACTCACTTATCGGAGTCGGTGCGCCAACACGCCAGCCGGCTGCTGGGGCGCGAAGATGTCGCCGTGGCCACCAAATCGCTCAAGCGGACGCACCCGACGGTGGTCGAGGACCTGACGCCAGCGCTACTCACGCTGGGCGAGATCCAGCGCGTCCTGCACGAGCTGCTCGACGACGGCGTCTCGGTGCGCGACCTGGTGCGGATCTATGAGGCGTTGTCGGTCGCGGCCAAGGGCGGCACCGATCCCGACCGGCTGCTCGAGGCCGCCCGTTCGGCCCTGGCCCCGGCGATCGTGGCCGCGAATGCCACCGACGGTCGAATCGATGTGCTGACGCTGGAACCGCGCCTGCAGCAGACCCTGCTCGAATCGGTGCGGCCAGCGGACGGCGGCGCCCAGCTCGTCGTCGAACCGGCCCTGGCCGAGCGCCTGGTCAGCGACATCGTCGAGCGGTTCGGCGCCGAAGCGGCCCGGGGCGGAAAGCCGGTGCTGGTGTGCGTCGCCCCGATCCGGGCGCCATTGCGTCGTCTGGTCCGGCTGGCGGTGCCATCAATGCCGATCCTGTCCTATCCGGAGTTGTCGGCCGGGTCGGCGCTGGTGAATGCCCTGGGAGTCATCGGTGAGGGTCGCGACGCGCTGCGCGACCCGGTCGGCGTAGGTGTCTAACGATGGCGACGTTCTATCGTGAAGGTGACGACTTGGACGGCCTGCTCGACGTCCTCGACGCCGAATATCCCGACCAGGTTCACGTCGAAGATGTCTCCTATCGTCGCGACGGTGGCGTGCTCGGATTCTTCGCCCACCGCAAGGTCGGCGTGCACTTCACCTTGAGCGACACCGGTGCTGAATTAATCCAAGGCTGGCAACCGCAGTTCTACGACGAGATGCTCGATCGCGCCGATCGGGCCGAGCAGCTCGATCGGGCCGATCGCACAGCGAAACTGGCCGCCCAAGTGGTCGAATTCGGTCGACCGATAGACGGAGCCGCGATCGAGGAGAGCCCCGAGGCCAACGTCGAGTTCGCCCGCATGCTCCTCGAACTCGCCGCCGAGAAGGCCGCACAGCGGCAGAGTCAGCTGTCGGCTGACCGGGCGGACCCGGAACCGACCACCCAGCCCATGCCGCTGGCGGCACCGACGACGCCGATGTCGCAGTGGCCGCCACCCGCCGAAGCACTGCCGCCGGCTGCCGCGCTGCCCCCGCCGCCGCCGCCGGTCTACGTCCCGCCCGCTTCCGTGGCGCCAATGCCGCCAATGCCATCAGGGGCGCCCCTGCCGCCGCCGGTCGCGTACGTGCCGGTGCCGTACGTAGCGGCCGAACCGTTGCGTACCGAACCAGTCGCTAGCCGGCCGGTAATGCACCGTCCGGTGGGCGCGCATCGAGCTCCGGAGCCGGACGAGGTGCCCGCGGCCGTCGCCTACACGACGGCGCCCACGGCCGCTCCGAGCGACTTCGTCCCCGCCCCGACATCGACACCCGCGGACCCGCACGGCGTCGCCGTATCCACCGCCGGGTCGAACCCGCTCGTCCTGCGCCGGCGATTGGTCGACCTCGGCGTCCCGGTCGACTGGATCCCGGACGGTTCGGCCGACCCGTACTGGATGGTCGGTCAGATCGTCGAGCAACTGCCAGTGGCACCGGTTCCCACGCTCGCCGACGGTGATGTGCTGGTCATCGCCGGACCGGCCGCAGCGGCGCTGCGGACCGCTCACCTGCAGGCCGCGCGCTGGCGTCTCGGCCCGGACCGGGTCGTCGTCGTCGAGAGCGCCAAGCAGGCCCGGCGCGCCGTCGGCAAAGCCCGGTCGTCCAACGAGCGGATGATTCTTGTCCTGGAGACCGACCCGCAGACCGACGATGCCCTTGATGTGGCCGCGGCGACCGATCTGTTCCGCGAGCTGCGTCCGGCTCAGCGATGGATGGTCGTCGAAGCGAGTTGGAAGACCTCTGACATCAACGCGTTCATCGATTCGGCCGCGACGGTCGACGCCATCGCCGTCGTGGGAGCCGCTCGCACCATGAGCCCGGCGTCGGTCTGGGCGCTGCGAGCACCGATCGCGCTGGTCGATGGCCAGATCGCAAGTCGCGGCGCCTGGGCGGCGCTTCTCATCGACAAGCTGAACGGATCGGTCTGAGGCATGTTCCGCGGATCAGTTCTGTTGTGTGCGCTGCTGTTCAACGCGCCGGTCATCTGGCAGGCGCTGGAGGAACAGACCGTCAGCCTCGAGAGTGCGACGATTCATTTCCTCATCACGGTGCCGGTGATGGCGGTGCTGCTCGGCCTGGTGCGGATGGCGGCCCAGCCGCCGCGCAAGCAACGGTCCCCGCAACGGGCCCGTCGCCGGCCGAAGGTCTGAGTCTGCGAGCGGGCTGGCGGCGACCGGGCTGGTCGGCTAGTGGGTGAGGCCGATGAAGACGACCTCACGGCTCTGGGTGAAACCCAGCTTGCGGTAGAGCGCGGCCGCGCCGGTGTTGATACCGGCGACGTGCAGGAATGCCTGCCGCCCCGACCCGGCGATGTCGGCCAGCACCGCGTGCAGGATCGCCACGCCCAACCCCTGGCCGCGATAGTCCGGATGCGTGCACACCGCGCTGATCTCGACCCACCCCGCCGGTTGGATCCGGCGCCCCGCCATCGCGATCAGCCGCTCGCCGTCGCGGATTCCGCGGTAGCCGCCGAGTTCGACGGTCTGCTCGCGGAATGGTCCCGGCCGGGCGAGTTCGACCAGCTCGAGCATCTGCGGCACGTCGGCCCGTCCGAGGGGCACGATCTCAGCCGACGGCGGCGCGATGGTCGGCCCGTCGTAGACGTACTGACCACCAGGGATGTCCATGACCCGGGTCCAACCGGGCGGCACGATCGCCTTCGGCCGGATCACGACGACCGAGTCCGTGAGCTCGGCCAGTTCGCGCCATGCGTCGGGATCGTCGTCGTCGACCACGGCGCCGAACGGCGCGACCTCGTCGCGGTAACGGCGAGCGCGCCCGGATCCGAGCGCGAAGCCCTGCTGGGGACCGGTGAGCGCCGACCAGGCTGGGTTGGCGAGGGGGTCAGTCATCACGGCTGATTATCGCTACCCCGCTAGACCCAGCGCGAACGGATAGACCGCGCCGGCCCCGGCTCGGCGGAGCAACCGGGCGACGACTGCGAACGTCCAGCCGGTGTCGGTGAAGTCGTCGACCAGCAGGATGGGCGCGCCCGACAGCTCACCCCCGAGCTGATCGAGCATCGCCGCGGGTAGTGAATATGCGTCCCAGATCGTGCGCAATCGATGGGCGCTGTTCGACCGGACGCCGGCCCCGCCCTCGCCCCGGTGGGACACGACGCCCAGATCGGTGAGCCGGCCGATCCGGGCCAACTGCGCCGCCAGATCGGCGACCAGGGTCGGGTGGGTGTTCGATCCGATCGCGGCCACCGCGACCGGGCGCTGCGCCCAATCCCAGTCGGCCAGGACCTTGATCGATGCGCTGATCACATCCGCGGGGACGCCCGCGTCGACCCGTACGGTGGCCCGCACCCGGCTGCCGAGCGCCAGGTCGGTGAAGCGCGCGACCACGCGCCCGGGCTCGGCCGATTCGGACGCAGCCAGTTTGCCCTTCACATCGACCCCGAGCGAAGGCATGGCGCTGGGCCACATCCGGCGCGGCTCGAGTCGGATGCCGGGTTCACTCAGCACGGCCTCGGCGATAGCGACCGTGTCGGTCGCGACCTCGGAGTTCAGGTGCAGTCCGCCGCAGTTGTCGCACCGACCGCAGTCGGTGGCGCCGTCGTCGTCGAGCTGCTCGCGCAGGAAGCGCATCCGGCAGGTGGTGGTCGTCATGTAGTCGCGCATCGCCTGTTGTTCGTCACGCCGCACCTGCGCCACCCGTTCGTAGCGCGACGCGTCGTAGTCCCACGGTCGGCCGGTCGAGATCCAGCCGCCCCGCACCCGCTGCAGCGCCTCGTCGACGTCGAGCACCTTGAGCATTGTCTCGAGGCGGCTGCGCGACAGTTCGACCTGCGTCTCGAGCGTCGCCGTGCTCACCGGGCCGTTCGCCTGATCGAGCACCGCCAAGGCCTCGCGCACCTGCCGCTCGGGAGGGAATGCGGCCGAGGCGAAGTAGGCCCAGATCGCCTCGTCGTCGGAGCCGGGCAGCAGGACGACCTCGGCGTGGTAGGCGAGCGGAGCGAGCTGCGGAGCATCGCCGCGAGCGCCAGCGAGCGAGGAGGGCAGCTGAGTGTTATTGCCGCCGCGGCCGGCCCGTCCGACCTGTTGGTAGTAGGAGATGGGCGAGGACGGCGCGCCGAAGTGGATGACGAAGTTGAGGTCGGGCTTGTCGAATCCCATCCCGAGGGCCGACGTGGCCACCAGCGCCTTGACCCGGTTATTGATGAGGTCGTCCTCGGCCGCCAGCCGGTCGGCCGGCTCGGTCTGGCCGGAGTAGGCCGCCACCGCGAAGCCGCGTTCACGCAGGTAGTCGGCCACCTGCTGCGAGGCCGCGACCGTCAGCGTGTAGATGATCCCCGAGCCCGGCAGCTCGGCCAGGTGTGCGGCCAGCCAGGCCAGCCGGTGCGCCGTACTCGGCAGCGTCAGCACGCCGAGCTGCAGCGACTCACGGTCGAGGCCGCCGCGCAGCACCAACACCGCGCCGGCGCTACCAGCGGCTTCGCCATCCTTTGAGCCGGCGCCGAGCTCGAGCACCTCGGCGACGTCGGCGACGACCCGGGCGTTGGCGGTGGCGGTGGTCGCGAGCACCGGGATGCCGGTGGGCAGCTGTGGCAGCAAGGTTCGCAACCGGCGGAAGTCCGGGCGGAAGTCGTGTCCCCAGTCGCTGATGCAGTGTGCCTCGTCGACCACCAACAGGCCGCAGGTCGCCGCCAGCTCGGGCATCACGTTGTCGCGGAAATCGGGGTTGTTGAGGCGCTCGGGCGACAGGAGGAGTACGTCGACCTCGCCCCGGTTCACCGCGGCGTAGGTCTGGGTCCAGTCCTCGATGTTGGTCGAGTTGATGGTGGCGGCCACGATGCCGGCCCGAGCCGCAGCGGCGATCTGGTTGCGCATCAACGCCAGCAGCGGCGAGATGATCACGGTCGGGCCGGCGCCCTGCTCCCGTAGTAGTGCGGTCGCGACGAAGTAGACGGCCGACTTGCCCCAGCCCGTGCGCTGCACGACGAGCGCCCGACGGCGCTGCGCGACCAGCGCGTGGATGGCGGTCCACTGATCGTCGCGCAGGACGGCGGACGGCCCGGCTAGGGCGCGAAGCGTCGCCTCGGCCTGCTCGCGCAGCGCTAGATCCTGGCTGCTTGAAGCCGCCGACGCGTCCGTACGCAGTGTCTCGGTCATGACCGCCTCCCCTCTATTGGCAACGCTAGCCCGAAGGTGCGACGGTGCGAGGGTGCGACGGTGCGGTGGGATCGGGCGGCCGAGGGCCGGACGGGCGGCCCGCGCTGGATTTGGCGAGTCAGCCGGATCAGCCCTGGATCGAATAGCCGCCGTCGACCGGGATCGCGGTGCCGGTGATGAAGTCCGACGCCGCGCTCGCCAGGAAGACCCCGACGCCGGCCAGGTCGGACGGCTCGCCCCAGCGGGCGGCCGGTGTGCGGTCGAGCACCTTCTCGTTCAGCCCCGCGACCTCGATCCGGCCGGACCGGGTGAGGTCGGTGTTGATCCAGCCCGGCAGGATCGAGTTGACCTGGATGTTGTCCTTGGCCCAGGCCGCTGCGCAGGCGCGGGAGAACTGGACGACCCCGCCCTTGCTCGCGGCGTAGGCGGGCGCGAAGGATGCGCCGAAGATGCTCATCATCGAGCCGATGTTGATGATCTTGCCGCCGCCGGCGGCGACCATGTGTGGATAGGCGGCCTGCGAGCAGACGAAGGTGCTGGTCAGGTTCGAGTCGAGGACGGTGTGCCAGTCGGCGATGTCGAGGACGTCCGGCGGCCGGCGAATGTTCAGGCCGGCGTTGTTGACCAGGATGTCGAGGCGGCCGCGATCGGCCGCGACCGAATCGATCAGAGTGCGGCACGAGTCTTCGTCGGCCACGTCGACCTCGGAGAACGACGCGAGTACACCGGCGGCGCCGCTTTCGGCCAGTGCGGCGACCGCGGCCGCACCCTTCGCGGGGTTGCGACCGGCCAGCACGACCCGCGCGCCCGCACCGGCCAGACCTTCGGCCATTCCCAGGCCGATCCCGCCGTTGCCACCGGTGACGATGGCAACCCGGCCACTGAGATCGAAGAGCTTCATCCGGTCTTCTTACGCGGTTGCCGCCTGCTCCGGGTCCACGGGGTCCGCCGCGTCGAGCGGATCGATGAGTGCGATTGGCCGGTTCAGGGCGGTGATGTCGGCGATCGCAGCGTCGGGCGGCGATGCGGCCCCCTGATTCGCTGCCTGCAGTTCGCGGTAGACCTCTTCGCGGTGGACGTTGACCGACCGGGGGGCGGCGATGCCGAGCCGGACCGCGTCGCCGCGGACCTCGACGACGGTCAGCACGACGTCGTCGCCGATAACGATGCTTTCGCCGATTCGGCGAGTCAGGATGAGCACGAGCCGCTCCCGGGTTGGTCGGGCCGCGTGACCCGAAGCGCTAAGGCTAATGCGCCCTATTAAGTGGTAACAGTGGGTAGCGGTGTCACTACGCAGGATTGAGGTGTTTCTCTGCCAGGATCGAACTGTGGGTGTGATCGTCGGGCCGCAGACGCTGTGCGTCGAGGGTCCCGATCGCGACGATCTCATCGCCGGCATTCACGCGACGTACGGCGATCAGGTCCTGATCACCGAGGTGGCCACCGTCCGCCGGGGCGGCGTGCTCGGGCTCTTCACCCGCGAGCTGTACCGCGTTTCGTTCGACCCCGATTCCGTCGCGCCCGTCCGCTATTCCGACGCCAACCACTATTCCGACGGCTATCAGCCGGGCCATTACCAACCGGGCGGCTATCCGCCGGCCACCAATGCGCCGCCCGGTCATGAACCGACCGCCGAGCCACCGGCGAGTTCGCCGGAGCGCTCCGGCCGACACCGGGCGCGCGCGGAGTCGGCCGCACAGCACCCCAGCGCCGCGGTCCGCAGCATCGAGCAGATGGTCGAGCAGCTGCCCGTTGCCCCGCCGTTACCGCGCACGGCCGGGGCCGTAGTCGCGCTCGTCGGAGCGCCGGAGCAGCTGAGCGCGGCGGCGGAGCTGATTGCCGCTGAGCTGCACCTCGCCAGTGAATCGATCTGGCTCACGGGACCGGTCACGACCCGCCCCCGCGTGATCGCCGGCCCGACCGACGCGGTGACCCAGGCGGCGCGTCTGCGGACGGCCACCACCCCGTCGCTGGTCACCATCGAGCTCACCCCCGGCCTGCCGGGACAACCGTTCGGCTGGGCCTCGCAGCTGCTGGCGGCATTGGCCCCGACGGCCGTCTGGGCGGTGGTCGACGCCGGCCGGAAGGTCGAGGACCTGCGCGCCGAGCTGGCGCCGCTCGGCCTGATCGATGCACTCGTGGTGGTGGGCGCCGCCCGCACCGCGACCCCCGCCACAGTCTGGGATCTCGAGATTCCGATCGCGATCGTCGACGGCCGGCCGGCTACGCCCGGCACATGGGCCGGGCTGTTGTTCGACACCCTGCGACGGGCCTAGTCCAGTCGATCAGGGCTGGGTGACGCTGACGTCGGGTCGGTCAGCCAGACGGCAGTTGCCGACCGTCTTCGGTTCTAGGTTCGCTCCGACTGACTATCACCATGCGAGGTCACGTACCGATCCCAACGGGGCTGTGACCGCGCGACTCACGTTTGCGCGCGCCCGACCGATTTACAAGAGGTGACGTCACTCACCCGAGCCGCGCTACGGTCGTCCGATCCGGCGATCGGCGGCGTCTACGCTGCGGCGGCCGAGGCGGGCATGCCCGCAATAGCCGTAGCGGTCGGCAAGTCGGCGATCCCGGGCCCGGTGATCTGGGCCAATGCGAGCGCGCTCGGACTGCTCGGGCTGACCGGCGACGAGGTCGTCGGCGCCGCCTTGACCGGCCTGATCGATGACGTCGACATCGTCGGGGCTCGCGACTCGTGGGTCGACGCCACGCTGCTTGGACCTGGTCAGGTGTCCGGGCCGGTGCAAGTCCGGGTGCAGTCGGCCGACCAAGATACCGTCGTCCTGCTGCTGCGTTCGGCCTCGCAGGAGTTACGGCTGGCCGAATCGGCACAACGCGAGTCCGAGCATCGATTCCGCGCCCTGGCCGAACACGCCCCAGTCGGCATCGTTGTGTCGGAAGCCGGACTTCGACTCGGTTTCGTCAACGCGCGCTTCGCCCAGATCGTCGGGTCCGATCCGGTGTTCTTGACCGGCATTCGCTGGCTGCACTGCGTACATGACGACGACCGTCCGATCTTGCTGGCGTCGCTGGACGACGTGTTGGCGGGGGAGCCGCGCGAACTCACCGTCCGGCTGGTCCGCGAGGGACAGCTCGAGCCGGCCTCACCACTCGATCGGGGTCGCGACGACCTGGTCCGATGGGTGCAGATCCGCCTCGCGCCAGTGACGACTCCACGTCGCTCGGCCGGCTTCATCGGCACGGTCGAGGACGTCACCGACCGCCGCGCCTGGGAGAACCAGCTCTCATACCTCGCCGAACACGACCCACTGACGGGCCTGGCGAACCGTCGCTGTTTGATCGAGGCGATCAGTCAGCTGCTGGGCAGCCGGCGTACCCGTGATCGTGACGCGGCCGTCCTCTTCTGTGATCTCGACGGCTTCAAACAGATCAACGACACCCTCGGTCACGAGGCGGGGGACCGCGTCCTGATCGAGGTCGGTCAACGACTGCTGACGACCGCCCGCGATCGCGACCTGGTCGCACGAATCGCTGGCGACGAATTCGTCGTGCTGATCCGAGAGATCGGGGACGTCGCTGACGCGGAGGTGGCGGCGGAGCGTCAGCTGCAGGCGTTGCAGGAGCCGATCGTCGTCGCCGGGACCCACGTCAACATCTCGGCGAGCATCGGGTTGGCGATGGCGCGGGAGTACGACACCGCGGCCGAGCTACTGCAGGCCGCCGACCGTGGAATGTATGAGGCCAAGCGGGCCGGCCGGGGACGGTTCCGGCGCGGTCAGCCGATCCGGCTCGACGCGGTGTTCGACGGTGCCTGAACCCACCACCGGACTGCTGACGCCCCGCGCGGTCCCGGCCCGAGCCGGTGCCGCGGCCCGCGTGCTGGCAATCGTCGACGACCCCCAGTCGTCCATCAATGACCTTGTCAAGGCGGTCGGAGCCGATCCGTCGCTGACGGCCAAAGTGCTGACGCTGGCCAACTCGGCCTACTACGGCCTCAGCCGGCGGGTGGGCACGCTGCAATACGCGATCTCGGTGGTCGGTTATCAAACCGTCCGGGCGTTGACCGTGCCCATCTGTGTCGGGCTGGACCGGCCGGATGCGGTGCCGCCAGGCTTCTGGGAGCAGGCCGCGAGCGCGGCGACGGCGGCCGACCTGATCGCACCCATCCTGGGCGCGAGTGCGCCCGACGCCTTCTGTGCCGGCCTGCTGCACACCCTCGGCTCGGCCCTGCTGCACCAGCAGTCCCGGGTACCAGCGCTCTGCCTGCCTCTGGTCGCAGACGAACCCGGGTTCAACCGGCGAGAAATCGACCAGTACGGCCTGGGCCACGCCGAGGCGGGCGCCCAGGCACTGACTGAGTGGCGCTTTCCCGAACACTTGGTCCAGCTCATCGCGACGCACCACGACGTGCCGCTGCCCGACGCGCCGCCCCTCACCCGCGCCCTCGAAGGCGCTCGCCTGGTCGCTGACCTCTGTATGAACGACCACCCTGACCGCGGGCGCAGCCTGAACTCGTTGCAGCGGTTGAGTGAAGGCGAGCTGACCGAGACCCGGGTGGACGCGCTCGTCGCGCGGGTACAGGTGCAGTCAGAGGCGCTGCTGATCGGGCTTCGAGCGGCCTAAGGCGTCGTCACGTCGTGTGCGTGATGCACCAGATCGTGCAAGAAATAGCGGATCAGCGTCTCGACTGTGAACGTCGAGCCGTTCGATCGTCGTCCGGGCCGCGACCACTGATCCGCCGATACCGAATCGATCGCAGCAGCCATGGCCCTTGCGGCCGATCCGAGCTCGTCGGAAACGACCGCCGGCGACTGCTCCCAGTACCGCTCGGCCAGAGCGGTCTCGTCCTGGTCCCAGTTGGCGAACAGCGGATCGTCCTCGTCGAGCATCAGCTCGCAACCGCTCCCGGAAGAGCACGCAGACGTCGCGAACGTGGCACCCGTATTCCAGCGGCGACCAGACGGTCGGGGCCGGCCGCACGCGGGCATCATCGTGCGTAAGCGCTTCGCGCAGCACCGCCACCGCCGCCAGCGAGCGTGTGGCGAATTCATCGGGTGGGACGGCCGCGGCGTCATAGCCACAGTCGGGGCACGGGGCGTCGAGGACCCAGGTCCAGTCCTTGTCGTCGGGCTCGGGGACGACCGGTTCGGCTGCTCGCATGGGCCCACCCTAGGTCGATGCCGGGTGTCGGCCTACCGAGTTTCACTCCTTACGAAGCGGTGACGGCGGGCACCCAGGCCTGAACTCGCGGCCCGAGTCACAGCTTGGCGACCTACGATTCATTGCCACGCACGCTGCGTCGGCCGGTGGAGGTCGTGGGTGCTCACGCTGATTCTGATCGGGCTGGTCGGTGGCCTGATAACGGGCATCTCGCCCTGCGTGCTGCCCGTCCTGCCGGTGATCTTCTTTACCGGTGGGGTGCAGTCCGCCGCGCCGCGCCGCGCCGGAACTCGGCAGGGCCGCCGGGCCCAGCGGGGGCGACAACGACCGCCGCCGGCCCTACCTGATCGTCGCCGGTCTGACGTTGA
This sequence comes from uncultured Actinomycetes bacterium, assembly GCA_963730855.1. Lineage (GTDB taxonomy): Bacteria > Actinomycetota > Actinomycetes > Mycobacteriales > Jatrophihabitantaceae > CAVSTK01. Next base: position 189,615 of record CAVSTK010000009.1, read on the forward strand.
GCTTCGCTGTCTTCACCCTGCTCGGCACACTGGCGCTGAGTGCGTTGCCCCTGCCCAAGGACATCATTCGCTGGACCGGACTGATCGTGCTGGTGTTGCTCGGGATCGCGATGATGTTCCCGGTCGTGCAGGATCTGCTCGAGCGTCCGTTCGCCCGGATTCGCCAGCGTGAGGTCAGCGGTGAGCATGGTGGCTTCGTGCTCGGCCTGGCCCTGGGCGCCGTCTACGTCCCGTGCGCCGGGCCGGTGCTGGCCGCGATCACCGTCGCCGGTGCGACCGGCAAGATCGGCTGGCGGACGGTCGCACTGACCGTGGCCTTCGCCATTGGCACGGCCATCCCGCTACTCGGGTTCGCATTGGCCGGACGGGGAGTGGCCGAACGAGTCCGCGCGTTCCGCGACCGGCAGCGCATAGTGCGGTTCGCCGCCGGGCTGGTCGTCATCGGCCTCGCGATCGCGCTCACGTTCAATGTGACCGACGCGTTGCAACGGGCCGTCCCCGATTACACCGCCAGCCTGAACAAGACGCTCAACAATGCCGGCGCCGACACGAAGTTGGCGCCGAAGCAGAGCGTCACGCTGGCGCATTGCATCGGCGAGCCGGCCAATGTGCTGCAGAGCTGCGGCAAAGCGCCGGCAATCGCGGGTATCAGTCAGTGGTTCAATACGCCGGGTAACGGGGCCGCCGATACCACCGGCAAGGTTTACCTGGTCGATTTCTGGGCCTATTCCTGCATCAACTGCCAGCGGGCGATTCCGCATACCGAGGCGTGGTATTCCGACTATGCCTCGGCCGGGCTGCAGGTCATCGGCGTCCACACTCCCGAATACGCCTTCGAGCACGTCGCCAGCAATGTGGACGCCGGGCGTGAAGCGACTGGGGATCACCTACCCGGTTGCGATCGATAACGACTACACGACCTGGAACAACTTCACCAACGAGTCGTGGCCGGCCGAGTATCTGGTCGACTCGACCGGCGAGATCCGGCACGTGGCCATCGGCGAGGGTGACTACGCGACCATGGAGACGCTCATCCGTCAGCTGCTCACTGCCGCCAATCCGAGCGTGGTGCTGCCGGCCGCCACCGATGTCGCCGACAAGACACCGACGGATGCCAACCAGACCCCCGAGACCTATCTGGGCTCCGAGCGGGTCGACGCGCTGGCGAATTCGGCCACCCTGCTGCCGGGCGACCAGACCTTCAGCTATTCCTCGTCGCGTGCCGCTCAACAGTTCGCGCTGAACGGCACCTGGACGGTCAGCGACGAGTCGTTGACGGCCAAGAAGGACGCCACCATCAAGCTCAGTTTCTCGGCCGACGACGTGTACCTCGACGTCGGTGGCAGCGGCACGGTGACGGCGACCGTGAACGGCAAGACCAGCACCTATCAGGTGTCGGGCGCACCCGATATCTACACCGTCTTCAGCGCGTCCCAGCAACAGACCGCGACCATCACGCTGGCGCTGTCGCCCGGGCTGGCGGCCTACTCGTTCACCTTCGGCTAGATCCGTTCGCCCCTGACCCCGATCGGGGGAGGTTGTGCGTCGGGTGACCGCAGAACCTCCCCCGATCGGGATTGGTCGACGACACGCCGACGACACGCCGACCGTATATGTGGTGCTGGACCTTTGTCAGTGCCCCTACATATAGTCCGGTACGCAGCTGGTTCGACGTCCCATCCAGGGCCGCCGAGGCAACAGGGAACCCGGTGCGCGGCGCCCGTCCGAATGACGGTTGACGCTATTCCGGGACTGCCCCGCAGCGGTGAGTGGGAACGACCGCCGTCATGAGCACTGGGCCATAGCGGCCTGGGAAGCGACGGCCAGTAGGCGATCGGGTGACCGGTCAGGCCCATGAGTCCGAAGACCTGCCAGCGCACCGTGTGCACCCGCGCGCGGTGGTCCGAGGCCTCGTGGGAGGGCCAACGGCGATGCCGGTTGAACTCGTGGCCGGTCTGGTGTGGTGGCTTAAGGCCATCCATCCGCCGTTCGCCGCTCTCATCCGACCTCGAGCCGACCCGGACCGAGCTCAACGAGGAGAGAGCCTTGACGGTCACCACCCCCACCGAGAACCTGATCGATGCCCCGCCCCGCCGCACTCAGATGCAGGTTCGCAAGCGCAACGGAGACTCCGAAGCGGTCGATGTGAACAAGATCGTCCGCGCGGTCGAGCGCTGGGCCGGTGACCTGGTCGACGTCGACCCGCTGCGGGTCGCGACCAAGACGATCAGTGGTCTCTACGACGGCGCCACGACGGCCGAGCTTGACCGCCTTTCGATCCAGACCGCGGCTGAGATGATCGGTGAGGAGCCGCAGTACTCGCGCCTGGCCGCTCGGTTGCTCGCTAGCTACATCGACAAGGAGGTCCGCAATCAGGACGTCGCGTCGTTCAGCCAGGCGGTCGGTCTCGGCCACGCCGAAGGGCTGATCGGGGACGACACGGTGCGGTTCGTCAAGGACAACTCGCGCAAGCTGGATGACGCAATCAACCACTCGGCCGACCGTCGCTTCGAGTACTTCGGGCTGCGCACGGTTTATGACCGTTACCTATTGCGCCATCCCACCTCGCGCCAGGTGATCGAGACGCCGCAGTACTTCTTGATGCGCGTCGCCTGCGGCCTGTCGCGCACGCCGGCCGAGGCGATCGACTTCTACCGACTGATGTCCTCGCTGGCGTATTTGCCGAGTAGCCCGACGCTGTTCAATTCGGGCACCAGTCACACGCAGATGTCGTCCTGCTACCTGGTCGATTCACCCAAGGACGAACTCGATTCGATCTATGCCCGCTACCAGCAGGTGGCCCGGCTCTCGAAGTTCGCCGGTGGCATCGGCATCGGATTCTCGCGGGTCCGTTCGCGGGGCGCGTTGATCCGTGGCACCAACGGCCAGTCGAACGGGATCGTGCCGTTCCTGCGCACGCTCGACGCATCCGTCGCGGCCGTCAACCAGGGCGGTCGGCGCAAGGGAGCAGCCTGCGTCTACCTCGAGCCGTGGCACCCCGATATCGAAGAGTTCCTCGAGCTCAAGGACAACACCGGTGAGGACGCCCGGCGCGCGCACAATCTGAACCTGGCGAATTGGATCCCGGACGAGTTCATGCGCCGGGTCGAGAACGACGAGATCTGGTCGTTCATCGATCCCGATCAGGCCCCCGAGCTGGTCGATTTGTGGGGCACCGCATTCGACGCCGCCTACCGCGCCGCCGAGGCCGATGGGCGGTACGTCCGTCAGGTGAAGGCCCGCGATCTGTACGGCAAGATGATGCGCACCCTGGCCCAGACGGGCAACGGCTGGATGACGTTCAAGGACACGTCGAACGCGAAGTGCAATCAGACCGTCGATGGCGGCGGCGTCGGCTCACCCGTCGTCCACCTGTCCAATCTCTGCACCGAGATCATCGAGGTCAGCAGCGATGCCGAGACGGCCGTCTGCAACCTGGGTTCGGTCAATCTGGCCGAGCATCTGCTGCTTGACGACGGCCGCGGTAAGCCCGGCGTCGACTGGACCAAGATCCGCAGCACGGTACGCACCGCGGTGCCGTTCCTCGATCGGGTAATCGACATCAACTATTACCCGAGCGAACAGGCGGCGGCGTCGAACCCGCGCTGGCGCCCGGTGGGCCTCGGCGTCATGGGCCTGCAGGATGTGTTCTTCGCTCTCGGTCTGCCGTTCGACTCGGCCGACGCGCTGGAGCTCTCGACCCGGATCGCTGAAGAGATCTACCTGACCGCGCTCGAGGCGTCGGCCGAGCTGGCCGAGGAGTTCGGGCCGCACCCGACGTTCGCGCAGACCCGTGCCGCCGATGGCCAGCTGCAGCCCGACCTGTGGGGTGTCACCCCGACGCAGACCGAGCGCTGGGTGGCGCTGCGTGAACGGGTCGCCACGACCGGGCTGCGCAACTCGCTGCTGATCGCGATCGCACCGACGGCCACCATCGCCTCGATCGCCGGCGCCTACGAGTGCATCGAGCCGCAGGTGTCGAACCTGTTCAAGCGCGAGACCCTGTCGGGTGAATTCCTGCAGATCAACACCGCGCTGGTTCGTGAACTCAAGTCCCGCGGTCTGTGGACGTCCGCGATCCGCGATCAGATCAAGCGCGCGGACGGGTCGGTGCAGGGCATCACCGAGCTGCCGGCCGAACTGCGCGCCGTCTACCGGACGGCTTGGGAGTTGCCGCAGCGGGCACTGATCGATATCGCCGCGGCCCGGTCGGCCTACATCGACCAGAGCCAGTCGCTGAACCTGTTCATCGCGTCGCCCAACATCGGCACCCTGTCGTCGATGTACCTCTACGCGTGGAAGGCCGGCCTGAAGACCACGTACTACTTGCGGTCACGTCCGGCCACCCGCATCGCGCAGACGGTCGGGACCTCGCCCACAGCCGTCCCGGTCACGGCGTCGGTCAGCGACGAGGAAGCCGTCGCCTGCTCCCTCGAGAACCCGGAAGCTTGCGAGGCGTGCCAGTGACGGATGTGTCGATCCACTCGTTGCTCGACCCGGGGATGGATCTCACCCTGCGGCCGATGCGCTACCCGCACTTCTACGACCGGTTCCGCGACGCCATCAAGAACACCTGGACGGTCGAGGAGGTCGATCTGCACTCCGACCTTGCGGACCTGGCCAGATTGTCGCCGGCGGAACGGCATCTGATCAGCCGACTGGTCGCATTCTTCGCCACCGGCGACTCGATCGTTTCGAACAACCTGGTGCTGAACCTCTATCAGCACGTCAACTCACCCGAAGGACGGCTCTACCTATCGCGGCAGCTCTTCGAGGAGGCCGTCCATGTCCAGTTCTATCTGACGCTGCTCGACACCTACGTGGCCGACGAGGCCGAGCGCAACGAGGCGTTCGCGGCCATCGACAACATCCCGTCGATCAAGCGCAAGGGTGACTTCTGCTTCACGTGGATCGATTCGATCAACGAGCTGTCGGCGTTGACCTCGAAGGCCGATCGACGGGCCTTCCTGCTCAACCTGATCTGCTTCGCCGCGTGCATCGAGGGACTGTTCTTCTACGGCGCATTCGCGTACGTCTACTTCCTGCGTTCGCGCGGGTTGTTGCACGGTCTCGCCTCAGGCACCAACTGGGTGTTCCGCGACGAGACCATGCACATGGCATTCGCCTTCGACGTCATCGACACCGTCCGCTCGGAGGAGCCGGACCTCTTCGATGACGAGCTGGCCGACCAGGTGCGGGCGATGATCGGTGAGGCGGTCGAGTGCGAGGTCGCCTTCGCCGAGGATCTGCTCGCCCAAGGTATCTCGGGCCTGTCTCTGGCCGACATGCGCGAATACCTGCAGCACGTGGCCGACCAGCGGCTGGCGCAGCTCGAGATCGCGCCGGTCTACGGTTCGGCCAATCCGTTCGGGTTCATGGAGTTGCAGGACGTGCAGGAGCTGTCGAACTTCTTCGAGCGCCGCGTCTCGGCCTACCAGGTCGGGGTCGGCGGGACGGTCTCGTTCGACGCCGACTTCTGATCGCTCCACTGCCCGATCCGGGTAGGTTCTGCGTCTTCAGGACGCAGAACCAACCCGGATCGGGCGGTTCGGCGGTGGGTGATCCTTATTGCAACGGCCTTGCGATAAGGACGGCTCCGGCGCTAGGTTTCGAGTATGGCGACAGCGACGATTCCGGCGCCGCAATCGCATCTCAGCCAGTTCCGGCACAGCCTAAATCGTCAGGACTGGCGCTCCCTGGGCAGCATGGGTGCCTTCATCGTCGCGCTGCACGTCATCGGTCTGGTCACCCTGCTCGGCTTCGTCGTCCCGGCGCGCTATCACCTCGGCGGTGAGCACCCGGTCTTCACCATCGGCGTCGGCGTCCTCGCCTATACGTTCGGGCTGAGGCACGCCTTCGACGCCGACCACATCGCCGCGGTCGACAACACCACCCGCAAACTGCTGGCCGACAACGCCGCCCTCAGCGCCGCCGGCGCCGACCCCTCGTCCGTCCGCAAACCGCTATCGGTCGGATTCTGGTTCTCCCTCGGCCACTCGACCATCGTGTTCCTGCTATCGCTGCTGCTTTCGGTCGGCGTCAAGGAGCTCGCCGGCCAGGTCGAGGACGGCAACTCGGGGCTGCACTCGGCCACCGGCGTCATCGGCGCCTCGGTGTCCGGAGTGTTTCTATGGGTGCTGGGGCTGCTCAACCTGGTGGTGCTCATGGGCATCATCAAGGTCTTTCGTGACATGCGCCGCGGGGTCTACAACGAGGAGCAGCTCGAAGAGCACCTGAATAAGCGCGGCTTCATGAACCGCTTCCTCGGCCGGCTGACCAAGTCGGTCCGCAAGGCGTGGCACATCTACCCGATCGGCGTGCTGTTCGGGCTCGGCTTCGACACCGCCACCGAGGTCGGGCTGCTCGTTCTGGCCGGTGGCGCGGCCGCGTTCAACCTGCCGTTCTACGCGATCCTGGTGCTGCCGGTGCTCTTCGCTGCGGGCATGTGTCTGGCCGACACGATCGATGGCGTCTTCATGAACGCGGCCTACGGCTGGGCGTTCGCGAAGCCCGTCCGCAAAGTCTTCTACAACATCACGATCACCGCGATCTCGGTCGCGGTGGCGCTCGTCATCGGCACCATCGAGCTGGTCGGCGTGCTGGCCGATGAGGCTGACATCACCTCCGGGCCGGTCTCGGCGGTCGCCAGCATTCCGCTTGACTACGCCGGTTACGGCATCGTCGCGCTCTTCGTGCTGTCGTGGCTGGTCGCGCTCGCGGTCTGGCGTTTCGGCCACATCGAAGAACGCTGGTCTGCCAACCTCGTCGAGTGATGACTCGCTGGTTGCGCCGGCTCGTCGACCCGCCGTGGCGGCAGGAGGGGCAGCCGCCCGACTACCGGTTCTCCCTCGCCAACGAGCGCACCTTCCTGGCCTGGATCCGCACCGTCCTCGCGCTGCTGGCCGCGGCCGTCGCGGTGTCGCAATTCGTGTCGGACCGACATCTCAGCTGGGCCCGGCACGCCATTGGGATCGTCCTGGCTGCGGCCGCCTTGGTGATGTCGGTGAACGTGTACCGGCGTTGGGCCGCGAGTGAGCGCGCGATGCGGGAATCGCGCTCGTTGCCACCGCCGAGTCTGTTGCTACTGACCACCGTGACCGTGACGCTGGTTGGCGTCGGCGTCCTCGTCCTGGCCGTCTTCTGGTGAGCGGTGCCGCGCCGCCGGGACGGCCGACCGAGCGGACCTCACTCACCTGGTGGCGCACGGCGCAGACCGCGATCGTCTGCGCCCTCATCCTGATCAGGTTCGAACGCGACCAGCCCGTCCTCGCCTGGATCGGCGCCGTGCTGGCCGTTGCGCTCGCCGCGGCCTGCTGGTTCATGGCCCGCCGCCGCGCGGCCCTCGCTCCTCACGTTACGGCCCGGCTGGCCACTATCCACGGATCCGAAGTGGGCACCTCGGCCGTAACGTCACACCGGGCGATCATCGGCGTGAGTGTGCTGGTGGTCGCCTTGGCCGTGTCCGTTCTCGCTGCCGTACTGCTGGCGGTCTGAGCGCTCAGATCAGTCCGAACGCCCGCGACTCGTCATCGCTCATCAGCCGCGACCGGATCAGGAATCGGACGCCCTCGGGCGCCTCGACCGAGAAGCCGGAGCCGCGGCCGGGAACCACGTCGACGGTCAGGTGGGTGTGCTTCCAGTACTCGTACTGACTCACCGACATCCAGAACGGAATCGGCGACTCGACGCCGACCTCGAGATCACCCAGGTGCACGTCGGCATCGCCGGTGATGAAGTCGCCGTCCGGGAAGCACATCGGCGACGACCCGTCACAGCAACCGCCGGACTGATGAAACATGAGCGGGCCGTGCTGGCCGGTGAGGCGGCGGAGTAACTCCGCCGCCTCATCGGTCACGTCGACCCGCGTGAGCTCATTCACTAAGCTGCGCTCCTCGCTCGCCTTCGGCTTCGCTGCGATGCTGCGCAGCTTGCTTCGCTCGCCGCACCGCTTAGAAGAAGCCGAGCTTCTTCGGTGAATAGGACACCAAGAGGTTCTTGGTGTTCTGGTAGTGGTCGAGCATCATCTTGTGGTTCTCGCGTCCGACGCCGGACTGCTTGTAGCCACCGAACGCCGCGTGCGCCGGGTAGGCGTGGTAGCAGTTCGTCCAGACCCGCCCGGCCTGAATCTCGCGGCCGGCGCGGTAGGCCCGCGAACCGTCACGCGTCCAGACGCCGGCGCCCAGTCCGTACAGCGTGTCGTTGGCGATCGCGAGGGCCTCGTTCTCGTCCTCGAAACTCGTCACCGAAACGACCGGGCCGAAGATCTCTTCCTGGAAGATCCGCATCGAGTTCTTGCCCTCGAAGATGGTCGGCTGGACGTAGTAGCCGCCGGCGAGGTCGCCGCCCAGATCGGCCCGCTGCCCGCCGGTCAGGATCTTGGCGCCCTCCTGCGTGCCGATGTCGATGTAGGACAGGATCTTCTCGAGCTGGTCGTTGGACGCCTGCGCGCCGACCATCGTGTCGGTGTCGAGCGGGTTGCCCTGCTTGATCGCCTTGGTGCGCTCGACCGCGTCGCCGAGGAACTGGTCATAGATCGAGCGCTGGATCAACGCGCGGGACGGGCAGGTGCAGACCTCGCCCTGGTTGAGCGCGAACATGGTGAAGCCCTCGAGCGCCTTGTCGTAGAAGTCGTCCTTCGAGGCGGCGACGTCTTCGAAGAAGATGTTCGGGCTCTTGCCGCCGAGTTCGAGCGTGACCGGGATCAGGTTCTGCGACGCGTACTGCATGATCAGCCGGCCGGTGGTCGTTTCGCCGGTGAACGCGATCTTGGCGATCCGCGACGACGACGCGAGCGGCTTGCCGGCCTCGACCCCGAATCCGTTGACGACGTTCAGGACGCCGGCCGGCAGCAGGTCGCCGATCAGCTCCATCAGCTTCAGAATCGACCAGGGAGTCTGCTCGGCCGGCTTGAGCACGACACAGTTGCCGGCGGCCAGTGCGGGCGCGAGCTTCCAGATCGCCATCAGCAACGGGAAGTTCCACGGGATGATCTGGCCGACCACGCCGAGCGGCTCGTGCAGGTGATAGGCGACGGTGTCGGCGTCGATCTCGGAGATGCCGCCCTCCTGCGCGCGGATCGCGCCGGCGAAGTAGCGGAAGTGGTCGACCGCGAGGGGCAGGTCGGCGGCCAGGGTTTCGCGGACCGGCTTGCCGTTCTCCCAGCACTCGGCGATCGCGAGCATCTCGAGGTTGGCCTCGATCCGGTCGGCGATCTTGTTCAGGATGTTGGCCCGTTCGGCGACCGACGTCCGTCCCCAGGCCCGCTTGGCCCCGTGCGCGGCGTCCAGCGCGCGGTCGATGTCCTCGCCGGTCGAGCGGGCGACCTCGGTGAAGTTCTGGCCGGTGATGGGGGACGGGTTGGCGAAGTAGTCACCCTTGCTCGGGGCGACCCATTCGCCGCCGATGTAGTTCTCGTAGCGGGACTCTGACGGTTACCGGGCTATCGGCTTGGCCCGGTTGTGAGTAGACGGTCATTGGCGCAGCTCCCTTGCGTGCCAGCACTGCTTGTGGACGGGTGTGAGTAGTGACCCTGTTCACAACGCTAGGACGGGCAACGTTGCAACCACGCTGCATGCGAACGAATCAGGCTCGATTCGGCAATATTTTCGCGCTGAGGACGAAGAATCTTGCCGAATCGCTGAAAGCTAGCCGAGTTCGGCCTCGAGGCGGCGGCTCTCGGCGATCGCCAGCGGCCGCAGCGGGGAATGACTCGGCAGACTGCGGGCCTGCTGTGGCCACATGCCGAGGTCGTCGGCGCCCCAGCGCGAGCCCGTCCACGACACCATCAGGTCGGGCTGCCCCGAGGCCAGGATCGCCGCCCGTAGCTGACGCTGGATCTCGTCGCGACGCCGTTCGACCCCGGGCGCCTGCGACTGCGGCAGCAGCGGACCGCGGTAGATCCGCACCGCGTCGCGGATCCGGCCGGCGGCCAGGTGCGCCAGTACCGCGTGCCAGTCGCACTCGGTCTCGATGATCAGCCGGTACGGCCGCGAGTCGAGCACGTTGCGGTCCGAGCAGCGCCCGCAGCCGGGCCATCTCGGCCCGGATCGTCGAGGAATGGGTGCCCTCGGGATAGACCTCGACCTCGAGCTGCTCGGCGGTGAGACCGTCCGGGTGGTCGACCAGCGCGACCAGGATCTCGCTGTGCCGCGGACTCAGTCGGTAGCTGCGCCCGTCCAGGTCGGCCAGGCACTCCAGCCGGCCGAGTCCGAGCAGGGTGAGCACCGGGTCGGCGCGCTGCTCCGGAGACCACAGTGAGCCGGTCCCACTGGCTTGGCCCACCATGCCGTGGTCGTGCATCGCGAGGCGGGCGAGCTCCGATTCGGCCAGCCGGGCGGCCGCCCGGATCATGCCGAGCGTCTGGGGCGAGGCCACATCGGCGCCGCCGGTGACGTCGACCAGGCCGAGGATCTCGCGGGTGTACGGATGATGGATCGGCGCCGCGCAGCAGCTCCACGGCTGTCACCATCCGGCTGAAGTGCTCGCTCGCGTGGATCTGCACCGGCCGATCCAGGTGCAGGGCGGTGCCGGGGGCGTTCGTCCCGGCGTGCTGTTCGTCCCACGCCGAGCCTTCGACGAAGTTGATCGGCTCGGCTCGACGCAGCACGGTCGGCGTGCCGCAGACCCAGAGCAGGGTGCCGTCGGCGTCGCCGATCGCCATGACGCAGTCGCTGTCCTGGGCCGCCCGTCCGAGCACGTCCCACAGCACCGGGAAGACCCGGGCTAGTGGATGGGCGGCGCGGTACTCGGTCAGTTCCGGCCGGTCGAGGCGGACGGGCGCGAGGTGTGAATCCGGGTCGACGCCGGCCGCGGCCGACCGCAGCCAGGACTCGGCGACCACGCCGCGCACCCGCGATGAGGGCACGCCGCTCTCGAGGAACGTCGTCCGCTCGGCGAGCGAAGTAGGCGAACGGCCCTCGGCCTGCCCGTCCGCGATGGCGACCATGGGATCAAGTGAAGCTCGCATCGGTGCGGATGCCAAGCGAATCGAACGGGTGACTTCTTCCGCAGGCAAATTCTTAGGCTTGGGTGGCCGGCACCCAGAGCGGACTGCCGAACGTGCTCGGGTGGGCGATGAACGTCGGCTGCGAGCAGGTCGCCAGGGACTCGGGAGTCGTCCTCGGGTTGAACCGCAGGGCCTGGATGAAGGCGGCGATCCGCGGGTCGCTCGCCGAATCGACGAAGAGTTGATAGTCCCAGGATTGCAGCGACACGTTGGCCTTCAGATCCGGGTACGGGCTCATCAGCATTCGGTCGTTGCCGGCCACGAGTTTGCTCAGAGTAGCGACCTGGTCGGCCGCCAAGCCGGGTTTGTAGGTGATCCACACAGCGCCGTGCTCGAGGGAGTGGACCGCGTTCTCGCTGGCGATCGCATTCGGGTAGACCGTGCCGCTGCAGTCGGCCCAGTACTGGCTGTGGTTTCCGCCGACCGGCGGCGAGGTGTTGTATTGAATAACGCCCTGGATGTGGTTGTGGTCGGGCTCCGGCGTGTAGACCAGCCCGGTGATGGCCTTCGCTTCGGCGATCTCGGGGTTCGTGTAGCCGCCGGCCACGAACGAACCCGATCCGGCGGCCGACGAGGTGGTCGATGCGGCCGTCTTGGCGGTGCCGCCGGAGCTGCAGCCGGCGAGCGCACAGCTGGCCGCCAACCCGACGCACAGCAGTGCGAAGCGCGCGTGCATCGAAGCCTCCCTCAGGCCCGGCTGGCGGGGCCAAGGGTGGATCCTATGGGCATGCGCAGCGAAATACTGACCGTCACGACCGGCGATCAGCCCACCGTCATGGATCTGACCGACGATTGCCAACGGTTCGTCCACGGCGTCGGGGACGGACTACTGAACGTATTCGTTCCGCACGCGACAGCGGGCCTCGCGATCATCGAGACCGGCGCGGGCAGTGATGACGACCTGCTCGGCGCGATCGACGATGTACTGCCCCGCTCGTCGCGCTGGCGTCATCGACACGGCGCCGCCGGACACGGCCGCGATCACGTACTGCCGGCCTTCATCGCGCCGTCGGTCACGGTGCCGGTCGTGGCCGGGCAGCTGCAGCTCGGAACCTGGCAGTCGATCTGCCTGGTCGACACCAACATCGACAACCGCCAGCGGTCGGTCCGGCTGAGCTTTGTCGAGGGGTAGTTGAGAGCTAGCTGACCGGGGCGAGTTCGGCGGCCGGTGGCAGATCGGGCACCGGCGCGGTCAAGGCCCACCGGATCGTGCGAACCACGCTCTGGCCACCGAGCTTGACCACGGTCGACTCGGCCAGCGGTAAGTAGGGCAACCGCAGGGGCCAGCGGGCCCAGAGCGGCATCAGCCCGACGGCGGCGCTGGCGAGGGCGGCGTAGGGAACCCGGGCCGCGGCCGGCAGCGGCGGGCGCAGCAGCACGAAGCGGGCCGCGGAACGGGCCTCGCGGGTGCCCTCGAGCTCGTCGCGGTACGCCTCGAGTTGCTCGGCCAGCTCGACCTCGGTGTGCGGCGGATCGAGGACGCCCAGGGAACGCGCGATGCGGGCGGTGTCGGCGACGTAACCGTCACGACCGTCCTGATCGAGCGGCTGCGCGCCGTAACGCTGGTGGGCCCGCAGGAAGCTGTCGATCTCGGCCAGGTGCACCCAAGAGAGCAGGTGCGGGTCGCCGGCGGAGTACGGCCGGCCGTCCGGCGTGATGCCCTGCACCCGCTGGTGCACCGAGCGGACCCGATCGATGGCCGCCTGCGCGTCATCGGCGGCACCGAAGGTCGTCACCGCCAGGAAGTAGCTGGTGCGTTGCAACCGCCCCCACGGATCACCCCGGTACCCGGAATGGGCGGTGACCCCGGCCATCGCCAACGGATGCAGTGACTGCAGCATCAGCGCTCGTAGGCCGCCGACGAACATCGACGCATCGCCGTGCACGCGCCGAATCGGCCGGTCGTCGTCGAACCAGCGCGGCCCCGAGCGGGTCGCGATCCGCTCGCGCCGGTTCGGGCCCTCGTTGCCGGCCACCTTTTCGAAGAGGCCGGTGGCGATCCGGCTGCGGACTGCGGCGATGGGCTTACTCATATGACACCACCTTCCCGAACCGGGGCGGAACCAACCAGAGCAGTGTCGGTCGCCGCGGCCGAGACGGGCACGGGACGGACGCGTCTGGGCAGGGCAAGCGCGACCAGGACGGCCGCGACCCCAATCCCGGCGTTGACATACAGCGCCCGGTCGTAGCCCAGCGTCAGTGCGTTCGGCAACTTCTGGTGGTCGGCCAACGCACCAGCGGTTCGGCTGGCGGCGATCGTCGCCAAGGCCGCCAAGCCGATGGCGCCGCCGATCTGACGAGACGTGTTGAGCAGGCCCGCGGCGAGGCCCGCCTCCTGTGGACGGACGCCGGACGTCGCGGCGACCGTCATCGGGACGAACGCGATCCCGAGCCCGAAGGTGGCCAGCAGCAGGCCGGGCAGCATCTGCGACGCGTAGTGGCCGTTGACCGAGTCCTGGGCCAGGACCACGAATCCGATGGCGCTGAGAGCCGCGCCGACGGCGATCAGGATCCGCGGCCCGAGGCGGCCGACCAGCCGGGTCGAGACGAACGACCCCACCAAGACGGCAGCGCCGCCGGGCGCCGATGAGAGGCCGGACCGCAGCGGGGAGTCGCCGAGCACCTGCTGCAGGTACAGCGACACGAAGTAGAAGTTGGCAAACATCATGCAACCGGCGCAGACGGCGACCAGATTCGCGCTGGTCAACGCGCGCAGCCGGAAGATCCGCAGTGGCACGAGCGGGTTGGCCGCCCGCGACTCGAGGAAAACGAAGACGGCCAGCAGCAGTAACCCGGCGAACAGTGGGACGAGCGTCTCGGTGTCGCCCCAGGGCCGGCTGTCGGTGCCGACGATCGCATAGATCACCAGGGCCAATCCGCCGGTGACGGTCGCCGCTCCGGGCAGGTCGAGGTTGCGCAGCCCGGCGTAGGTGCCCTTGATCTGGGGCAGCGCGAACACCGCGCCGCCGATCAGTACGACCCCGATCGGGATGTTGATGAACAACACCCATCGCCAGCTGAGCAGGTCGGTGAGAGTGCCACCGACGACCGAGCCGAGCGCGCCGCCGGCTGCGGCCATGGCCGCCCAGATCCCGAGTGCGCGCGCTCGAGCCTTCTGCTCGGTGTAGGTGGTCGTCAGCAAGCTCAGGGTTGCCGGGGCCAGCAGTGCACCGCCCAGGCCTTGGACGCTGCGGGCGGTGACTAGTTGCCAGTCGCTCTGGGAAAGACCGCCGGCCAGGCTCGACAGCACGAAGACTGCCAGCCCGATGAGGAAGATCCGCTTACGGCCGAAGTAGTCGCCCGCGCGGCCCCCCAGCAGCAGGAAGCCGGCGAACGTGAGCGTGTAGGCGTTGACGACCCACTGCTGGCCCTCACTGCTCAGGTGCAGGCTGGTGCGCATCGACGGCAGGGCCACGAAGACGACCGACACATCCAGCACGACCATCAGCTGAGCGATAGCCGCGATCGCTAGTACGGCCCAACTCGGGACGCGCCGGGGCGCCGCAGATTCCACCATGCGAACGTAACCTGGCCCACCGACGAAGCGATTCCCCGATGTGGCCGGTCCAACTACTAGCTGGCCGGCGGCGGGACCTCGGGCGGTGCGGGCGGCGTGGCGCCGGGCGCCGGCGGATAGGACGACGGAGCCGGAGGAGCGATCGCGGCCGCGCCCGCCGGGGTGCCGCAGGACGCGCAGAACTTGGCGCCCGGCACCAGCTCGGTACCGCAATTCATGCAGTGCGCCGGAGCGGGCGCCGCCTGCGGGGTGCCGCAGGACGCGCAGAACTTGGCCCCGGGCGGGTTGGTGGCTGAGCAGTTCGGGCACGCGGTCCCGGCGCCGGCGGCGCCGAGCGCGGCCGGTGCGGCGCCGCCGGGAGGCGGACCCTGGTAGCCGCCCCCGCCGCCACCCGCAAATCCCTGCGGAGGCGGTGGCGCGCCCTGCGGAACGCCACCGGCAATGCCGCCCATTCCCATGCCGACACCCAGGAACGCACCGCCGACGGCCGCGCCGCCCTGGGCCATACCGGCACCGGCGCCGAGTGCCAGCTCTCCGGCCGCGTAGTTGTTGAAGCTGCCGGCCAGGCGCGAGTAGCTGGTGTCCTTCGCGAGGGTCTTGAGCTGGGCCTGGTCCTCGGGGGTCAGGTTGATGTCGAAGTTGCCCATGCGGGTCAGCGCGACGCCGTAGGCCACCAGGGCCTCGTTCGTCCGGGCGATCGCCGCCTGCTCGATGTCCTGGGTGTAGGCCGACAGGCCCAGGATCGGCCAGCCGTTGCGGACGATCTGGGTGGTCACGTCGGTGCGCATGACCTTGAGCAGCTGGTCACTCACCCAGTTCGAGACCATCGAGTTGTCGGTGACGTCGACCGTGCTCACCAGGTTGGTGATCAGCGTTATCGGGTCGATGACGCGCAGCGCATAGTCGCCGAAGACCCGCAGGGTGACGATGAGCCCGGTTTGCGGATCTTGTACGTCGTCGACGCGGCCGCCGAAGTTGAAGCCGGTGTATTCGCGGCTGCCGACGAAGTACAGCTCGGCGCGATACGCCCGGCCGGCGGTAGCGGCGTCGATCAAAATACCCAGACCGGGAATTTCGTCCGCATCGATCTGGTGCCGGCCGGGTCCGAGGGTCTGCACGACCTGGCCGGTGTTGACGAACAGCGCGACCTCGTCGGCGTTGACGATGGCGCGGGTGTAACGCCGGATCGAGGTGTCCGGCCACTTATAAACGATCTGACCTTTGTGGTCGTCGGGGACCGCAATAAATTCGCGTCCGAGCAGAGCCATCGTCGTCTCCATGCCGCCAGATGCCGCCAGTGAAACCGCAAGTGAAAAAAGCGCAGATGCTTGGGCGCTGATGCTACCGCCAAGAGGTGTCGGGGCGCCCTCTGCCGCCCGACCTGCCTTCGCTGCTAGTTTCGGCTGCGTCACCAATCAGGGAGCGACGATGGACCGGATCGAATGCCAGTGGTGCCGCAGCCAGAATGCGCCCGACGCCACTAGTTGCTTTACCTGCGGGGCACCGCTCGACAGCGCGAACCTCGTCAGCGACTCGGGCTGGCGCGAAGCGCCCCGCCTGCGCGACATGACCGAGTTCCAGTTCTCGATGAGCACCTGCCAGGTCGAGGGTGAACTGGTGCCGGTCGCCGAGGTCAATCTTGGCGCGGGCGACGCGGTGTTCTTCGAGCACCACGTCATGTTGTGGAAGGACGAGGCCACCCCGCTGTCGGCGCTGAACACCGGTGGCGGCATGAAGCGGTCCCTCGGTGGCATGCCGCACATCATCTCGGTCGCGCACGGCCCCGGCCGGGTCGCGTTCTCACGGGATTCGCCCGGTGAGCTGCGGGTCCTGCCGCTGCATCCCGGCATGGAGCTGGACGTGCGCGAGCACGCATTCCTTGTCGCGTCGCACAGCATCACGTACTCGTTCGTGCGGATCAAGGGGTTGGCCAACATCCTGCATGGTGGTGGCGGGATGTATATGGATCGGTTCGTGACGGCCGGCGCTCCCGGCCTGCTTCTGCTGCACGGCTACGGCAACATCTTTGAGCGCTACCTGGGTCCGGGGGAGAAGATCCTGGTCGAGCCGGGTGGGTTCTTGTACAAGGATTCGTCCGTGGCCATGAACGCGGTCCAGATGCCCCTCAAGACCGGTCTGATGCGCCACGGCATGTACCTCGCCGAAATGACCGGTCCCGGACGCGTCGGCATCCAGTCGATGTATGTGCACCACCACTCGGAATAGGGTGCGATGAGCACTCGCGCGACGAGCCGAGGACGCAGCAATTGACCACGTCCACTAGTCAGTACGTGTGCCGGTACTGCCGGCAGTACAGCGACCCGTCCGGCACCTCCTGCGTGCGCTGCGGCGCGCCGATCGATGTGCGCGCGGTGGTCAGCAAGTCGGGTTGGCAGAAGCAGCCCGCGATGCAGGACATGGCCCGGATCCAATTCGGCCAGTCCTACTGCCAGATCGAGGGCACCGGCGTCCCGGTGGCCGAGTTCGCGCTCGGGCCCGAGGACTGGATCTACTTCTCGCACCACAACCTCTTGTGGACGGACCCGGCGGCGCAGCTGAGCAATTCGCGCCTCTCCGCCGGCTGGACTCGCGTGATGGCCGGGTTGCCGCTGATCATGGTCGAGGGACGAGGCCCTGGGCACATCGCGCTCTCGGACAACCACGCCGGCGATGTGATCACCTTGCCGCTGGAAAATGGCCAGGCGATCTGGGTTCGGGAGCATCGGTTCCTGGCCGCGACCGGCAATATCGCCTACAGCTGGGAATCGTCGCCGATCTGGTTCGTGACGGGCTCGGGCGACGATCGGGAGACCCATTACCCGATGGGCATGTACGGCGACATCTTCAGCGCGCAGAGCGCACCGGGCCTGCTGTTGTTGCATTCGCCCGGCAACACCTTTGTTCGCGACCTCGCTGAGGGCGAAACGCTGCTGGTGCAACCGAGTGCGCTGCTCTACCGCGACATCTCAGTGCAGGCGCATCTACATCTGGAATACCCGCACTCACAGAACATGGGCTGGCGGTCGACCTATAGCTACCGCAACGTGTGGCTGCGACTGATCGGTCCGGGACGGGTGGCCGTCCAGTCGATCTTCGAGCGGGCCGAGGCCAGCGAATACATCACGTCGCATTCGCCGGCGACGAACCGCAGCTGGTAGCTACGGTTCAGCCGCGCGCGGTCAGCCGATCAAGGTCGGCCGACAGCGTCCGAACATGTTCGGCGGCGAATTGATCCATCGCCGATCCGACGGCGACCTGGCGCATTTGCGGTTCGAGCTGGCTAATTCGCGCGGCCGCGTCGAGCTCGGCGACGTGCGCGTTCAGGCCGATGACCTGATCGCGGTAATGACGCAGCCGGGCGACCCGGTCGACGAGTGACGCCCAGGCCGAGTTGACCGCCTCGGGGTCGCCGTTCGCCGTGCGCAGCGCCACCAACTGGCTGGCCTGGTAATCGATCGCGTCGAGCTCCTGGATCAGGTTCAGTCGCAGTCGGTGCTCGCTCAGGAACGACGATGCCCAGGCCGGGCTGTCGGCCAGCTGCTGGACGGCCCGGTGGGCGACGCCGACGAGGCGGAACTCGGCGCTCGAGGACCGCGGTCCCATCCAGGGCTGCCGCGACTGCCAGCTGCGGGCCTGGTTCAATTCGCGCCGGTTGGGCGTCGTCAATCGCAGCGGATCGCGCAGCGGGGCGATCGAGGCACCGAGCGCCAGGCCGACCCCGGCGACGAATACAAGGATCGGATGCGAAGAAGAGCCAGCCCGTCCAGTCGACCCCGAAGGCGGCCAGGATGCCGGTAATGGCCAGCGACCGGTAGGTCGACCGTGGCGACGGCGATAGCGGGTACGACGACCCGCGACCACGTGCGCGAGGTCGGATACTTGTCGCCCTCGGCCGGGTAGCCGGCCTGCACGCGGGCGTCGAGCTTGGCCGCCAGCGGCGCCGAAAGCTGACCGAGCGGCTGACGCGTGTTGAGGGTCAGCGGCCGCAGGCTGGGCGCGATCGCGCCAGAATGTTCGCCGACCTCGGCCAGGACGGCGGCGCGGGCCGCGACGATGGCCGGATCGGTGTCTAGCGGGACCGATGGCGCCGACTGGGCTGAACTCATGCGTCCATGGTCGTCCTGTCGACCGGGTGCGCGCTACTGGTCCCAGCTGTGCTCAGGTCGTACTCAGTGATCGCTCAGGGAATACACAGCGGTCAGGGCGACGCCAACAATGTGACGAGGGCAACGCCGTCCGGGACGCCGAGGCCGGTGCAGGCGTCCCAGCCCGCCTCGGCCGTGTACGCCCCGTTGGACCCCGTGGTGATGTCGCGCAGCCCCGGCGCGGGTGCCCCCGCCGTCGCCGCCGCATAAAGCTTCGGTGCCAGCAAACCGAGCCGGGTACCAGTCGCCTGGGCCAGCCGCGCGGCGAGCGCGGCCCACAAGGGCGCGACCGCGCTGGTGCCGCCGATCACCTGGGCCTGGCCGTCGACGTAGACCTGGTAGCCGGTGCGCGGGTCGGCGTCACCGGCCACGTCGGGCACCCCGCGTCCGGTCTTCGTGCTCCCGGCCCGCACGGGCACGCCGGCGTGGGCCTGCCACGACGGCTGCGCGAAGGTGTCGCTGACGCCACCTCCGGTGGCGCCGCCGTTCGTCCCGTCGTTCCAGACGGCCTCGTGGCTGACGGCGCCCGGCCCCGGTCAGCTCGAGCGAGGTGCCGCCGCACGCGAGGACGTGCGGGCTGGCGGCCGGGAAATCGACGTGCGCGGCCGCGCGGGCAGCGCCAGGGCCGCCCGCGCTCGAGCCATCGTCACTGGAGCCGTCGTCACTCGAGCCGTTGTCGCCGGCAGCGACCGTCACGGTGATGCCGAGCGCGGCGGCGTCGGCGAAGGCCTGGTCCATCGCGGTCCGGGCCTGGGCCGTCCAGCTGTCTTCGCTCTGACCCCAGCTGATGCTGATCGCGGTCGGCGTCGGCGTCGCGTGCGCGGCCTCGGCGATCGCGTCGAGGAAGCCCGCGTCGGTATTGGGGGCGAAGTACACGACGATGTCGGCCTTCGGGGCGATCGCGCCGGCCACCTCGATGTCGAGCAGAACCTCGCCGTCGGCGCCGGACGGGTCGCCCCCGGGCTGGTTCTGCGCGTTGTCGACGCTGGCCGCGGTGACCCGTGGGGTCGCCAGTTTCAGGCCGCCGAAGTACGTGTCGAGGTCGCTCTGACCGAAGCCACCACCGAGCTCGATGATCGCTATCGTCTGGCCGCTGCCGTCGGTGCCGGCCGGCATCGCGTATGCGTGGGCCAGCTGCAGCGGCGTGTAGCTGGTCGTCGTCGCGGCCGCGGCCATCAGCTGGAAGTGGGCGCGCGCCTGCGGCCGGTCGTCCAGGCCCAGCACCGCGACCACCAACTCGGCCAGTGCGGCCGGCGCGTGTAGCGAGCCAGTGCGATGGCGGTGCTCGAGCAGAGCGCCGGTGGTGGGATCGGGGCTGCGCACCATGGTCAGTTCGGTGCCGAACAGGGCGGTCCATACCCTCGCGGCGCCGGTGACGCGCACCCGGCGCGAGCCCGGGTCGACCCGCACGACTTCGCCGCCCGCAGCGCTGATCAGCTGCTGGACCTGCTCGATGTCGGCCGGGGCGGCGCCGTAGCGTTCGCCGAGCTCCTGGCTGGTCAGGACCGATCCGAGCACTGCGTCGGCCGGCAGATCGCGCCGGCGGCGAAGCACCAGCGTGAGCTCGATCTGCTCCTGGGGATCTTGCGGGCCGGCGTACACCGCGCCCGGCGAGGCCGCTCTGGCGCTGCCGGAAATCTCACGAATGGGTGCTTCGACAGTTTCGGGCATATAGCCAGTATGCCCATTCTCGTGGTCGGTGGGACTTTCGGCGAGAGTGACGACTCGGGTGGCCCGCGCCCTCGTCGCGGCTGATGAGCCGAGCGTTGCTGAGATCCGATCCCTGGGCCCGGTCGACTGCGTCCGGGCGACTGCGACCGTAATGGACGTGCCGCGCGATCAGTCGCTCGATCCGGACCGCCTCGGGCACCTCGACGTACCAGCAGGCGTCGAGCAGGCTTCGGACGGTCGACCAGGCGCCGTCGTCGTGCAGCAGGTAGTTGCCCTCGGTGATTACGAGTCCGACACCGGGGGTCACCGGGACCGCGCTGCCGATCGGCTCCTCGATCGCCCGGTCGAACAACGGTGCGTAGACCGTCTCGCCGGTATCGGCCCGTAGCCGCCTCAGCAGAGCGACGTAGCCGGAGGCGTCGAAGGTGTCTGGGGCGCCCTTGCGATCGGTCCGTCCGAGCCGCTTGAGCTCGGCACCAGCCAGATGAAAACCGTCCATGCCGACGAGCGCGACCCGATGCCCGCGATGCACCAGCAGGTCGGTCAGCCGGGCGGCCAGCGTCGACTTGCCGGCGCCGGGCGGACCGGTGATACCCAGGATCCGTCGGTCCGGATCCATCGCCAGTGCAGCGCCGGACTCGACCAGGTCGACCCAGCTGTCCGGGCCCGCGACGTACATGCCGGGCATCGTCGCACGCCGACCCCTTCGTCCCGGCTCGAGCCGATATCGTTTCCGCTCGTGGCCCGGGCGACGTTGAACGTTATGGTCGGCGCTGCGAGTCATACCGGACTGGTCCGCGAGCGCAATGAGGACAGCGCCCTGATCACCCAGGATGTTTTCGCGGTGGCCGACGGCATGGGTGGCCATGCAGCCGGTGATGTCGCGAGCCGGATCGCCGTCGCTGCGCTGATGCGGCTGGCCGCGCAACAGAATGTGGCCTCGAGCGCCGACGTCCTCGCTGCGATCGCCGAGAGCAACCGCGACATCCTCGATGCGGTCGACGCGGACGGGCGGCAGACCGGCATGGGGACCACCCTCACCGGCGTCGCGATCATCGACCGCGGCGGCGATCCGAGCTGGGCGGTTTTCAATGTCGGCGACAGCCGGGTCTATCGCTTCGCCGACGACACGCTTACCCAGGTGACCACCGACCATTCCGAGGTCGAGGAACTGGTCGCGGCCGGACGGCTGACCCAGGCCGAGGCAAAGTTCTATGCGCGGCGCAATGTGGTCACCCGGTCGCTCGGCACTCAGCCGGCGCCGCGGCCCGACGTCTGGACGATCGCGCCGGACGGGCCGGAGCGGTTCCTGATCTGTTCGGACGGTCTGACCCTCGAACTCGACGACACCGAGATCGCCGAGGTTCTGCGCAGCGAACCGCAGGCGCAGCGGGCGGCCGACCGACTGGTCGCCGAAGCCCTGGCTGCCGGCGGCCGCGACAACGTCACCGTCCTGGTGATAGACGCCAGCTGACCCACGCGCTCAGAAGGTCCCGGTCAGCGTTGAAGTGATCCCTCCCGACGTACTGGTGACGCTCCAGGTATCCCCGGTCGTGACCCGCACGGATCCGGTCCCGCCGAACTGGGCGATGACCGCCCCTCCTGCGTAGCTCGCGGGGATGGTTTGACCGGCGAGGACATAGGTGTAGGTGAGTTTGCCGCCGCTGGTCGAGTGCGTTTGCGTGATGGAGCCACCCGGGAAGCTGCTGGTTTGGCCGTTGTACGTAACACCGGTGGTCTGGGCGATCTTGATCGTGATGCTCAACGCGGTAATCACCGCGGAGTTGGTGAAGCTCAGCTGCTCTTGGCCCCCGTAGTAGTTGTAGTTCTGGCTCGTCGCGAGGACCGTGACTCCGTTGGAGCGGGGACACGCAGCCGCCGTGGCGAGTGTGGGCCCAGTGATGCAGATATCCGACGATGTCCCGGTTACCGTGTTCGTGCCGCCACCGGCAATGATGCAGTTGTCGGCTCCGGTGTCGGTGATCGTGTCTGAGCCGGTGCTACCGAGGATGAGCACGTTCGACCGGCTATTCGAGAACTTGCCTGAGTCTTGGACCAGTCCGGTAAGCGCAAGTGAGGAGCACCCTGCGGGGGCAAGTTGCGGGATTGCGAGTACCTGCTTCGAGGCCCCGGCGTTACTTGTGGGTACCGTCGTGGTCGCGGTGAAGCTCGCCACCATCGTCGCAGTCAGGGCGAGGACGACGATGATCCCCGCAGCACCTCGTGCGATGTTTGCCATCCGAGATCGGCGGCCCGGACTGACGATCGGGCCCGCCGTCGGAGCCGTCGCCCGGTGATGGTGTGACGGCATGGTCGCCGTGGTCGCTGGGTCATCGACCGGCGGGCGGTAGACATAACGGCGGTGGTCGTCGTCGACGGTAAACGTCCGCTGGTCACCGTGCGTCTCATAGAGGATTGGGCGCTCGAGATACTGGGCGAGTTCCGCGAGATTGACAAAACCCGCGACGTCGATTCGCTCAACATCAGCCGCACTAAGCCCAGCAACGGGTATGACGACGCACTCGTAGCGGCGGGCGATGTATTCCTCTTCACTACGAGCCGACTTGCGGCGTCGGAGCACATCGTGCATAAGTGCGACCAAAATCGCGAGTCCGGCGAAGATTATTCCGATCACTCGAAGCAGTTCGACATCGACGTCGTACCTCGAGATCGAAACGACGTTCGTGACTAGGTGATCGACAGTTCCCGACTGGCTGGGGTTAAGCGTCGCGGCGAGCTCGGACTTCGCTGTTGGAGCGACATAGGTGGCACCGGGAGGGGCCGCGGCTATCGAGTTGTTCAGGGTGATTGCTGCCGGAGCGACGGTGAACGGAAGTACGGGCGAGAAGGTCTCGTCAATCGCGCGTCCACCGACCTCGCCCGTGACGCGGACGATCGGCTGAAGATCGGCGACGTAGGCGGCACCAGTGACGCCGGACTGGGCCGACACGGTATCGATGAGGCCATACAGATCCTTGAGCGAGAGCGTGGTCGTACTCGAGGCGGTGTCACCGGTGAAAGTCGCCGGCACACTGATGACCGCGACGTCCTGCCACGTGTCGGCCTGGGACAACACGAGCGCGTTCAGCTCGATGGTCCCGCGCACCTGGTGCGGCATTGCTGAGCTGAACCGGTACGAAAAACCCATCGTCACGTCGTCGATGAGGTTCGGGTAAATGGGGTCACCCGTCACGGCTGATCCCGTGGGATAGACCGGCGTCGGCGACTTCGGAGTGGCCGAATACGAGAACGTGCCGCTCTGGTCGAACGCCCCGGACAACGGCGCCTCCCGTTGGAGCGGACGAGTGAAGCCGAGACCGAGGCCGCTCAGGGCGAGAAAGACGAAGAGGGCGAGCGCGATAAACGTTGAAAGCGACCCCTCGAAGTACCCGGGTGGTCGACGGGAGGCGACCTGTCGAGGCGTCATCTTGATGCCTGACCGCCGCTCGTGACCGCCGGTTCTCGGCTCGCTCGTAACGCGCCTTTCCCCGGTAGGTAAGTCGGTCATGGGTTCAGCTGCCTTCTCGGGACGTACCTCATCCGACGCAATGCTCGATGCGGCGCTCCGCGACGACGGCGCTTCCGAGGAGCGGTATATGAGGTCACGAGGACGAACACCATGGTGGTCGCCGCCGCGAGAGCAGCTGAGTGGATCGGCTTGCCGAACCACCCGAGAAGTTTTCCGACCCACGGCACGTGAAACCAAAGCGCGCCCAGGAGTTCAGATCGCGTCGCGTACCCGGGATCAACGAAGTTATTGTTATCACCCTTGAAGAAGTAATTCCCGTTCTGGATCAAATAGATCCGATGAAGCACAGGTTCGTGGAGTACCTGGCTCTCGTACAGCACCACTTCGCCCACCTTGTAGTCTGATTCGATGCGAACGACCGCCAGGTCGTTCTTTACGAGCAGCGGGCGCATGCTGATGCCGTCGGTAATTGAATAAGTAACCGAGCCGCCGAGCTTTACGGGAGCGAAGGTTGTCAAGAACCCAATAAAGAAGGCGATGCCGACCATCGTTACCGCAGTGGTCGATCGACGAGATTTCATTCGGATCTGGTCGGATATCGTCTTGATTTGCGCGGGACGCGCGAACCGACGACGTTATTGGGCGGCTACGACGGTGATGCCCGTGAGCAGTGTCGTCGTCAATTGGGTGGGAGTGACCGTCGGGCAAGTTATTTTTGTGCCAGCAGTATCGGGCGTGCAGACGTAGTGGGGGCCGCCGGTGCTCAGTGCAGCTGAGACCGTGACTGTTCCGCCGCTCACGACTTGGACTGCTGGGCTGATCGTAAAGGTCAACGAATCGATGTTCGCTGGTGTCGTCGCGTCAAGAACGTAGTGAATGTTTGTGACTGTATAGCCGGAAACTGCTCCCGAGCCGGCACCCGCTGTTGCCGCGGGAACGGTGTTCGATGCGGTGAACGCGTATGCCGCGCCGCCAATCGCTAACGCGGTCACAGTTGCGCCGACGACGGTGAGCTTAATTCTGTTCTTGCGCTGCATGACGCACCTGGGCTTTCTGCGGGACAGACCTTGAGCACTGCGCTCATCGATTGCTCATCGGTGTGCCGAGGTGGCGACCGCATGAAGCAATATCGTTGTCCCCACACACAGACCCTACGTCTATCGTTTTCGTCTCAGTAGGGACGAAAGACCTCGATTCGCAATTCGGCTGCGCGAGGCGATGCCGAAGGCGAGCGAGGAGCGCAGCTAAATTTCCATGTGCCCTTCGCGGGCGGCGATAACGCCGGCCTGGAAGCGACTGGTCGCGCCGACCTGTGTCATGTAGTCGGCAATGTGGCGCCGGCACGTTCTGACCGAGATCGAGAGCCGGCGCGAGATCGCTTCGTCCTTCTCGCCCTCACCCATCAGCCGCAAGATTGCTACCCGCGTCTGGTCGAGTTCGGAGACCGATTGATCCCGAGCGATCAGGTCCATCAATGGCACCGCGTCCGCCCAGATCGTCTCGAAGGTCGCGATGAACCAATTGACCATTGTCGGTTCGTGCACGATCGCGAGTGCCGGCAAGCCGCCGTCGACCGTGGGTAGCGGCACAAGCGCGGTTTCGCGGTCGACGACGATGCTGCGCAGCGGCAGCAACGTCGTCGCCCGCACCCGCGCGCCGCGGTCTGACACTTCGCGCAGATAAGTGCGCGCGGCCCGGTCGCGTAGCGCGCTCTGCTCGTAGATGGCGCGGGTCTGCACCCCTCGGTCCAGCGAGAACATGGTGGCCAGCCGGATCCGGCCGTCGGCGCGATTGGAAATTCGCCCGGGTGAGACCGATAACACCTCGGACTGGCAGGTTTCGGCGTAATGCAGCACGACGTTGGTGATCGGTTCGGAGTCGTACACGATCTCGATCTGGGCCGTGCTCACCTGCGCCCGGAGCTGATCGGTCCACCGCGGTAGTACCTGGCGGATTGTCATCCGGCGAGCCTCGAGCTCGCCCCGGCGGGCCGTGAGCTCGACCTCTTCCGCTCCTAGCGCCTGAGCTTCGGCGAGCCCCGGGCTGACGGCGAGGTAGCGCTGCCCCTCATCGCGGCGGACCAGGCACACCGCCTGTAGTCGTTCGAGTGTCTCGGCGACTTCGGACTGTGGACGTCCGACCAGCCGGGCGAGTGTGGCCAGGGTCAGCCCCGGAGCCGGCTGGGCGAGCAGATAGATCCGCACGTCGAGGTCGCTGAGCAGGCCGGTCTCGCTCATCGGGTGATATCCGTCCTCGACAACACAGCGACACCAGCAGTCAGCCCGTCCATCCACGCCGAGGCGGGCGACAAACACACCGGCGCGTCACATCGTAGACCAAAGTGGTCGTCTCGCCAGCTCTTCGAGGGCGTCCCGGTCTGCTCGCGAACGAGGAGGGCGCCGGGGTCAGCGACGGTCCAACGCCGGTAGCGCGACGTCGCGAATCAGGGCGCGCACGATCAGCGCGACCGGCACCGCGAATAGCGCGCCCGGGATGCCGAGTACGGCACCGCCGATCAGTACTGCCGGCACGGTGATCACGCCGGGCAGTTCGACGCTGTACTTCATGGCCCGGGGCTGGATCACGTAGTCCTCGAGCAGGCGGAAACCGGTGTAGAAGATGGCTGTCGCGATGGCGGTCGGCAATCCGACGGTAAGGCCGATCAGGCTGACCAGGATGCCGCCGATGGTCGATCCGATGGTGGGTACCAGGTCGAGCACGGCCACCAGCGACCCGAGTAGTACCGAGTACGGAATGCCCCAGGCCAATGCCCAGGCCCAGGTGGCCACCCCGGCGAGGACTGACGTCAGGACGTTGGCGAGCATGAACCGGCTGACCTGCTTGAGCACGTCCGCGGTGACCGACTCGACCGCGGGACGTCGGCTCTGCGGCACGAGGCGATAGAACAGTTCGGTCAGCTGAGGCAGCGCGATCAGCAGCCACAGGGACAGTGCGGCGACGATGGCCGCGTCGGCGAACGCGTTCAGCACGACCTGCCCGCCCTGCAGCACATAGGTGAGCACCTTGTCGGGGGTAACCGTCGATGAGCTCGACGATCCGGATGTCAGGCTGTGCAGCTTGGTGCCGAGCGATCCCAGGTGCGACTCGGCGTCGTTGATCAGGGTCGGCACCGATTTGATCAGCGTCGGTAGTTGATCGGTGGCGGCCTGGACCGCAAGGACGAGAGGAGCGATCATCACCGCGACCGCGGCCCCCCACGCGATGAGCGCCGCCATCCAACGCCTCATCTTGTGCTGCATCAGCGCGACGAGCGGGTCCAGGGTCAGCGCGATCAGCAGTGACAACGCGAGAATCACCAGGACGGTCGTTAGTTGCTGTAGCGCGAGCAGAATCAAATAGGCCACTCCAGCGCCCAGGGTGAACAGCAGCGCGGTCGGCACGATCGCGCGCCGCCGTCCCAGGATGATCGGTCGCCGGTTGCGCTCGACCAGCGCGGCCTCGAGCTGAGCGGCCGCGACCCGCGCGGCTCGGACCTGAGGGTCCTCGGTGTGAGCGTCCTCGGTGTGCGACTCGTCAGCTCGCGTCGCTTCGTCCGCCACGGCCGCCACGGCCGCCTCCGCCACGGCCGAGTCCGCCACGGCCGAGTCCGCTGACTCGGGTCCGGGCACAACGGGGTCGTTGGGCGTGCTCATGCTGCGAGCCTGCCAGATCGATCGGTGGCCGAATGGCCACGGCCCACCTACATTCAGACCATGACGCGCTCGGGATCAGGCGACGGGCCCGTCCACCAGCCGGCTGGCCTCGAGGTCACGCTGCTCGAGCTGGTGCTCGATCGCGATCATTCGGGCGTAAGCGGTGCGGCCGGGTGGGATGACGTACTCACGGGCGCTCGTTCGACTCCGACGCTGCTATCGCGGCTGATGGGCGGGCTGCGCGGTCGATGGCTGGCCGCGGCCCCTCGGCGGCGGCGGCTCGTCTGGGGCGCCGGATTTCTCGCGGTACTGGCCATTGTCGGCGCGGCGCTGATCGTGACTCGCCCGAGTGGATCGGCCGCAGTCGCCTCCCGACCGTCCTCGAGCTATGACCCGAACGTCGACGCCGGTGGTGCACTCGGCGCGGCGCTGGCGGTCGACGGCGGCGATGTCATCGATGTCTCGGTCGCCAGCGGCGCGATCTATGTGGCGAGCCATGACCGGCTGTCGGTGGTGGACCCCACCAGCCACAAGGTGCTGCGGTCGGCGGAGGTGACCTCGAAGACGGACGGTCACCTAGTGCTCGATGCGGCGGCGAACACGGTCTGGGACATCGACCTGGGCAGTTGGCCGACCCAGTTGCGCGAGTTCGCGCACGACACGCTGCGCCTGACCCGGTCGCTCGTGGTGGCCGGCATCGTCTGGGACGCGGTCGTGCTGGACGGCCGGCTGTATCTGGCCACCTCGACCGGGGTTGCCATGGTCGCGCCGGGATCGAGCACCCTTACCCCGGTGACCGCGAGCGACTCCGCGCCGCAGGCCCTCACCGTCGATCCGGCCGCACACGCCGTCTTGGCCCTGGCGCCCGGCTCCAACGGTCAGATCGTGACGATCTCCGATGGCGGGAACACCCTGCAGACCGGCTCTGCGCTCAACGTGTCCTCGCCCACGATCGCGTCGGTCGACGGTGCGCTCTGGGCCGGGGGGATCAACCCTGACGCGCGGCTGCTGCGGATCGACCCCAGGACGCTGCGCCCGCTGCCTGAGAGCGCGGGTGGGGAGATGGTGGCCGAGGGCAGCGACAACGAGCTGCGCGCGATCCCCGGCAGCGCCGACCTATGGATCTTCAACCGAACCGGCCAGCGGTTGTTGTGCGCCGACGGACGGACCGGAGAGGTACTGCAGACGTGGAACGGCATCACCCAAGCCGTCTCGACCGGCGGGCATGATCCGTACGTCGTCACCCAGGGTCAGGCCCGGCCACTGGTGCTACGCGGTCGCTGCACCGGCTGACGGCAGTCAGCCGCCCAGCGCGGCCGCGACGATCTGCCGGGCCTCGGCCTGCACCAGCGCGAGATGATCCGGTCCGCGGAAGGACTCGGCGTAGAGCTTGTAGACATCCTCGGTACCGGACGGACGGGCCGCGAACCAGCTGTCCTCGGCCACGACCTTGAGCCCGCCGATCGCCGCACCGTTGCCGGGGGCCGTGGTCAATTTCGCGACGATTCTGTCGCCGGCCAGTTCGGACGCGCTCACCTGGCCGGGTGAGAGCTTGGCCAGCTTCGCCTTCTGTTCGCGGGTGGCCGCCGAGTCGATGCGCGCGTAGGCCGGCGCCCCTTCGCGTTCGGTCAGGGTTGCGTAGTGCTGCGACGGCGTCTTGCCGGTAACGGCGGTGATCTCCGAGGCCAACAGGCACAAGATGAGACCGTCCTTGTCGGTCGTCCAGACCTCGCCGTTGCGCTGCAGGAAGGATGCGCCGGCGCTCTCTTCGCCACCGAATGCCACGCTGCCGTCGATCAGACCGGGAACGAACCATTTGAAGCCGACGGGCACCTCGAGCAGCGTCCGCCCGATATCGGTGGCGACCCGATCGATCATCGACGAACTGACCAGCGTCTTGCCGATGGCCGCGGTCGCGGGCCACTCGGTGCGATGCCGGTAGAGGTATTCGATGGCGACGGCGAGGTAGTGGTTCGGATTCATCAGCCCGCCGTCGGGGGTGACGATGCCGTGCCGGTCCGAGTCCGTGTCGTTGCCGGTGGCGATCGTGAAGTCGTGCTGACGCGCGATCAGGCTGGCCATGGCGTACGGCGACGAACAGTCCATCCGGATCTGTCCGTCCCAGTCGAGCGTCATGAAGGCGAAGGTCTTGTCGACGTCCGGATTGACCACCGTCAGGTCGAGGCCGTAGCGCTCACCGATCTCGCCCCAATAGGCCACGCTCGCGCCGCCCAATGGATCGGCGCCGATCCGGATGCCGGCGCCCCGGATCGCGTCCAGGTCGATCACGCCGGGCAGCGCACCGACGTAAGCGTCGAGGAAGTCGAAGCGGTGCGCAGCCCGGCGCGCGGCCGCGATGTCGACCCGGCGGACCCCGTGAAGCTTGGCGGCCAGCAGTTCGTTGGCGCGGTCCTGGATCCAGCCGGTGATCTCGGTACCGGCCGGGCCGCCGTCCGGCGGGTTGTACTTGAAGCCACCGTCGCGCGGCGGGTTATGTGAGGGGGTCACGACGACGCCGTCGGCCAGCCCGTCCGTCCGACCCGCGTTGTAGGCGATGATGGCCCGGCTGACCGACGGCGTCGGGGTGTAGCCGTCGCGACTGTCGATGGTCACAGCGACATCGTTGGCGGCGAAGACCTCGAGCGCCGATGCCGTGGCCGGGTCGCTCAGGGCGTGCGTATCCGCGCCCAGGTAGAGCGGACCGTCGATGCGCTGGGCCGCCCGGTACTCGCAGATCGCCTGACTGGTGGCCAGGATGTGGTCCTCGTTGAAGCTCGTGGTGAGCGACGATCCGCGGTGGCCGGAAGTGCCGAAGGTGACGCGTTGATCCGGATCGGCGGGATCCGGGTGACGGTCGTAGTACGCCGCGACCAGCTCGGCCAGGTTGATCAGATCACTCGGCTGGGCGCGCTGGCCCGCACGGGAGGCATCCATGGCTCCGACCTTAGTGATCCGTCCGTGCGTAACGTCGGGTTACCGTGTGGCATGGCGAGAGACGACTACGACGCGCACCGGCTCTCCACGCTGAGCGCGGCCATGTTCGCCACCATGCTGATCGGGATCGGCGCCGCGCTGTCGGTACACCAGCTCACCGCGTCGAGCCTCAGCGGCGGCCAGCTGCTGTTCGGACTGATGTGCCTGGTCGCCGGCATTGGCTACTGGGTCTGGGCGCTGAGCCGGCGCGTCATCGACCTGCGCGGTCGCACCGGCGGCGGCTCGGGCCCCGACCAACAGCCTCGCTAATGACGGAAATCGCGTTGACAACGCACGACGATCGAACTAATACTTAAGTTTGTGCTTAACAATTCGGCCCAGCTCGACCAGGTATTCCAGGCGCTCGCTGATCCGACTCGGCGCGCCCTCGTCGAGGCGCTCGGCGTCCGGTCGGCAACGGTCAGTGAATTGGCGACTCCGATGCCGATGTCGTTGCCGGCCGTCCTGCAGCACCTGCAGGTGCTCGAGGCGAGCGGTCTGATCCGATCGGAGAAGGTCGGCCGGGTGCGCACCTGCCACCTGGAGGTGAAGATGCTCGACACCGCCGACGTCTGGATCGCGGCGCGCCGCTCGATGTGGCGACGCCGTCTTGACCGACTGGACGCCTACCTCGAATCACTGCCGCCGGAGACACCGTCCGAACCATCGAAAGGAACCATCGAATGAAGCGCACGGTTGTCCACGACACCTTCGTGGTCGAGCGAGACTATGCCGCGTCACCCGCCCGGGTGTTCGCCGCCTTCGCCGACTCAGCGGCCAAGGTCAAGTGGTTCGGCGACCCGGGCCTGGAAACCCCCGCTCCGCACCCGATCGACTTTCGGGTCGGCGGTCGCGAATCGATGCGGGGCGAACTCCCCGACGGTGGCACGGGGTTCACTTACGACGCTGTCTATCAAGACATCGTCGACAACGAGCGCATCGTCTACAGCTATGACATGACGATGAACGGCCGCCGGATCTCGGTGTCGATCGCCACGATCGAACTATTCGCGAACGACATCGGGACGCATCTGATCCTCACCGAGCAGGGCACCTACCTGGACGACCTCGACACCGGCGCGATCCGGCTCGAGGGCACCGAACATCTGATGGACGCGCTGGGTCGTTACCTCGACACGGTGGATGCCGCCCAGCGTTAGGGCCACAGAGCCAGCGCCGCGCCCGGGAGTGGGCCGACCGCGGCCGGGCCGACCAACGCGAGTTGGACGATATAGCCGGGGACGGTCGAGATGAGCAGGCCGGCGATCGCGTCGGCCTTCACATCGCTGGTGATATCGCCCGCCCGCTGGCGCTCGCGCACGGCCTTGGCCAGGTCGGCGCGCAGGGTCTTGAGCAGCGCGGTGAGCTTTCCGCGCAGCTCGTCATTGCGCAGTGCCTCGGCCCACACGAGGACGGCCAGACCGGCGAGCCCGTCCTTGGCATGACGGTCCCGCACGATGCCGAAGATGGCGGCCAATCGTCGCCCCGATCGACTGATCGGGTTGCTCCTTCGCCACCGTGTGGATCATTGCGACGATCTCGCGCATGTTCTCTTCGGCGATCGCCACGATGACTTCGTCCTTGCTGGCGAAGTAGCCGTACACGGCTCCGGACGATAGGCCGGCCTCGGCGAACAGGTCCTGCATCGACGTGCCGTGGAAGCCGTCGCGCAGGAAGCAGCGCCGGGCCGCGTCCAGGATCTGCTGTCGTCGATCGTCGCGGTGTTGCTGGGTGACGCGGGGCACCGGTCGAGCCTACAACAAAACGAACGTTCGTCTTGACAAATCCATAGGACGGGGGCACGATCTTAAAACGAACGATCGTTCTTTTAGGGAGATGCCATGAGGAACCCGCTCGCTGCCCATCCGCCCTGGCGGCAGATCGCGATCGTGTCGATCGCCCTCCCGACCGTCATCGTCCTGGCGGTACTGGCCTTCGCCTGGCCGGCCGCGCGGATCGCTCCGCGCGACGTACCGGTCGGGGTCGTCGGCCCGGCCGCCTCGGTTGAGTCGAGTCGAACGCGGGCTGGCGCAGGTCGGCCCCGGGTGGCTTCGACGTGCATCGCTACGCCGACGCCGCGACTCGCGCGGACGGCCATCGAGGACCGCGACGTCTACGGCGCGTTCGTGGTGGACGGTGGCCGGGTCAACGTCCTGACCGCCGGCGCCGCGAGCCCGAGCGTCGCCCAGATGCTGACCACTGCCGGCGCGGCACTGGGCACGGAGTCCGGCCGAACGCGGTCACCTCGACCGACGTCGTGCCGACGTCCCGCCACGACCCACGCGGTGCGGTGCTGAGCTCGGCGCTACTGCCATTGACCATCTGCGGCGTCATCATCGCGCTGATCGCAGCGGTCGTCGTCGGACTTCGGCCGGCCTGGCGTCAGCTATTGGCCCTCGCGGTCATCAGTGCGGCGGCGGGCGCGGGCAGTTACCTCATCGCACAGACCTTCCTGGGTGCGCTGCCGGGGGACGGTTTCGCGACGTGGGCATCGCTGGCCTTGTTGCTGTTCGCGGTGAGCAGCGCGACCGCCGGCTTCGTCGCGTTCGTCGGCCCCGGTGGCCTGGCGCTGAGCGCGGTGCTGATGGTCTTCATCGGTAACCCGTTCTCGGGGGTCACATCGGCGCCCGAGTTGCTGCCAGGCGCCGCTCGTGACGTAGGTCAGTGGCTACCGCCGGGCGCCGGTGCGAGCCTGCTGCGCAGTACGGCCTACTTCAACGGTCACGGCGCCCCAGTGGCCGCGGCCGTGCTGGCCGGGTGGGCGCTCGCCGGCATCGTCATGATCATCGTCGGCCATCACGCGTCACCGCGCTTCGCTGCCCATCCCGACCACGGCCGCCGCACTGGCAAGCACGAATTCGCCGATCAATTCGAGCTAGATCTTGCCCAAACGCGCGTCCTGGCCTAGCGTGAGAGGTAATAAGTTTAGGCATTAAACAAATACACTCTGCGAGGTGCGCAATGGCGTCACAGGCCAACGAGATAGCCAAGCCGGTCCGGGCCGACAAGTTCAGCTTCGGACTGTGGACGGTCGGCTGGCAGGCCCGTGACCCGTTCGGTGACCCGACCCGCGCCCACCTCGACCCGGTCGAGGCGGTGCACAAGCTCAGCGAGCTCGGCGCGTGGGGCATGACGTTCCACGACGACGACCTGGTGCCGTTCGGCACCGAGTCGGGCGAGCGCGACAAGCAGATCGCCCGGTTCAAGGACGCGCTGGCCGAGACCGGCCTGGTCATCCCGATGATCACCACCAACCTGTTCACCCACCCGGTGTTCAAGGACGGCGGCTTCACCAGCAACGACCGCGGCGTGCGTCGCTACGCGCTGCGCAAGGTGATGCGCAACCTCGACCTGGCCGCCGAGCTGGGGGCTGAGACCTACGTCTTCTGGGGTGGCCGCGAGGGCGCCGAGTACGACGGCGCCAAGGACATCCAGGCCGCGCTCGACCGCTACCGCGAGGGCCTCGACCTGCTCGCCTCCTACGTGATCGAGAAGGGCTACGGCATCCGCTTCGCCATCGAGCCGAAGCCGAACGAGCCCCGCGGCGACATCCTGCTGCCGACCGCTCGGGCACGCGCTCGCGTTCATCAACGAGCTCGAGCACAAGGACATGGTCGGCGTCAACCCCGAGGTCGGGCACGAGCAGATGGCCGGCCTGAACTTCATGGCCGGCATCGCGCAGGCGCTGTGGTCGGGCAAGCTCTTCCACATCGACCTCAACGGCCAGCGCGGCATCAAGTTCGACCAGGACCTGGTCTTCGGCCACGGCGACCTGGTCAACGCGTTCTTCCTGGTCGACCTGCTCGAGAACGGCGCGCCCGGCGGCGGCCCGAGCTACGACGGTCCGCGGCACTTCGACTACAAGCCCTCGCGCACCGAGAACTACGAGGGGGTCTGGCAGAGCGCCGCGGCGAACATGCGGATGTATCAGCTGCTGCGCGACCGGGCCGCGTCCTACCGGGCCGACCCCGAGGTGATCGAGGCGCAGCAGATCGCCGGCGTCACCGCGCTGACGACGCCGACGCTCGGCGCCGGCGAGACGTACGCCGACCTGCTGGCCGACCGCAGCGCCTTCGAGGACTACGACCCCGAGGCCGCGGGCGAGCGCGGTTACGGCTTCGTCCGGCTGCACCAGCTCGCGCTCGAGCACCTGCTCGGCGCCCGCTAACACCGGCCGAGTCGATGCCGCTCGTCGCCGGGGTGGACTCGTCCACCCAGTCCTGCAAGGTCGTGATCCGCGACGCCGAGACGGGCGCCCTGGTTCGGCAGGGCCGCGCGTCGCATCCCGACGGCACCGAGGTCGATCCGGCCGCGTGGTGGACGGCGCTGCAGACCGCGATCGCCGCAGCCGGCGGTCTCGACGACGTCGCCGCGATGTCGGTCGGCGGCCAGCAGCACGGCATGGTCTGCCTCGACGAGTCCGGCGCGGTGGTCCGCGACGCGCTGCTGTGGAACGACACCCGCTCGGCCGCCGGCCGCCCGCGACCTGATCGCCGAACTGGGCGGGCCGCAGGCCTGGGCCGACGCGGTCGGTTCGGTGCTGGTCGCCTCGTTCACCGATCACCAAGCTGCGCTGGCTGGCCGACGCACGAACCGGCCAACGCCGCCCGGACGGCCGCGGTCTGCCTGCCGCACGACTACCTGACCTGGCGACTGGGCGCGCAGGGTGCGCGCGGCCTCGACGCGCTGGTGACCGACCGCGGCGACGCCAGCGGCACCGGCTACTGGTCGCCGAGCGCCGAGGCCTACCGCCCCGATCTGCTGCAGCTGGCGATGGGTTCGCCAGCCGCGCGTCCCGACGGTGCTCGCGCCCGCGGCGACCGCCGGTGAGCACGGCCGGATCATCCTGGGCCCGGGCTCCGGCGACAACGCGGCGTCCGCGCTCGGGGTCGGCGCGAGCGCCGGCGACGTGATCATCTCGATCGGCACGTCCGGCGTGGTGTGCGCGGTCAGCGCGACGCCGACCGCCGACCCGTCCGGCACGGTCGCCGGCTTCGCCTCGGCGACCGGCGACTTCCTGCCGCTGATCGCGACGATCAACGCGGCCCGGGTGCTCGACGCGATCGGCACCCTGCTCGGCGTCGATCACGACGAGCTGTCGCGGCTGGCGCTGTCGGCTCCCGCCGGGCGCCGACGGGCTGGTGCTGGTGCCCTACTTCGAGGGTGAGCGCACCCCGAACCGCCCCGACGCCACCGGCGCGCTGCACGGTATGCGACTGCACAACTCGACCCCGGCGCACCTGGCCCGGGCCGCGGTCGAGGGGCTGCTCTGCGGGCTGGCCGACGGTCTCGACGCGATGAGCGCGCTCGGCGTCGAGATGAACCGCGTGATCCTGATCGGCGGCGGCGCGCGATCGCAGGCCGTCCGTCAGCTGGCGCCGGCGATCCTCGGCCGGCCGGTCGTCGGTGCCCGAACCGGGTGAGTACGTCGCCGACGGCGCCGCCCGGCAGGCCGCCTGGGTGCTCGCCGGCACGGGCGAACCGCCGACCTGGCCGGTCGGCGCGACCGAGCCTACGAGGCCGAGCCGACCCCGGCGGTGCGCGAACGCTACGCCGAGGTCCGCGAGATGACGGCCGCACAGCAGTGAGCGCGCCCGCCGGGCAGCACACCGTTCGCCAGCACAATCGCGCGCTCGTACTGCGCCAGGTCGCCGAATCGCCGCGGCAGTCGCGGGCCCAACTCGCCCTGGCTACCGGGCTGACCCGGGCCACCGTGAGTGGCCTGGTCGACGAGCTGCTCGAGGCCGACCTGTTGGCCGAGTTGTCGCCGGATCGCGGTGCGCGTGGACGCCCCGGCAGCCCGCTGATACTCAACGCGAATGGACCGGCCGGCCTCGGCGTCGAGGTCAACGTCGATTACATCTCGGCCTGCGTGCTCGACCTGACCGGCCAGATCCGTGCGTTGCGGACCGAGGTCGTCGACAACCGGCTGACGACGCCCGCGTCGGGGGTCGATCGAGCGATCGCGCTTGCCCAGAGCGTTCGCGCTGAGGCCGAGGCAGCGGGCCTGACCGTGGTGGCCGCCTCCGTCGGGGTCGCCGGACTGGTCGATTCGGCTGGAGTCCTGCGGCGTGCGCCCAATCTGCCGGGCTGGCAGTCGGTCGACCTGGGTGGAGCGTTCGGTAAGGCGCTGCGGTTGCCGGTCACGGTCGACAACGAAGCCAACCTGGCCGCTCTGGCGCAACTGTGGTTCGGCGACGAGCCGCACCCCCGCGACTTCGTCCTCGTCTCCGGCGAGATCGGCGTCGGTGCCGGGGTCGTCCTGGACGGTCAGCTCTACCGGGGCGTGCACGGCCACGCCGGCGAACTCGGTCACGTGGTCGTCGATCCGGCCGGTCCGCCGTGCGGCTGTGGCGCGAATGGGTGCCTCGAGCAGTTCGCCGGGCAGGAGGCTCTGCTCGAGGCGGCTTGCTTGATTGATCGGCACAGTATCGATCAACGCAGTGTGGTGAGCACCCGATTGGCCGACCCCGACGGCGCGGTGGCCGAACTTCGCCGGCGCGCGGTCGCGGGTGACGGACGGACGCTAGGGGCGCTGGCCGACGCGGGCACGGCGCTGGGGATCGCGATCGCCGGCTTCATCAACGTCGTGGACGTGCCGGTGGTACTGCTCGGCGGCCTCTACGCGCGCCTGGGCGAGTGGCTGGTCGAGCCGATCAGGGCTGAGCTGGACCGCCGGGTCATCAGCCGCGAATGGGCGCCGGTCGAGGTCACCGTGTCGGGGCTGGGCCACGATGCGTCCGTCCGGGGCGCAGCCGGCACGGTGATCAAGGACCTGATCGCGACCGGATAAGCGGGCCGGTCAGTCCGGGTAGGCGCCGGGCCGGTCAGGCCGGTGGTATCTGCCGCGATCCGCGGCCGAGGTTCCAGTATCCCTTCACGTACATCCGCTCGATCGGGATGCCGAGCGCCTCGACGGACGGCCGAACGGCCACCATCGCCCGGCTCTCGCCGAGCAGGTAGGCCCGTCCGTCCGGACGGGGGGACAGTTCGGCCAGGGCGGCGACGAGCAAGTCCGAACCGCCCGCCCCGCGGTCGCCGCGATGCAGCCAGGTCACCGTCAGCCGGACCGAGCTCGACCTGGTCGGATTCATCGCCCACCTCGGCAATCACGACCGCCGGTTCGCCCGCCGGCAGCGCCTCGATGATCGACGCGGCCGCGGGCAGGGCCGCCTCGTCGACCACGAACAGGTGCCAGCCGGCCGGCCGCAGCTCGAGGTGCCCACGGGGTCCGAGGAAGTCGAGCTGATTCCCGACCGCGGCCGAGCCGGCCCAGCGCCCGCCCGGTCCGTGACCGTGCACCAGCGCGTCGACGTCGATCTCGCCCAGCTCGGGACGGGCTGCTCGGATCGTGTAGCGCCGCTTGACCCGGGTGCCGGTCGGCTCGACCAGGATCACCTCGATGTCCTGGGCCGGCGCCCACCTCCAGACCCAACAGCGAATCGCCCTGCAGGGTGATCCGGCGCATTCGCGGCGTGAGCGTCGCCGTTGCCGTCACGGTCACCGAGTGGGACGGGGTTCGGCGCACTGAAGTCACAGCTCCATCCAACACCGGCTCCCCACTGGCGCTGACCTGGCGTGCGTAGCATCGGGCTCATGGCAATCACATTGACGAAGGTCGCGTACACGACATCAGCAACGGCAATCGGTGGACGGGCGGGGCACGTCACCAGCGCCGACGGCGTGATCGACCTCGACCTCGCCCAGCCGGGCACCAAGTCCGAGCCGACCGCGAACCCCGAGACACTGTTCGCGTCCGGCTACTCGGCCTGCTTCCAGGGTGCGATGGCCAACCGGGCCAAGACCCAGGACATCGACACCTCGGCGTCCACGGTGACGGCGACCGTGTCGTTCGGACCATCCGATGACGGCGGCTTCGGATTGTCGGTCGCGCTCCAGGTGCACATCCCGGACCTCGACCTGGCGAAGGCGCAGGAGCTGGCCGACCTCGCCCACGAGTTCTGCCCGTACTCGAAGGCGACCCGCGGCAACATCGATGTGACCGTCACCGCCGTCTAGACCGTTCCGGAGCACACTGGCGGTATGCCCGTCAGCGTCTTTGATCTCTTCTCGATCGGCATCGGGCCGTCCAGTTCGCACACGGTCGGCCCGATGCGAGCGGCCCGGACATTCGCCCTGGGCCTGCTCGAGCGCGGCGACCTCGATCGGGTCGTCCGGGTGCGCGCCGAGCTCTATCGGATCGCTCGGCGCGACCGGACGCGGCCACGGCACCGACCGCGCGGTGACGCTCGGGTTGATGGGCGAGCGGCCCGAGACGGTCGATGTGGCCACCGTCGGCGAACGCGTCGCGGCCGCCCGCGAATCGGCCACGGTGGATCTGCTCGGCCAGCGCGAGGTGGCGCTGACCAAGGACGACCTGGTCTTCAACCGGCGCACGAGCCTGCCGTTCCATCCGAACGGGATGACGCTTCACCGCGTTCGACGCCGACGACGCGGTGTTGAGCGAGCGCACCTTCTATTCGGTCGGCGGCGGGTTCGTGGTCGACGAGACGGCCACCGGGGCTGACCGGATCAAGCCCGACGACACCCCGCTGGCGCTGCCGTTCACGACCGGCGCCCAGCTGCTCGAGCGCTGCGCCGAGACGGGACTGCCGATCAGCGGCGTGATGCTGGCCAACGAACTGTCGCGAGCCGGCCGCACCGAGGACGAGATCCGGGCTGAGCTGCTTCGGATCTGGTCGGTGATGCAGGAGTGCGTGCGGGCCGGCTGCGCGGCCACCGGCATGCTGCCGGGCGGGCTGAAGGTCCGGCGCCGGGCGCCCGAGCTGCACGCCAACCTGGTCGGCCGATCCGTACTCGACCGATCCGCTGCGGGTGATGGACTGGGTCGACCTGTTCGCGCTCGCCGTCAACGAAGAGAACGCCGCCGGTGGCCGGATCGTCACCGCGCCGACGAACGGCGCGGCCGGCGTGGTGCCGGCGGTGCTGCACTACTACACCCGCTTCGTGCCCGGGCGCGTCCGACGACGGGGTGGTCCGTTTCCTGCTCGCGGCCGGCGCGATCGGCGTGCTCTACAAAGAGAACGCCTCGATCTCGGGCGCCGAGGTCGGTTGCCAGGGCGAGGTCGGGTCGGCCTGCTCGATGGCGGCCGGCGCGCTGTGCGAGGTCATGGGCGGCACGCCGGCGCAGGTCGAGAACGCGGCCGAGATCGGCATGGAGCACAACCTCGGGCTGACCTGCGACCCGATCGGCGGCCTGGTGCAGGTGCCCTGCATCGAGCGCAACGCGATGGGCGCGGTCAAGGCGATCAACGCCGTCGCGGATCGCGCTGCGCGGCGACGGCGAGCACGTCGTCAGCCTCGACAAGGTGATCAAGACGATGCGCGACACCGGTGCGGACATGAAGTCCAAGTACAAGGAGACCTCGCGCGGCGGTCTCGCGGTCAACGTCATCGAGTGCTGAGCGCACTCGATCGGCGTCAGCCGGGTCAGTGCCGGTTAGCCAACGGCGGTGTCCGCCCACGGGCGGCGAGCTTGTAGGCTGTGGCGCTGGGTCCGCGTCGGCCCGTTTCAGTTGGAGGCTTCGCCTAGTCCGGTCTATGGCGCCGCACTGCTAATGCGGTTTGGGTCTAAAGCCCATCCCGGGTTCGAATCCCGGAGCCTCCGCCAATGTTGTTCGCGTTCGGCTAGCGAGCTGCATCCGCAAGTAGACCGGCAGGTCTCAGCGGTTGCGGCTGCGCCGCTCGGGCGCGGCCGGGTCGCGCGTCGTCAGCTCGAGCTCGTCGCCCGCCACGGCGTCGGCGTGCAGCTCGTCGAGGGTGCGCATCACGTCGGCCAGTTCGCTGCAGCTTGGTCGGCGACAGCACGCTCAGAACGTGCTCACGCAGACCCGCCCGGTAGATCTCGAGGGTGCGGGTCGCGAGCTCGGCGCCCTTCTCGGTCAGGGCGGCGTAGACGACGCGGCGGTCGTCGGAGGAGTTGCGGCGGTCGATCAGGCCGTCGCGGGCGAGCCGGTCGGCGAGCTTCGTCAGGCCGCCGGCGGTCATCGCCAGGTCGCGGGCCAGCCGGCTCATCGGCATCCGGCGATCGTCGCTGGCCAGCAGCAGACGCAGCGCCTCGAAGGACGCGCCGGGCAGGCCTTCGGCCTCGATCGAGGCC
The DNA here is from genome assembly GCA_963730855.1 of uncultured Actinomycetes bacterium. GTDB lineage: Bacteria > Actinomycetota > Actinomycetes > Mycobacteriales > Jatrophihabitantaceae > CAVSTK01. The sequence goes on from CAVSTK010000009.1 coordinate 230,168, forward strand.
AGTAGGCGACGCTGCGTGTGCATGAAACCCAGCGCGATCGCGTCCCAGTTAGCTACTTCGTCGAGCTGCCGTGATCTGCGCGTTCATGAAGGGACCCTAACCTCATCTAGCCGGCACAGTTCGGCAGGCTAAACATTCGACTACTGAACTGTGTCCTAGTCACCGCGGTTGCTAGGCGGAAAGTCGATCATGCCGCATTTCTTGGTCAAGATTGTGGTGGGCGCGCGCATTTTGCGGGGCCGGACACCAGATGTCGCGGTCGGAGCCCGGGTGGATTTCTGCCGGCGTGCGTCCGCATGCGAAGATGAACGGCGTCGGCCGCTCGATCTTCGAGTGGCCACTGCGCCCGTAGCTCAACGGATAGAGCACTTGACTACGGATCAAGAGGTTAGGGGTTCGAATCCCTTCGGGCGCACCAATGATGAGGTTGCGCACATCCCCGTCTCGCCCGGCTGACGCGTGCGGCGCCGCGCTCGTCCGGCCATTCGGTTTGGCGTGGTTCGTCGAATCTTGTTCGTCCAGGATCTGACCCATCTCGTCCTCGGGCATGGGTTTTCCGAGCAGGAAGCCTTGGGCCAGGTTGCTGGCCATCGTCCGTAGCAGGGCGAGTTGCTCTTCGGTCTCGACCCCTCGGCGGTGACCGACATGCCGAGCGCGTGGGCGAGGTCGATGATCGCGCTGACGATGCGGTAATCGCGCCGGCGGTCAGATCGGTGATGAAGCTGCGGTCGATCTTGAGCGAGTCGACGGGAAGTTGGCGCAGATAGCTCAGCGACGAGTAGCCGGTGCCGAAGTCGTCGAGGGCGAGGGTGACGCCGAGGTTCTTGAGCGCGCGCAGTTTCGGCAGTGCGCCGTCGAAGTCCTTGATGACGGCGCCTTCGGTGATCTCGAGGCAGAGGTACCGCGGGTCGAGGTCGGCGTCGCTCAGCGCGGTGACGACCGTGTCGAGCAGCTCGCGATCGGCGAGCTGACGGGGTGACAGGTTGACCGAGACGGTCAGCGGCCGACGGTCGGGATGCTCGGCGTGCCATGCCGCGGTCTGCTGGCACGCGACGCGTAGTACCCATCGACCCAGCGGCACGATCAGGCCGGACATGCTCGGCAAGCGGGATGAAATCGCACCGGCGGGATCAGTCCGCGGGTCGGGTGCTGCCACCGGACGAGGGCTTCGTTGCCGACGATCTCGCCGGTGCTCACACTGACCAGCGGTTGGTAATGCACCACGAACTGCTCGCTGACGAGGGCCGTGCGCATCTCGGCCTCGAAGTTCGCTCGATGGACGACGGCCTGGTGCATGTCGTGACGATAGGTCGACGACCTGGGCGCCACCGCGCCGTTTGGCGTCGTACATCGCCAGGTCGGCGTTGCGCATCAGCTCGGTGGCGGTGCGCGACTCGTCATCGGCGAGGACGATGCCGATGCTGGCCGTGCTGATGAGCGGACAGCCCGCCGAGCGTGAACGGTTCGGCGAAGACGGCCAGATAACGCTGCGCCGCGCCGGTGGCGTCGGCCGTGCGTTCGCACTGCCGTGCAGCAGCACGCCGAACTCGTCGCCGCCGAGTCGGGCGATCACGTCGCCCTGGCGCGCGGCGCCGCCGAGCCGGGTGGCGATCGCCCGCAGCAGCTGGTCGCCGCTCTCGTGGCCGAATCCGTCGTTGACGTCCTTGAAGTTGTCCAGGTCGATGAACAGCACCGCGTAGCGTCGGGTGCGGCCTTCGCACGCCCGCTCGACCGCGTCGAGGAACAGCACCCGGTTCGGCAGCCCGGTCAGCGCGTCGTGCAGTGCTTCGTGTTCGGTCAGCCGCCAGGCCAGGATGTTTGCGAAGCCCGCGACCAGCAGGAATCCGGCGTGAATGATGGCCCACTTCCATGGGTCCTCGGCCATGCCCGGCATCAGGTCGTGGTCGTAGACCGCGTCGGGGATCGATGACGCCGACGATGCCGTGCTCGACCAGCACGAACCCGATCGCGATCAGGAACGGCATCCATTCCTGGTACAGGGATAGGAACGCGATGACGACGAAGTATTGGAAGTGCGCCTCGATCGCACCGCCGGACAGGTAAACGAGAACGGAGGCGCCGCCGACCAGACCGAGCGCCACGCTCGCGGAGCGAATCCAGCGGGGCAATCGAGTGGCATACCGCGATCGCGCCGGCAAGTATCAGCGGTGAGCAGACCGCACCCGCCCGCGCGAGCGAGAAGTCCTCGTATGCGGCAAAAATCATGAGCAGCGGTATCTGTAGCCAGACAAGGTCGACCAGCCCGTGGTGGCGACGCGCCCAGACGTGGTCCGGCAGCCGCCGTCCTTTGGGCAGGAACGAGAGCAGGCGCCCGATCCAGCCGACGAACGCCCCTACGGAGCGAGCTGACACCGTCGAGGGTCCACCCGAGAGAGGTCACACTCATTCATCGACCGCATCCGTGGGCAAATTAGTGCAAATGACGCCATCGATATCTGCCGCGCCAGCTGTTGTGTTTTGGTGAGGCCGAATTCGTTACTCGACGCCAGGTCGTGGGTAGAACTTCGCTGAAGATGTACTTCGTGAGACCACCTCTCATAGGAGACGCAGCATGCGGATCGGCGGAAGTCTTGTACTGATTGCCATCGGGGCGATTTTGAGATTTGCGATCACTCCGCAGTACAACCACGGCGTCAATTCGGAACCATCGGGGTCATCCTGATGATCGTCGGAGCGGTCGGTGCGCTGATCACGCTGGCGTTCATGACGACCCGTCGTCGTACCGATGTCACCTACCGCAGCGAGGGTGCTCCGGTCGCTTACGGGGCGCCCGCTCCCACGGCCGGGTATTCCTCGGCAACCTACGTTCAGCCCGCCCCGGCCGACCCGCGCCTCTAGCGGTCTCAGCTTGATATCCGGCGAGGCCCGCGGCTTCAGATAAAGCGCTGCCACGGCCGTAAGCAATAAGCGCGCCGCCAAGGACGTTCGCGACGGTCAGCGGTTCGTGCAGCAGCAGGGCGGCCAGGAAGACGGCGACCACCGGTTCGAGCAGCGTGACGATCATGGCGATGCTGCCAGGGGTCGAACGCAGGCCCGAGTAGAACAACCCGTACGCGACCACCGACGTGACCAGCCCGAGCCAGACCGTCCCGCCGATCTGAGGCACCGTATCGGGAGCATGCCACCCCGCGATGGCGACCACCGGCAGCAGGACCAGCATGCCGGCGAGGCTGGTGGCGAAGGTGATCGACGTCGGCTCGAGCCGGGTCGATAGTGGCGCGCTCCACGTGGTGCTCGCGGCATACATGAGCCCTGACAGCACCGCCTCGACCACACCCGAGGGCGGGTCGCGGGGCGACCTGAAGGGTGGAGGAGCCCACGGCGGTTACTAGCACCAGGCCGGTCACGGCGAGCCCCAGCACCAGCGATGTGCGGGCTGCGGGCCGGGTTCGTGCGGCGAGCGACTCGGCTGCGGTGGTGGCGATTGGCGCCAGCCCCAACGCGATCAGCGTGCCGACAGCTACGCCGACGTCGCGGACCGCGAGAAAGTACAGCAGCTGGAAAGCGGCCGACCCGAGCGCGACGGCGCCGACTCGGCCCGAGTGCCGAGCATCGTCGGCGAGCGCGCGGAGCCGCGAGCGACCGATCAGGGGCAGCAGCACCACGCACGCGCAGACGAACCGCCAGAACGCGACCGCGATGGCTGACATACCGCGGTCCTCGAGCAGCCGCACGACCAGGCCGATGCTGCCCCACAGCACACCAGCGATGGTGAGCGAGATCAGCCCGCGTCGGTAGGACGTAGGGCCCGTGGTCACCGACCGCACCCTGCCAGTCGCGTGAATTCGGCGTCCGGGTGGGTCCTCGGTGCGCGGCCACGATGACGCGGTAGTAGGCAGCGGACTACGTTGTGGACGTGGTCAGGAACGTCCGTCGCTACCTGCCGCCGCTTGGTCTATTGCTAGGGGCGGTCGCGGTTCTCGTTGCGGGTGCGCTTCGCGGCGACAACTTGGTCAGCTACTCCGACGTTCACGCTCACACCGTGCCCGGCAATGGAGGTGGGCTGATGCCCTTCTATATGCCGATCACGGTCGAGCCTCAAGTCGGGCCGACGAAGTAGTTCGACGCCGGGGCAGCGGGGGTCAGACCTGGAAGCCGCGGTGGCGACGGACGAGCTTCTTGAGCATGAACAGCGTCTGCAGGACCGTGATCATGTACAGCATCGGCCAGCCGACGGACAGGATCGCCGACTGCACGCTGATGGCCTGCTGGGTCCAGGCGTAGATCAGCACACCGAAGACGGTGGCGGCGACGATCGCCGGCCAGATGTGGCTGTTGCCGCGGCCCTTTTCGGCCTTCGCCTGCGCGGCCCAGTTGTCCTTGTCGACCCGGGCGAAGAACTGCACCCAGGCGGCGGTGAAGTGACCCATCCGGATCCAGGTGTACAACTCGGCCGGCAGGAAGAACACGGCGTAGATGATGTCGAGCGGCTTCTTGTCGCGCATCGCGAACGCCATGCGCAGGTTCAGCATCGACGCGACGACCGGCGGAATGAGCCAGATCGGATTGAACACGAACGCATGGATGTCGAGGGCCGCCGCCAGCAGGAGCAGGAACGCCAATCGGGTGCCGACGTTCATGACCATCGAGATGTTCTCGAACCAGCGCAGGCGCAGGTTCGGGTGGAACGGTTGTCCCTTGGTGTTACCGCGCTGACCCGGCCACATCAGATCGATGCCACCGAAGTTCCATTTGACCTGCTGCGAATGCAGCGCTCGCATCGTGGCCATGCCGCCCACGTTGGCGCGGGCGCGGGCGCTGATCTTGGTCGAGAAGCCGACCTTCTTGATCTGCAGCGACAGCAGCGAATCCTCGACCTCGGAGTCGCGTACCCACGGCGCGTTCTGGTGGTAGTGCTGCATGACGGCCTCGAGCGCGCGGACCGAGAAGAGCGAGCACTGCCCACCGAGGACCGCCATGTTGCGGCCGCGCATCAGGTTGTCCATGTTGAAGCCGGCGAACTGGGCCCGCTGCCCCGCGACCAGGAACTTCGCCATCGGTCCCGAGACCGAGTCGTAGTCGATCGAGTAGATGGCCGACAAACCACCGATGCGAGGGTCGTCGATCATCTCCTCCTCCAGCGACTCGACGGCCTTGCGGTCGAGCACGGTGTCGCCGTCGACGCCGAGAATGAAGTCGTAGCCGCGCGCCAGCCGGTAGCCGTAGTTGAGCGCGCCGACCTTCTTGTCGGGGTTCGAGCCCATGTCGTGGACCTCGACCGTGGTGGTGAATTCGACGCCGCGAATCGCCCGCCGGTGCCGGCCGCGGAATCGTTCGGCGATCTCGATCGTGTCATCGTCGGTGTTGTTGACGACGACGTAGATCACGTCGGGCAGCCGCGTCTGGGCCAGCAACGACTTCAGGACGGCCTCGATCGTGTCCTGCTCGTTGTAGCAGGGGATGACGGCGGCGATAGTCGCGTGGCGGCGCCGGTCGACTATCGGCTCGAGCTGCTGGCCGGGGACGGTGGTGATGCCCGCCAGTGCCCGTCCGGCGGTGATCGCCCGGGTGAGTAGCTGCGGTCCGATCGCGGTGCCCGAATGGGCCGGGATGGCGGTGATGGTCGCGGTCTTTACGTTCACTGCGCGCGGAATGAGGACGTCGGTCATGACTGGGCTCCCTGGGTCTGGGCGGCTGACGGGGTCGCCGCAGCGACGGCGGTGACCGCTGGCTGCGCGACGAAGGAGATGACGAGTGTGTCGAGGACGGTCTGGCGGAAGTACTGGCCCGACTTGGGTGCCGTCTCGATTAGCAGATCGAACTGGACGCTGATGGTGGCGCTGTGCGCCGTCGCCGGCTCGGCCGGCATGATCAGGACGCTCCCGTATGAGTACGGCGGCGTGATCACGAACTGGCCGTTGTCGTCCATCAGCGTGATCACATTGGCGGACGCGTCGGTGGCCAAGGTCGCCTTGAACTGGGTGACCTCGACCGCGTGCGCGGTGTCGCTGTCCTCCATGTGGGCCGACACGTTGATCGGGACGGACAGGTTGGACGTCCAGGTGCCGACGTTCTGGGTCGTCCAGTAATTGACCACGAGGTTGCGCGAGCCGGCCGACAGGATGTGCACGGCCGAACCCGAGGCCAGTGCGCCCCGGACCAGCGGTAGCGGGGCCGCGACCGTCATGCTGACTGAACCGGTGGACTTTGCCGTCGCTTTCGCGGCTGACCCGCCCGCACTCGCCGATCGGCTCGTCGAAGCGCTCGACGGATTGACTGCGGTGGCCTTCACGGGACCGTTGACGGACGCGCTCATGCTCAGCGTCTGCCACGAGCAGGCTGAGACGCTGAGCGCGGCCGCAAGCAGTAGTCCGGCGATCGGCAGGATCCTGAAGGTCCGGGCGCGGTTGTGACCGCGCCTGCGGATATCTTTCGTGCCGGCGTGCATAGCGCTTTCCCCCCGAGCAGTCACTGGGCGGGCGGCCGAGCCGCTGCCCTACTTAACGAGGATCATATTTCCACGGAAAGTAATTCTTGTCGACTCTGGGTGACCGAGCGTGACTCGACGCACACGAAATCCCGAAAGATCCAGATTCAGTGCGCTGAGATGGGCTCTGTGGCTCGGGCTGACCGTATCGGGCCGTCCAGGTGGCTTTGGTTCCGTCGCGCCCTAGCGCGTGAGCCCGACTGCGCTACGTGGCTCAATCAGCCACTCAACGTAACGACCGTCAATCACCGGCCGATCCTGAGCGGGCGACCGCGCAGCACTAGGTGACGAGCCGGCGCAGCGCGATCAGCGCCCGCTGGTGGCGGTTCTTCACCGCGACGACGGTCACCCCGAGCTGCGCGGCCACCTCCTTGTAGCTCAGACCCCGGTAATAGACGGCCAGGATCGTCTGGGCCTGATCCCCCAGCGCACGGAGCGCGGTCTGCAGGTGGATTCGATCGACGGCGACGTCGGAGAAGTCGTACTCGGCCGCCAGGTCGTCAGCGAGGTCCGAGGTCCAGGTCGAGTCCCGGCGACGCGCGCGCTCGACCGCGCGGATCCGGTCGATCGCGCGGCGCCGCGCGAGCGCCAGGATGAATCCGCGGCCGTTGCCGAGCGCCGGTGCGAAGGCGGCCGCCGCGCTGAGCCAGATCTGCAGGTAGACCTCCTGCGCGACCTCCTCGGATTGCTCGGCGCTGCGCAGCAGGGTGCTGATCGTTCGGCGCACCTCGACCGACGTCTGGGCGTACAACGCGGCCAGGGCGTCATGGTCACCGGCCGCGATCTGCACCAGCAGCGCGCCGACGGCATCGTTCGGCTCCGGTTCGATCGGATCGGGCGGCACGACCGGCTCGGGTGGCTGAATGCTCATCGGTCGGGTCGATCCGACGGGTCTTGATCCATCGGCGCCAGCCGCGACCGCACCGGTACCGAGGGTGGCGGTCTTGAGCCCGCCCGGGACGAGCGGAGCGCCGACAAGAAGGCGTCCAGTTCTCGATCTTCGAGCTGTTCGCGTGCCTGTCGACGTCGCGCTCGCCGCCTCAGAGCGGCCTGAGCAGCATTGATCAGCGCCATCGTGCGACTCCCCGTTTCGCAAGAGATGTCCCTGCTGCATATCGATTCGTGATCGGGAAGGTGATCGGTTTCACGGCTGGGCCGGTGCTACTGACAGTTAGCTCCCAGGTGGCCGGGGCACGATCGAAGCCGATGAGCGCCGCGATCCAGCAATCGGATAAGACGCGCGCAGCAGCTGGTGAGGTCCGACCCGTCCGCCTTGCGGTGATCGCCGCCACCGGGGTCGCGGTCTTCGTGGCGCTGCGATCGATCGTCACCCACGGCCTCAGCGGCTTCCCGGTGGCCGGGCCGCCCTCGACCGCGGCGGGGACTCCGGGGCTGCGCAGCTATCACACCGGCTATGACGGCGAGTTCGTCTACCGGCTCGCCTTGGATCCGTTCACCCGTGCCTTCACTGCGCACGGGATCACCCTCGACAACGCCCCGTACCGCCAGCAGCGCATCGCCACCGCGCTCCTGGCGCACATCGTGGCCGGCCTGCCCGGAGTCAGCACGGCGCTCGCGATCGTGGTCGTCAACGGCGCCGCCGTCGTCATCGCTGTGGTCGCAGCGCGCTACCTCTGCGCCGGGACCGCCCGTCCGCTGATCTATGCACTGGTCCTGGCGGTGCCCGCCTGCTTACCGATCTCGCTGGGACGCGATCTGACCGAGCCGGTGGCCTGGGCCGGCGTCCTGCTCGCGCTGCTGGCGGCCCGTCGTGGCCGCTGGTTCTGGTGCGCGATCGCGTTGACCGTCGCCGCGCTCGCCCGCGAGACCTCGCTGGTCATCGTCGGCGGGCTGGTGCTCGAGACGCTATGGCTCGTCGTGGCCGGATGTCGGCGCGGCTCGGATCGTCCGGTTCGGTGGGGACGGGGTTGGCTGCTCATGCCGATCGGCGTCGAGCTGGGCTGGCAGTTCTGGGTGGCGCACCAGTGGCATTCGAACTTGCCCATCCTTCTCGGCCCGAGTAACAATTCGGGCACTCCGGTGCTTGGCATCATCACCGGTTTCCTGGACGGACTGACCACCGGACAGGTCACCGATCGAGCCGCCGGGGTGATGTACCTCGGCGAGCGCATTGTGCTGGTCCTGTTGATGGGCGCCGCGATCTGGGTGCTGATAAACCGGCAGAGTTCGAAGACATTCGCCGAAGGGTCCGCGGCGACGGCGGCGATCGTCGTCGCTCTGACCTTGCGAAACTGGTCGGTCGACGTTCAGTTCCTACGGGCGACCGTCGAGGCCTGGGGCCTGTCGGTGCTGATCCTGATCGGTACACGATCGCGTTGGACAGATATCGTCTTGCTGCTCGCGGGCGCGACCTCGGCCGTAGTAGCGCTCGTCTACATCGTCCGGGTCTAACGCTCAGACCCGGATCGACCAACCGGCCGATTCGCCGGCGGCCCCGACTGGCAGACTGGCTAGACGTGAGCAGCAGCGGCGTCGGGTTCCGATCGGAACGCGGCCCGTTGTTGATGTCGCTGATGCTCTGTTCGACGCTGGTCGCGATCGATTCGACGATCATCTCGACCGCCGTTCCATCCATCGTCAGCAGCATCGGTGGTTTCTCGAACTTTCCTTGGCTCTTTTCTACCTACGTGCTGGCCCAAGCGGTCACGGCGCCCGTGTACGGCCGGGTCGCCGATATCTTCGGCCGAAAGCCGGTCATGCTGTTCGGCGTCGGACTGTTCCTGCTCGGTTCGATCCTGTGTGGTGCCGCCTGGAGCATGGGTTCGCTGATCGGGTTCCGGGTGCTGCAAGGCATCGGCGCGGGCGCAATCGGCCCGATGTCGATCACAATCGCCGGCGACACGTATTCGGTCGCCGAGCGGGCTCGGGTCCAGGGCTACTTGGCGAGTGTGTGGGCCATTTCCTCGATCATCGGCCCGACGTTGGGTGGCGTATTTTCCGAGTACGTCTCCTGGCGCTGGATCTTCTTCGTCAATATCCCGGTCGGTACCCTGGCCGTCTTCATGTTCAGCAAGAACTTCAAGGAGTCCTTCGAAAAGCGCCGCCCACGCATCGACTATGCCGGTGCAATTCTCTTGACGGCCGGTAGCACCCTGGTCATTCTCGGCGTGCTCGAAGGTGGTCAGGCCTGGCCATGGGCCTCGTCCAGCGGCATCGGGGTGCCGGTCGGTGGGATCCTGCTGCTCATTGCCTTTGTCTTCGCGGAACGCCGCGCGGCCGAGCCGACGCTGCCGTTGTGGGTGTTCAGGCGACGGCTGCTGGCGACGACCAGCCTGGCGTCGTTGTTCGTCGGCGCGATCCTGCTCGGGCTGAGTTCGTACGTGCCCACCTTCGTACAAGACGTGCTTGGCAGCGGTCCGCTGGTCGCCGGGCTCGCGGTCGGGGCGTTCACCTTCGGCTGGCCGCTGTCGTCGGCGGTGGCCGGACGGATCTACACGCGGGTCGGCTTTCGCAGCTGCGCGATGCTCGGCGGCGCCATCGCGACAGTTGGCTGCGTGCTGCTGGCGCTGGTCAATTCGTCCTCGTCGATCCTGCACGTCGGGGCGGTGTGTTTCCTCATCGGCGTCGGCATGGGGCTGACCGCATCGCCGACCACGATCGCGGCCCAGGCCAGCGTCGGCTGGAGCGAGCGCGGCGTCGTCACCTCGGCCAACCTGTTCTTCCGTTCGATCGGAAGCGCGCTCGGGGTGGCGGTATTCGGCGCCATCGCCAATGCCTCGATCGGTGCGAATACGCCGTCGAAGCATCCCGACCCGGTCGCTCGCGCTGCCCTGATCGTGGGCACGCATCACGTGTTCGTCGCAGTAGCTATCGGCGCGGCCCTGCTCACCGCGGGCGCAGCCTTGATGCCGCGGGGCAGTCGTACACCCGCGGCCGCGGCGACGGTTCAGGCGGCCAGCCCGGTCCGTCCCGCATAAACGCCCGAGATCGCCTGCGCGCAGACCAGTACCAGCATCAGGGTCAGTGGCGGCCGCCACGAGTCGAAGGCATCGTGGAGCACGCCCACGGCGAATGGGCCGATCGCGCAGATGAAATAGCCGATGCTCTGCGACATGGCCGAGAGCTGGCCGGCGATGATCGGCGTGCTGGCTCGCAGCACCATCATCAGCAGGGCGAGCGGGAAGGTCGCGCCGGTGCCGATCCCGAGCAGCGCGACCCACACGTAGGTGCCGCTCGCCGGGGCGATCAGCAGGCCGAGGAAGCCGAGGCCGACGAGCGTGGTGAGGCCGACCGCCCACACACGTTGGTCCGTTCGGCGCCCGGCCAGCGCCGGGACGATGATTGCCATCGGGATGCCGAGGCTGGTCAGCAGCGAGAGGTACGCGCCGGCGGCCCCATGCGAATAGCCGGCGTCGCGCAACAGCGACGGCACCCAGGCCAGGCAGACGTAGAAGCTGAGCGACTGCAACCCCATGAAGCCGCTCAGCGCCAGGGCCCGGCGATTGCGCAGCAGAGTCCGTGCGGGGATCGTGTCCGTAACCACGGACGGGCGACGGTCACGGTGCCTGAGCTGCGATGACCACACCGCGAAGGCGAGGACGGTTGCGAAGCCCCAGACCTGCAGCGATCCGCGCCAGCCATGGCCCGTCCACGTCTCTAGGGGTACCGCGATCAACGCGGCTACCGCCGAGGAAACCCCGATCGCCGCGGTATAGAGCCCGGTGACCAGCCCGGCCCGGTCGGCGAAGTCCTGCTTCACGAGGCGCGGCAGCAGCACGTTGGTCACCGCGATCGCGCCACCCGACAGAATGGTGCCGGCGTAGAGCAGCACCGGTCCGGCCAGCACCCGCACGATCAGCCCGGCGGCGAGGAGGCCGACGACCAGCTGCAGGCTCACGTCGACGCCGAAGCGGCGGGCGAGGGCCGGCCCCGCGAGCGAGCCGAATCCGAAGCAGAGCACCGGCAGCGCGGTCAGGAGCGAGACGGCGGCGGGCGCCAGCCCGAGTCCGGACTGGATGTCGTCGATGATCGGACCGATCCCCGCGATCGGGGCGCGCAGCATGAGCGCGATCGCAACGACGCCGCTGATCCGCAGTGCGCTGGACCGCGGGCCCGCGGTGGGCGGCACAAACTGCTCACCGTCGGGCACCCGACCAGTCTGGACTAAGGTCATTGCCATGCTTGACGGCGAGCCCGCCGCGCCGCTCGCCGCCGAAATCGCCGTCGAACAGGCGTACGTCACGCGACTCTATGACCAGCTCGACGCACTTCGGGCGCAGACCGAGGTCGCTCTGAAGGGCGTGATCGGCGCCCAGAGCAGTAATACCCCCGCGTCGCGGTCCGAGCGTGAGGCGTTCGTCGCCCTGTACTCGAGGCGCCTCGCCCAGCTCTATTCGGTCGAGTCGCGAATGTGCTTCGGCCGCCTCGACCTGCTCGACGGGCAGCGCCGCTACGTCGGCCGCATCGGACTGTCGGACTCGAGCCGAACCGAGCTGCTCGTCGACTGGCGCGCGCCCGCCGCCGAGCCGTTCTACCAGGCGACGGCGGCGCGGCCCCTTGATGTGCTGCGGCGGCGTCAACTGTCCACGACGGGACGGACGGTCACCGGCCTGCAGGACGAGGTGCTCGACCTCGCAGCCTTCGAGGCTCAGGGCATCGACGGCAGTCGCGTGGTGCTGGGTGAGGGCGCGCTGTTCGCAAGCCTGGACCTCGCCCGGGGCGCTCGGATGCGCGACATCGTGGCGACGATCCAGGCCGATCAGGACCGCGCGATCCGGGCTCCGCTGGCCGGAGTGCTGGTTGTGCAGGGCGGTCCGGGCACCGGCAAGACGGCGGTCGCGCTGCACCGCACGGCCTACCTGCTCTATACGAACCGCGAGCGGATCGCGCGATCGGGCGTACTGCTGGTCGGGCCCAACCGCGTCTTCCTGAATTACATCGAGCAGGTGCTGCCGACACTGGGCGAGACCGACACCGTGCTGATGGCGACACCGGGAGAGCTGTTCCCCGGGGTCGAGACCGACGAGGTGGACGAGCCAAGGGCGGCGGCACTGAAGGGCGATCTGCGGATGGTCGGCGTGCTCGCCGCGGCCGTCCGCGATCGTGAGCGCACCATCGACCGGCCCCGCCGCCTGGACGTCGACGGCACGATCATCGCGCTCGAACCGTCGGCGGTACGCCAGGCCCGCGACCGGGCCCGCCGCAGCGGGGCGGCCGCACAATGTGGCCCGAGTCAGCTTCGTGGCCGAGATCCTGCGCGGTCTGGTCCGACAGGTCGCAGCAGCGCGCGGGTTCGAGCTCGATCCCGAGACGCGCGCCGACCTGATGGCGCTGCTGTACGAGTCGGCCGACGTGCGCCGCGAGGTCAACTGGTGCTGGGCGCCGATCACGCCGGCCCGGCTGTTGCGTGATCTGTACGCGAATCCCGAGCGGCTGGAGACAGCCGGCCGGACGCTGAGCGCGGCCGAGCGCCGGCTGCTGCGCCGCGAGCGCAGTGCGCCGTGGACGATCGCCGACGTCGCGCTGCTCGACGAGGCGGCCGAGCTGCTGGGCGACGACGACGCCGACAAGCAGACGGCCGGGGCCCGCCGCGACGAGGCCGAGCGCCGCGACGAGGCGCGCTATGCCGGTCTGGTTCAAGACACCTTCGGTGGCGAGGACTTCGTCAGCGCCGAGGAGCTGGCTCGTCGCTACGTCGGCACCGCGTCGCTCGGATCGGTGGCCGAACGCGCCGCCGTCGACCGTTCGTGGGTGTTCGGCCACGTCGTGGTCGACGAGGCGCAGGAGCTGTCGGCAATGATGTGGCGCCTGCTGATGCGCCGGGTGCCGTCGCGGTCGCTGACCCTGGTGGGCGATGTGGCTCAGACCGGCTCGGCGGCCGGTGCGACCTCGTGGTCGCGAATGCTGCGTCCGCACGTCGAGGACCGATGGGAACTCGCCGAGCTGACCGTCAACTACCGCACGCCGGAGCAGATCATGGAGCTCGCCGGAGCGGTCATGCATGCCGGCGGCCTGAACGTCCGCGTGCCCACGTCGGCGCGAATCGGACGCTACGAGCCGGCCTATACCCAGGTGATGGCCGAGGGGGTCCGGCACGTCGACCCGGCCACCTCACGCGAGCTGGTCGACGTGGTCCGCCTCGAGCAGACCTTCGTGGACGACGGGACGATCGCCGTGATCACCTCGGCCGCGGCCCACACCCGGGCCAGCGCGATCATCGCGGCCGCGCTACCGCCGGGCGAGGTCGCGGTCGGCGCGGGCGGACTGGGCGCGCCGATCTCGGTGCTCACAGTGCGTGACGCGAAGGGGTTGGAGTTCGACACGGTGATCGTGCTCGAGCCGGCCGAGATAATCGCCGAGTCGGCGCGCGGCCTCAACGACCTCTATGTCGCGCTGACCCGCCCGACCCAGCGATTGCACATCGTGCACGCACTTGAACTGCCGCCGGGTATGGGCCTGCCGAGCTGACCTGAAGTCGGCGCTAGCTCGTGCGGAGCCTTGTGGTGATGCCGAAGGCGAGCGAGGAGCGCAGCTCAATTAGAGCTGCGAGTCGGGGTCGGGTTCCATCGGGGGCCGCGGCACCGGGCCGATCGCGCTGGCGAGCAGGCCGGCGTTGGGCAGGCTGACCCGGCCCTCGTCGGTCTCGATGATCGTGTAGATCAGCCCGGCATAGGTGATGGTGCCCTCGAACGGTCCGCCGAGGGAACCTGAACGGATCCGCACGAACTGACCCGGCACGTAGGGACGGGCGAAGAGCAGCACCAGACCGGCGAAGAAGTTGCTCAGCGGCTGCTGCGCGGCGATGCCGACGACGACGCCGGTGATGGCACCGCCGAGCAGCAGGGTGCGCAGGTCGACGTCGAGCAGTTGCAGCGTGCCCAGCACGATGACGAACAAACCGAAGACCAGCGCCATCGTTCGCAGCGCCGAGGCCGCGGGGACACCGGCTCGGACCTTCGCGATCCGATTCAGTTCGCGGCCGCCCGAACGGACCGCCAGCGCGCCGAACGCGACGTAGCCGGCGGTCAACGCGATGTTGAGGTAGCGCAGGTGGCCGTGCCGGTTGACCCCACCGAGGTCGACACCGACGATCAGGCAGATGAGCGCCGCGGTACCGGCGCCGATCGCCAGCTTGAAGTCGGGCTTCAGCTTTGACTCCAGCGCCTCGAGGGCCTGCAGCGCCTGGACCGGATGTTCGGCGGTCGGGCGCAGGCCGGCGCCGATGATTCGCCAGCGGGACGGTCGGTCAGCCATAGGAGAGTTCTACCGTGCTGCGCCCGGTCGCGGCGCGGGCGCCTCGCGCGAGAACAGCCGAAATGCAAAGAAGTGCCCATGCGCACCTGAACCCCCGTTTGGGTGCGCCGAGCACTTCTTTGCCAAACACAGCGGGCGAAAGTCTGATCCCCCGATCGACCGGCCGCTACACCCCCGTATGGCGGCTGGTCTGACTTGCCTGCCCGCTGATCCCTGCTGAAAAGAACTTAACAGGGAAATGATATCGAGCGCAAGCGGTCAGTCACGCTGTGTGGTCCAGGCCACAAATCATTCTTCACGTTCGCCGGGCTGACGAACAGAGCCGCTGCGATAGCGGTGTTCCGGGGGCTCAGCTCTTCCTACCAGTCGCCCACTTTCGGGTCGCCAAAAGTGGGCGACTCATAGGAAAAGCGGAACGGTCTTTGCCATCGCCGGCGGAGATCACGGCGGGTCGATCCTGCTGCGAGCGGTGTGGGCCGTCCTGGGCATCGCCCTGGTCAGGCCGAATGGAATCGCCGGAAATGCAAAGAAGTGCTCAGGCGCGCCCTAACCCCCGTTTGGGCGACGCCGAGCACTTCTTTGCTGTGCAGCGGGCGAAAGGTTGACCCCCCGGTCGACCGGCCGCTACACCCCCGTATGGCGGCTGGTCCCTCACCCTGCTGAAAGAAACTTAACACGGAAACGATATCGGACGCAAGTTCATTCGTGACGCTGTGACCCAGGACACAAGGCTGGTCACCTGCTGGCCGACGGCCAGGATCGTCGGTGCACCGGAGGGGAAGTACGTTTCGCGTCCGCTAGGCCGCGAACTCCCAACGCCCAACGCCCTAGTCGACCGGTTCCAGGTGCGTGCTGCGAATGTCGTGTCCGACGCTGGTGAGGCACTTGCCATCGGTGAGCCGCCACTTCCAGCCGTGCATCTGACAGGTGAGCACGCCGTCGTCGACCTGGCCGAAGCGAGCCAGGTCGGCCTTGAGATGCGGGCAGCGGCGCTGCACCTCCCACCCGTCGAGCACGGTGCTCTCGGCCGCGGTGGCGGCGTCGGATTCGATGAACCAGCCCTCGGAGTAGTTGATCCGCTCCGAGGACAGGCACTTGAAGAATGTGTAGACGAACTCGTTGTACGGCCCGATCCGGGTCGCTGAGAATCGGCACGACAGGAACAGGCTGTTCGACCAGTCGACCTCGTGATCGATGACCTGCTGCTCGAGTAGTGCGCGGGCGGTGCGCCAGACGTAGCGCACCTTCTCGCCGTCGTATTCGCGCACCTCGCGCGCGACGAAGTCGAAGATCAGGTCGACGTCGCCTCGCTCGGCGTCCTCGCCGACCAGCCGGATGCCGCCGGCGATGCCCGCGGCCATGTAGTCGGCCTCGCTCAGCAGTGGCTCGATCCACGCCTTCAGTTCGGCGACCACATCGATCTCGGGATGCGCCCACGACGCGCGGGCCGCCTCGATCTCGGGCAGCCGGCGCTGCTGGTACGCGCGCAGGTAGGCCGTCTTGTCGCCGAAGATCGTCGCCGGGTCGACCGGATGCTCGACCGCGCCCGTCCCCAGATCGCAGACCGAGCCGGGCAGCAGCAGCCGGGCCTCGTCGTGGCCGCGCTCGGCCAGCCAGTCGAGGTAGACCTGCTGGTCGGGGAAGATGTTCGACTCGTCGCCATGGATGTCGTTGAGGTCGAACAGGTCGGGGTCGAGGAAGCAGGGCGGCCCCGCGGTCGGGAACACGAACCGCGCCCCCAACTCTTCGATGTAGCGCAGCGACCGGTCCAGTTGCCGCTCGCGCTTGGCGACTCCGAGCGCGTGCTTGGCCCGCTCGGGCAGGTCGTAGACCATCGGGTACCAGATCGCGCCCGAGAACTGGAGCAGATAGGCGTCGACCGGCCCGAGGTCGGTGA
This sequence comes from uncultured Actinomycetes bacterium, assembly GCA_963730855.1. Taxonomy (GTDB): domain Bacteria; phylum Actinomycetota; class Actinomycetes; order Mycobacteriales; family Jatrophihabitantaceae; genus CAVSTK01. Next base: position 246,727 of record CAVSTK010000009.1, read on the forward strand.
ACACCTCGAGGTTGGACGGCCGGGCGTCGTTCTGATTGAGCAGCCGGTGCGTCCCGTCCGAGACCCACAGCGAGGAGTCCCCGATCGGGCCATCGGTCGGTGAGATCAGCGACTGGATCATGACCTGCAGCCCGTCCAGTTCGATCACCTCATCCGAAACCGTCTCGATGAAGTTGGTGAATCCGATGTCGCGCAGCGCGTCGTGCAGTTCGGTCGTCGGGTAGGCCGGCAACAGGATCGGGATGTCGCGTCGGAAGTGCCGGCGCAGGTTGACCGGGTCGAAGTGGTCGCGGTGCAGATGAGACACGAACAGGTAATCAGCCGCAGCGATCGTGTCCCAATCCAGGCCCGAGTTATCGGGGAACGGGAACCAGGAAGCGAAGAAGGCCGGGTTCACCCACGGGTCGGTGACGATGGAACCGTAGGCCGTCTCGATCAGTGCGCTGGCATGGCCCAGACCGGTCACTCGCATGCCACCACCGTAACTTCTCGGGCCTGAGCTTTTCCTACCAGTCGCCCACTTTCGGGACGGCCAAAAGTGGGCGACTCATAGGAAAAGCGGAACGAGTCGGCGGTGTTAGGGTCAGCCTGCGCAGTGGTCGACTCTTGTTGCGGACGGGGGTTCGCGAGTCAGCTTGTTTTGAGTCGGGGGACAGATAGGTCGTCGCTACGCCGGTGCGAACCAGAGCCAAATGGTTAGCACCGAAGATCGTCCGAAACAGTCGGTGGCGCCTGGCCGAGCTCTTCTGGGAAGAGGGATCGACAGGGCGCCGCTGGCTTTTCGGGGCCGATTCTTCGCTCTTCGCGACCGCCCGGGCCAGCTTTTGCCGATGATTCAAGATCCGCTGTGCCAAACTTGCCGGCGTGGGCCCAGCGACCATCGCAGCCTTGGCGCTCGAGTGGCCCGATAAGGCCGCTGCCCGTACCGCCTCGGCGCAGCCGTGTTCCGGTCAGTTGGTCGCCCGCAAGAGCGACAGCTTCCAGTGGGACGACACGCCCAATGTGTTCATCGAGGCCGAGAATCTGCACGCCCTGAAGCTGCTGCGCGAGACCCACTCGGGCGCGATCAAGCTCGCCTACCTCGACCCGCCGTACAACCTCGGCCGCGATGCCACCTACGACGACCGCTTCGGGCGCGCGGCCGGCGACTGGCTGACGATGATGTACCCCCGGCTGCTGTTGACCCGCGAGCTGCTCACCCCGGACGGCGTGGTCTGCATCAGCATCGATGACGCCGAGCTGCACCATCTGCGGATGCTGTGCGACGAGGTCTTCGGGGCCGACAACTTCGTCGCCACGTTCACCTGGGACACCAAGCGAGCAGCGCGGGGGGTGCCGCCGCGTAGCCGGTTGATGCACAACCACGAGTACGTGGTCTGCTACGCCCGCGATCGGGCGGCCGTCCGATTCCGCGGACACGATCGCAACGATGACGACTTCGCCAACCCCGACGATGACCCGCGCGGGCCGTGGCGCTCCGAGAGCATGAAGGCGACCGGACACCAGAACAATTTCTTCACCATCACCGACCCGGCCTCGGGTCAGCAGTTCCACGCGAATTGGGCCTTCTCCAGCGGCACCCTCGAGCGGATGATCGCCGATCGCCGGGTCCTCTTCCCGGCCGCAGCGAGCGCGACGCCGCGGCAGAAGAAGTTCCGCGACAGCTACACCAACGAGACCAAGGCCGCGGTGACCTCTCTCGGGCTGGCACTCGACCGAGCGGGCGACCAAGGCGCTGATGGCGCTGTTCGACGGCGAGAAGGTGTTCAGCTTCCCCAAGCCCGTCCCGCTGCTGGAGTTCTTCTGCGGCCAGCTGCTCGGTCCGGGCGACACCGTCCTCGACCTGTTCGCCGGCTCCGGCACGACCGCACATGCCGTCGTCAACCTCAACCGGGCCGACGGCGGTGACCGCCGGTTCATCCTCGTTCAACTGGCCCAGCCGTTGGACGGACGCATTCCCCAGCAGCGGGTCGCCGCGGCCTGCTGTGACCGCCTCGGTCGTCCCCGCACGATCGCCGAACTGACGAAGGAGCGGCTGCGCCGGGTCGGCGCGACGTTCCGAGCCTATGAGCTGGTCCACGAGCCGGATCCGTTGTGACCGAACCGCCGCCGACGGTCGAGATCGTCGATACCCGCCCGACCTCGCATCCGGCGGCCGCTCGACCTGATCCGGCTCAGCGGCCTGGCGATCTCGATCGCCCTGCTGGGCGTCTTCGGCTGGCTGGCCACCAGCACGACCAGCGGCGCCAACATCGACCTGACCCGGCTGCTCGGGCAGATCCCGCGCACCCCCGTGCGCGCCCTGAGCCGGGTCGGCGCGTTCGGTGTCCTCGTCGTACCCGCGCTCTATCTGCTGCGCGAGGTGATTCGCGGCCAGGCCCGGCGACTGATCGAGGGGCTGCTCACCGGCGTCGTCGCGATCGCGGTCGTCCGCGGCCTGGACCTGCTGCTCGAGCTGAACAAGGACTCATCGCTCTACCGGGCGCTGAGTGTCGTCGGCGCATCGCGGATCACCAACCCGCTCGACGCCTTTCTGGCCGCGATCGGCGCGCTGCTCACGGTTACCGGCATCACCACCAGCCGGGTCTGGGGCCGGTCGCTGATCGCGGTGACCGCGCTATACGTGCTCACGTCGTTCGCCGCGGCCCAGGCGACCTTGCTGTCGCTGATCTCGAGCATCGTGATCGGCATGTTCGTCGGTGTCGCGGTGCGCTACCTGGCCGGCGAGGTGAACGACCGACCGGACGCGCATCGAATCGTCGCCGAGCTGGCCGCCCGCGGCCTGGACATCGTCCGGCTGGTCCGGGTCGACCATCACGCCAGCGCCGACCTCGACCGCCGCGAGTACCGCGGCTGGACGCGGGACGGGCTGCAGCTGTCGGTGCAGGTGCTCGACCGCGACCTGGTCGCGTTCGGTGCGTTCTACAGCATCTACCGGGTCATCCGGCTGCGCACCGAGCTCGCCCGTCCGCCGCTGCTGTCGCTGGAACGGCTGGCCGAGCGGCGCTCGCTGCTGGCCTACGCGATGATGGCGGCGGACGCCCCGATCCCACGGTTGGTGGCCGGCATCCCGGTCGGCGCCGACGCGATCGTGCTGGCCTACGAGTTCGTCGACGGGGTGCCGCTGGACGAGCTACCCGACGGCATCAACCACGATCAGCTGGTCGAGCTGTGGCGCAGCGTCGGCACCCTGCACGTGCGGCGGATCACCCATCGCGGCCTCACGATCGACGCGATCCGGCTCGACCGGGCGGGCCACCCGGTGCTGCCGATCCCCGAGCTCGGCAGCGCGTTCGCCTCCGACCTGCGGCTCAGTCTGGATCGCGCCCAGCTGCTGGTCACGACGGCGCAGCTGGTCGGCGCGGCCAGTGCGGTGCGCGGCGCCGCGGCCGTCCTCTCACCGGATCAGCTGGCCTCGACCCTGCCCGTCCTGCAACCGATCGCGCTGAACCGCGAGACCCGCATCCGCCTCAAGCACGACCCGCAGCTGCTGGACGGGCTGCGGGAAGAGATCCAGGGCATCACCCATCAGGAGCCGCTCGAGCTCTCGCGGGTCGAACGGGTCCGGCCTCGCACGGTGATCACGATCGTGGCCGCGATCGTGGCCGCCTACCTGCTGATCGGCCAGCTCGGCTCGGTCGACCTGGGCACGGTCTTCTCGTCCGTGCGCTGGCGATGGGCGCCGCTGGTGGCCGTGGCCTCGGCGGCCACCTACGTTGCGGCCGCGCTGGCGCTGACCGGCTATGTGCGCGAGCGGCTATCGTTCCCGCGGACCGTGCTGGCCCAGCTCGCGGCGTCGTTCGCGGCGTTCGTGACACCACCGGCCGTCGGCGGTCTGGCGGTCAACATTCGCTACCTGCGCAAGGCCGGCCTGAGCGTCGCCGGCGCGACCACCAGTGTCGCCGTCTGCCAGGTGGTCAATTCCCTCTCGTACTTCGTCCTGCTGATCGGGTTCGCCGCGGCCACCGGAGCATCGGCCCAGCACAACGTTCCGATTCCGAGCTGGGCGTTCATCGTCATCGGCGGCGTGATCATCGCCGTGTTGCTGACCCTGACCGTCCCGGTCTCGCGGCGCTGGTTGCTGGCGAAGCTGCTGCCGCCGTTGCGGGAGGCGCTGCCGCGACTGCTCGACCTGGTCACCAGCCCGGTCAAGCTGGGCGAGGCGCTGCTCGGCTCGGTGCTGCTGAACGCGGCCTATATCTCGGCGCTCTGGTGCGCGGTCCGGGCCTTCGACGGTGACGCGTCCTTCGTGAGCATCGCGGTCGTCTACCTGGCCGGCGCCGCGATCGGATCGGCCGCGCCGACGCCCGGGTGGACTCGGCGCCGTCGAGGTCGCGTTGTCGACCGGGCTCGCGGCGACCGGGATGGTCAGCGCGGCGGCGGTCTCGGCCGTGCTGATGTACCGGCTGGCGACGTTCTGGCTACCGGTACCGATCGGCTGGGGGGCGGCGCAATATCTACAGCGCCGCAATGCGCTGTAGACCGCCGCTAATGTATGCTTGCCGGCAGGCAAGTAAGCGGAGGTAGACAGTGGTGCGAGTGGCGGCCGACGCCGAGACGATCGACCGGCTGCGCAGGGTCCTCACCCGGATCTCGCGCCGGGTCGACCGGCAGGTCTCCGGAGGGGGCCTCACCTCGACCCAGCTGTCGGTGCTGGCCACGGTCGAGCTGCGCGGGCCGCTCGGACTGGGCGAGCTCGCCGACTTCGAGGGCGTCAACCCGACGATGCTTTCCCGGGTCGTGGGCAAGCTCGAGGAGGGGGGCCTGATCCAGCGCCAGGTCGACGAGACCGATCGGCGCGCGGTGCGGGTCGTAGTCACGAAGGCCGGCACCGAGTTGCGCCGCCGGCTGCTCATCGAGCGCTCCGCCCTGCTGGCCGACCGGCTCGGGCTGCTGGCCGAGGACGACGCCGCGAACGTGCTGGCGGCGATACCCGCCCTCGAAGCGCTGGCGGCCGAGCTGGCGCCGCGGGCGGGTGACTCCAAATGACGATGGCCGGCATGCGTGACCTGCGCGGGCAGATGTTCTCGTCGCTGAAGAATCCGAACTACCGTCGTTACACCGCCGGCCAGTCGGTCTCGATGGTCGGCACCTGGATGCAGACCATCGCGCAGGGCTGGCTGGTGCTCACGCTGACCCACTCGCCGACCCTCGTCGGACTCGTGGTCGCGGTCCAGACGCTGCCGATCCTGCTGCTCGGTCCGTACGCCGGGGTGATCGCCGACCGCACCGACAAGCGCAAGCTGATGATCGTGCTGCAGACGTTCATGGGGCTGCAGGCGCTGACCCTCGGGCTGCTCACCGTCACCCATGACGTCAACATCTGGGAAGTGTTCGTGCTCGCGGCCGTCCTCGGCCTGAACAACACGTTCGAGAACCCGGCCCGGCAGTCCTTCGTACTCGAGATCGTCGGGCGCGAGCACCTGCGCAACGCGGTCAGCCTCAACTCGGTGATGGTCAACGTCGCCCGGGCGGTCGGTCCGGGCGTGGCCGGCATCATCATCGCCGCCGGCGGCACCGGCTTCTGTTTCCTGGTCAACGCGGCCAGCTTCATCGCTGTGGTCGCCTCGTTGGTCCGAATGGATGTCGCGGCGCTGCACAAGCACGAGGCGCCGGCGCGGGCGAAGGGGCAGCTGCGCGAAGGGATCAGCTACGCGTCCGCACCCGCGAGATCGGCATCCCGCTGCTGATGATGGCGACTGGTCGGCTGCTTCGCCTACGAGTTCCAGGTCAGCCTGCCGGTGCTGGCCAAGCAGATCTGCACGGCGGGTCCGAGTCCTACGGCTTCATCACCTCGGCGATGGGGGCGGGCGCGATCGTCGGTGGCCTCTGGGTCGCCGCGCGGGGCAAGACCGGCGCCCGGTCCTGGTCCGCACCTGCATCTGGTTCGGCGTCGGCATCGCCGCGGCGGCCGTGGCCCCGAACCTGCCGCTCGAACTGATCGCGATCGCCTTCGTCGGCGGCGGTCAGCATCGCCACTCTGTCGCAGGGTTCGAGCACCGTGCAGCTCGCCTCGGACCCGCAGATGCGCGGCCGGGTCATGGCGCTGTGGTCGGTGGCCTTCCTCGGCTCGACGCCGATCGGCGGTCCGATCATCGGCGCGATCAGCGAACAGTGGGGTGGACGCGGTGGGCTGGCCGTCGGTGCGCTCGCCTGCTTCCTCGGGTCCGGGATCGGTTGGCTGGCGCTGCGGCGGCCGGTGCGTCCGGTCGCTCGCCTGCCCGAGGACCTGGCCGAGACCTGGCCGAGACCCGGTCGAGGACCTGGCCGATGACCCGGTCGAATTCGATGACTCGGCGACCGACGAATTGGTGACAGCCGAAACACTGGCGTAATCCGCGCGCGCCCTGAACACGGCACCATGCCGTCCATGACGTCTCAGTACAGCGGGCACGTGATCGTCTGCGGGCTGCACGACGTCGGCCTAAGGGTGGTCGAGCAGCTGGTGGCGGCGGGCGAGAAGATCGTGGTCGTCGACGACAACCCCAACCACCCCCTCGTACGGGTCGTTGCCGGGTGGGGTGTGTCTTACCTCGCCGGCAGCGCCCAGCGGGCCGCCACCCTGCAAGAGGCGGGGCTGGACGAGGCGACCGCGGTCGTGTGCGTCGAATCCAACGACCTCGAGAACCTCGAGGTGGCGCTGCTGGCCCGGCGGTTGCGGCCCGAGGTGCGGGTCGTCGTGTCGCTGACCAACGCGGCCGTGGGACGGGCCATCGCCCGCGTCACCGGACCCCGGACCGTCCTCGATGTCGCCACGCTGGCCGCACCGGCGTTCGTCGAGGCGTGCCTGGCCCAGCGGACGCACCGGCTCGATATCGCCGACGAGCTCTTCTCGGTCGTCGAGGTCGAGGCCGAGGCGACCGGAACCCTGCGCAGTCTGTTCGGCGACCTCGCCCCGATCGCGGTCGTGTCGGCGCTCACCGGCGAGATCGCGGTCTGCCCGGCCGGGACCTGATGGTGTCGCCGGGCGATCGGGTCGTCGTCGTCGGTACGGAGGACGATCTGCAGGCCCGGCGCCTGCCGGGTCACCGCGAACCGGAACCGGTTGTCGCCACCGCCAACCGGCGCCGGATCACGATCGCTTGGCGCTACATAGCGGGCCTGGCCTCCGAGACCGAGCGGTCGCTGCGGATCACCCTGGTCGTGCTGCTCGCGCTCGGGCTGCTCTCGGTCGCGGCGCTGATGATCGGCTACAAGACCGTCTCCGGGCACCACCTGTCGTTCCTCGATTCGGCCTACTTCACCACGACGACCCTGACGACCACCGGCTACGGCGACTTCAACTTCGACGGACAGTCGGCGTGGCTCACGGTCTTCGGCGTGCTGCTGATGATCGTCGGGTTCACCCTGGTCACGATCACGTACGCGTTGCTGACCAACCTGCTCGTCAGCCGTCGCATCGAGCAGTCGCTCGGGCGTCAGCAGGTCCACAGCATGCACAACCACGTGATCGTCGTCGGCCTCGGCTCGGTCGGCCTGCGGGTCATCGAAGGATTGATCGCGGCCGGTCAGATGGTGGCCGTCCTCGAGCGCGATGAGCACAACCGCTACCTGGCCCAGGCGCGGGCGCTGAACGTCCCGGTGATCCTGGCCGACTCGACCCAGCCCGGTTCGCTGGCGACCGCGAATCTCGCCACCGCCCGCGCGGTCGCCGTCCTCACCAGCAGCGACCTCGCCAACATCGAGACGGGCCTGGCGGTCGATGAACTACTCGGTGATCGCCGCGACGAGGTGCCGGTCGTCCTGCGGGTCTTCGACCACCAACTGGCCCGCACGCTCACTAGCAGTTTCGGCTTCGCGCACGTCCGATCGACGTCCGAACTCGCCGCCCCGTGGTTCGTCGCGGCCGCCCTGGGCCTGGACGTGCTCAACACCTTCTACGTCGACCAGCAGCCGTTCCTGGTCGGCCGGCTGACGGTGGCCGTCAGCGGTGGGCTGGCCGGTCAGACGATGCTCGATCTGTCGGCCCGCATCCGGGTCATCGCCATCCTGCGCTCGGATCATCCGGGCAGCGCGCTGGAATACCCGCCCCGCCGCGATACGCGATTCGGTCCCGGTGATCAGGCCTATCTGATCGGCCCGTACGAGGAGCTGCTCAGCGTCCTCAAACGCGACAGCGTCCAGACGGTCTGACCGATTAGGCTGACCGTTTACTTGTAGCGGAACCCGTCGAGGAACCGCCGGAACACGCCACCGGCGACCGGCAACGGCGGTGCCGGTGGGGGCACGGTCGATCGACGCGTCGCGATCGGTGCGTTGTAGTCGGTCTTGAGGATCGCGTCGATCGTTGCCGCCTCGTCGAATTCCTCGGAGCCCTCGATGACCGGTACGAAACCGACCAGGACGCCGTCGCGCATCACCTCGGCCTCGAGCCCCGCGGTGCCGTCGGCGTCCCAGATCGCCTCGCGCCCGTCGCCCAGCGCGACCGTGATGCCGAACTGATAGACGCCGGCCTTGGCGACGTGGGCGTTGACCCCACGCTCGCGGAGCGCGTCGACGACCCGACGGGCCAGGTTCTCTTCCATCCCGACCACGGTAATGGCAGATCGGCCGGTCGGCGGGGCTCGGGCTGGGTGGGCATGATGTGAATATGCGCATCGAGACCCAGCCGGATCGGCCGAGCGACTTCTACCGCCTGCTCAACAGCGTGGTGATCCCGCGCCCGATCGCCTGGGTGTCGACCCGGTCGGCCGATGGGGTCGACAATCTCGCGCCGCATTCGTTCTTCACCGTGTCCTCGGTCGACCCGCCGATCGTCCAATTCACCTCCCATCGGCCGCAAGGACTCGGTGACCAACGCCGAGGCGACCGGCGAGTTCGTGGTCAACCTGGCGCCGGCGTGGCTCTACGAGCAGATCAATGCGACCGCCACCACCTTCCCGGCGCACATCAGCGAGTTCGACGCGGTCGGGGTCGAACGCGAACCGAGCAAGCTCGTGGCACCACCCCGGGTCGCCGGCTCACCGGTGGCGCTGGAATGCGTGCTGCACGCGAGCATCCCGGTGGGGGACTGCATCCTGGTCCTCGGCCGCGTCGTACTGGCCGCGATCGACGCCGACTTCCTGCTGGACGGACGCCCGCAGGCCGACCGGCTGCAGCCGCTGGCCCGCCTCGGCGGCAACGACTGGAGCACCCTCGGCGAGCGCCGCAACATCAGCCGGATCCCGTACGACGACTGGCCGGGGCACTACGTTGCACCGGCGCCCGGTGGCGCGGGCAGAGTCCGCGTCATGAGCACCGCTGAAGCAGTCACCGGCCCGGTCGCCGAACACGGCGAGACGCCGACCTACGATCCCCGCACCGGCCGGCTGCACTGGGTCGACATGAGCGCCGGGTGACGTGCTGTCGATGGACCTCGCACCGGGCGCGTCGGACGTGATCGACCGGCTGCACGTCGGCTCGGTGGCGGCGGCCTGGCGCCCGCGCGCCGGTGGTGGCGCGGTGGTCGGCGTCGAGGACGGCTTCGTCCTGATCGATGCCGACGGCACTCTGCACCGCCGTCCTGCGTTCAGTGACTCCGGCGCTGCGGATGAACGACGGCGGCTGTGATCCGCAGGGCCGTTTCTACTGCGGCAATATGGCCTATGACGAGACGCCCGGCGCGGGTTCGGTCTATCGGCTCGACGTCGACGGTTCGATGTCGATCGTGCTCGCCGGCAGCACCATCTCGAACGGAATGATCTGGTCGGTCGACGGGACACTGGTCTATTACATCGACACCCCGACCGGCCGGGTCGACGTCTTCGACTTCGATGCCGAGGCCGGTGCCCTGATGAACCGGCGCCCGGTCGTTCGCATCGAACCGGGCGTCGGTCACCCCGACGGCATGACGATCGATGCCGAGGGTGGGCTGTGGGTCGCGCTGTGGGACGGCAGCGCGGTGCACCGCTATGCGCCGACCGGTGAGCTGACCGAGGTCGTCTCGGTTCCCGCGTCCCAGACGACCGCGTGCGCGTTCGGCGGACCCGAACTCACCGACCTCTACATCACCAGCTCCCGGCGCGACATCGACCCGTCGGTCGAGCCATTGGCCGGAGCGCTATTTGTCACGAATCCGGGAGTGAAGGGGGTACCTGTCCGGATGTATGGCGGCTGACTCAAGCTGGAACATCGTATTAACCGGCCGCTATTGCCCGCACGGGCAGCGACCCTCAGCATGTAGCCATGTCCACGCTGACGCCTCCGGTTCCGTTTCATGACACTGAGCGAGAGTTCTATGGCGAGAAGGTCGCGGCCGTCGAACCAGGCGGGGTGGAGTTCATCCCGCTGGATGAACGGCACGGCAGCCCATCCAGCTGCTGTGGACGTGGACGTCGCCGAACATGGAGTTCGCGACGATCGCGCGTCGGCATGCTCGGGGATGCTGTACTGGGGGCTGACCTTCTGGCAGATGCGTGCTGGCGATCGTCATCGGCACCGCTGGCCGGGGCGCATCTCGCAGCGGTGCTGTCGACCTGGGGCCCGAAGGACGGTCTGTGCCAGATGGTCCTGAGCCGGACCGGGTTCGGATTCCTCGGCAACATCCTGCCGTCGGGACTGAACGCGATGATCGCCGGCATCGGCTGGTTCGCGGTCAACAGCATCAGCGGCGCGCTCGCGCTGCACGTACTGATCAGCGGCCTGCCCAAGCAGCTCTGCCTGGTGATCATCGTGCGTGCTCGAACTGGGAATCGCCTTCTTCGGTCACAACCTGGTGCACGTCTTCGAGCGGTTCGCGTTCCCGGTGCTCACGGTGATCTTCGTGGTCGTCGTCGATCTGGGTGCTGACGAAGGCGCATCCGGGGGCACCGGCGCAGAAGGACTTCGCTCCACCGACGCTCGGCGGCTTCCTGCTCATGACTGGGCGCGTCGTTCGGCTACGCCGCCGGCTGGAATCCCTACGCGTCGGACTACACCCGCTACCTCAAGCCGCGACGCCGACTTCAAGGTCGGCCTTCTTCGCCGGCCTGGGCGTCTTCGCGTCCTGCGTGCTGCTCGAGGTCGCCGGTGCCGCCGACGATCACCGCGCTGTCGTCCGACGGACTGAACGCCGCCCTCGGCAGGGACCCGACCGGGTGAGATGACCAGGCTGGTGCCGACCTGGCTCGGCAAGCTGACACTGGTCGCGATCTTCATCGGGGCGATCTGCGCGAACGTCCTCAACATCTATTCGGCCGGCCTTTCGGCGCTGACCGTCGGGCTCAAGCTGCCGACGACCTTGGCGCGCGCGTCGGTGTCGATCGGGCTCGGGGTGATCGGCTACATCGTCGCGACGCAGTACGTGGAACCCGTCGAAGTACGAGAACTTCCTGCTGATCATCTCGTACTGGATCGGACCGTGGCTGGCCGTCGTCTTCCTCGACCGATGGTTCCGGCGGGGCTCGACCGAACATCGGTGCCATCGCGCAGGACAAGAGCACGACGAACTGGGCCGGCCCGATCGCGATGGCGATCGGCACCGCGGTCTCGATCTGGCTGTTCGCCAATCAGCCGCCCAAGTTCATCGGCGTCATCCCGACCGATCATCCGGCGTTCGGCGACATCACCTTCGAGGTCGGGCTTCTTGCATCTCGGCGGTCCTGTTCGTCGTGCTGCGCCCGATCCTCAAGTCGTCATCGACCGCGGTGGCCGAAGAACCGGTCGTGGCGCCGTCCGAGAAGGTATGACCGCTTCCTTCGATCCGGGTGCGATGCTCGCCGTCGCGGTCGAGGAGGCCAGGGCGGGACTGGCCGAGGGTGGCATCCCGATCGGCGGCGCCCTGTTCGGCCGGGACGGGCAGCTGCTCGGACGCGGGCACAACCGCCGGGTGCAGGACGGCGATCCGTCGATGCACGGTGAGACGTCGGCGTTCCGCAATGCCGGGCGTCAGCCGTCCTATCGCGGCACGACGATGGTCACGACCCTCTCGCCGTGCTGGTTCTGCAGCGGTCTCGTGCGCCAGTTCGGCATCAGCCGGGTCGTGATCGGCGAGGCGCAGACCTTTTACGGCGGCCACGACTGGCTGGCCGAGAACGGGGTGCAGATCGTGCTGATGGACGATGCCGAATGCGTCGCGATGATGACCGACTTCATCGCCGCCTACCCGCAACTGTGGAACGAAGACATCGGGGTCGACTGATGGTTTCCCTCGACGGTTGGGTCGACTGATGGTTCCGTTCCGATCATCGATCTGTCGCCGTGGTTCGCGGGCGACGCTGAAGGGCGGGCCGCGGTGGCGGCGCAGGTCGACGCCGCTCTGTCGTCGGTGGGCTTCATGCTCGTCACCGGCCACAATGTGCCCCGCCGGCTGGCCGCCGACGTCCGCGCCGCATGCCGGTCGTTCTTCGCGTTGCCGGATTCGGTCAAGCGCCCCTATGCCGTGTCGGTCAATGGTCGGGGCTGGCTGCCGCCGGGCGCTGAGGCGAACGGTTACGCCGAGGGCACCGAGACTCCGCCCGATCTCAAGGAGTCGTATACCTTCGGCGCCGATCGGCCGACCGGTGACCCAGAGGTGGATGGCTACTGGTTCGCACCGAACGTCTTCCCGGCCGAGATCACGTCGATGCAGCCCCTGGTCGTCGAGTATCTGATCCGGATGCAGGCGCTGGCCGATGAGTTACTAGTCATCTGCGCGGCGGCGCTGGGGCTTGAGGCCGACTTCTTCATCCGGCACACCTCGCACGCCACGCATACCTTCAACGTGAACTGGTACCCACCGACGGCGATCGCGGGGGAGCCGCTACCTGGTCAGTTCCGGATCGGACCGCACACCGACTTCGGTACGGTGACGATCCTTGACCGCGAACCCGGCCGCGGCGGGCTGCAGGTCTGGAACGCCGAGGACGGCTGGCAGGATGCGCCCTTCGACCCGGCCGCGCTGACGATCAATATCGGTGATCTGCTCGCCCGCTGGACGGGGGACCGCTGGATGTCGAACCGGCACCGCGTCCTGCCGCCGCAGGCCGAGGCGCCGGACGAGGACCTGGTGTCGCTGGTCTATTTCTACGAGGCTGACCACGACACGGTGGTGCATTCGCTGCAGCCGCCGATCGGCCGTCCCAATGAGTACGAGCCGGTCCTTTCTTCGGCTTTCCTGCGCGAACGCCTCGATGCGATCACAATGGCCTGACGCGAGCCTCATTGGCCCTGTTGCTCCGAGATTGATCCGTCGTTGATCGCGAACTCGTCAATTCGCGCAACTACGGGGCCGACAATGAAGAACTCAACTACTGGGTCAGCAGGGAGAGGGGCGAGCGATCGCGGGTGATGCTGTATTGCGTGGTCGTAACCTGAGCGCCGCGTAATTCGCCACCCATGCTTTCGGTGAAGGACTTCACGGCTGCGTTGCCGCTGGCGTCCAGACCGGCGACTGCCGGGACGTACGACTCTTCTAGGTCGTGCTGGCCGAAAACGCAGCGCCCGGGGTGGTGTTCTTCTGATTGACCTGGACGGTGGCAATGTTGGACCTGTCCGGATTCGCGACACCGTCGAGCTGCGGCACCACATCGTTGTGATTCTCGATCGCCAGTAGCCGGGTCGATGACGGAAGTTCGCGTGCATGCGATTCCGATCGGAGAGCCGAGAGTGACAATGTGGCTGATGTTGAATTCGCCGTTGTTGAACGCGTCTCTCGCCGTGTTCACGGCGACCATGCCCCCTTCGCTGTGGCCGACCATGGTGACATCGTCAGCCACTGTCACCCCGGCGCTGCATTGCGGCGAGGACACGCCTGTTCGTAGGCCGTCCCCTGACGCCGATGGCGGTCACATCGGCCGCGCCATTCTTGACGTCGGAACCTTCGAACGACGTCGAAGTCGTCGGTGCCTGGCAGATAGACGAATACCTGCGCTCGCGTCCGTCCGGCGGCGTCGGTACCGGTGATGATCTGCACCTGGATATTACCGGCGCCGACGGTGGCGTCGTCGGAGACGGCGGCGAGGTTGGTCAACGAGTCGGTTGAGGTGCGAGGCGTCCGAACGAGTTCAGAACCGGGGCCGGACCTCGCGCACATGTGCTCCGCCGTCGGTCGGCAGAGCCGGGCCGAGGTCATCAATAGACGGGACAGGGAACGGCGTCGCCGTAGTGACGAGGGCCGGGTACGAATTAGCCCTAATAGGGCCGCGCCGGCCCCTCGAATCCACGCCCGACCGAAAGGCCGAGGCGGCGGCTTCGATCCTGCGGGCAACCCATACCAAGACGCACGGGGAAGGTCGCCAGGGCCAGATCGGCCCGCGCGTAGTCCTCGGCGGCGTACACAATGTTCTTGCCTATGGGGCGAACCGTTGCTCGAGGACCCGCGCGACCGAGCGGGCCGGTCATAACGCCAGAGCCGTCGCTTCGAAGCGGGCCGCGCCCGGCCGGGTCGACCGCTGCGGCAACGATCAGGTCGCGCTAGGTCAATCCCGCGGTGCACGCCGTCGGCAACGTCGCCCGCATGGTTGGCGGCCAGCGTGAATGGTCGCGAGAGACCGTACCTCGTCGGTGTCGGCAGCGATTGCAGGAGCCGCTCACCAGCTGACCCGATCACGGATGGCGCGCGCACGAAACGACTCGCCAGCCCGACCGAGTCCGGAGTTCGCAGCCCGTACAGAGCGCACCTCCGACGTCTTTCATCTTCGGGGCTGGGTCGCCGCGGCGATCACGGGAGGCGCTCGCGGGCGGTGGCCGCAGTTGGCGGAGGTCGGTCGCGGCACTGATTCAGCTCGTCAGCGCAACGCCTCATGTGGCCAAGCATGTCTTCGGCCTGTCCGCCGAAATGCGGTGGCTGCCGGCGAGGCCCAGTTGACCGTTGGTCATGGCCGTCACCAGTCGAATGACTCGGTCGCGGACGTCGCTGGCGTGGCCGTCGAGCCCGTTCGCCGTTCGGTCGAGCGAGCTCAGGTCGGGGGTTATCGGCATGCGACCAGGTTGCCGGCTCGGGATCGCGGGCGGGCCGTCCGATGTGAAGTTGTGGATAAGCGCCGTCGTCGTCCACAGGGCGTGCCGTAGCGCGCCGGCCCCGGCCGGCCATGATTGAATTACACCGCTGAAGTTTGTGTTTGCCATCGATGAGGAGCTGGACTCAGGTAATGGAGTTTGCGCAGAGCACTAGCTCACCTGAGGGCACGCCCGTCGACGAGACGTCGCTGGACGGGCTGACCCGCCGAGACCGCGACATCCTCGCGTTCGAGCGACAGTGGTGGAAGTACGCCGGCGCGAAGGAGCAGGCGATCCGCGACCTGTTCGACATGTCCGCGACGCGTTACTACCAGGTACTCAATGCGCTGATCGACACTCCCGCGGCGATGGCGGCCGACCCGATGCTCGTCAAGCGACTGCGCAGATTGCGGGCGAGTCGCCAGCGTCAACGGTCAGCGCGTCGCCTCGGTATCGACGTATGATCTTGCCTCCATGGTTCACATCGCACCGCTCCCCCCGTGGCGGCGACGAGCACAACGAATAGTCGGGATCCTGCTCGCGGTCCTCGGCGTTTTCGTCCTCGTCATCGCCGTCGTTGCGCTGCGTCAACCCAACGGACATCAGGCCGCGATCCGTACGTCGCCGGTAGCTGACCACTCTTCCGCCACCCCGACCGGGTCAGTCTCCTCGACCGCACCCGCAGGCGCGTCGTCGTCCGCGTCGTCGAGCTCACCGGCCGCGAGTTCGTCGTCGGCGTCCCCGACCGTCACGGTCGACCCGCTCAAGGCCATCCCGATCGTCGTGCTGAACAACACCAGTAAGACGGGGTTGGCCGACACCGCGGCCGGCCGGTTCACCGCCGGCGGCTGGACGGTCACCTCGACCGGCAACCTCGTCCAACAACATCCTGTCGACCTGCGCCTACTACGACCCGAGCGCGGCCGAACGCGCAGGCGGCGGCGACCGCGCTGATGGCGCAGTTCCCGGCGATCAAGCGCGTGGTGGCCAAGTTCAGCGGTCTGCCCGCCGGCCCGATCGTCGTGGTGCTGACCACCGACTACAGCTGACGCGGCCGTCCAGCCACTTGCGTCTGTGTGCCAGAATGGGCGCACAACTGAATACCTCATCCAGAGGGGCAGAGGGAACGGCCCGTTGAAGCCCCGGCAACCCACTGAGCTGTCGCTGACCATGTCTAGCCCGCGAAGCCGGCTCACGTAGGTGCCAAGTCCGACCCTGGCGTTGTAAGCCCAGCGCCAGGGACAGATGAGAGAAGGCTTCGTTCCATGACTGCTCTTCTTGACGCCCGCCCGGCCTCCCCGGCCGCGGCACTGGTCTGTCGCAACTGCGGGCGCCCATACCCGCTCGGCGCCCAGCACGCCTGCTTCGAGTGCTTCGGCCCGCTCGAGATCGGCTACGACGCCGCCGCCCTGGCCCGCGTCACCCGCGCCGACATCGAGGCCGGCCCGCACTCGATCTGGCGCTACGCCGGCCTGCTGCCCGTCGGCCAGGACCCGGCGACGCGGGTCGATTCGCGGCACCGGCATGACTCCGTTGATCCGGGCCGACCGCCTCGGCGAGGTGCTCGGGTTCACCGCGCCGCTGTGGGTGAAGGACGACTCGGCCAACCCGACCCATTCGTTCAAGGACCGCGTCGTGTCGGTCGCGATGACCGCCGCCCGCGAACTCGGCTTCGACCGGATCGCCTGCGCCTCGACCGGCAACCTGGCCAACTCGGTCGCCGGCCACGCCTCCCGCATCGGCATGCCCTACATCGTGTTCATCCCGTCCGACCTCGAGCCGGCCAAGATCGTGCAAACCGCGATCTATGGCGGCACGCTGGTCGCGGTCGAGGGCTACTACGACGACGTCAACCGGCTCTGCGCCGAGCTGTCCGAGACCGACGAGTTCGAGAAGACGGCGTTCGTCAACGTCAACGTCCGGCCGTACTACGCCGAGGGTTCGAAGACGCTGGGCTTCGAGGTCGCCGAGCAGCTCGGCTGGCGCATCCCTGGGCAGGTCGTCGCGCCGATGGCGTCGGGCTCGATGCTGACGAAGGTGAACAAGGCGTTCAAGGAGCTGGTCGCGGCCGGGCTGGTCGACGTCGTCGTCGTGGCGGATGTTCGGCGCCCAGTCGGCCGGCTGCTCGCCGATCGCGACCGCGTTCGCCGACGGCACCGACGTCGTCCTGCCGGTCAAGCCGACCGGCATCGCCAAGTCGCTCAACATCGGTAACCCGGCGGACGGGCCGTACGCGCTCGATGCCGTCCGCGCGAGCGGTGGCGCGATGGCCGCGGTCGACGATGAGGAGATCCGCGACGGCATCCGCCTGCTCGCCCGCACCACCGGCGTCTTCGCCGAGACCGCGGGCGGTGTCACGGTCGCGGTGCTGAAGAAGCTGGTCGAGAGCGGCCAGCTCGATCCGTCGGTCGAGACGGTCATCTACAACACCGGCGAGGGGCTCAAGACCCTGGACGCGATCGCCGAGTCGGCCCGTCCGACCGCCGTGATCCCGCCGACCGTCAAGGGCATGCGCGACGCCGGCCTGCTCTAGTCGGCCGCTGGCCGGCTAGCGCTTGGTGAGCGCGAGATCCGGAGCGTCGGGGACGTCCGCGTCGGCCGGGTCGGCGCCTTCGACGTTGAGTTGTGGGATCGCCCGATCGAGCCACGACGGCAGCCACCAGTTGCCGCGGCCGAACAGGTGCATCAGGGCCGGCACGATCACGGTGCGGACGATGAACGCGTCGATGATGATCGCGCCGGCCAGACCGATCCCGAACTGCTTGATGGTCACGTCGTCGCCGAGGGCGAACGAAGCGAACACCAGGATCATGATCAGCGCCGCCGCGGTGATGACGCGGCCGGTCTCGGCCTGACCGTAGGTGACGGCGTCGGCGTTGTTGCGCCGCCGCGTCCACTCCTCGTGAATGCGGCTGACCAGGAAGACCTCGTAGTCCATCGAGAGGCCGAACAAGATCGAGATCATCAGGACGGGGATGAACACCTCGACCGGCGCGGTCGAGGAGATCCGGAACAGCGAATCGCCCCAGCCCCATTCGAAGACGGCATTCATGATGCCCAGTGCGGCGCCGACCGACAGCAGGTTCATCACCGAGGCGACCAGCGGCACGAGCAGGCTGCGGAAGACCGCCATGAGCAGCAGGAATCCCAGGATCACGATGACGGCGACGAATGGGACCAACTTCGACGACAACTTGTGGGCGAAGTCGACCTGACCGGCGGTCGCGCCACCGACGAGGACGTGCACGCCGGTGCCCGACTCGAGCTGCGGCAGCACGTCTTGGCGCAGATGGTTGACCAGGTCGGTGGTCTGCGGCGCCTGCGGGCTGCTCGACGGGAAGAGGTTGGCCACCGCGGCCTGGCCATTCGGGCTGACCCGCGGCGCCGTGGCCGACACGACCCCGGGTTCGGTCGACAGCTTGGTGACGATCGAGGCGAAAGCCGTCTCGTCCGACGGGCGACTTCAGCTCGGCGACCAGTTGTAATGGACCACTGAACCCCGGTCCGAATCCCTTCGCCAGGGCTTCGTAGGCGGCGCGGGTCGTGGTGCCGGACGGGTCGCTGCCCGCGTCGTCCAGACCGAGTCGCAGGGTGAACACCGGCAGCGCGATCACCGCGACCACGGCGATCGCGACGAAGGCCGGCAGCACCGGATGCCGCTCGAGGAACTTCGACCAGCGCAACCAGAAGCCGGTCGTCGGCGTATCGCCGTGCGGGCCGTCCGCGACGCAGGACCGACGCTCCTTGCGGCTGAGCACCTTCGTCCCGACGAAGCCGAGCAGCGCCGGCAGCAGCGTCAACGAGGACAGCATCGTCAGCAGCACGGTGACGGTGGCCGAGACGGCGACTCCGTACAGGAACGACAAGCCCAGCGCGAACTGCCCGAGCAACGCGATGCACACGGTCAGGCCGGCGAAGAAGACGGCGCGACCGGCCGTGTTGACCGCCAACGACGCGGCCTGCTCGGGCGACTGGCCGGCCTTGAGGGCGTTGCGGTGGCGGGTGACGATGAACAGCGAATAGTCCACCCCGACGCCGAGTCCGATCAGGATTCCAAGAATGGTCGCGAACGAGGCGATCGAGAAGGTATGGCTCAGCAGACCGGTGAGTGAGTAGCCGATCGCGATCGCGAACAGCGCGGTGATGATCGGCAGGAACGCAGCGAACAACGCCCCGAAGGCCAGGCCGAGCACCACCAACGCCAAGACGATGCCGATCCCGGTGCTGGGGCCGCTGCCGCTCCGCTGCAGCTGTTCGATGTCCTGACCGCCGAGTGACACCTGCAGCTGGTCGTTGCCGGCGGCCTGCGCGGTGGTGAGGACGGCCTTGATGTCGGCGACGGGATTCTGGCCGACCTGGTTGGCGAAGGAGACGGTTGCATAGGCGACAGTGCCGTCACTGCTGACCTGCTTGTTGCCGGCGTCGGTGAAGGGGCTGACGACCGAGCGCACGGAAGGCAGCGTTGCGATCTTCGTCAGTGCTGCGACCGCGCGCGTCTGGGTGGCCGAATCGGTCACCTTGCCGGAGGTCGCGGTGAAGACGATCTGATCGGAGCTACCGGATGCCGCCGGGAAGTCCTTCTGAAGCAGCGAGATCGCGGTAGCCGACTCGGTGTGTGGCAGCGAGAACTTCGTCGAGAACGCCGTGCCCGCCGCCTGGCTGGCCACGGCGCTGACGACGAGAGCGGCGAACCACAGGCCGATCACGATCCAACGATGACGAAAACACCACCCGCCGAGGGCTTTCACCGGGCATTCAGGTGCGCAGTCGCGGCGCGGGTCATCATTTGCGGACTTTCCTCCAGGGTGGGGCCGTACGGTCCACGCTAAGAATGGGGCCGAAACGGGCAGGGACCCACAACATTCTCAGGATTGACCCAGTTTTGTGTCGCGTCCAACAAACTCCGGGTCGCCTCGGACAAGCAGCGGGGAATCAGCGGACGGTCCCCGGCTGTTGGACTCGACATGGGTGAGTCAGTGGGCGCGGTCTTGCAGATGACGTCGTTGGCCGGTAAGCGCGATGAGCTGATTCAGATGCTGACCAACTACGCAGGTACCCTCGACGGCGAGCCGGGCACGACCATGTTCGCCGCGGCCGCCGACCCGAATGATGAGAACGTCGTCTGGGTGTGGGAGGAGTTCAGTTCCCTGGACGCTGTCCGCGAACACTTCGAACATGACTTCTTCCGTGCCCTTCAGCTCGAGCTCGCCGACCTGCTGGAAGGACCGGCCGCGGTCCGTCCACTTGCACCGTTTGTCCGGCGGATGAATGCCGCTCCGGTCGAGCAGGACCGCCCTGACGCCTGATCCGTAGGTTGCACTCTCGGCACGAGAGTGCTAAACCTGGAAGCTGGCACTCGGCACCTGTGAGTGCCAGCTCCGGTCCAGAGCGAGGCGTCCACTATTGAGCGCCGTCCGTCGCGGGCGTCCTGGCCGGGAGCTGACAGCCAGTCGTTGTTACAACTAGCGAAGGACGCACCGTATGTCGAAGTTGATCGCGTTCGACGAAGAGGCCCGCCGGGGCCTTGAGCGCGGCATGAACATTCTTGCCGACGCCGTCAAGGTGACGCTCGGCCCCAAGGGCCGCAATGTCGTACTAGAGAAGAAGTGGGGCGCGCCCACCATCACCAACGATGGTGTGAGCATCGCCAAGGAGATCGAGCTCGAGGACCCGTACGAGAAGATCGGGGCCGAGCTCGTCAAGGAAGTTGCCAAGAAGACCGACGACGTGGCCGGTGACGGAACCACGACTGCAACCGTCCTCGCCCAGGCGCTTGTTCGCGAGGGTCTGCGTAACGTCGCCGCCGGCGCGAACCCGATGGCCCTCAAGCGGGGCATCGAGGCCGCGGTTGCCAGCGTCTCCGAGGTGCTGAGCAACCAGGCCAAGGACGTCGAGACGAAGGAGCAGATCGCTGCCACCGCTTCGATCTCGGCTGCTGACACCACGGTCGGCGAGCTCATCGCCGAGGCGATGGACAAGGTCGGCAAGGAAGGCGTCATCACGGTCGAGGAGAGCAACACCTTCGGCCTCGAGCTCGAGCTCACTGAGGGCATGCGCTTCGACAAGGGTCACCTGTCGGCGTACTTCGTCACCGACGCCGAGCGGCTCGAGACGGTCCTCGATGACCCGTACATCCTGATCGTCGAGAACAAGATCTCGTCGGTCAAGGATCTGCTGCCACTGCTCGAGAAGGTCATGCAGACCGGCAAGTCGCTCGCGATCATCTCCGAAGATGTCGAGGGCGAGGCCCTGGCCACCCTGGTCGTCAACAAGATCCGCGGCACGTTCAAGTCGGTTGCCGTCAAGGCTCCGGGCTTCGGCGACCGCCGCAAGGCCATGCTGGCCGACATCGCGATCCTGACCGGTGGTCAGGTCATCAGCGAGACCGTCGGGCTCAAGCTCGAGAACGCGACGATCGACCTGCTCGGTCGGGCGCGCAAGTTCACCACCACCAAGGACGAGACCACCATCGTCGAGGGTGCCGGTGACGCTGACCAGATCGCCGGCCGGGTCGCTCAGATCCGCGCTGAGATCGAGAACAGCGACTCCGATTACGACCGCGAGAAGCTGCAGGAGCGTCTGGCGAAGCTCGCCGGCGGTGTTGCGGTCATCAAGGTCGGTGCCGCGACCGAGGTCGAGCTCAAGGAGCGCAAGCACCGCATCGAGGACGCCGTTCGCAATGCGAAGGCCGCCGTCGAAGAGGGCCTGCTCCCGGGTGGTGGCGTGGCCCTGGCCAACGCCGTCGCGACCGCGTTCGACAAGCTCGATCTGGTGGGCGATGAGGCCACTGGCGCGAACATCGTCAAGGTCGCGCTGACCGCGCCGCTCAAGCAGATCGCGATCAACGCCGGGCTCGAGGGTGGGGTAGTGGCTGAGAAGGTCAACTCCCTCCCCGCCGGTTGGGGCCTGAACGCCTCGACCAACGAGTACGTCGACATGTTCGCGGCGGGCATCGTCGAGCCGGCCAAGGTGACCCGGTCGGCGCTGCAGAACGCGGCTTCGATCGCGGCCCTGTTCCTCACCACCGAAGCAGTCGTCGCCGACAAGCCTGAAAAGGCCGGCGCGGGTGCGGGTGGCGGAATGCCGGGCGGCGGTGACATGGACTTCTGACCCGACCGGTCAGTGAGTTCATCACACGCTAGCTAGCTAGAGCGTCCCAGCGGGGGCGGTTCCGCCGAAAGCGGGGCCGCCCCCGATTGGTCTGTCCGGGGCGCCTTCGCTGGGCGACGTTGACACCTGAGCGGGGCGACACGCCGGAGAATGACCCGCAGCAGTGTCCACGTCGACGAGCGGACCCGCGCTACAGCGAGGCTAGGCGGCCGAGCGTCTGCGCGGCGTCGCGAAGTCGCTTGTCGCGGGTCCAGAGCGTCGTATCGTCACTGGTCAACATGGTCGCCGCGAGGAGGTGCGCGTCCGCGCAGCCGATGCCTAGACCGAACAGTCTGCGGGTCTCGATCAGGGTCATCACCTCCGCGTGGGTTGGTGGCACCACTTGGGGCAGGTTCGCCAGCAGGCTAAGAACCTCGTCCCTGTTCGCGAGCCGTCCCAGCGCGATCTCGCCCACTATTGCCGGGTGTCCCAGCGCCCACCCATCGCTGAGCAGT
Source organism: uncultured Actinomycetes bacterium (assembly GCA_963730855.1). GTDB lineage: Bacteria > Actinomycetota > Actinomycetes > Mycobacteriales > Jatrophihabitantaceae > CAVSTK01. The sequence continues at coordinate 269,205 of CAVSTK010000009.1, forward strand.
CGAGACAGGGCGGCATCGCCTCGGCGAAGATGATCAATCCAGACCGATGTATCGACCAGAATCATCGAGCGGGTGTCGACCGCCGCCGCGGTGTTGGCTGCAGGTCGGGCTCGGTGCCGCCGAGGCGCGCGAGGCGTTTCGCGCTCTCCCGCTCGATCAGCGCCTGTAGCGCCTGCCTCAGGAGTGCGCTCTTCTCAGTCGTACCGGTCAGTCGCTGAGCTTCGCCGATGAGGTCGTCATCGAGTGCCACCGTCGTCCGCATGGCAGTCCCCTCAGCGGCGCATCAAGCAGCGCATCAAGTGATGGTGCTACTCGTGCCGACCGGGGAGCTCCTATCCGACCGACGCCCGCACCACGCGGCCGTCCTCGATGAGTGCCCGTACCCGATCGCTTCGCCAGTCGGCTGTCATCGCCTGCCCGGCCGTGTACGCCTGGAACACTCCGCCAACACCTTCGATCCGCTGGCGGGCTTCCTCGACCGTGAGACCGGGCAGTTGATCGACCTGGAAGTGGGCGCAGGCGTCTGCGGCCGCTCGGTTGCTGGCCTGCAAGCGTTCACGCCGGGCGTCGTCGTCCACGTCTCCCGTCGTCCGAGGACCTAGAGGGGGCGGAGCAGGTCGTCGGCGTCGACGATCGTGTACGCATAACCCTGCTCGGCGAGGAACCGCTGGCGGTGCGCGGCGTACTCGGCGTCGAGGGTGTCGCGTGCGATGACCGTGTAGAAGTGCGCCTGGCGCTTGTCGGCCTTGGGTCGCAGTACCCGCCCGAGCCGCTGCGCCTCTTCCTGCCTCGAGCCGAAGGTGCCCGAGATCTGGATCGCCACGGCGGCCTCGGGCAGGTCGATCGAGAAGTTGGCCACCTTCGATACGACCAGCACCCGCTCCTCGCCGCGCCGGAAGGCCTCGAATAGCCGCTCACGTTCCTTGTTGGTCGTGGAGCCCTGGATGATCGGCACCCCACCGAGTTCGGCGGCGACGTCATCGAGCTGATCGAGGTAGGCGCCGATGACCAGCACCTGGTCGTTCGGATGGTTCTCGACGATCGTGCGGATCACCGGCAACTTCGTCCGCGCGCAGGCAGCGAGGCGGTAGCGCTCCTCGGGCTCGGCGGTGGCGTAGGCCATCCGCTCGGCGTCGGTCATCGTCACCCGCACCTCGGTGCAGTCGGCCGGGGCGATCCAACCCTGGTTCTCGATGTCCTTCCAGGGCGCGTCGTAGCGCTTGGGGCCGATCAGGGAGAAGACGTCGCTCTCGCGCCCGTCCTCGCGGATCAGCGTGGCCGTCAGGCCGAGTCGCCGCCGGGACTGCAGGTCGGCGGTGAGCCGGAAGATCGGGGCCGGCAGGAGGTGCACCTCGTCGTAGATGATCAGGCCCCAGTCGCGGGAGTCGAACAGCTCGAGGTGGCGGTACTCGCCCTTACGCCGGGTGGTCATCACCTGGTAGGTCGCGATGGTTACCGGGCGGATCTCTTTGCGCTCACCCGAGTACTCACCGATCTCTTCCTCGGTGAGCGAGGTGCGGGCGATCAGCTCGCGCTTCCATTGGCGACCGGCGACCGTGTTGGTGACCAGGATCAGCGTAGTGGCGCCGGCCTTCGCCATCGTGGCCGCGCCGACCAGCGTCTTGCCGGCACCACAGGGCAGCACGACGACACCGGAACCACCGGCCCAGAACATGTCGACGGCCTGCTGCTGATAATCGCGCAGTACCCAGCCGTCCTGGTTCAGCTCGATCGGGTGGGCTTCGCCGTCGACGTAGCCGGCGAGATCCTCGGCCGGCCAGCCGACCTTGAGCAGCGCCTGCTTCAGGCGACCCCGTTCGGAGGGGTGGATGACGATCGAGTCGTCATCGATCCGGGTGCCCAGCATCGGCGCGATCTTCTTCTGCCGAAGGATCTCCTCCAGCACGGCCCGGTCCAGCGACACCAGCACCAATCCGTGGACGGGGTTCTTGGTGATCTGCAGCCGGCCGTAGCGGTCCATCGTGTCGGCGACGTCGACGAGCAGGGCGTGCGGCACCGCGTAGCGCGAATACCGAACCAGCGCGTCGACCACCTGCTCGGCGTCGTGTCCGGCGGCACGCGCGTTCCAGAGGCCCAGTGGAGTGAGCCGGTAGGTGTGAACGTGCTCGGGGGAGCGCTCGAGTTCGGCGAACGGTGCGATCGCGGCCCGGGCCTCACCCGAGAGCGGGTGGTCGACCTCGAGCAGCAGGGTCTTGTCGGATTGGACGATCAGGGGCCCGTCAGTCATAAGAGGACCATTATCGCGCACGCGCCTACATTTGGCTGCGCTCCTCGCTCGCTTCGCATCGCGGCAAGGCTCCGCACGGGCTACGAGCTAACGGCTACGAGCTAACCGGCTACGAGCTAACCGGCTACGAGCGCTGATCGTCGTCCACCGGGCGCCCCTCGAGGTCGACGTCGGTGATCCGGTGCAGCGCGTACGCCTCGAGCTGGCGCGAGGACGGGCTATGGCCCCGCAGCGAGCCGCCGGCCATCGAGATCGGCAGGATCGTGTGCCGCGACGGGTGACCATCGGCGTCGACGTAGCCCAGCGACACCCGTTGGCCGGCTCGGATGGCGCCGCGGAGCAGGCCCAGGGTGGTCGCCGAGGTCACGCCGGGTACGGGCATGCCCGGTTGCCAGCCCGACACCGACTCGCGGGCCCGGTCGAGCGCGGCCGACCGTTCGCGTTCGGCCGCGGCGTCCCCGGCCCGGATCCGGCGGATCAGCTCGCTGGCGTGCGCGTCCAGATCGCCCGGGGGACGGGTGCGAGCCAGCCGGCCGCCGATCCGCGACGGTGCCCGCGGCGCCTCTTCGGCGACCGAGACCACGGCTCCGTCGGCGGCCTCGGCCGCCGGCGCGTAGCCGGCCTCGCGCAATGTGTCGAGCACCTTGCTCACCGGGGCCGTGCTGATCGCCACGGTCGACGCGATCAGGCGCAGGCCGAGTCCCCGAACACCGCGATCGGTGAGCACCCGGGCCAGTAGCGCCTCGTCATCGCAGCGCAGATAGGCGCTGGCGCTACCGGTGCGCAGGACTCCGTGGCGCCGGGCGACGTCGTCGATCAGATAGGTGAGGCCCTGCGGCAGCGGTGTGCGTGAGCTGGCGGCGAGCATCGCGGTCAGGGTCGCGGCGCTGCTGCCGGCGTCCAGCGCCCGGCGCACCGTCGCCTCGGTGATCCGATAGACGCTGGCCGCGCCGACCGATTCGAGGTCGGCCACCATCATCAATTCGCGCGCGACTTCCGGCGTCGGCGGTCCGGGCACCACGACGGTCAGATCGGGCTGCACCAGGAAGTGGTCGACCGGTGCGGGCAGCGCGATGGCTACCGCGTCACGGGCGGCCGATGTCGCGTCGCTGAGCACCGCGCGTCCGTAGCTGGTCAACCCGCCGGCCGCGGTCATCGCGACCAGGTCGGCCTCGCTCAGGATGGCCTCGACCAGCTTCAGCTGCACGGCCGCTCGCCGGGGCGCCTCGTAGGCGAATCGGGCGAGCACGTCGGCGCGATGGAGCGGGGCGGCACCCGGCGGCAGGCTCGACACGACGGCGAGCACGCTGCGGCGCAGGTTGGCCACGGTGCCGCGTTCGACATCGGGACCCAGCACCGTGATCAGCCGCTCGCGCTCGTCGCGTTGGCCGACCAGGCTCGGTTGACGCGTCATGGCCAGCCACGCGCCAGCCAGCGTGACCCAACGGTCAGCGGGTTCGCGGCGGGTCCAGGCGTCATAGTCCGGCGTCGGCAGGTACGTCGGATCGATACCGTTGGTCGGACCGATCAGTCCGGCCGCCGCCGCCAACTCGATCACCAGTGCTGCGGCCGGTTCGGGGATGTCGAGGAGTCGGGTCGTGCGGCGCAGTTCGCGAGCCCCGACTCCACCGGTTCGCAGCACCGCTGGCGGGTGTCGGGTCCAGTCGACCGCGAGGGTGTCGACGGCTCGCAGCAGATCGAGGACCGCCGACGTGCCGGCCCGGTCGGCCTCGGCCGGGGAGCGCTCAGAGGTGGCGACGGGCGGTGGGGTCGCGGCGACCGCGCCGAGGGGGGCGACGCCGCGCAGCGATCGCAGCACCAGACCGACCTCGCGGGGCAACTCCACCGATTGGGCGTCGATGGGGACGAGTAGCCCGCGGGCGATCAGCCGCTTCGGCGCGTTGGGCGGCTGGTTGCCGATGGCCTCGAGGCCGCTGTGCGCGTCCCGCACCAGGCCGACCGGCGGCCCATCGGCCAATCGCTCGAGCACCGCTCGTTCGTCGTCGTCGCAGTCGGTGATCAGACGCGCGACCGCGGCCGGGTCGCCCAGCACGGCGGCGACGGCGGTCCCTGAGGCCGGCTGACTTCTCGGCGGCAGCTGCATCGAGCGCAGGACCGGCGCCAGCGCGATGTCTGAGCTGGTGCGTAGTAGTTGACTAGCCGGTCGACCCAGTCCCGCGGGATAGGCGCCGAGTGCTTCGGGCACTGAGGGCGACAGATGCAGCTCATCGGGCTCGCCCCACACCAGCGCCAGTTCGGCCAGCTCATCGATCGCGGCACTGATGTCAACGTTGTCCTTGTCGACACCGAGCAGCTCGCTCGCCCGGGCCACGCTGGGTGCTTCGTGGGCCCCACCGGCCAGGGCCAGGGCCTCGAGCACGCGCAGTTGCCAGGCGTCGAGGGCATCGACCGCCCGCTGCACGGAGGTGCGGACCGCGATCCGGTTGGCCAGTGTGGTGATGTCGGCCGGCGCGGGCAGACCCAGGTCGGGCCGGCGGCGCAGCAGCGTCACCAGCTCATCGTCGCTGCGCGCACGCAGCCACTGCACGAGGGTGCGCGCCGCCACGACCGTTCGCCTCGACTCGGGTCCCGTCTCAGTCCCCGGCCAGCGCGGGTCGGTTGATCGGCGTCGGGTGGCGGTAGCCGAGCCGGCTGATCGGCAATGGGAACTCGACCTCGTCACCGAATGGTGACAACGGGCCCGCCACATCGGACAGGAACTCAGAGATGTGTGACTCGATGTCGACCAGCGGCGGGGTGCCCGCCTCGGCGCGCGGCAGTACTTCGGCCAGCGGCGTGGCGGCCGGTATCTGGTCGGGGCGCACCACCGAGGCAGCCGGATTGATTTCGCTGATCGCGGCTTCTGGCTCGTGCTGCTCGGAAACGTTCGACTCGCCGGCCATGGTCGGATCCTTTCGGCGCGGGTACGGCTGCCATCTGGAAAGGGACGGGCAGATCTATCATTGTCGCACTGCTGCTAATTGCTGTACCCAACCCGTCTCCGGCCCAGTACCCTTGCGAGTCGAGGGGCACCGGGCCAGGTGTCTCTCGCTTGCGTTTTGATCGCGAGAATTCAGCCAATTGTTGAGGAGTACGGCGTGCCTACCGGCAAGGTGAAGTGGTTCAACGCGGACAAGGGCTTCGGCTTCTTGGCCGATGACGACGGCACGGACGTGTTCGTCCACCGCGACGCGCTGCCGGCCGGCATCACCGAACTCAAGCCCGGGCAGCGAGTCGAGTTCGGCATCGTGCAGGGGCGCAAGGGCAGCCAGGCGCTGCAATTGCGCGTCCTCGACCCGGTTCCCTCGGTCGCCCGCGCCACCCGGCGCCCGGCCGAAGAGATGGCCCCGCTGATCGAGGACCTGATCAAGATGTTGGATCACGCGTCGAATGCGCTGCGGCGGGGGCGTTACCCCGAGAAGGCCGAGGCGCAGAAGATCGCGGCCGTCCTGCGCAACTTCGCCGACAACCTCGACGCCTGACTCAATCCTCGTTACGGCCCGGCCGCCACTTATTCGGCCCAAGATTCGGCCACCGCGGCCGTAACGTCAGAGTTCTGGCTCGGCCGCAACCGACGGCACCAGCACGGCCCGGCGCGCCTTTCGGCCCGTCCGCTCGACGAAGAGCCAGAGCAACCAGCCGATCAATGAGACGACGCCGAGGCTGATCAACCGGTAGATCAGGACGCCGGCCGTGGCCGTGCTGGCGGGCATCCCGCCCCGCACCAGGGCCAGGATAAGCACGCCATCGACGACACCGAGGCCACCGGGCAGCAGCGGCAGACTCGACGCGGTCATCGCGGCGGCATAGGTAACGAGCGCCACGCTCAGGGACGGGCCGTTCGCGCCGACGGCGTGACACGCAGCGACCAGGCAGAGCAGGTCGTAGCCCCAGTTCAGGGTCGCGAACAGCAGGCCGAGCGCCCAGTCGCGCCGACGCGGGCGGATCAGGGTCAGTTCGTCTATGACGTGCTTGAGCTGGGCTTGGCCGGATTCGGGTGGCCGGCGCAGCAGTCGGTCGCCGACGCGCAGCGCGCGGTTGCCGACCCGAAGCAGCACATCGGGGCGGCGCATCAGGCGCCGCAGCGCGATTGCGCCCACGATAGTGGCCGCGAACTCGGCCGCGAGCAGGAACGGATTGGCCGAACCCCCACCCGAGAAGGTCGCGCCGAGCACCAGGATCAGGGCCAGGGTCAGGGTGCTCAGCACCCCGGACGCGACCAGGGCGAACGTGACCAGCGAGCCGCCCGCGCCCCACGCTCGTAGCTTGCGGAAGGTGTACGCGGTCGAGGCGATGGTGCCGGCGGGGAGGGTGACGCTCATGGCGTTGGCCGCGTAGGTCATGCCGAGCACCCGCAGCAACGGCACGCGCACCCCGCCCGCGGTCACCATCCGCTGCTGCAGCCGGGCGAACATGGCCATCGAAGCGGCTTCAGCGACGACCGCAACCACCAGCCAGCCGTAGTTCAGGTGCCGCAGATGCCTACCGGTCGAGGCGATGTAGGGGGCGACCAACGTCAGCTCGACCGCGAGGACGGCCAGCACGAGGACGGTCGCGATGACCCTTACGGCGCGGTGGCGGTGCGGGTGTGCCTGTTCGCGCTCGGCCAATGCCTCGGACGGTACGACCAGCATTCGAAGGCCATCGCGGTCGCGGATAGTTTCGATCACAGGCCTCCGTCCTCTCGGCCCTGTCGATACTCACATACCGCAGCCTCGCCGGTGTAAGGGAAACATTCGGATCCGCTCAGGGCTTCCCGCACCGGGCAGCTGTGACCTAACTGCGATCAGCGTGATCAGCGCAGGCGGGGCGAGGACGGGGTCAAGCCGGCCTGGTAGGCGCGGTCGAGCAGCGCCGAGATCGCGCCGTAGCCCTCATCGCCCAGCTCGCGGGTGAACTCGTTGACGTAGAGGTCGATGTGGCGCCGCTGCACGTCCGGTGACATCTCATCGGCGTGCTTGGCGATGTAGTCGGCCGACGCGTCCGGGTTCGCCCACGCGTACTCGACCGACGCCCGGGCGGCCTGGGCCAGCGCGTCGGCGTCGAGCCCGCGCTTGGCGATGATCGCCCCGAGCGGGATCGGCAGGCCGGTGTCGGTCTCCCACCATTGGCCGAGGTCGACCATCGACCCCAGGCCGTATTCGCCATAGGTGAATCGGGCCTCGTGGATCACCAGGCCGGCGTCATAGAGCCCGTCCCGCACGCCGGGCATGATCGAGGTGAACGGCACGACGTCGATTCGCGACGGCCGCTGGCGGGCGGCCCAGAGCCGGAACAGCAGATACGCGGTCGAGCGCTCACTGGGTACCGCGACCGTGCGCCCGTCCAGGTTCGGCAGCGCGGAACGGGTCAGGACGAGTGGCCCGCAGCCTCGGCCGAGGGCGCCGCCGGACGGCAACAGCGTGTATTGGTCGAGCAGCCACGGCAGCGCGGCGTAGGACACCTTCGCGATGTCGTACTCGCCCCGCTCGGACGCCGTATTGGTGATGTCGATGTCGGCGTAGCTGACGGCGACCGGTGGACCGTCGATCAGTCCGTGCGCCCAGGCGTGGAAGACGAACGTGTCGTTCGGGCAGGGCGAATATGCAAGCGACAGCGCCATGTTTTTACACGGTACCGCCCGCCGCGCGCTTGGCGGCTCGGGAGCGGGTGATGGTCAGGGTGCTGACCGCGCCCGCGACGGCGCCCGCGATCCAGTAGCCGAGCGAGCCGTTGTCGGCCGGAACCAGGCAAGCGATCGCCGCTCCAGCCACCCAGGCCAGTTGCAGAAAGGTCTCGGAGCGGGCGAATGCACTCGTCCGCAGCGTCTCGGGCACGTCGCGCTGGATCAACGCATCCATGGCCAGCTTGCCGAGCGCGTTAGCCGCGGAGACCATCGAGCATGCCGATCACCGCGAAGTTGATGCTGTACAGCAGCGCGGTCAGGATGCAGCTCGCCGCCGCGACCGCGGTTCCCACGACGATGATCACGTCCGGGCGGCTCGGTTTGATCCGGGCGCCGGCGGCGGTGCCGAGGAAATTGCCCAGCCCGGCCGCGCCGAGCACGAGCCCCAATGCGGCGGCGGCATCCCAGCCGTGTCGGGTCGACTCGATATAGAAGGCCATGAAGATGGTCAGCAGCCCGTTCATGAAACGCAGCACCGACTCGCCCTCGAGCGCAACGACCACGTGCGGGGTGAAGCCGCGCCCGGACCATTCCCGGATCCGGTGGATGGTCGGCACTTTCTGGGCCACGCGAGGACGGGCCGGTTCCTCTGGGTGCCGCGGCGCCGGCGCGGCCGAGTCGACCTGCGGCGGCAGCTTGATCGCGAAGAACGCGCACGCTCCGAACGCGATTGCCGTCACCCACAACCCGGCTGAGTACGAGCCGGTCACCTTGATGACGCCCCCGACGAAGGCGCCGCCGATCAGAGCCGCGACCAGGCCGAAGACCGACAGCCGGGCATTGGCCTGCACGAGGGTCATCCCGGGCGGGACGAGCCGCGGGGCGGCCGCGGCCCGCACGACGCCGTACGCCTTGGAGAACACGAGGGAACCCAGCGCGCACGGATAGAGGACGAGCAGTTCGGTCGGGTGCCCGGCCATCACGATCGCCAGCACCGCGCGTCCGGCCGCCGTGCCGGCCATCGCCCAGCGTCGACCGTGCTGCACACGGTCCAGTGCCGGGCCGAGGATGGGCGCGACCACGGCGAACGGCGCCATCGTGACCAGCAGGTAGAGCAGCACGTGGCCGCGCTGCGCATGCGAGGACGCGCCGAAGAAAACGGTACTGGCCAGCGCGACCGTGACCATGGCGTCGGTGCCGTAGGAGAGCACCTGGTTCCAGATCAGCGGGGTCAGCCCGGATTCGCGGGCGCCGTCGGCCTGGCTGGCGTCGATCACCTTGCGGGTCACGAAACGGGCGCCCTTGTTGGTGCCCTGCGCGGCGGCCCGGGCGGCCCGCGTCACCTTGCCGCCGGACGCCGCCGGCGCGACGGGCGGCGGCCCGGCCGGGACGAACGGTCCCGCGCCGATCGCTGCCGCGGTGCCGGCCGGCTGGCCGGGCGATGAGACGTGATAGGTGGCCGCACCGAAACCGGCCGGCTGTTGATACGGCGGATAGGCGGTCTGCGGGGCGACGTACGGGCGACGTAGGCGGCGGCGCGACGTATGGCGGCGGCGCCGAGTAGGGCGCGACCGGCGGCGCGACATAAGGCACCGCGCCCGGGCGGGGTCGGTTCGGCCACGGTCGGCGAAGTCGGAGCGGCAGCGCGGTAGGAGGTATGCCCGGACTTGGAGAACCGCTTACGCGGTTGCCCGTCCTGATCCTTGCCGGCCATACGTCAATGTTGCCTTAACGACTGGTGCGCCCGTGTCAACCCGGTGTTTCGATCGCGCCGAGCCGCGAAGCAGTCGCCGCGGACCGACCGTCGGCGCCGATCAGCCGCGGATCGGTCACAATGAACGGGTGAATGACACCGCGCTCGATGCCCTCGACCCCGATCCGGTCACCGCCGCCGCGGTTGAAGTCGCTCGCGCGGCCGCCGCCGGGCTCGGCGTCGACGGCGGGGTCGGCGACTACGTCGGTGTGCAGGCCGAGGGGCCGCTCGTGGTTACGCATATCTTCGCTGCGTCCGTCCCCGGTTACACCGGGTGGAACTGGGCCGTCACCGTAGCGCGCACCGCGGACTCCGAGCGGGTGACGGTCGACGAGATCGTTCTGCTACCCGGCGGCGACGCCCTGCTCGCACCCGAGTGGGTGCCGTGGAGCGAACGCATGCGCCCCGGCGACCTGAGTCCGGGTGACCTCGTGCCGCCGCGTCCGGACGACCCGCGACTGGTGCCGGCGTACGCCGAGTTCGATGCCACCAGCCCGGACGAGTCCGTGAACTACGACAGCTGGGACGAGTGGCAGACCGATCAGGTCGCCGACTCGGTGGGCTACGGCCGGGTGCACGTGCTCTCGATCGACGGGCGTCTCGACGCAGCTCAGCGCTGGTTCGAGGGCGACGGCGGCCCGAACACCGAGATGGCCCGAATGGCGCCGGCGCACTGCGGCACCTGCGGCTTCTACGTTCGGCTGTCCGGCAGCCTGAAGGCGGCGTTCGGCGTCTGCGGCAATGAGCTCGCGCTCGCTGACGGCCGGGTCGTCAGCGTCGAGCACGGCTGCGGCGCCCATTCGGAATCGATGGCCGAACTCAGCGATGTCGAGCTGCCCGGCCCGGTCGGCGCGGCCACTTACGACGACGGCGACACGGGCGACGACGTCGACCCGATCGAATAGTCCCGGTTCCTTATCGCGTCCGTCCGCGGGACTTGTGTCGCTGGCTCAGCGCGAAGCCGAACAGGCCGACTCCCACGCACGCGATCGAGGTCCACAGCCAGATCCGGTGCCCGTGGTCACCGAGCCAGCCGTAGAACGGCAACAGCACCACGGTGGCCAGCGCCGAGATGGCCAGACCGACCAGCGCAAAGCGCTGCGAGTCGATCTGGGCCGGTTCGACCTTCGGTGGCTCACTCACCGACAGAAATCTACCCGTGCGAGACTCCGGCGATGACCTCGCGCGGCCGTCCACGCTCGGACGACCTGGGGCCCGGACCTGATCCGGGTGCGGTGCTCGTCGCGCTGCGAACCGAACCGGGACTGGCCTGTCTGTGGGGCAGCTGGGGCGCGAACGATCCGGGCGGCGGCGAGTCGGTGCTGATCATGTCCCGCCCGCGAGCGAGTTCGCGCGACGTCGCGGCGCTCGACAGCCAGCCAACCAGCGACGGGCCCCCCGACCTCGTTGGCGGGGGCTGGGTCGGCTGGCTCGGGTACGACGCCCCGAATCACTTCGCGTTCTACGACCACCTGCTGAGGTGGCGCTCCGACACCCGCCGGTGGAGCTTCGAGTCGCTCTGGACGCGGCGTCGGGCTTCGGCATTGCGATCGCGTCGCGATCAGCTGCGGGAGATGCTGGCCACCCTGCCCGACCCGGTGCTGACCCCGGGGTCAGAGCGACACTCACGCCGGTATCGCTGGGGGGCCAAGACGTTGGGCGAGTTCGGTGGCCCGACCCGTGCGCGGTACCTGGCCCAGGTCGAGGCCGCGATCGAGCTGATCCGGGCCGGTGAGATCTATCAGGCCAACATCTGTACTCGGATCGGTGCCGACTTTCCCCTCGAAACCAGCGACGCGGTCCGGTTGTTCGCGCGGGCGGCGACCGCCCTGCGGCCTCGGTACGGCGCCTTCATCGACGGCGGCGAGCGGCTCGTGCTGAGCCTGAGCCCGGAGCTGTTCGTGCGGCGGGTGCGCGATCAGGTGACCAGCTCGCCGATCAAGGGCACCTGGGCCCGCGATCCCGGCGACCCGGCCGATGACGGGGCCGAGCGGCTGCGTCATTCGAGCAAGGACGTCGCCGAGAACGTGATGATTCTGGACCTGGTGCGAAACGACCTCGGTCGGGTCGCCCGGCCCGGCACCGTCGAGGTCGAGCAGCTGCTCAGCGTGGCGCCGCATCCCGGGCGTCTGGCACCTCATCTCGACGGTCGGCGCCCGGCTACGGCCGTCGGTCGGCAACGCCGAACTGGTGGCGGCGACGTTCCCCCCGGGGTCGGTCACCGGCGCCCCGAAAGTGCGCGCGATGCGAGCGATCGAGGCGATCGAGGACGGCCGCCGGGGTGTCTATACCGGTGCCATCGGCATCGCCGGACCCGCACCGGGCTTGACGCTGTCGGTCGCGATTCGCACATTCGAGGTGACCGATGGACGCATCGAGCTCGGCGTGGGTGGCGGCGTGACGGCCGACTCGGTTCCCGAACTCGAGTGGCGCGAATGCGTGCAGAAGGCGACGCCGCTGCTGCGGGCCCTGGGCGCCCGTCCGCCGGTCGCGTTCGGCCAGGTTGCCGCGACCCCGGACCCGACCCTGGTCGCCGGCGGACTGATCGAGACGTTGCTGGCCGTCGATGGCCAGGTACTGCGCCTCGCCGATCACCTGGGCCGCCTGGACCGATCGGCTCGTGAGCTGTACGGATTCGGGATCGCGCCGGGGCTGTCGGCCCGGGTGCGGGCGGCCGCGGCTAGTGCGGTCGCGGCTAGTGCGTCCGGGGCCTTGGGTCTGCGGCCAGTAGGTCTGGGGCCAGTCCGCTGGGGTGCAGGCGACGGACGGGCGGCTGGCGGTCCGCGTAGTGCTGGCGCCCGATGGCTCGGTCGAGGTGTCGGCGGCGCCGGCCCGCGCCCGTCCGTCCCACACGGCGGTGCACGTTGCTGCGCGACCGGGAGTGTGGCGGCACAAGTGGGCCGACCGCACCTGGATCGAGACGGGTGAGAGCGCGCAGGCGGGCCCGTTGTACGTCGCGGCCGACGGCACTGTGCTCGAGACGGCTCGCGGCAACCTGTTCGTCCTGGGCGCCGACGGCCGGCTCGTGACCCCGCCGTTGCGCGATGACCTGTTGCCCGGCATCACCCGGCGGGCGTTACTCGACCTCGCGCGCGACCGCGGCTGGCCGACCCGGATCGAGCCGTTCGGCACGGACGCGCTGTACGAGGCGGCTGCGGTGTTCTGGACCAGCAGCCTGTCCGGAGTCGTGCCGATCACCTCGGTGGGCGGTCGCGAGCTGACCATCGACGCCGACGCAGGCGCCCGCCTGGCCGCTGTCGCCGCAGGCCTCGGATTCGCCGAAGCTGCCCTATCGAGGGGGGTGACCGACTAGCCTGAGCGGCGTGACGAGCCCAAGCCCCGTGACGAGCGACGACGCCCCGCGCTATGCCGAGCTGGCCAGCGAGATACGGCCGGTCCTGCTCCGACTACACCGGCGCATCCGGCTCGAGAACAAGGTGCAGCCCTACACGCTGACCCAGCTGTCGGCCTTGTCGACCGTCAACGGCCACGGACCGCTGAGCGCGGGCGACCTGGCCTACTACGAGCGGGTCCAGCCGCCGTCGATGACCAAGGTGATCGCCGTGCTCGAAGAGGCCGGTCTGGTCCGCCGCGATCCGCACCCCACCGACAAGCGGCAGGCCATCATCGCGATCACCGAATCCGGCGCCGCGCTGATGGCCTCCTCCCGTCAGGTCGGCGATGCCTGGCTGGGCACCCAGCTGGCCAAGTTGACCGACAAGGAACGCGAGCAGTTGCACCGACTGGCGCCGATCCTGGCCAAGATCATCGACGACTAGTGCGGCTGATCGAGGTCAGCGACCCGACCTCGCTGGACGAGGAGCTGGCTGATTTTCACGGCTTGACCGATGCCGATGTGCGGGCCGACCGGCGCGGCGTCGTGATCGCCGAGGGCGTCAACGTCGTCGACCGACTGGTCAGTTCGCCCTATGCGGTGCGGGCAGTGATCGGGGTGCCGTCGCGGATCCAGGCGCTCCGGTCCGTCCTCGACCCGCTCGACATCCCGGTCTATGCCATGGACAAGTGGGCGTTGTCCGAAGTCGTCGGGTTTCATGTCACGCGGGGCGTGCTCGCCAGTGCGGATCGCGGGCCCGCGCTGGACGCGGTGGAGCTGCTCGCCCAGGCTCGGCGGGTGGCCGTTCTGGAGTCACTGAACGACTTCGAGAACCTCGGCGCCCTCTTCCGCAACGCGGCCGGCTTCGGAATCGACGCGGTGCTGCTCGATCCGCAGTGCGCCGACCCGCTGTACCGCCGGTCGGTGCGGGTGTCGATGGGGCACGTTCTGCGGGTGCCCTTCGCCGTGCTGCCCGGAAGTTGGCCGTCCTCGCTCTCGCTGGTGCGCGCGGCCGGCCTGTCGGTGCTGGCGATGACGCCACGGGCTGAGGCGGTGCCGCTGCGGGAGGTGCCGGTGCCGGCCCGCTGGGCCCTGCTGCTCGGCGCCGAGGGGCCCGGGCTCACGGCCGCTGCTCTCGCGGGTGCCGATCACCTGGTCCGGATCCCGATGGCGGTCGGCGTCGACTCGCTCAACGTGGCCACCGCGGCCGCCGTCGGCTTCGCCTTCCTGACCTGAGGTGCCCCGCAAGATGACGTGATCTTGGGTCGAGTGGGAATCGCCGGCGGGTGTCGGTCGTTGGACCGTTCATGGCTACCGCAACCTGGAATGGCACCGTCATCGCCGAGACCGACGACACCGTGATCGTCGAGGGCAACCACTACTTCCCGCTGGCGTCGGTCCGCGAGGACCTGCTCCGCCCGTCGGACACCACCAGCGTCTGCCCGTGGAAGGGCACCGCTTCGTACTACTCGCTCGAAGTGGATGGCGAGACGAATCCGGACGCGGTCTGGTACTACCCGACGCCGAAAGAAGCCGCCAAAGAGATCACCGACCGCGTCGCCTTCTGGCACGGCGTCGAGGTAAAGGCTTAAGCCCGAGCCTGCACCGGCCCGTAGCTCGTGCGGAGCCTCGTAGCGACGCGAAGCGAGCGAGGAGCGCAGCCGAATGATCAGTCTCGCTTGCGGCGCACGCCGAGCAGGATGTCGTCCCAGGACGGGATCCGTGCGCGGGCGGCTTTGTCCTCCTCGGACTCCTCGGCCATGCCGGGGATGAGCGGAAGATCCGGCACGCCGCGCAGGGGCAGCACCGCCGCCGGCTCCGGGTATTCGCGGCGATCTGCGCGAGGATCGTTCGCGTCATAGCCGTAGCGGTTGGACGTGAAGTCGTCCTCGGATGCGTATCCGTTCGACGCGTCGTCGGACGCCGACTCATCGTCGGGTGCGCTGTCGGCGAAGAAGCCGAAGCGGTTTCCCTCACCGTGCTGGCCCTCGTAGCCCGGTTGGGCCGCTGAGCCGACCACGTGATCGGCGTACGCCCCCGGGTCGGTGGGCACTCCGGTCAGCCCGCCCCACGGAGGTGGGTTCTCAGTGCCGCGGGCATCACGGTTGCGGGCGGCGTCCAAGGACGCCAGTTCCTGGTCGAAGAGCTCGTCCCGCCCGCCCGGCGCGGGGATCGGCCCGGTCGTCGACTCGGCCGGATTATCGATCGGGATGTCGTAGACGACATGCATGACCGGACGAATGGGACGGTCGGACAACAGATCGGCCGCGGTGTCGTCGATCGGGCTGACCGTGCGTCCCGCCAGCGCGAACGACCAGCGGGCCAGGCGCTTGAGGTCACCGCCATGCCAGCCGGCCGTGACGACCCAGCCGCCCTCGTCGTTGCGGTAGGAGTCCCAGCTCACCGACGACGGATCGATACCGTGGGCGGTGAATCGCGCGTCCACATGCTCACCGAAGACCACGAACTCGCCGTCCGGGCTATTGCGCCGGGCCCGGCCGCTGCGGGCCTCGCCGGTGATGCGGGCGCGCTCGGCGACGACGGCGGATGCAAAACGCATTACCCGATCGAGCGCCATGCCCGACTGCTCGGCGATCTGCTCGGGTGACTCGCCGCCGCGGACGCGCATCTGAATTTCGCGTGGGCTGACCACGCTCTCGACCGATGCCTGGTTGAGGCGGGGCAGGTCGATGCTGGCGGCCGAGCGCAGTTCGTCGGTGACGTACAGGCTGAACTTCTCGTCGCCCTCGACGGTCTCGACCAAAAGGTGTCGCTCATCGTCGCCGGCACCGACGTAGCGCACAACTCGCATTCTGAAGACTTTAGGCCCGATCCATGCAGCGAGCCGAGTCCCACGCCGCACAGTTTGTGACTGGCGGGGCGCAAATGGACTCAGAGTCGTTCGACGACGTAATCGACGCAGGTGGTCAGCGCCGCGACATCACCCGGATCGACGGCCGGGTACATCGCGATGCGCAGTTGGTTTCGGCCCAACGCCCGATACGGCTCGGTATCGACGATGCCGTTGGCCCGCAGCACCTTGGCCACGGCGCCCGCGTCGACGCCATCGCTGAAGTCGATGGTGCCGACGACGGGGCTGCGCAGCGCGGGGTCGGCGACGAATGGTGTGGCGTAGGGGGAGGCATCGGCCCAGTCGTAGAGATGACGCGCCGATTCGGCCGTCCGCTTGGCTGCCCAGGTCAGACCGCCTTGGGCGAGCAACCACTCGAGCTGACGGGCCATCAGCCACAGTGTGCTGATCGCCGGCGTGTTGTAGGTCTGGTCCTTGCGGCTGTTGTCGATCGCGATCGGCAGGTCGAGCGACGGCGGCACCCACCGGGTCGCGCCGACCCGCTCGGCCCGCTCGAGCGCGGCCGGTGAGAAGGTGGCCAGCCAGAGCCCCCCGTCCGAGGCGAATCCCTTCTGCGGCGCGAAGTAGTAGACGTCGGTCTGGCTGACGTCGACGTCTATGCCGGCGGCGCCACTCGTGGCATCGACGAGCATCAGCGCGTCCGAGTCGGCGCCGCGCCACGCGGTTCACCGGCAACGCGACCCCGGTCGAGGTCTCGTTCTGCGGCCAGCCGTACGCGTCGACGCCGGCCATCGCTGACGGCGCGGCGCCGGTGCCGTACTCAGCCGTGACCCGCACCGGATCGGCCAGGAACGGCGCGCCCTCGAGCACCGCCGCGAACTTGGCCGAGAACTCACCGCAGATGACCAGTTGGGCCCGGGACTCGACCAGCCCGAACGCGGCCGCGTCCCAGAACGCGGTCGAGCCGCCGTTGCCCAGGATGACCTCGTAGCCCGGCGGCAGCTGGAAGAGCTCGCTCAGCCCGTCGCGGACCTCGCGGACCAAGGCCTTGACCGGGGTCTGCCGGTGGCTGGTGCCTAGGAGGTCCGGCCGCTCGACCAGACCGGCCAGGGCGCTCGGCGGCACTTTGGACGGTCCGGAACCGAACCGTCCGTCCACCGGTTTGATCGCGGCGGGGATCTCGATCACGCGTCGAGTCTGCCAGCCGCGGCCACCCGACTTTTACAGATGCGCGATGTCGGCCCAGCCGTCGACCTCGGACGGCTTGCGCGGGTCGGGTCCGATGTAGCGGGCGGACGGTCGCACCAGACGTCCGGTGCGCTTCTGCTCGAGGATGTGGGCGCACCAGCCGGCCGTCCGGGCGCAGCTGAACATGGCCGGCATCATGTGCGGCGGCACGTTGGCGAAGTCGAGGATGACCGCGGCCCAGAATTCGACGTTGGTCTCGATCGCGCGACCGTCGGTGCGCTCCCGCAGCTTGCTCAGCGCCGCCTGCTCGAGGGCGCTCGCGGCCTCCCAGCGCGGGGCACCGAGTTCCTTGCAGATCCGGCGCAGCACGCGGGCGCGCGGGTCCTCGGCCCGGTAGACCCGGTGCCCGAAGCCCATCAGCCGGTCGTGGCGATCGAGGATGTCGCCGACGACCTTGTCGGCGTCGCCGGTGTCCTCGACCGCTTTGATCATCGGCAGCACCCGGGCCGGCGCGCCACCGTGCAGCGGCCCGCTCATCGCCCCGATCGCGCCGGACAGGGCCGCCGCGACGTCGGCGCCGGTCGAGGCGATCACCCGAGCGGTGAAGGTCGAGGCGTTCATGCCGTGCTCGGCGGCCGATACGAAGTAGGCATCGACGGCCTTGACGTGCTGCGGGTCGGGCTCGCCCTGCCAGCGGGTCATGAAGCGCTCGACGATGGTGCGGCTCTGGTCGATGCGCGACTGCGGCACGGCCGGTTGACCGACCCCGCGCGCCGACTGCGCGACATATGACAAGCCCATGACCGACGCGCGGGCGAGCTGATCGCGGGCCTCGGCGTCACTGATATCGAGCAGCGGACGGTAGTTCCAGATCGGCGACAGCATCGCCAGCGCGGCCTGCACGTCGACCCGCACATCGCCGGTGTGCACCGGGATCGGGAACGGCTCGGCCGGCGGCAGGCCCGGACCGAACCGACCATCGACCAGTAGCGCCCAGACATTTCCGAAGGTCACATTGCCGACCAGGTCCTCGATATCGACCCCGCGATAGCGCAGCGCCCCGCCGTCCTTGTCCGGTTCGGCAATCTCGGTCTCGAAGGCGATGACCCCTTCGAGTCCTGGGCTGAAGTCGTCAGACATCTGTAGTGCTCCGATCGGGTGATTCTCGTGGTTGCTGCCGTTGGCTGCGGCGCCATTGTGCGCTTCCACGGTAATCCCTCCACGGCGAGGTGCGATGATTCACTTAGCGAACGAAAATGCCGTGAACAGCCGCCGACCGTGTCGTCAAGGAGCGCAGGATTTCAGCCGTGACCGACCCCGCGAGACCGAACCCCGGCTATTTGAGGGGACGGCTGAGTGAGTCCGCGCTCGCCGCGTCCTGGTTCGAGCAGCTGCGGTCGTGGTTCGACGAAGCGGCCGATCCCAGCCACGCGATCGTCGAGCCCAACGCGATCCAGCTGGCGACGGTGGACGCCGCCGGGCGCCCGTCCGTCCGAACGGTCCTGGTCAAGACGCTGGACGAACGCGGCATCGTCTTCTACACGAACTACGACTCAGCCAAGGGTGCTGATCTGAGCGCGCGGCCCTACGCGTCGGCCGTATTCGCCTGGCTGGCGCTCGAACGGCAGGTACGGCTGTCCGGGCCGGTATCGCGAGTGAACCGCGACGAGACCGAGGCCTACTTCAGCTCGCGTCCCCGCGGGTCGCAATTGGGCGCGTGGGCCTCGCCGCAGTCGCAGGTGGTCGGCTCGAGGGCCGAACTGGAGGCGCAAATGCTCGACGTGGAGCAGCGCTTCGGCGACGGACCGGTCCCGGTGCCGCCGAACTGGGGTGGCTACCTGCTGCGGCCCGAGTCGGTCGAATTCTGGCAGGGACGGGCCGATCGGTTCCACGACCGGATCCGGTTCCGCCGTCCCTCCGATTCGGGTGCTTGGATCACCGAACGGCTGGCGCCGTGACCGGCACCGATGTGTCGTCGGTGCCCGAGGCCGGCGATATCAACGAGGGTGACCCGAATCTGCCGAGTGAGGCCCGCACGCTGTCGGAATGGATCCGCCATCACGCGGCCGACCTAACCCCGACCCGGCACCCGGCCTTCCGGCGGCTGCTGATCGGGCAGGCGACCGCGTTCATCGGCTCGATGCTGACCCAGGTGGCCGTTCCCGTGCAGGTCTATGACATCTCGGGATCGTCGCTGCAGGTCGGATTCGTCGGCCTGGCCGGCCTGGTGCCGATCGTGGTGTTCGGCCTCTACGGCGGTGCGATCGCCGACGCGGTCGACCGCCGCACGCTGTACCTGTGGTCCTCGCTCGGCGCCTGGGGGATCACACTGGCGCTGCTCGCCCAGGCCGCGATGAACGTCAACAGCGTCGCGCTGATCCTTTGCCTGGTATTCATCCAGTCGGCCGGCTTCGCTATCTCGTCGTCCACGCGCGGGGCGATCGTGCCGCGGATCGTGCCGATCGAAGAGGTGCCCGCGGCCAACACGCTCACCTTCACCGCGGGCAACATCGGTCAGGTGGTTGGCCCGCTGATCGCCGGTGTCCTGGTGACCCGCTCGCACGGCTTCGTCTACGCGTACGGCATCGATGCGCTGCTGTTCACCGTCGCGCTCTATTCGGTGCTGCGGTTGCCGTCCATCCCGCCCGACGGCAACGCCGCCCGTCCCGGACTGCGTTCGGTCGTCGACGGGCTCAAATTCATCGGCACCAGCCCGGTGCTGGTCATGTCCTTCGGCGTCGACGTCATCGCGATGGTGCTGGCGATGCCGCGCTCGCTCTTTCCGGCCGTCGCGGCGGATCGGTTCCACGGCAACGTCGGGCCCGTTGTATGCGGCGATCGCGATCGGAGCGCTGGTCGCCGGCGTATCCGGCGGCTGGATCGGTCGGATCCGGCGGCAGGGGGTCGCGCTCACCGGTGCAGTGGTCGCCTGGGGCGTCTGCGTCGCCATCTCGGGCCTGGCGCATCAACTCTGGCTGGTGGTCCTGCTGCTGGCGTTCGCCGGCGCCGCCGACCTGGTCAGTGCGATCTACCGGCAAACCATCCTGCAGACCTACGCCCCGGACCAGATGCGCGGACGGATGCAGGGTGTCTTCATCGCGGTCGTGGCCGGTGGTCCACGGCTCGGCGACGTGCGGGCGGGCGCGACGGCCGCGGCCACCAATCCGACCTTCTCGTGGGTCATCGGCGGCGCGCTGTGTGCCGTCGTGGTCGCGATCGCCGGGATCTCGGTCCGCGCGTTCTGGCGCTACGACGGGCACGCGGCGATGAAGATTTCGCTGGCTGATCGGGCCGCGGCGGCGGACGCGGCGGCGGCCGACCGGGCGGCGGCCGCCGCACCTGAACTCGCGGCGGATCCGGCTGCCGACCCCGATCCCACCGAGAAGCGATAGCGTCACGCCGTGGCGTTGACCGGGACCCAATTCGAGATCAGCGCGGGTGACTTCGCCGCGACCATCGTCGAGGTCGGTGCGGGTCTGCGCCGGCTGACCTATGGCGACGCCGATGTCACCGCGTCCTACGGCGAGGACGAGTTGCCGCCCAAGGGCGATGGCTGCGTTCTGGTCCCCTGGCCCAATCGACTGCGGGCCGGGAAATACACGTTCGGCGGCGTGGAGTATCAGGTCGCCCTGACCGAGCCGACCCAGAACAACGCGATCCACGGACTGGCCCGCTGGGTCCGATGGACGCCGCTGACGATCGAGTCCGACTCGATCACGCTGGGCATCGACATCGTGCCCCAGACCGGCTGGGTGTTCGAGGTGCGGGTCGAGGTCACCTATTCGCTGCACCCGACCGACGGACTGATCGTGACCGCGGTCGCGCACAACACCGGCGCCTCGGCGGCGCCGTTCGGCGCCGGCTTCCACCCGTACCTGTCGGTTCACGGGCACCGCCTCGACGACGTCACCCTGGTCGTGCCGGCCGCCGCGCACCTGCTCGTCGATGAGGCCCAGGTGCCGATCGGCAAGCGGACGATCGACGGTAGCTCGCACGATCTGCGGGCCGGGCGTCGGCTGGACGGCCTGCGCCTCGACGACGGCTTCACCGGGCTGAGCTTCTCGGACGGACGCGGGTCGGCCGAGGTCCGCACCCAATCCGGGGGCGCGCAGATCTGGTTCGACGAGGCGTTCGGTTATCTGCAGGTGTTCACGATCGACGATCTGGGGCACGGCCGCGCCGCGGTGGCGATCGAGCCGATGACCTGCCCGGCCGACGCGTTCAACACCGGCGAAGGACTCATCGTGCTCGAGCCCGGCGCGTCCTGGACGGCATCTTGGGGTATTCGCCCGCTCGCTAAGCTCATCCGCGGCGACCGTGGAAGTTTTTGCCCGTATATGTGCGGCAATCTTCCACGATCGTCAATTGTGGATGAGTTTCGAGGCCATGATCGACGCTTCTGGCACGGTGCCGGGATGGATTGGCGCGACCTTGCTCGTGCTCAGGCCGGCGCTGATCTCGCGGGCGCAACTGAGCGATTGTGGCGTATCTGAGGGCGCGATTCGCCGACTTGTTGGTCGCCGCGACCTGCTTAGGCTGCTCCCGGGCGTCTATACGCCGCGACCCGTGCCGACGTCATTCATCCAGCGCGCTTGGGCCGCGGTCCTCTGGTCCGGCGGCACCCTGAGCCACTACAGCGCCGCCCAGCTCTGGCAGCTTCCCGTGACGACCACCAAGGTGACCCACCTGATCGTGTCGCCGGACTACCGACCCACCGCCTCCGGCTTAGTACTGCACCGAGTCGGGCTGCGTCCGCAATCGGCGACCATCGTCGACGGGTTGCCGGTGACTACTCGATCTATGACCACGCTCGACCTGCTGCGGGGCGAGCCGCTGCGATCGGCGCACAGTCTGCTCGACCGCGCCGTCCAATACGGATGGGTCGATGTCCGCGACCTGGAGCGAGCGGTGCGCGATCAGCCCGGCCGGACGGGCAACGATCAGCTGCGACGTCTGGTTGCGCGGATCGAACCGGGTGCTGACGCGGAGTCCGAGCGGGTGCTTCATCGACTGCTTCGCCGGGCCGCCGTCACCGGCTGGGTCGCGCAATACCGGGTCCGGCTGACATCCGGGTTCGCGTACCTCGATGTCGCGTTTCCGGCCCACCGGCTGGCAATCGAGGTGGACGGGCGCCGCTATCACGATGAGCGCTCTGATGCCTTCGAGGGGGACCGGACCCGGCAGAACGAGCTGCAACTGCTGGGCTGGCGAGTACTGCGTTTCACGTGGGCGGCACTACGCGACCGTCCAGATGCGGTGATCGACACGATCAACGCGTCGCTCCGCTAGCTCATCGTGGAAGTTTCTGCGCGTATACGTGCGGCAATCTTCCACGATCGGCGGCTCAGAGCGATTTGTAATGGGCGAGGGCGACGTCGCGCTCGTGGGCGTGGTCGACGATCGGCGCCGGGTAGCCGTCGAGCCGCTCGCCCTGCTTCCACGGTTCGTGGATGTTGGCGGCGTCCAGATCAGCCAACTCGGGCACCCAGCGGCGGACATAGTCCCCGGCGGGGTCGAACTTCTTGCCCTGCAGCACCGGGTTGAACACCCGAAAATAGGGCGCCGCGTCCGTCCCGGTGCCCGCCGTCCACTGCCAGCCGTGCTGGTTGCTGGCCAGGTCGCCATCGACGAGGTGTCGCATGAAGTGGCGCGCGCCCAGCGTCCAGTCAAGGTGCAGATCCTTGACCAGGAACGACGCGACGATCATCCGTACCCGGTTGTGCATCCAGCCCGTGGCCAGCAGTTGGCGCATTCCGGCGTCGACGATCGGGTAGCCGGTGCGGCCGGCTTGCCACGCGGCCAACCAGGCGTCGGCGTCGGCCGGGACGGGTGGCAGGCGCATCTTCGGGTTGAACACGCTGCGGGCGCTGTCCGGCCAGAAGTGCAGCACCGCGGCGTAGAACTCCCGCCAGGCCAGTTCCTTGCGATACACCTCGTCTGCCGGTTTGAGTGCGCTGAGCAGGGTGCGCGGGTGCAGGGCGCCGAAGTGCAGATAGACCGACAGGTGCGAGGTGCGGTCGAGATCCGGTCGATCGCGATCGCGGTCGTAGTGCGCCAGTCGGTCGTGGCGGAACTTGCGTCCAGGCGGCGAGGGCGGCCGCCTCGCCCGCCTCGGGCAGGCTGACGCCGTCCGGCAGTTCGGGATCGGCCGGAATGGGATCCGAGCGGATCGCGTCCGCCCATTCGATGTGGGCGTTCTCGGAGTGCGCCGGGCTTCGGCCACCCGTGCTCGAGCCAGGCTCGGTAGAACGGCGAATAGACCTGGTAGGGCGAGCCATCGGACTTCACGATCCGCCCGGGACCGACGGCATACGGGGAGCCAGTGCGCACGAGGCCGATATCGCCGAGCGCGTCGGCTACCCGCTGGTCGCGGGCGGCTCCGTAGGGCGCGAAGTCGGCGCTGATGTGGACGGACGCCGCCCCTACCTCGCGCGCCACCGCCGCGACGACCTCGACCGGGTCACCCGTACGCACGATGAGCCGCCCGCCCCGCGCGCCGAGGTCGGCGTCGAGCGCCCGCAGGCTGCGCAGCAGAAACGCCACTCGGGCCGCTCCGGACGGACGCAGCAGGGCTTGATCGAGGACGAACAGCGCCGTCACCGGCCCGTCCTCGGCGTTGGCTGCGGCCAGCAGCGCGGGGTGGTCGTGCAGACGGAGGTCGCGGCGGAACCAGATGACGCTCACGGTCCTAGGCTAGAGCCATGAGCGACGCACCCGATTACGACGAATACGCCTCGGCCAACGCGAGCGGTGAGGATCAGCTGACGCCGTCCGACACGTTGACGGGCGATGACCGGCTGGATCCGCTGGATGCGGGTTATTCGCCGCCCGACCGCGAGCCGGCGGCGTTGCGCTACGGCGTGACGGCCGATG
The DNA here is from genome assembly GCA_963730855.1 of uncultured Actinomycetes bacterium. Classification (GTDB taxonomy): domain Bacteria; phylum Actinomycetota; class Actinomycetes; order Mycobacteriales; family Jatrophihabitantaceae; genus CAVSTK01. Next base: position 293,018 of record CAVSTK010000009.1, read on the forward strand.
AAGAGAGCCGCGGCGAGTCGCTCGAGGACAAATTGGCCGAGGAGGAGCCCGACTCCAGCGACGAGCCGGTCGACGAGGACTTCTCCTATGACGCGGCCGACCCGGTCGCGGGTCGCCTGGTGAGCCCTGACGAGGGGTTCAAGCCGGATACCGAGGCCGATGAGATCGGCGCCGATGGCGGCTGGGGCGGCGAGAGCGCCGAAGAAGAGGCGATCCACATCGAAGAGGGCTGATCGGTGCGCCTGACCAAGTACAGCCACTCGTGCGTACGGCTCGAGGACGGTGGACGGGCGTTGGTGATCGATCCGGGCACGTTCTCCGAAGCCGCCGACGCCCTGGCCGGCGCCGACGCGGTGCTGATCACCCACGAGCACGTCGACCACATCGACGAGCCGGCGTTGCGGGCGGCCGCGGCAGCGCATCCGGGACTGCCGATCTGGGCCCCGGCGTCGGTGGCCGCGACCCTGGCCGACCTCGGTGAAGGGGTCACCGCCGTCGGTGCGGGTGAGTCGTTCGCGGCCGCTGGGTTCGCGGTGCGCACGTTCGGCGGTGACCACGCGCAGATCCATCCGAGGATCCCGCTCGTGGCCAACGTCGCCTACCTGATCGAGGACTCGGTCTATCACCCCGGCGACTCGTTCACGCTGCCCGGAGTGCCGGTATCGACCTTGCTGACACCGATCCACGCGCCTTGGTCGAAGGTGGCCGAGGTCATCGATTTTATGACGGCCGTCGATGCCGGTCAGGCGTTTCAGATCCATGACGCGCTCCTGAACCAGAATGGTCTCGGGCTGGTCGAGCGGCTGATCAACGCGTTGACGACGACGCCGTACACGCACCTCGCTGCGACGACGACCGTCGACCTGTGACCGCCGTCCAGTGACATCGTCCCCGTTCACGGCGGGTGAGCTGCTCGCCGCCCATCCGATCATCGACGGGCACAACGACCTGGCCTTCGCGCTGCGCACCCTGGTCAATTACGACTTGGATGCGGTTGACCTCACGACCGCTGTGCCCGGTACGCAGACCGACTTCCCTCGACTGCGCGCCGGGGGAGTCGGTGGTCAATTCTGGTCGGTATTCGTGCCGTCCGGGTGGGCCGGAGAGCGGGCGATCACCGCCACTCTGGAACAGATCGACTTCGTCCACCAGATGATTGCGCGGTACCCCGACCATCTCGTGCTGGCGACGAATGCCGTGGAGGTCGAGCGCGCTCACATGGTCGGTCATATCGCGGCGCTGATGGGGGCCGAGGGCGGGCATCAGATCGACAACTCGCTGGCCGTCCTGCGGTCGCTGTTCCTGCTCGGCGTCAGCTACCTGACCTTGACCCACAACGACAACGTGCCGTGGGCCGACTCGGCGACCGACATTCCGGCCGTCGGTGGCTTGAACGACTTCGGCCGGTCAGTGGTGACTGAAATGAACCACCTCGGCATGATGGTCGACCTCTCACACGTCGCGCCGAGTACGATGCGCGACGCATTGGCGACTACTTCCGCGCCGGTGATCTTCAGCCATTCGTCGGCGCGGGCGGTGGTCGACCACGTCCGCAACGTGCCCGATGACGTCCTCACCACGCTCGCGTCCAACGGCGGGGTCTGCATGGTCACTTTCGTGCCGCAGTTCGTCTCCGCGGCATGCAAGGAATGGGACGACGAGCTGGTGGCCGAGATGGCCACCGAAGGCATAGACCGTCGCGACTGGGAGCAGTACATGGCCGCGGCCGCACGGCGCGCGACGACCAATCCGCCCCCCGTCGCCACGGTGGCCGATGTGGCCGACCATGTCGAGCACGTCCGCGCGGTCGCCGGAATCGACCACGTCGGTCTGGGGGGCGACTTCGACGGCTGCGACCCGATGCCGGTCGGGCTGAGCCGATGTCGCCGGCTACCCCAACCTGATCAGCGAGCTGATCGAGCGGGGTTGGTCGAAGGTCGAGCTGGCCGCGCTGACGCGGGGCAACATCCTGCGCGTGATGCGCGACGTGGACGAGGCCGCCGACTGATGCTCGGGTCGCTGCGGCGCGAGCGCGGCAACGGTGCCACGCGAGTGACGAACTCCGAGCTGCTCTTTGACCTGGTTTACGTATTCGCCGTCACCCAGCTGTCGCATTATTTGATCAGCGAGCCCACCGGCCGGGGCGCGGTGCGCGCGCTCATCCTGTTCGGCCTGGTGTGGGAGGCCTGGGCCTACACGATGTGGACCACCAACTGGCTCGATCCCGACAAGGCGCCGGTCCGGATCATGCTCTTTGCGACGGCATTGGGCAGCATGGTCCTTTCGGTTGCCATTCCGGATGCGTTCGGCACCCGCGGCTGGGCGTTGGCCGGTGCGTACGCAGTGATGCAGATCGGTCGCTCGGTCTTCACGGTCTTCGCGCTGCCCGATGACCCGTCGCTGCGTCGCAACTACGAGCGAATCCTGTGCTGGTGCATCGTCAGCGGTGCGCTCGTCCTGGTCGGCGCCGCTGTGCACGGTCATGCGCGCGAGCTGCTCTGGGCGGCCACCGTGGTGATCGACGTGCTGGGCGGCGTCACCGGTTTCTATACGCCTGGCCTAGGACGCTCGTCCACCACCGAATGGACGGTCGACGGCAGCCACCTGGCCGAACGGTGTCACGCGTTCGTCCTCATCGCACTGGGCGAGTCCATCGTCGTGCTCGGGGCCACCTTGTCCGAGCTCGACCACATCGATGTGCTGGCGGTCACGGTCTTCGTCTTCGGGTTCCTCGGGGTGATCGCGCTCTGGTGGATCTACTTCGCCCGCGCCGCCGAGAGCGCGGCCGAGGTGATCACGCACGCCACCGATCCGGGCCGGATCGCCCGCGCCTATCACGAGCTGCACCCGATCATGGTGGCCGGCATCATCGTCATCGCCGCGGCGGACGAGCTCGTGCTGGTGCATCCGCTGCACGCCCGCACCGCTACGAGCTGGACCGTCCTCGGCGGGGCTGCGCTGTTCATCGGTGGCCACGCAGCGTTCAAGGCCTACCTGTGGCGGGTCCGCCCATGGTCGCGAATCATAGGTGTCCTGATCCTGCTCGCGCTGGCGCCTTTGGCCCCGCACATCGCCCCGATCGCGCTGGCCGGATGCGCCCTGATCGTGACCGTGGGGGTATGCGTCAGCGACGCCGTCCAAGCTCGGGCGGACCAGTTCAGCCGATGACGCGCGGGTTCTGGAGGTGTTCATAGACCACGCTGGTGCGCACGTCGGCGACCTCGGGGCGCTGGGTCAGCCGGTCGATCACGAAGGCATAGAGCGCGTCGTTATCGGCTACGGCCACATGCACCAGGAAGTCCTCGCCGCCCGCCACTACGAATACCCCTAACGTCTCGGGCAGCGAGGCGGCCCAGTCGCGAAATCCCTCGATCAACTGTCGTGACGGTGGACGGACGCGCACGGCGATCAGCGCCTGCACCGGACGTCCGATCCGCGCGAGATCGACGTCGAGCCGGGCGCCCCGGATGATGCCTCGATCGCGCAGTCCGCGAGTGCGATCGAGGGCCGTCGTCGGCGCGATGCCGAGGGCTGCGGCGACGTCGCGATTGGTGCGCCGTGCATCTACCTGCAGTTCGCGCAGGATGGCCGTATCAAGTTCGTCGAGTTCCGTCATGCCGCCCTACTGACCGAATTAAGTACGGATAGAGTCCGCGTCGCCGAATTACCCATTAGCCTAGCCCTATGTCTACCGTTGCTTATGCACCCGACGAGATAGTTACCAGCGAGCCGACCCGGTCCGCCAAGTACAAATGGGTGATCGTCGTCGACGCCGCGCTGGTGGCCGGCCTGATGGTCAACGCGGTCGCCTGTATCGCGGCGACCACCGGCGCGCTGGTCGAGGGCCTGATCGCCCGCGGTGGTCCGGATGCCACCGGGCAGCTGCACCCGGGATTGCCGTGGGCCGGCTGCACCGTCCTCGCCGGCACCGCGGAAGAGGTGGCCGACGTCCGTGCGCGTGCGGTGGCGTCCGGCGGCGCCCTCGTCGTCGACATGCCGGCGGCCGCGCAGACCCACCGGATCTATGACGACTACCTCGATGAGCTTGCCCGAACCGCCCCAGAGGCGCTGAACGTCTGCGCGTTCAGCGTCGTCGGCCCCCGCAACCGCATCGACAAGCTCACCAGACGCCTCGCACTGCTGCCCTGATCCGAGGGTTCTGCCCGATCCGGGTGGATTCTGCGTCCTCACGACGCAGAACCTCCCCGGATCGGGCCGGGAATGGGCCCGGCGATCAGGAATGTTCGCCGGCAGCGGACGCGGAATCAAACTCCTCTCAAGCTAGTTGAGTCTGACAAGCTCAATTTGAGGGGTTAAATAACATGGCTGATCAATCAGCAGAATTCGTCGACTTGCCGCGCCTCACCCTGCCGATCCTGCCGCTCGATGACACCGTCGTCCTGCCCGGCATGGTCGTGCCCGTTTCGCTCGCCGAGACCGAGGTCCGCGCCGCCGTCGAGGCCGCGCGCGCCTCGGCTCGCGAGGTCAGTGACGACGCAGAAGGCGCGAGGTGCTGCTCGTCCCGCGGCTGGACGGCAAGTACGCCAACGTCGGCACGATCGGCGTCATCGAGCAGCTCGGCCGGCTTCCCGGCGGCGAGCAGGTCGCGGTCGTCCGCGGCACCAACCGCGTCAAGATCGGCTCCGGCACGACCGGCCCCGGCGCGGCCCTGTGGGTCGAGGCGACGGTCACCGAAGAGGCCGCCGACGAGCAGACCGCCGGCGCTGGCCCGCGAGTACAAGGCGCTGGCCGTCACGATCCTGCAGCAGCGCGGCGCGCTACCAGTTCATCGACAACGTGCAGAGCATGACCGACCCGTCGCTGCTGGCCGACCTCGCCGGTTACGCCGGCTACCTCACCGACGAGCAGAAGGTCTGGCTGCTCGAGACGACCGACGTCTCCGAGCGCCTGACCAAGCTGCTCGAGTGGAGCCGCGAGCACCTGGCCGAGCTCGATGTCGCCGAGACGATCCGCAAGGACGTCCAGGAGGGCATGGACAAGCAGCAGCGCGAGTTCCTGCTGCGCAAGCAGCTCGCGGCCGTCCGCAAGGAGCTGTCCGAGCTCGACGGCACGGTCGAGTCCGAGGAGCAGGACTACCGCGCCCGCGTCGAGGCCGCCGACCTGCCCGAGAAGGTGCACAAGGCCGCGCTGGCCGAGGTCGACAAGCTCGAGCGCACGTCCGAGCAGTCGCCCGAGGTCGGCTGGATCCGCACCTGGCTCGACACCGTGCTCGAGCTGCCGTGGAACGAGCGCACCGATGACGCCTACGACGTCGCCGGCGCCCGCGAGATCCTCGACGCCGACCACGCCGGCCTGGACGACGTGAAGGACCGCATCATCGAGTACCTGGCCGTCCGTCGGCGTCGCGCCGACCGTGGCCTGGGTGTCGTCGGTGGTCGCCGCAGCGGCGCCGTGCTGGCGCTCGTCGGCCCGCCCGGAGTCGGCAAGACCTCGCTCGGCGAGTCCGTCGCTCGGGCCATGGGCCGCAAGTTCGTGCGCGTCGCCCTGGGTGGCGTCCGCGACGAGGCCGAGATCCGCGGTCACCGCCGCACCTACGTCGGGGCGATGCCCGGACGGATCGTGCGGGCGATCAAGGAGGCCGGCTCGATGAACCCGGTCGTGCTGCTCGACGAGGTCGACAAGGTCGGCGCCGACTACCGCGGCGACCCGACGGCGGCGCTGCTCGAGGTGCTCGACCCGGCGCAGAACCACACGTTCCGCGACCACTACCTCGAGGTCGAGCTCGACCTGTCCGACGTGCTGTTCCTGGCGACGGCGAACGTGCTCGACTCGATCCCCGGACCGCTGCTCGACCGGATGGAGCTGATCCGCCTCGACGGCTACACCGAGGACGAGAAGCTCGTCATCGGCCGCGATCACCTGCTGCCGCGGCAGCTCGACCGGGCCGGCCTGACGCCGACGAGGTGACGATCAGCGACGAGGCGCTGCGCAAGATGGCGGCCGAGTACAGCCACGAGGCCGGTGTGCGTGATCTCGAGCGGCTGATCGCCCGGGCGCTGCGCAAGGTCACCGCGAAGGCGGCCCTTGCGGGTGCCGACGCCGAGCTGACCGTGGCGATCGACGAGGGCAACCTGGTCGACTACCTCGGCCGGCCGCAGCACACGCCGGAGTCGGCCGAGCGGACGTCCATCCCGGGCGTCGCGACCGGACTGGCCGTGACCGGTGCCGGTGGTGACGTGCTCTTCATCGAGGCGTCGCTGGCGCCCGTCGGACACGGGCGCGTCCGGCGTCACGCTGACCGGGCAACTGGGTGACGTGATGAAGGAGTCGGTGCAGATCGCGCTGTCGTACCTGAAGTCGCACGGCGAGGAGCTGGGCCTTCCGGTCGAGCGTGCTCAAGGACCGCGGCGTGCACGTGCACGTCCCGGCCGGAGCGGTTCCCGAAGGACGGGCCGAGCGCCGGCGTCACGATGACGACCGCGCTGGCCTCGCTGCTCTCGGGACGGCCCGTCCGATCCGACGTGGCGATGACCGGTGAGGTGTCGCTGACCGGACGCGTGCTGCCGATCGGTGGCGTGAAGCAGAAGCTGCTCGCGGCGCACCGGGCCGGCATCACCACCGTGCTGATCCCGGCCCGCAACGAGCCCGATCTCGACGATGTGCCGGCGTCGGTGCGCGAGGCGCTGACCATGCACACCGTCAGCGATGTGCGTGAGGTGCTGTCGCTGGCTCTCGAGCCGGCCGCTGCTCACGCGCAGACGAGCGCAGCGGCCTAACCCCGCTCGCTCACCGCAGCCCGTCCGGCCAGTCTGCTACCCCCGCAGACGCCGGACGGGCTGTTTCTATTTCTCGTCGCGCGAGGTACTCGTCGCAGTGTTCGGCGATCGTCGGCATCGGATACGGGCAGACTCAGTGCTCGTGGAGATCGGTTGTTGCTGGCGGTGGACGGCAACTCGCTGGTGCATCGCTCCTTCCACGCCCAGGCCGCCACCGGTAGCCGATCGCGCGACGGCCGCGGCATCTGGGCCGTGCGCGGCCTGGTCGCCCAGCTCGTCGCCGCGGTCGAACGCATCGGGCCCGACGCCATCGTGATCGGCTTCGACGATCCCGAGTCCAGCATTCGCCGCGACACCTGGCCGCAGTACAAGGCCCGGCGGGTCGAGAAGCTCGACGAGCTGGTGCAGCAACTCGCGCTCGCGGTCGAGATCCTGCGCGACATGGGCATCGCCGTGGTGATGCCGGCCGGCCTCGAGGCCGACGACGTGCTGGCCTCGGCCGCCGAGTACGCCCGCTCGGTCGGCGCGACGACCGTGATCATGACCTCGGACCGCGACGCCTTCTCGCTGATCGATGACAGCACCCGGGTGCTGCGGATCATCAACGGCGGGGTCGAGGCGTCGCCGCTGCTCACCCCCGAGCGGCTGCAGCTGATGATCGGCATGACGCCCGCAGCAGTACCGCGACTACGCGGCGATGCGCGGCGATGCATCCGACAACCTGCCCGGGCGTCAACGGCATCGGACCCAAGACCGCGGCCAAGCTGCTGGCCGCCCTCGGCTCGGCCCGCGCCGCGTTCGACGACATCGCCGCCGGGGGCACCCAGGTGCTCGAGGCGATCGGCGCCGGCGCCACCCGCCGGCTCGCCGATCCGGCCGCGCGGATCGCCTGGGAGCTCAACTGCCAGGTCATGACGATGCACGCCGACGTGCCGCTCGGCACTCGACCTCGACGGTGGCCCGGGTGCGGCCGGCTGCCTGCCGCTCGATGCCGACGCGATCCGCGCCGCCTTCGCGCCGCACCAGCCGGGCTGGACGATCGTCGACGCGCTGCGCGTGCTCGGTGGCGTCGAACGCGAGCCACTTGATGCGCCCCGCTTCGCGCCGGTTGTCGAGTCCGCCCGCCCGGCGCCGCGCCGCGCGATCAAGCTGCCGCCGTTGCCCCGGAAAATGGACCAGCTGTCACTGTTCGACTAGCCCGGGTGTCGGCGTGAACGTCTCCGGCGCCCGGATCGCAACGCCGGCCGCCGCGACCAGGATGACCAGCGTCGACGCGAAGGCCGCCGTGAATCCGGTCGAGTCGGCGAGAGCGCCGGCCACCAGCGGACCGCCGAGGCTGCCGACGTCACCGGCCACCTGATACGCGGCAATCACGGTGCCGCCGCGGGGGCCGACGATGTCGCCCAGCATCGCTCCCGGCGCGACATCGAGCAGACCGCTGCCGAAGCCGAACACCGCCATCGCCAGCATGAAAACGACGAGCCCGGCCGGCAGGATCAGCACCGCGCACCCGACCGCACTACCCAGACAACCGACGATCAGCACCGGCCGTCGCCCCTGACGATCGGCCACCCGACCGGCGACCAGCAGCGCGAGCGCGTTGGTCACCGTGAACAGGGTGAAGCCGATGCCGGTCACCAGCGGACTTCGGTGCAGGGCCTCGACGACGAACAACGGGACGATCGCCGACCGCACCCCGACCGAGGCCCAGTTGTCGGCCAGGTTGGCGAAGGCGGCCGCGCGGAAGGCCGGCATCCGCAGGGCCGCCCCGATCGTGAGCGTGGCGACCGGCGGCTCGCCCGACTTCGGCGTCCGGATGTGACGCGGCAGCAGCAGCAACCCGGAACCGCCGGCCGCGACCAGGGTGCCGGCATAGATGAAGAACGGCGCGCGCAGCGACCACTCGGTGATCAACCCGCCGAGCGCCGGTCCCGAGATGCCGCCGAGCAGGAAGCCGCCGCTGAACGAGCCGACGGCCCGTCCCCGCTGAGCGTTCGTGGTGAGACCCGAGCAATAACGAGGTCGCGGCGACGCTGAACATGGCTGAGCCCAGGCCGCCGGCGGCGCGGAGCAGGATCAGCTCGGTGTAGTTCTGGGCGAGTCCCGCCAGCGCGCTCGAGCCCGACACCAGCGCCACTCCGATGCCGAGGATGAGCCGGCCGCCGACGGCGTTGAGCAGCCGCCCGACCCCTAGCGCTGAGACGATGCGCACCAGCGCGAATGCGCTGATCACCGCCGAGGATGCCAGTCGATCGACCCCGAAACTACGGGCGAACAGCGGGATCGCCGGCGCGACGATGCCGAATCCGGCGGCGACGAAGAAGGCCACGATCGCCAGCACGGCGACCTCGCGAGGTAGGCCCTTGAACGGTCCGCGCCGCAGGACGGGCCGGGCCGCCTCGTCCACCTCGGAGGGGACGGACGCGGCGGTGGACACCCGCCTAGCGTGTCAGACTGAGTCAGTGACTTCGCCGGGTGAAGCGGTTAAGCCGGGTCTGACCTATGCCAGTGCTCGGGGCCGGTGGGTACTGCTGGCGACGATCCTCGGCTCCGGCGTCGCTTCGCTGGATGCCAGCGTCGTCAGCATCGCGCTTCCGCGGATCGGCAAGGATTTCGGCACCGATGTCGCCAGCCTGCAGTGGGTGGTCAGCGCCTACACGCTGACGCTGGCCGCGTTCCTGCTGCTCGGCGGCACACTCGGTGACCGGATGGGACGGCGGCGGATCTTCGAGCTCGGCGTGCTGTGGTTCGCGGTCGCCTCGCTGGGCTGCGCGCTCGCCCCGAACGCGCCCGTTCCTGATCGGGGCCCGGGCGGTGCAGGGCATCGGCGGCGCGTTGCTGACGCCGGGCAGCCTGGCGATCCTGCAGGCGTCGTTCGCCTCCGAGGACCGGTCGCGGGCGATCGGCGCCTGGTCCGGGTTCGGTGGTCTGGCCGGCGCGGCCGGGCCCATCGTCGGCGGCTACCTGCTCGCGGTCGGGTCGTGGCGCTGGATCTTCCTGCTCAACCTGCCACTGTCGCTCGCGGTGATCGTGATCAGCCGCCGACACGTCCCCGAATCCGTCGACGCCTCGAACCAGGGCCGGATCGACTCGACCGGTGCCGTCTGGGCCGTCCTCGCGCTGGCCGGCCTGACCTACGGACTGATCGAGGGGCCGTCGAACGGATGGGGCAGTCCAACCATCGTCGCGACGCTGGCCGTCGGCATCTTCGCTGCCGGCGCCTTCGTGTTCACCGAACTTCGCAGCCGCAATCCGATGCTGCCGCCGCGGATGTTCGTCGAACGGCAGTTCGCGGCCACCAACGCGGTGACCCTGTTGGTGTACGCCGGGCTCGGCGGCGCGCTGTTCCTGCTGCCGATCACGCTGCAACAGGTCGCCGGGTATTCACCGCTCGACTCGGGCCTTGCGCTGCTTCCACTGACCGCGATGATGCTGGTGCTGTCGGCGCGCTCGGGGAAGCTGGCGACGGTGATCGGCCCGCGCCTGCAGATGACGGTTGGCCCGATCTTCTCGGGACTCGGCCTGTGGCTGCTTGCTCGCTGCGTCCACGACCACAACTACCTCACCGGCGTGCTGCCCGGCGTCGTCGTACTCGGCGCCGGGCTGGTGATCACGGTGGCGCCGTTGACGTCGACGGCGATGAATTCCGCACCAGCCGAACACGCGGGCATCGCATCCGCGGTGAACAACGACGTGGCTCGGGTGGGCGGGCTGCTCGCGGTCGCGGTGCTGCCGGTGGTTTCGTCGATCACCGGCGACGCCTACTTGCATCCGGCCGCGCTGGGTTCGGGCTTCGAGCGGGCCACGCTGATCTGCGCGGTGTTGTGCTGGGTCGGTGCCGCGATCGCCGGCTTCGGAATCCGCAATGGACTCGTGATCGAATCCGACTCTGATGATGTGAACGCCGGGCCGGGCGAACCAGCTAGTTGAGCGGTAGCGGCGTCCCGTTGATCGCCGCGTCCAGCACCTCGACCGTGTGGACGGTCGGTAGTTCGGCCCCGGCGTCGCGCAGGCAGTTGTTCAGGTGCATCAGGCAACCGGGGTTGCCGGCGACCAGGGCTTGCGCTCCGGTGGCGATGATCTTCGTCGCCTTGGTCCGGCCCAGTTCGCCGGCCGGGCCCGGGTTGAAGATGTTGTAGGTGCCGGCCGAGCCGCAGCAGATGTCGGGGTCGGCCGCCTCGACGACCGTGAGTCCCGGAATGCCGGCCAGCAGCGCCCGCGGTTGGGTGCGGACGTTCTGCGCGTGCCGCAGGTGGCAGGCGTCGTGATACGCGACGGTGGCGTCGATCGGGCGCCGGGGCGCGACCGGGGGGCGGGCGGCCAGGAACTCGGTCACGTCGCGCACCTTGGCGGCGAACCGCGTCGCGCGATCGGCCAGCTCGGGGTCGTCGGCGAACAGGGTGCCGTACTGCTTCAGCGTCGATCCGCAGCCGGCCGCGTTGGTGACGATGACGTCGCAGTCGTCCGGGTCGATCGACCGGATCAGGTCACCGGCTAGCTGGCGGCCCTGCTCGTCGCGTCCGGCGTGCAGACTCAGCGCACCGCAGCAGCCCTGCCCACCTGGCACGGCGACGCGGCAACCTTCGGCGGCCAGGACCCGCTCGGTGGCCGCGTTGACCCCGGGGAAGAACACCGACTGCACGCAGCCGGTGAGCATGGTGACCCGCTCACCATCAACGCTTTTGGCGGCCGGACGGTCTATCTGACCGGCGATCCGCCAAAAGCGGGAGGGGTTGGACGGGCGCAGGTCGGGCGTCAGCGCAGCCATCGCGGCCAGGCGCGGGGCCACCCGACGGGCCAGCTGAGCCGCAGGCCAGCCGGTCGAGGTGCAGCCGCTGGGCGATCCGCAGCACCGTGGCCAGCGGACGCAGCCGGCGTGGGTAGGGCATCAGCGAGAAGACCAGGGTGCGCAGCGCGCGATCACGAGGGCCGCGCGAATAGGTGTCTTCGATCTCGGCCCGGGTCGCCTCGATGATGGAGGTGTAATCGACGTCGGACGGGCAGGCGCTGACGCAGGCCATGCAACCCAGGCAGGCGTCGAAGTGGCCGACCGTGGTCGACGACATCGGGTCGCCGTTGAGCAGGCCACTGGCGAGGTGAATCCGGCCGCGGGGCGAATCCATCTCTTCGCCCCACAGGACATAGGTCGGGCAGCTGGGCAGGCAGAAGCCGCAGTGCACGCAGTCGGCGATCTTGGTCGTCAGCAGCTCGCGCCGTTCGGGGTCAACCATCAGATGCCTCCTACGAATCGACCAGGTGCGAGTCGATGGCTCGGATCGAACTGGTCCTTTATCGATCGCATCAGCGATAGACCGGGGGTCGGTCCCCATACGTCGAGATCGGCCTTCGAATGACGGCGACGCCGAGATGACGGTCACGATGCGCGCCAAGCGGCGCGAGCGGCGCTGCGCAGGTCCGAGCACCACGGCGGCGTTCGTCGGCGGCGACCGCCAGCTCGAGCACGCCGATCCCGGCCCGGGCCATCACTGTCGCCGCGCCGAAGTCGCGGTCGCAGGCCCGCAAGACGTCGCCGAGCGCGGCCGGTGGGAAGGCGATGCCGCAGTCCGAGCGCGTCGTCGCGCCAGGGATGGCCCGGATCGACCCAGTCGACGATCTGCGAATCGCCCACCAGCGCCGCAGCGGCCTTCCCGTGGGACTGAGCGGTCGCGTCGTCGCCTTCGAAGAGCGCCGTCACCGAACCGGTCGCGGCGGGAAGCGCCAGCTGCAGTTCGAGCGCGCTCGGCTCGAGCTGCGAGGCCCGGTAACCGGCCAGGACCCGCTCGGCGTCGGCGATCGAGGACACCGGGAGTCTGCACGGCCACCGACGCAGGCCGGCAGTCCGTGCAGCCGGAAGGTGACGTCGGCGAGCACGGCCAGGGTGCCGTAGGAACCGGTCAGCAGCTTGGCCAGGTCATAGCCGGCGACGTTCTTCACGACCTTGCCGCCGGTGTGGGCGACCGTGCCGTCGGCGAGCACGAAGGTGGCCCCGATGAGCAGGTCGCGGACGGTCCCGAAGCGGTGTCGTCGCGGTCCGCTGGCGTTCGCCGCCACCACTCCGCCGAGGGTCGCGCCGGCCTCGGGCGGATCGAGCGCGAGGCGCTGCCCGGCCGCGCCGACGATGGCCTGCAGCTCGGCCAGCGGCAGCCCGGCCTGCGCCCGGACGACCAGGTCGGCCGGGTTGTATTCGATCAGCTCACGCAGTCCGGTGGTCGATACCAGCAGGTCGAGCCGCGACGGGCGCGGCGCCGACCTCGAGCTTCGAGGCGCCGCCGGAAACGCAGATGGCGGACCCGGCCTCATCTGCCGACGCGAGCACGGCACAAAGCTCGTCCAGCGTGGCCGGTGACGCCACCGACGGCACCGGCACGCCGACGACCGAGGCCGGGTTCACAACTGGTCAGCCAGACCGGCGGCGACGAGCGGGTGCACGCCCGAGCGGGGTCCGGGTGCCTCGCCGCACAATCGCGGTGTCGGGAAGAGCTTGCCCGGATTGGCCAGACCGGCCGGGTCGAACGAGCAGCGGACGAACTGCATCACGTCCATGTCGACGGCGCTGAACATCGACGCCATCGACGCGCGCTTGTCGAGACCCACGCCGTGTTCGCCGGTGATCGAACCACCGTGCGACAGGCACAGCGTGAGGATCGCGTCGGCGACCTCGTGGGCCTGCGCGGCCTGACCCTCGATCGCGTTGTCGAACAGGATCAGCGGATGCAGATTGCCGTCCCCGGCGTGGAAGACGTTGGCCACCCGCACACCGGCCGCCACGGCCAGCGACTCGATGCCGACGAGCACAGCCGGCAAAGCGGTGCGCGGGACGACGCCGTCCTGTACGAAGAAGTTGGGGCTGATCCGGCCCACGGCCGCAAAGGCCGACTTGCGACCGCGCCAGATCAGCGCCCGCTCGGCATCCGACGCAGCCACTCGGACCTCGAACGAACCATTCGCGTGGCAGAGCGCCTGCACGTCGGCCAGGTTGGCGGCGACCTCGGCGAATGGACCATCCAGCTCGACGATGAGGACGGCAACGGCGCCCGGCGGGTAACCGCACGCGACGGCGGCCTCGGCGGCCTCGATCGCGAGCGCGTCCATCATCTCGATCGCGGCCGGCAGGATCCCGCCGGCGATGATCTCGGACACGGTCGCCGCGGCCGAGTCGATCGAGTCGAAGCCGGCCAGCACGGTCTGCACGGTTTCGGGGGCGCGGGTAAGCCGGACCGTCACCGAGGTCGCGATGCCGAGCGTCCCCTCGGAGCCGACGAAGGTGCCCACCAAGTCATAGCCCGGGTACTCGGGTGCCTTGCCGCCGAGCGACACCGCCTCGCCCGACGGCAGCACGAGGTCGAGGCCCGTCACATGATTGGTGGTGAAGCCGTACTTCAAGCAGTGCGCGCCGCCGGAGTTCTCGGCCACGTTGCCGCCGATCGAACAGACCTGCTGACTGGACGGGTCGGGTGCGTAATAGAGGCCGAACGGAGCGGCCGCCCGGGTGACGTCGAGGTTGATGACACCCGGCTCGACGACCGCGCGGCGGTTATCCGGATCGACCTCGAGGATGCTGCGCAGCTGCGAGGTCACGATAACCACGCCGTCGCCGAGCGGGGTCGAGCCGCCCGACAACCCGGTGCCCGAGCCGCGCGCGACCCAGGGCACACCGTGGCGGGCGCAGGCGGCCACTGCGGTCCGGATCGCGGTCACATCGCCGGCCAGCACCACGGCGGCCGGCGTCACCCGGTACTGGGTCAGCCCGTCGCAGTCGTAGGCCCGGCGCGCGGACAGTTCGGTGAGGACGGACGCGGCCCCGAGTGACGCGGTCAGCTCAGCTACGAGCGCACTGATGGCGGCGTCGGTCATGCATCCAGCATGCGGTACGCCGACAAGGTGAGGAAGTCCTGGTACTCGTCGTCGAGAACGAGGTCACGCAGTAGCGCGTGCGCCCGTCCCAATCGCTCGGCGTCCTCGGGTGACATGCCGTCGCGCAGCGACTCGACCTCGGCCGCCGCGATCCCGGCGACCAGCGCCCGGGTGACCTCGACGCCGTCGTCGAGGATGACCTTGTTGTTGATCCACTGCCAGATCTGCGAGCGCGAGATCTCGGCCGTGGCGACGTCCTCCATCAGGTTGAAGATGCCGACCGCGCCCGAACCACCGAGCCAGGCCGACAGGTACTGCAGCGACACCGAGATGTTGTTACGCAGCCCTTCTTCGGTCACCGTCTTGGGCGTGCTGCTCAGGTCGATCAGCTCGGGGCCCTCGACGTGTACGTCCTCGCGTAGCCGCTCGAGCTGGTTCGGCCGCGAACCGAGCACCGCGTCGAATGCCTGCATCGCGATCGGGACGAGGTCGGGATGCGCGACCCACGATCCGTCGAAGCCGTCGTTGGCCTCACGCGACTTGTCGGCCAGCACCTTGTCCATGGCGAGCTGGTTGGCCTCGGGGTCGCGCCGGCTCGGGATGAACGCGGCCATCCCGCCGATCGCGAACGCACCGCGCTGATGGCAGGTCGACACCAGCAGCTCGGTGTACGCCCGCATGAACGGCTGGGTCATCGTCAGTAGGTTGCGATCGGGTAGCACGAACGCGGACCCGGCGGCGCGGAACGTTTTGATGATCGAGAACAGGTAGTCCCAGCGGCCGGCATTCAGCCCGGACATGTGATCGCGCAGCTCGTAGAGGATCTCGTCCATCTGGAACGCGGCGTGGATCGTCTCGATCAGGACGGTCGCGCGGATGGTCCCCTGCCCGATGCCGAGCGCGTCCTGGGCGTAGACGAAGACGTCGTTCCAGAGCCGCGCCTCGAGGTAGCTCTCGGTCTTGGGCAGATAGAAGTACGGCCCACTTCCCTTAGCGATCAGGGCGGCCGCATTGTGGAAGAAGTACAGGCCGAAGTCGAAGAACGCGCCGGCCACCGGTTCGCCATCGAGGAGCAGGTGCCGCTCGTCGAGATGCCAGCCGCGGGGACGGATCAGCGGGATCGCGGTTACCGCGTTGAGCTCGTAGTGCCGCCCGTCGGCCTGGTCGAAGGTCAGCGTGCCGGCGTTGGCGTCGCGCAGGTTGAGCTGGCCCTGCACGAGGTTGGACCAAGTCGGGGCGTTGGCGTCCTCGAAGTCGGCCAGGTGCACGCGGGCGCCGCTGTTCCAGGCATTGATCAGCATCTTGGCCTCGGTCGGGCCGGTGATCTCGACCCGCCGATCATTGAGGTCGGCCGGAGCGGGGGCGACCCGCCAGGACTTGTCGGCCCGTACCCCGGCAGTCTCGTCCAGGAAGCCCAAGCGTGGGGTTGGTCGCGATCGACTCGGCCCGGGTTTGGCGGGCGGCCAGCAGCTTCCGACGAGTCGGACCGAACCGGCGCTGTAACTCGGCCACGAAGGCCAACGCTGGTTCGGTCAGGATCTCGTCGAACGGCTCACTTCGAGCGCCCAAGACCTCGATCGCGTCGTTCATGGAAACTAACCTCCGGGATGCGGAAAAGTAACTCCGCCCAGAATCTACTCCGTCGGCTTGGCGATGTGCCGCGCCATCAGCGTGAGGTCACCCGCGCTGAGCCGTTCACTGGCGTTCTTGGCCTGGTGCCAATGCGGGTAGAGCAGGTGCTGCGCGCTCACCTCGTCGAGCCGCGCCATCTGCTCCTCGCTCAGCTCGACCGATGCCGAGGCGAGGTTGTCGGCCAGCTGCTCGGTCGTACGCGCCCCGACGATCACCGAGGTCACCGCGGGCTTGCGGTTGAGATAGGCCAACGCGATCCGGGCGGCCGAGACCCCGAGTTCCTCGCCGATCGCGATCAGCACCTCGATCGTGTCGTAGAGCTTCACCTCGTCGTGGACGGGCGGTTCGCCCCAGCCCTCGAAGTGGCGGCTCTGCTCCGGAGCGGCGGCATTGCGGCGGAACTTGCCCGACAGCAGCCCCCCGGCCAGCGGACTCCAGACCAGGATGCCGAGTCCCTGGTCGATCGCCAGCGGGACGAGGTCGTACTCCGCGTCGCGGGACTGCAGCGAGTAATAGATCTGCTGGCTGACGAAGCGCGACAGGCCGAGGCGATCCGAGAGGCCGAGCGCCTTCATCAGCTGCCAGCCGGTGTAGTTAGAGGCACCGATGTAGCGCACCTTGCCCGATTGGACGAGATGGTCGAGGGCCGCGAGCGTCTCTTCCAGCGGCGTCTGGCCGTCCCATTCGTGAACCTGATAGAGGTCGATGTAATCGGTCCGCAGCCGCTTGAGACTCGCCTCGGCGGCCCGGATGATGTGGTGCCGCGAGAGGCCGGCGTCGTTCTGGTCCTCGCTCATCCCGAAACGAACCTTGGTCGCCACCAGCATCTCGGTCCGGCTGGCGCCCAGCGCCTCGCCGACGATCTCTTCCGACTTGCCCGTCGAGTAGATGTCGGCGGTGTCGATCAGGTTGATGCCGACGTCGCGGGCCATCGCGATCTGCTCGCGCGCGCCGTCGACGTCGATCTGGCCGACCGAGGACATCCAGCCGGTGCCCCCGAATCCCATCGTGCCCAGGGTGAGCGTCGAGACCCGCAGCCCCGACTTGCCGAGCTGTCGATATTCCATTTCTGCAGCCTAGGAGTCGGCCTTCGGCTTGTTACTGCCGACCAGCAGGCCAACACCGATACCCAACATCCAGACGTCCTTGCTGATGGCGGTGCCGGCCTGGGTCGGGCGGATGCTGCCCGGCTGGTGCAAGGCGGGCGTGCGCCAGTAGAGCGCGAGCAGGCTGCCGGCGAATGCGGTCAGACCGAGGCCGGCGAGCCGCCGCGGGATGAACGGGCTGAGCAGTGCGGCTCCCAGACCGATCTCGGAGGCGGCCAGCCCCTTGAGGAACTTCTGCGGCGGAACGTCAGCGAGGACCGGGAACGCCGCGGCGGCCATGCCGTGCACACCGGCGGCCTGTTCGGGGCTGCCGTTCCACTTGCCCCAGCCGGAGTTCAGGATGAACGCGCCTGTGGCCAGACGGGTCGGGATGTCGCGGATCGATCGCAGCATGCGAGCGCCTTCCGGGGGTGACGGTCTGTTTAGGCTGACCGTAGCGCGGCAGACCGGGCCGGTTGCGAGCGGTCAGTGGGATTCGCGGGAGACTTTGTCGCCGGACGCTCCGAGCAGGAAGTCGAGGTCGGCGCCGGTGTTGGCTTGTTGGACGGTCTGGACGTAGAGCCGTTCCCAGCCGCGGGTCGGGTTGGCGTAGGCCGCGGTGGTCGCCGCATCGGGGACGCGCTGCGGCCAGTTCGTCGGGCGGGGATGTCGATGTCGATGCGGCGGCCGGGGACGTCGAGGGTGATCGAGGTCGCCGGTCTGCACCAGGGCGAGCGGTCCGCCGGCGGCGGCTTCGGGGGCGACGTGCAGGACGACGGTGCCGTAGGCGGTGCCGCTCATCCGGCCGTCGCAGATCCGGACCATGTCGCGCACGCCGAGCTTGAGCAGCTTCTCGGGCAGTGGCATGTTCGCGACCTCGGGCATGCCGGGGTATCCCTTGGGTCCGCAGCCGCGCAGGATCAGCACCGAGTCGGCGTCGACGTCGAGGTCGGGGTCATCGATCCGGGCGTGCATGTCCTCGATCGAGTCGAACACCACCGCCCGGTCCGCGGTGCTTGAGCAGGTGCGGTGACGCGGCGGCGGGCTTGATCACGGCGCCGTCCGGGGCGAGGTTGCCGTAGAGGATGGCGATGCCGGCGTGGGCTTGCAGCGGCTCGCTGCGCGGGCCGGATCACTTCGCGGTCCCAGATCTCGGCGTCGTCGAGGTAGTCGACCAGCGGTTGGCCGGTCACGGTCAGCGCGGTCGGGTCGAGCAGATCCCGAACCTCGCGCAGCACTGCGTGCAGGCCACCGGCCCGGAAGAAGTCCTCCATCAGGAACCGACCGGCCGGCTGCAGGTCGACCAGCAGCGGGATCTCGGAGCCGGTGTGGTCGAAGTCGTCCTGGGTCAATTCGATCCCGAGGCGGCCGGCGATGGCGAGCAGGTGGACGACGGCGTTGGTCGACCCGCCGATCGCGGCCAGCGCGACGATGGCGTTCAGGAACGACCCCCGGGTCAGCAGGCTCGACGGGGTGCGGTGCGCGGCGACCATCTCGACCGCGAGCCGGCCGGTGTCGTGGGCACCCTCGAGCAGCCGGCTGTCGGCCGCCGGGGTTCCGGCCAGCCCGGGCAGCACCATGCCCGAGCGCCTCGGCGAGCAGGCCCATCGTCGACGCCGTACCCATCGTGTTGCAGTGGCCCGCGGCTGCGGATCATCGACGACTCGGACTTGATGAACTGCGCCTCCGACAACGTGCCCGCGCGGACCTCCTCCGAGAGCCGCCAGACGTCGGTTCCGCAGCCCAGGGCCTGGCCGCGGAAGGTGCCGGTGAGCATCGGGCCGCCCGGGATCACGACCGCCGGCAGGTCGACCGATGCCGCCGCCATCAGCAGCGCCGGGATCGTCTTGTCGCAGCCACCGAGCAGCACGACCCCGTCGATCGGATTGGCCCGCAGCATCTCCTCCGTCGCCATCGCCGCCATATTGCGCCACAGCATCGCCGTCGGTCGCACAAGCGTCTCGCCGAGCGAGATCACCGGCAGATTCAGCGGGATACCGCCCGCCTCGAACACGCCCTGCTTGACGCTCTCGGCCACCTCGTTGAAGTGCGCATTGCATGGCGTCAGATCCGACGCCGTGTTCGCGATGGCGATATGCGGCCGCCCGTCGAAAGCATGCGCCGGCAACCCCCGCCGCATCCAAGCCCGATGGATATAGGCGTTGCGGTCGGTGCCCGCGTACCACTGCGCGCTGCGCTGCTCCGTCATAGGGCGTTAGCGTAGGCGGCCAATCGATGATGAGCCGGAGTCGCGTTATGAGTCAGAACGAGTTCGAGGGATTGAGCGCACTGGTCACGGGGGGCGCCAGCGGTATCGGCGCGGCCACGGTCGCGGTCCTGGTGGCCGGGGGCGCGCGGGTGGCCAGCCTCGATCTCGCCTATTCGAACGTCGAGACCGGGTCGGCCGTGCTCAAGGTTCCGTGCGATGTCTCCGATGCCGGCTTCCGTCGATGCCGCGGTGGCCACGGTGGCCGAGGCCTTCGGTGGCATCGACATCGTGATCAACAATGCGGGCATCGGCGCCACCGGTGACGTTGCCGCCAACGATGACGACGAGTGGCTTCGGGTACTCAGCATCAACGTCGTCGGTATCGCGCGGGTGACGCGGGCGGCGCTGCCGTACCTGCGCGCGTCGAGCCACGCTGCCGTGGTCAACACCTGCTCGGTGGTCGCCAACGTGGGAGTCCCCCAGCGGGCGCTCTATTCGGCCAGCAAGGGCGCGGTTCGTTCGCTGACCCTGGCGATGGCCGCCGATCACGTCAAGGAAGGCATCCGGGTCAACGCCGTCACACCGGGTACCGCCGACACCCCATGGGTGGGACGGCTACTCGATCAAGCCGACGACGCGGTCGCCGCGGCGGCCGCCCTGCGGGCTCGGCAGCCGATGGGTCGGCTCGTTTCGGCCGACGAGGTCGCGCATGCGATCGCGTACCTCGCCAGCCCGCTCTCGAGTTCGACCACCGGGATCATGCTGGCGGTCGATGGCGGGATGGCCGGGATCCGGGTCGGCTGACCCGCTCAGCTGCGCCGCGATGGGTGTCGCGGCGTGTCGGTAACTCGCTTGGCGCCCCGCGCTACCGCACCGGAGTTATCGAAAACGTCATGTCAATGAAACTCACGACGGCTAATTTATGAACAATTGGTGTTGCGCCGTCGTTTGCGCCGTCGCCGCCACCGCAAGTGGCCGGAGGTGAATTCGTTGATCGGCACGTACGTCGGTTACGTCTCCGGCAACGATCGACTGCACGGTTTCCTCGGCGGCATCATGCGCGATCAGATGGGCGTCCGCGAGTCGATGCCGGCCTATCGAGCGTTCCGGCTCAACGGCAGCAATCAGGTCTACGCGTACGAAGAGAAGTCGAGCCGGGCTCGGGTCATCTGTAAGTTCTACGGACCCAAGTACGGCTGGGATCGCGACAAGGCGGCCTGGACGGCACACCAGGAATTCGAGAGTCTGCAGCGCCTTCGTGGCTATGACCTCGTCGGCTCACCGCATCACGTGATTCGACCCCTTGGATTCAACCGCGACATCGGCGCCGTGCTGGCGCTGGAGTACTACGCCGGTGAGCAGTTCAGTGATGCGATCAAGCGATCGATCCACCGCGGCGACGACGCGCATCTTTACTGGCGGCTGAAGGCCCTGGCTTATTTCCTGGCCACGCAACACAATCGCACGGCCAACGGCCATTCGGTCGACTTCGATGACGACTGCCGCTACTTCGACCAGTTGGTTCGTCGACTGCATCGCGATCGACGTGCGGGCGACTGGGATGTTCACGAGCTGTCATGGCTGCGTGACCGCTGGCGCGATCGGCCGAACATGTGGCAGGACCAGCAGGTCTGGCTGCACGGGGACGCGACGCCGGCAAACTTTCTCTTCGGTCACGGAATGGACGTCGCCGCCATCGATCTCGAACGGATGAAGCGCGGCGATCGGATGTTCGACGTCGGGCGGGTGGTCGGCGAGCTGCAGCATGCGTTCATGTCTGCAACCGGCAGCCGCCATCGGGCCGAGCCGTTCATCGGTCATTTTCTCTGGGAGTACAGCTGCCATTTCCCTGATCGCGACCGGGCGTTCGCTTCGATCACCGCTCGGGCGCCGTACTATATGGCGCTGAACCTCTTGCGGATTGCCCGCAACGACTACATCAGCAACGACTACGGTGGCGCTTTGATTGCGCAGGCGAAGAAGTTGCTTCGAGCGAGCTAGAAGTGGGCGACCAGATGGATGTGCGGGCGATCGCCTTCGACGTCAACGGCACCCTGATCGACATCCTGACCGAGGATGACCGGGCCGATATCTTTCGCGCCGCTGGTCATTTCTTGACCTACCAGGGAATAGATCTCCGTCGCCACGACGTGCGGGATCTGTACTTCGAGACGCTCAAGCGGCAGCAGAAGGCGAGCCCCGAGCAACACCCCGAATACAGCGCACCCGAGATCTGGCGCACGATCATCGATGAGCACATGACCGACTTCAGCCGCGGCCTGCCCGCCGAGAAGCTGGCCCAGATGCCGCTCATGATGGCCGAGTTCTATCGCGGCATGACGCGCCGCCGGCTCAAGCTGTACCCCCACGTGCGGCAGGTGCTCGAGGCGCTGCGCACGAGGTACGCGCTGGCCATCGTCACCGACGGGCAAAGCAGCTGGGCCCGGGGCGAGCTGCACAAGGTCGGCCTGACCGACTACTTCGGTTCCATCGTGATCTCGGGCGACCACGGCTTCCGTAAGCCGGATCGGCGGCTCTTCCAGTTCGCGCTCGACGAGATCGGTGTGCCGCCCGAGCGGACGATCTATGTCGGCAACGACATGCATCGCGACATCTTCGGCGCCCGCGAGGCCGGGATGATGACGGTGATGTTCGATTCAGAACACGGAACCAAGGAGTTCCACGGCTGCACGCCCGATTACAAGATCAATGACCATCGCCAACTTCTGGGCATCGTCGGTCTATAGCGCCCCGCTTGCCGCCGGCACCAGGGCTGATCGCCGCCCGACCGTCCAGACCAGTAGGGCAAAGCAACTGATCGTGAGTTCGGCGACCATGACCGCCGTCCACCCGTCCGCTGACCACAGCACGGTTGCCAAGGCCGATCCGATCGCGCCGCCCACGAAGTTGCCGGCGATCAGCGCGGTATTGACCCGGCTGCGTACCTCGGCCGGCAGCGTGAACAGCCGGGTCGAATTGAGCACCTGCACGGATTGAACCGCGATATCGAGCACCACGATGGTGATGAGAATCAACGGAACCGATCGCCCGGCGAACAGGCCGATGACGAAAGCGACTACGGCCAGCCCCCAGGCCGCGCCCGTCGCCGGAATGGACCAGCCGCGATCGTGCAGGCGCCCGCCCGCTGAGCGGCCAGGGCGCCGGCCAGACCGGCCAAGCCGAACAGACCGATGACGGTGACGGAGTAGTGGAACGGCGGCGCGCTGAGCAGGAAGGTGAGCGAGGTCCAAAACATGGTGAACAGCCCGAATCCGAGGGCGCCCAGGGCAACGCTCCAGCGCACGATGCGCTCGGCCACCACAACTCGACCGACCGACGCGATCAGCGATCGGTAGGACAGCTGGGCCTTCGGCGGCCAAGGTCGGAATCGCTCGATACAGCAGCGCAGCGAAGACGACCGCGAGAACGGCCCCCACCGCGAAGATCGAGCGCCAGCCGAACTCCCCCGCCACCAAACCGCTCAGCGTCCGGGACAGCAGGATGCCCGACAGGATGCCCGAGAAGACGATGCCCACCGTCCGTCCGCGGTCGACCTCGGCGGCGAGGTCGCCGGCCAACGGAACCAGGATCTGGGCCGACACGGTGGTCACACCGACCGCCGCGAGCGCGAGCAGCAGCACCAGGATCGACGGGGCCAACGCGCAGGCGGTCAGCGCCACTGCGGTGCAGAGCATCATCAGCGGGATGAGTCGCCGACGATTCAGTACATCCCCGAGCGGCACGATCAGCACGATGCCGACGGCGTAGCCGACCTGGGTCGCGGTAACCAGCCAGCCCGCCGTCGCCGACGAGGTGCGCAGATCGTGCGCGATGAAATCTAGCAACGGCTGAGCCCAGTAGAGGTTGGCCACCGCGATCCCCCCGGCCATCGCGAACAGGAATGTCAGCCGTCGGGTCACTGGCTGACCGTAGCAATGCGGCCATTTCCGCGAGGGTCCCGTATGAATGGGCCCGCGACCGCTCAAGTGCGCGTAGCGTGATAGTGCTGACGCCTGGAACCGGGACCCGACCCGCCTCTGGCCTTGGTCCCGCGCGACGCGACCTGCCGAGCGCGGACCTGGCACGCTGAACGGCGTTCGGGACGCCCGGAGTCCGCATGGATCGATCCGATGCGATCGCCCAGGATTTGGCTGCCCTGAGTCGTTCCCTTGATGAACCGGGTGCCGATTTGGCGCAGATGGTCCGGCAACTGGGAGACAGTTGCACACGGGCCGTCGCGTCCTACACCGGCTTCTCGATCACGCTCATGATCGACGGGATGCGGGTCACTTTCGCCGCGCTTGACGACTCGGTCGGCTCCAGCGGCATCGGCACGTCGGTGATGTTCCCCGTCGCGGCGACGGCTGGGCACGGAACCGGCAGCGAGGTGATCCTGTACGCAGCGACGCCCGGTGCATTCGTCGACCTGGCCGCGGATCTGAATTACGCGTTCGCCCTGGGTCCCGATGTGGTTCAGCTCGATCGGCATTTGACCCCGCCCGACCTGGACGCCGAGACCGGCCTGGCCTCGATGTCGCGCTACCACCAGGCGCTCGGGATTCTGCTCGATCGCGGCTTGGACGAAGATCAGGCGCGGGCCGAGCTACAGCGGCTGGCCAACCGGGACGCTGTGAGCCTCGACTCAACCGCGCAGACGCTGCTCGACTCGCTCCCCGTCGTCCCCTCTTCTGAGCGGCCCTGATCGAATCGGCCCGCGCGGTGGATCGGCCTCGGTGCGCGGATAATTGACCTCATGCACGCGGACCAACTCGACCTCTCGCCCGATGCGGGTGTGGTCGAGCAACTCGAGGAGCTGACCGACCTCGTCGGGCGCGGGCGCGTGCTCGTCCTGTCGGGGGCTGGCCTGTCGACCGAGTCCGGTATCCCGGACTATCGCGGAGCGACCGGTCGGGCTCGGCCGGCCACCCCGATGACGATCGCCGACTTCCGTGCCACCGAGCAGGCGCGCCAGCGCTATTGGGCTCGCAGCTTCCTCGGCTGGCGGCGGATCGGGGACGCCGAACCGAACATCGGTCATCGAGTGGTGGCCCGGCTGGAGGACGCCGGCCTGGTCAGCGCGGTGATCACCCAGAACGTCGATGAGCTGCACCAGCGGGCCGGGTCGAACCGGGTGATCGATCTACATGGTGTGCTGTCGCGCATCGTCTGCCTCGACTGTCGAGCGTTGACGCCGAGATCCGACCTGTCAGACCGGTTGCAGCACGCCAATCCGGGCTGGCGAGAGCGCTATGGGTCCGCCGCTGACGCAGCCAAGCCGGATGGTGACCAAGACATCGACGACGCTGCTGTCGCCGACTTCGTGGTCGTCGGCTGCGAAGGGTGCGGTGGTCCGCTGAAGCCTGACGTCGTCTTCTTCGGCGAGAACGTCCCACCCGATCGGGTCGCGCAGTGTTACGCGCTCGTCGAGGCCAGTGAGCTGGTGCTGGTGCTGGGGTCGTCGCTGACGGTGGCGTCCGGGTTCCGCTTCGTACGCCGGGCCGCCACCGCAGGGGTGCCGGTTGCGATCGTCAACCAGGGGGCTACGCGCGGCGATCCGTACGCGCTGCTCAAGCTCGACCTGCCCCTGGGTCGCACGTTGGACGGACTCGCCCGCAACCTGGGTGGTTAGCGCGGATCGATAACGGCGAAGGAGTCCGCCGCGCCCCGAATACCGATTATGTTAATTTACTGTTAAGTTACGTCTATTCGTCATGCGGCAAGCGACCCCCTACATCCGCGGTTGGGAAAACAGACGTGACCACAACATGCGACGTTGCTTGATGGCAAGCGGGTCAAGACTCGGCTCGTGCCGACGACGGGTCGCGCTCGAACGAGCCGGATCATGACCTTCGGTCTGGCCAGCCGCCGGGACCTGGCCAGTGGCGATGAACTCCGGATCGTCGTTGACGGACTCGCCTACCCTTCGTGGCTCACCGATGCAGTCGGTGGGTTGGTCTACATCAATCGCGCGGCGTGCGAGTACGTCGGCGGCCCGATCGGGTCATCTGACCAATGGGACCTGCAACGTCTCGCCCACCGCAACGACGCCGATGCCGCTGCCCGCGAATGGGCTCACGCGCTACGAACGGAAACGGCGTTCGACTTCGATTGCCGCCTTCGCGGCGGCGACGGGACCTATCGTTGGCACACCTGCCGGGCCCGGCCGTTACGTGACGCCCACGGTGCGGTCATCAACTGGCTCGGCACCGCGGTTGACATCGACGACGCCAAGCAACTCGAAGCGCGTCATCGCGCCAGCGAGCGCAAGTCGGCCGAGACGCTGGCTCTGCTGGAAACGCTTCAAGCGCACGCGCCGGTCGGATTCGGCTTCATCGACCGCGACTTCCGCCGGGTGCTCGTCAATGAAAAGCTGGCTGAGTACAACGGATCGACAGTCGCTGAACAGGTCGGCGAACTGGTCTCCGATCTTGTCCCGGCCTTCTGGTCGCAACTCGAACCGCTTTACAGTTCCGTGCTGGAAACGGGCGATCCGGTCCTCGATGTCGAGATCGCGGGCCCGTCGGCCCTCGACCCTCAACAGACCCGCCACTGGGTCAATAGCTACTACCCGGTGGGCTTGGACGACGAGATCATCGGCGTCGGGATCGTCGCTATCGAGGTCACCGACCGCAAGAGAACCGAGCGCGCCAACCGCCAACTCGCCGCTATCGTCGAGCAGTCCGATGACGCGATCCTGAGCTCCACCCTGGACGGCATCGCCACCAGTTGGAACCACGCCGCCGAACAGCTGCTGGGCTACACGGCCCAAGAGATCGTCGGTCATCCGCTCGCGGTGCTGGCGCCGCCGGAGCGATCCGATGAGCAAGCCAAGATGCGGGCCCGAATCACGGCCGGTGGACCGGCCGAACGTTATGAGACGACTCGGCGCCGCAAGGACGGCAGCCTGGTCGACGTACTCATCACGTCGTCGCCTGCCACCGACGAGTCTGGCAATGTGATCGGGGTATCGGTGATCGTCGTTGACATCACCGAACGCATAAAAGCCCGCAAGATCGTCGCCGCTAGTCAACGCCAGATGGCCGAGGCACAGCAGATCGCGCACGTCGGAAGCTTCGAGAAGAACTTCGTCACCGGCGAGCTCGTGTGGTCACCGGAGCTCTACCGACTTTTCGGTGTCGACCCGACAACCGTTGCGACGCTCGAACTGTTTCTGAGTCTGGTTGACCCCGACGATCAGCCTCGCGTCCGCGCTGCACAAGCCGACTCGATGCAACGCGGCGCGCCGAACGAGATCGCCCACCGGATCGTGCGGGCAGACGGTCAGAGGCGCTGGGTCGAATCCCGCGTGGTCTGCGAACTGGCGCCTGACGGTACGCCGTTGACGATGACCGGAACGATGCGCGAT
Source organism: uncultured Actinomycetes bacterium (assembly GCA_963730855.1). GTDB lineage: Bacteria > Actinomycetota > Actinomycetes > Mycobacteriales > Jatrophihabitantaceae > CAVSTK01. The sequence goes on from CAVSTK010000009.1 coordinate 319,901, forward strand.
ACGACCGAACAGGTCGAGTCGAGTCGGATGCGCCGAGAAGCCGAGAGCCGATTCGAGATCGGATTCGAGCAGGCGGGCATCGCGACCGGGATCGTCGACCTCGACGGCATCGTCGTCCGCGTCAACCAGGCCGCGTGCACGTTGCTTGATCGCAGTCAACAGGATCTGCTCGGACGGAGCTGGGCCACCTTCGACGACCCGGACGAAGTACCGCTCAGCATGCTGTTAGCCGCGCGGACGACAGCCGGCGACGACACATACGCCGCCGAACGGCGGTTCCTCCGCCCGGACGGCTCGGTCGTTTGGGGATCCCTCCACCTAACCCTCGTGCGCGACGAAGTCGGCCGCGCCGCGTACTACCTCGTGCAACTGCAAGACATCTGCGACCGCAAACAACTCGAAGCCGACTTGGTGCACCAAGCCCTGCACGACTCGCTCACCGACTTACCGAATCGCGCACTTCTCAAGGACCGCCTCATCCGGCTGCTGGCTGGTACTCGGCGCCGGCGCACGCGCATCGGTGTCATCTTCTGCGACCTCGACCACTTCAAATTGATCAATGACACCCTCACCCACGATGCCGGCGACGATCTACTCAAACAAGCCGGTCAACGCATTCTGGGTGCCGTGCGCGCAAGTGACACGGTCGCCCGATTCGGTGGCGACGAATTCGTTGTCGTCTGCGAGGACACCACGGGCGATGAAACCGCCCAGGTCGCCGAAGCAGTCTTGAAGGCGGTCAACCAGCATTACCGCATCGGCGATCAGGACGTGCATGTCAGCGCCAGCATCGGGGTCGTCACGTCCGACGCCAACGCCACCGCGGAAAGCCTGCTCCGTGACTCCGACGCGGCCATGTACCGCGCGAAGACCCTTGGCCGCGACCGGATCGAATTGTTCGACGGGGCAATGCGCGACCATTCCGAACGCAAGCTCGTCATCGCATCCAGCCTTCGGCACGCCCTTCAGCACAACGAACTGGTCGTTTATTACCAGCCGGTCGTCGATCTCGCCACCGGAACACTTGTCAGCGCAGAAGCTCTTTTACGCTGGAACCACCCCAACTTCGGACCGATCAGCCCGGCTGAGTTCATCCCGCTAGCCGAAGAGACCGGTCTTATCGTGCCGATCGGCGCGTGGGTCCTGGAGCAGGCCTGCCACCAACTCCGCACCTGGCAGGCGACAGATCCTGCTATGACCATCGCGGTCAACCTATCGGTACGGCAGATGCTGAGCTCGCGCATCGTGGAGCAAGTCCAGACCACAATCAACGCGACCGGAATTGATCCACAAACCCTGTGTCTCGAACTGACCGAAAGCTCCTTCATGGCGGACTCCGACTATTTCACCGGAACCCTCGCCGCGCTCAAGTCGATCGGCGTCACGCTCTCGATCGACGACTTCGGCACTGGCTACTCATCACTGAGTTATCTGAAGAACTTCCCCGTCGATGCCGTCAAGATCGACCGCGCCTTCGTCGACGGGCTCGGTACCGACCAGCGCGATTACTCGCTCGTCGCGGCCATCCTGGCTATGGCTGAAGCGCTCGGACTGTCAGTCACGGCAGAGGGAATAGAGAATCAAACGCAGCTCTCCATCTTGCGTAGTCTCGGCTGCCAGCGCGCGCAGGGTTACCTTCTCGGAAAGCCGACCGAACCGAGCGCGATAGCCAAGCTTCTGCGACCAAGCCACACGTGGATCATTGACCCAGCTAACTCCTGACGCACACAACAACACCTGGCTACAACTTGACCATGAGCTTTTGGCTGCGGGGTGGTTCGCGTCCATCGCTACCATCAAGACGTGACGGAACGGGCTGATCTCGATCGCCTGAGCAATCTGCTAGCCGTCACCGACGTCGCATTGTCGGGCCTGAACCTCGAGGAGTTGCTGACCGAGCTCCTCGATCGGCTCCGCACAACCGTCGAGGCCGATACCGCGGCCGTGCTGCTGCGTGAACGTGGCTCCAATGAACTCGTAGCTCGGGTCGCCCGGGGCCTTGAGAATGAGGTGCGGCAAGGCGTCAGCATTCCGATCGGCACCGGGTTCGCCGGGGCGATCGCTGCCCGCAAGGAGCCGGTCTATCTCGATCGGGTGGACGAGAGCACGGTGGCCAACCCGATCCTGTGGGAAGTCGGAATCCGGGTCATGCTCGGAGTCCCGCTGCTGAGCAACGACGATGTCATCGGCGTCCTGCACGTCGGCCGTCTCAGCGATCGCGGATTCACCAGTGACGACGCCGCGTTGCTGCAGGTCGCCGCGGGTCGGGTGGCGGCTGCCGTGCAGGCGGGTCGATTGGCCGTTGAGAGCGCTGCGGGTCGACTACTCGAACGCAGCCTGCAGCCGGCCCGGTTGCCGTCAGTGCCCGGCCTGCGGCTTGCCGGACGCTACGTCCCGGCTGAGAGCGGGACGATTGGTGGCGACTGGTACGACGCCTTTACCCTGCCGTCGGGTGAACTCTGGCTGGTGGCCGGAGACGTGGCCGGACACGGTCTGGACGCCGCGGTCGTCATGGGCCGGGTAAAGAGTGCACTGCGTTCATATGCCCTGGTCAGTGAAGGGCCGGCCCACGCGCTTGAACTGACCGACCGCAAGGTCCGGCACTTCGAGATCGGGTCGATGGTCACCGTCGTCTGCGCAGTGATGTCGCCGCCATTCGACCAAGTGGTCCTGGCCTCGGCCGGCCATGTGCCTGCGGTGATCGCCGCGCCTGACACCGACGCGCGGTTCGTTCAGGCGCTGGTCGGTCCGCCATTGGGAGCGGTGCGCGATGTTCATCGCACTGCCGAGACTCTCGCCCTCGCGCCGGGCGGTGTGCTGCTGCTTTACACCGACGGGCTCATCGAGCGCCGCGACGAACACATCGACGACGGCCTCGAGAGGTTGCGGGCGGCGACCACGGCCCAACCCCCCGACCTCCTCTGCCGTGATGTCATGCATTCACTCGTCGGCAGCACGATCATGACTGACGACATCGCGTTGCTGGCCGTCCAACGTTCGCTTTCTGGGGGCCCGGCCACTCGATGGAGTGGACCGTGACTCGCTGAGCAGCGACGATCTGGGCGTCCGCTCGACCCGGTTTGGGCGACGTCGAAGTTACTTCTCTAGCCGCGCTTAAATCGTGCCCCCGGCAGGATTCGAACCTGCGCACATGGTTTAGGAAACCAATGCTCTATCCCCTGAGCTACGAGGGCGGGGATCTTCACGTTATCGGGTGGCCCGTCGCCGTGCGAAAACCGTAAGGAGATATGGACGGTCGCGGGCCGGTCGACTGGGCACACTGAGGTTCATGGCATTCAGACCCCGACGGCAGTTGCGAGGCCTCGCTGTGCCGTTTGCGGTGATCGTGCTGCTGACCGCCTGCGGCTCGTCGCCGCCGAAGTTGGGTGCGGCCGAACCCGCGAACTCGCCCAAGCCGACCGTGGCCGCCTCTGGGTCGGTGGTCGAGGTGGGCGCGTCCCCTGAAGGCATCGCCTACGACCCGACGACCAAGTTGGTTGCGGTTGCCGTGCGCGACCCGAATCGGTTGCTGGTGCTCGACCCGACCACGCTGGCGACCGAAAACACCGTGCCGCTGCCCGGCTCGGTCCGGCACTTGCAGCTCGCCGCGCCCGGTGGGCCCGTCCTCGTACCGGATGAAACGGCCAACGACCTGATCGAGGTCAGCCTGCCCGGTGGCGCGATCCGTACGACCGCCGTCGGCAAGCAACCGCACGATGCCGCCGCGTCCGATGGCGACATCGTGGTCGGCAATGAGTTCGGCCGGTCCATCTCGATCCTGCGCGACGGGAACGTGCTGGCGACCCTCGGCGGTGTGCAGCAGCCCGGCGGGGTGATCGCGGACGGGTCGACCGTCGCGATCGTCGACGTGGGCGCGTTCACCGTCGCCACCTACAACCTCGACACCCGCACGCGCACCGCGGTGAAGCCGGCCGGTAAGGGTCCGACGCACGGCGTGCTCGCGAACAACCAGCGTCTCGTCGTCGCCGATACCCGCGGCAACGCGTTGCTGATGTTCAGCGTCGAGCCGCTCAAACAGGTCGGCCGGCTGGCCCTGCCCGGCACGCCGTACGGCCTGGCCATGGACCCGACCACCGACACCGTCTGGGTCACCCTGACCGCGCTCAACCAGGTGGTCGGGGTCGACGTCAGTGGTTCGACGCCGAAGGTGATCGCGCGTTACCCGACCGTGCAGCAGCCGAATACGGTCGCGGTGGCCCCGGGCAGCCACACGCTCTGGATCACGGGCAGTGACGGCAGTTCGGTCGAGGAGATCAACCGCTGACGCGCCAACCGGCGGCCACCGATGAACCCTGGTTACGCTGACGGGGTGAGTCTGAGCCATGTCGACGAAACGGGTGCCGCCCGAATGGTCGACGTGTCGGCCAAGGCGATCACCGCCCGCGAGGCCACGGCCACCGGTCGTTTCGTCACCACGCCCGAGGTGATCGCGCTGCTGCGCAGCGAGGGCCTGCCCAAGGGTGACGCGCTTGCGGTCGCTCGGATCGCGGGCATTGCCGGCGCCAAACGCACCCCGGATCTGGTGCCGCTGTGTCATCCGATCGCGCTGCACGGCGTGACGGTCGAACTGGAATTGACCACCGACTCGGTGCTGATCAGCGCGACGACCCGCACGGCCGACCGCACCGGCGTCGAGATGGAGGCGCTCACCGCCGTGACCGTGGCCGGCCTGACGCTGTACGACATGGTCAAGTCGGTCGACCGGTCGGCCGTGCTCACCGACATCTCGTTGCAGCACAAAGACGGTGGACGGACGGGGGAGTGGCGCCGATGACGAGTGCGTGCCCCCGCGGCAGTCATCACCTGCTCGAACCGGTCGGCATCGGGCGAGCGCGGCGACGAATCCGGTGAATCACTGGCGGAGCTGCTCGCCGCCGACGGCCACACGGTCGTCTACCGAGTGATCGTGCCCGACGATATCGAGGCCATCCGCGGCGCGGTCACGGCCGCCCTCGCCGCCGGCGCTCGCATCGTGATCACCAACGGCGGCACCGGTCCGACACCGACCGACCTGACGCCCGAAGCGGTGCGGCCGTTGCTCGAGAAAGAGATTCCCGGCATCGCCGAGACACTGCGGTCGGCGTCGTACGCCAAGGTGCCGACCTCGATCCTGTCCCGTGGCGTCGCCGGCATCATCGGTAACGCCGTCGTGGTGACGCTGCCGGGATCACCGGGCGGGGTGCGTGATGGCATGGCGGTGCTGTCGCCGCTGCTGTCGCATCTGCTCGAGCAGGTCTTGGGCAGCGACCACCGTCCCGGGGGTGGCGTGTGAGCGCCCCGATCGAACCGGCCATTGCGGTCGTCACCAGCGATCTGCTGGACATCGCTGCGCACGAACGAGCCGTACTGGTGCCGTCAGCCGGCGCGCACGTCGTCTTCTGCGGGGTCGTTCGCGACCATGACCAGGGACGGGCCGTCGCCGACCTGTTCTACGAGGCGCACCCGACCGCGAACGACGTCATCCTCGAGGTGGCTCGGCGATTCACGGCGCTGCCGGGTGTCGCGGCGCTGGCCGTCAGCCATCGGGTCGGTCAGCTGGCCATCGGCGACGTGGCCCTGGTGGCTGCGGTCAGCACCGCCCATCGCCAGGATGCGTTCGAGATCTGCGCCCGGTTGGTCGATGAGGTCAAGAAGACGCTGCCGGTCTGGAAGCTGCAGCACTTCACCGACGGTACCGACGAGTGGGTCAACTCCACCTGAACGCTCGGCCCGGCCGGTCCAGCGTCGCCGGCGCGTCGCGTCAGCCGCCCGCGAACGGCGGCAGGACGTCAACGACCGCGCCGAACGGGATGGCGGTCGCGTCGTCGGCCCGCACTCCGTCGATCAGGAAGCTCGCTATCTCGATGATCTTCTCGAGCGGTTCGCGCCGCCGCAGCTCGGTTCGTAGTTCGCCGACCGTGGCGGCCCGAGTGATCTCTTCGCCGTGACCGGCCGCCTGCCGGGCGGCGGCCCAGAATCGAACGGTCGCGCCTGCGGCCGGGCGACCAGCTGAGCCGCGGCGGTTCGCCTCAGACAGTGGGGGTCTGGTCAGGGTCCGCACCCTTCTCGTGCGCGGCGCTCTCTTGCGGCGGCGGGGTCGAGCAACTTCTTGAGCTTCGCACCGTAGATGTCGATCGTCTCAGCCCCCCGACCCGAGGTCATCGACTTCAGCCCGGCAGCCACTGTGTCGACCTGGCCGGCCGCGGCGACGGCGGCCTTCGTCGCGTACTCGCCGGCCTTGTCGGCCGCTTCGCTCACTGCCGGCGTTGCCTTCGCGATGAGCTCGTCGGCCTTCTCGCGGACCGCGCTCGCAAGTTCGCTCGCTTGGACCCGGGCCTGCGCAGCGGCCGCGTTGAACTTGTCGCTGTTGGTCATCGAGCGTCCCTTCGGTTGAGCGGCAGCCAAAATGGCGCCTATCTCCCATTGAACACGTTGGGCCGTAGGCGCAACACTGGGACGGATGCCTGAGCGTCCCGTTCCGCCGAAGACTGTGCTTGCGAAGGATGAGGACGTCGACCCACCCGATCCCGACGAGATTCCCGCCGGGCCCGAGCGGCCGGGCGTTGGTCGATCGGTCCTGGACGAGCCCAGTGCCGACGAACGCGGTATCGGCTGGAGTGAACCGAGTCGTGACGGCGACGGCCGCGGCGATGATTGGTACCTACGCGAGCGGCCGCCGCACCACGGTTAACCGGCGCGCTGGGCGCGGAGCAGGTCGCGGATCTCTTCCAGAACCAGCAGGTCGTCGCTCTTACTCGCCGGGGCCTCCTCCTGGCCGCGCTTGCGGCGCTCGGCGAGCTTGTTCATCGGCAACACGAAGAGGAAGTAGACGACGGCCGCCGTGATCACGAAGACCACGAGCGCGTTGATGATCCCCGAGATGTCGACGAAGGTCGTGTTCTGGCCGGTCTTGCCGTCGGTGAACTTGGCCCCATGCCGCAGCGAAAAGCCCAGACCACTGCTGTTGCCACCCGGGAAGGCGTTGATGATCGGCGTCACGATCTTGCTGACGAACGCGCTTACGACTGCGGCGAAGGCGGTGCCGATGACGACGGCGATCGCCAGATCGACCACGTTGCCGCGCAGAATGAACTCTTTGAAGCCCTTGAGCATGGTGCCCCCTCGGCTAGTCCGGCAGCGGATGCGGCTGCCCCGGAGGGAGACTCTAGGGAGGTTTGACCAAGGTGGCGAGCATCGGAGATGTGATCATCTGGGCGATCCGTAGCTCGGTCGCCCGATCGACCGCAACGATCAGCTGCGACCCCGCCGCGCCGGCCGCGACTTCGCTGACGGTCACCGCCAGTACGAGAGCCTCCTGGGCAACGATGACGGCGCTACCGGTCCGGTCGGGCGGCGGGCTGAGCAGGTCGACATAGTCGCCGGCCTGAATCAGCGTGATAGCGGCCGAATCGACCAGCGGCACCGGCACGGCAACCATTGCGGTGCTCAGTCCGGTACTCAGATCGGCGCCGATCAGACGACGCGAGGTGATCGGCTCACCCGCTCCGACGGCACCGGCCACTCGCCGTCCAACCGCCTTGTCGATCGCGGCGAGCGACGTCGGCGGCCGCAGCGCAGTCGGCCAACTGGCCAGCCGTACATCGCCGGCTGCGATCGATGAGCCGGGGCCGAGGTCATGAGCGGCCACGACCACGGCAACGCCGCCCGCCGTGGTCGTCGGCTTCGCCGTCGCGTGGGTCGCGATGATCGCGGCCAGCACGAGGCAGCCGAGCGCCAGCAACCGACGCGGCCAGCCGCCGAGCAGGAGGCCGATCCGCGAAAGTCGCACCGGAGGACGGTATGGCGACGCGGGGTCGCAGGATCGGGGTCAGTTCAGGTTGTGGACGCGTCGGTGCCCTGTGGATCGACCCGGGTCAGCTGGCCGCGCTGCTCGCTGACGAGGAGGACTTCGAATCGGATGACGACTTCGAGCTCGACGATTCCGACTTGGCCGACGACGAAGATGACCCGGAATCGGACTTCGACGATGACGACTCTGATTTTCCGGCTGCCCCGTCCGACTTCGGCGCCGTTGAGTCCGACTTCGAGCCGGATTCCGAGCTAGCGGGCACGGTCGAGGACTTGGCGCCCTCGCGGGAATCGTTGCGGTAGAAGCCGGATCCCTTGAAGACGACGCCCACGGATGAGTAGACCTTACGAACCGGCGAGCCGCAGACGGGGCACTCGCTGGCGGGCGCGTCGGTGAACGATTGCACCAGCTCGAAGCGGTGACCGCAGTCCGTGCACGCGTATTGATATGTGGGCATTGGCCGTCCTCAAGAATGTCGTCCTTGGCACTCATCCTGCCAGAGTGCTAACGATCTCGCTAAGCGCGGCTATTCCGGTGTGGAGGCGAACGTCACCGCGGTGCTGGGCATCAGCGCCTCGGTTACGGGGCGGTCCCACGGATCAGTGGGCACGGTCTCGATCAGCTCGCCGTCGAACAGCAGCGCCACCGTCGCCACGCCGGGACGCAGCCGGGCGAGCACCCGGTCATATGAGCCGCCGCCGCGTCCCAGCCGGAAACCGGCCCGATCGATCGCCAGCGCGGGAACGAAGAGCAGGGCCGCGGCGTCGATGTCGGCGGCGGGACCGTCCGGCCAGCACTGCCACGCCAGGTCGCGATCGGGCAACAGGACCGGCACCAGCACGGTCGTACCCTGGGCGATCAGGCCGTTGAGTAGCTCGATCGAAGCCGGTTCGGTGGCCAATGGCACGTACGCCGCGACGCACGGGATCGAGTCGGCCCGCCGGATCGCGGCCCGCGCGATCAAGGCCCGCGCGCGGAGTAGGTCGGGCCTCGAGCGGGCGGCGCGCGCGCCGAGCAGCGAACGACGCAGCAGCGCCTTCGAGCCCCCGTTCTGTGCGCTCTCTGATGTCACCTGGATAGTCTCGTTGGTATGGTCCCGGTTCGCGCGTCCGTCCCGGGCGAATCGCTGCGCGGGCTCCCGGCCGGATCGAGCCGCAGGGCTACGGTCGGATGGTCAGCGCCGGTACCACGGCTGGCACAGTCATTCGGGGAGGTCGGATCAGGTGAGTGAGCGAGCCCGGTCCGTCGACGAACAGCAGAAGAAGATCCTGGACGGCATCGGGGCACTCGATCCGATCGAACTGACCCTGATGGACGCGCAGGGGTTGCTGCTCGCCGAGAACGTCTATGCCGACGTTCCCCTGCCGGGCTTCGACAACTCCGCGATGGACGGGTACGCCGTCCGCGCCGTCGACACCACCACCGCCAGCCTCGAGGTGCCCACCGTCCTGCCGGTCGTCGGAGACGTGGCCGCGGGCGCGCGCACTCGCTCGGGCATGGGTCCGGGACTGGCGATGCGGATCATGACCGGTGCGCCGATCCCGGCCGGTGCCGACGCCGTCATCGAGCTCGAAAGCACCGACCGCGGGTTGGCCCGAGTGGCGCTGCACCGGAGCGTGCAGAGCGGTGAGAGCGTTCGCCGGGCCGGTGAGGACATCCAGGCCGGCGCGCCCGCACTCGGCGCCGGCAGCGTGCGTCGGGCCCCAGCAGATCGCGCTGCTCGCCGCGATCGGCCGCGACCGCGTGCTCGTGCGTCCGCGGCCCCGGGTGATCGTGATCTCGACCGGGTCCGAGCTGATCGACGTCGGCCAGACGCCCGCGTTCGGCGAAGTCAGCGACTCCAACTCCTACCTCGTGACCGCGGCCGCTCGCGACGCCGGCGCCGACGCCTACCGCTACGGCATCGTCACCGACGACCACGCCAAGCTGCTCGACGTCCTCGAAAGCCAGCTGCTGCGGGCCGACATCCTGGTCACGACCGGCGGGGTCAGCATGGGCGCCTACGACGTGGTCAAGTCGGCGCTGTCGACCCTGGGCACCGTCGAGTTCACCCAGGTGGCGATGCAGCCGGGCCGGCCGCAGGGCTACGGGCATCTCGGCGCTGGCGTGCCGATCTTCTGCCTGCCGGGCAATCCGGTCAGCGCGCTGGTGTCGTTCGAGGTGTTCGTCCGTCCGGCGATCCGCAAGCTGCTGGGCAAGCACCAGATCCACCGGGCGACCGTGCAGGCGATCGCGCTCGAGGGGGCCGAGAGCCCGCCCGGCAAGCGGCAGTATCGCCGCGGCGTCCTGCACCGGGAAGCGACCGGCGAGTACAGCGTCTCGCTCGTCGGCGGCGCCGGGTCGCATCTGATCGCCTCGATGGCGTCCTCGAACTGCCTCGTGGTGATCGACGAAGAGGTCACCGAGGTGACCGCCGGGTCCCGAGTCACCGTGATCCCGCTGCTGCTCTCGCACCGTTAGGCCGGCCTCGCCCATGTCCACCAACTCCCGAGTGTGGCCGGTCGAACTGCACGCTGGGCCGGTGTCGTTGCGCGCGCCGCGGTTGCGTGACGGCGCGGTCTGGAGCGCGGTGCGTACCCGTAATCGCGACTGGCTGCAGCAGTGGGAGCCGTCCTCGCCGCTGAGCTGGGACGACCGGCACGGTCGCTCGGCCTGGCCCGCACTCTGCTCGGCCCTGCGCAAGGCCGGCCGCGCCGGCACGATGTACCCGTTCGTGATCACCTACGGCGGGCGGCGTCGTCGGGCAGGTCAACGCCTCCAACGTGGTGCACGGTGTGCTGCGTTCGTGCACGATCGGCTATTGGGTCGACTCGGCCGGTGGCCGGCCGCGGGATCACCCCGACCGCCGTCGCGCTGCTGATCGACCACTGCTTCGGCGCCGGCCGGCCTGCACCGGGTCGAGATCGACATCCGGCCCGAGAACGCGGCCTCGCTGCGGGTGGTCGAGAAGCTGGCCCTGCGCCGCGAGGGCTACTACGAGCGTTTCCTCGACATCGACGGCGGCTGGCGTGATCACGTCGCGTTCGCGGTGACCGTCGAAGAGCTGGGCGGACGGTCGATGCTGTCGCGCCTCGCGTCGGTTGCCGCGCCGCCCGGCTAATCTGCGCAAGATCGTCATATTCGGGCGCGGACCCGATCACTGTGAAGCTCTGGTTCATCCTTAGGCGACACGCCGCGCGACGTCTCCGGCTCTTGGCGCTCGGACTCACTACCGTAAGCGAGTCTTGTTACTGGTGTTACTGGAGGGGCCAATGAGCAGACCAACTCTGCTGATAATGACCCTCCTGGTGCTGTGGTTGATCGTGCTGGTCCCGATGATTTTCCGGCGGGTGGACGAGGGCGCCCAGGAGCGCTCGGTCCGCCGCTACGGACGATCGATGCGACTGCTGAACCGACGCCACGTCCGGACATTTCGCAATGGCCTCAGGCCGTCGCGGCGCAGCAACCGCGGCCGACGAGGTCAGTTACCTGGCGCCGCGGATCAACGGACCGCGCGACGAATTGTTCGTACCCGGCGCGCGACGTCGCCCGGGCGATGGTCAAGGTGGGCATCGGCCGGCCGCGGCCGGTCTGGAGGGACCGATGAACCGAGCAGCAGAGATGACCGAAGCGCGTCGAAGCATGATGAAGCGCCGGCGGCGGTCGCTGACGATCCTGATCGCCGGCAGCGTGCTCGGGCTGCTGCTGGCCTTGATCGTCGGTGGCGCGCTGTTCGCCCTGATGGCGACCGGATTCTGCCTGGGTCTTGCCGGCTACGTGTACTTCCTGCGCACGCAGGCCCTGCACGATCGCGAACGCCGGGCCTGGCGCGAGGAACGCGCCGCCGATCGAGTGGTGCACCCCCACGAGCAGATCCTCATCGAGGAAGACTTCGAAGAGATCTCCGAGACGATGGTGCGCATCGACGATGACAGCATCGACCTGCACAACATGGACACGATCGACCTCACCGGCATCTACCACGAGGACGAGTACACAGATCTGCGCGAGCGACGCGCCAGCTGATCCCGGCCTTCCGTCGGCGGTCGGGGCCGGCGGAGCAGGGCAGCTGACGCGTCGCCGCGTCGGGCTCGCCTGATACCCTCGTTAACGGTCCTGATGCTCTTGCGCCGGGCCACCCGAGCTTGCTTGGGGCTGTAGCGCAGCTGGTAGCGCACCTCGTTCGCATCGAGGGGGTCAGGGGTTCGAGTCCCCTCAGCTCCACACATTCGCAGCCGACGTACCACGACACGGGGTTGTCTACCTCGCGTAAAACGTCGAAGTAACTCCCTCATCGCCGATCAAGTTAAGTTCTTTGGTTCAAGCGTCGTGGCCAGGGACGAGGAGATCTCGCGGTAGGCGTCGGCCTGGGCGAGCAAGGTTTCGCCTTTTGCTCGGCACGTCTCGACGGCGTCGGCGCCGGCGACCCAGCGAACCGGTGGCTCGTCCTGGCTGGCGAGCTTGACCAGCGCGGCGGCCAGCTTGGCGGGGTCGCCGCCTTGCTTGCCGTTCATGCTGTTCCAGTTGGCGACGGTCTGCTTGGTGCGCTCGGCGTAGTCGTCGATGGATGGCTCGGCGTACTTGGTCGACTCGGCGGTGAGCAGGTCGGTCCGGAAGAAGCCGGGCTCGACGACCATCGTGCGGATGCCGAACGGCGCGACCTCGGGCGCCAGCGACTCGATCCAGCCCTCGATGCCGAACTTGGCCGCTGAGTAGGCGGTGCAGAACTCCTGCCCGACGATGCCGCCGGTCGAGGAGATCGCCACGACCAGGCCGGAGCGCTGCTTGCGCATGACGGGCAGCACGGCGCGGGCGACGTTCAGCGGGCCGAACAGGTTGGTCTCGACCTGGGCGCGGAAGTCGTCCGGCGTGATCTCCTCGAAGAACCCGGCGTAGAAGTTGCCGGCGTTGTTGACCAGGACGTCGATCTTGCCGAAGCGGTCGACCGCGGCCTGGGCGGCAGCCTTGGCGTCGTCGAGGCTGGTGACGTCGAGCTTGACGACCAGCAGGTCATCGTGTTCGCCGACGGCCGCGGCGACGCGTGTCGGGTCGCGCCCGGTGGCGACGACCGCGTGGCCGGCGGCCAGTGCCGCCTTCGCGATGTCGGTGCCCATGCCGCGGCCTGCGCCGGTGATGAGCCATACGTTTTTGTTGGTCTCTGTCATGCGTTCTCCTGTTACTTATCTCTGGTTCGACTTGCCCCGCGCCGCTTGCGCGTCATGGCCAGGTGCGTCTGATTGGCCGTCAGCGCGGCCTCCGGGAAGCGGAGTGAAGGCCGCACGGTCGGTTCGGATGCCGTCGAGAAACATCGTGAGGTAGCGGCGGTACAGCTCCGGCGCGACGGCGCGGGTGCTGTCCATGACCGCCGACAGCGCAACCTGCATGAAGATCAGATCGGTCTGGTCGAAGTCGGGCCGCACGGCGCCCTGCTGCTTGGCCCGCTCGACGAGCGCGGTCATGAGCGGCGCGATGCGGTCGCGGGCGTCGCTGACCCGGGCGTCGCCGAGCGCCGGGTTGTTCATGATCTGGTTCAGGCCCCGGTCGCCGAACTGCATGTCGAGCGAGCGTTCGAGGAATGTCACGAGCCCCTGCCAGGCGTCGGGCTCTTCGAGGCGCTTCGTCGCGACGGCGGCCACCTCTTCCAGCCGTTGCTCGAAGAGGGCATCGATGACTTCCTCCTTGTTCGCGAACCGGCGGTAGGCCGTGCCCACTCCGACGCCTGCGTGGTGGGCGATGTCGTTCAGCGTGACGTCGAGGCCGTGCTCCGCGAACAGCTCGCTGGCCGCAGCGAGCAGGCGCTCGCGGTTGAGCGCGGCGTCCTTGCGCAGCGAGCGGATCGGTGTCTCGTCATGTGATCCATCATAGCACGTAAGCGGATACGTAACATCCGTTTACGTGTTAGGGTGGCCACAAGCGGATAGAACGCATCCGGTACCAACCGCAACCACAGCCGGGAGGCCGCCATGTCGAGAGCCAACAAAGGCGAAGGAGCCATCCGGCGCCGCAGAAGCTGTTCGGGGACTTCGCCCCGGCCCTCGTGCACTTCACCGACGACGTGCTGTTCTGGGAGGTCTGGGAGCGCACCGGCCTGTCGCCGAAAGAACGCAGCCTCGTCACTGTCGCCGCTCTCACGACGCTGGGTAACGTCGAGCAGCTCGAACTTCCACCTGCCGTTAGCCAGGCAGAACGGCGCCACCGAGGCAGAGCTGGTCGAACTGATCACCCACCTGGCGTTCTACGCCGGCTGGCCGAAGGCGATGTCCGCGATGGGCGTCGCCAAGCAGGTCTTCGCCACGAGCAAGGACAGTGAGCCGCCGGCAGCATAAGCACACGCAAGGAGAGAACCGTGCAACAACTTCTCGACCAGCAGCCCAGCACCAAGGCGCCCGCGGCAGGTCTTCACCGGCGACGCCTGGTGGAACGTCATCTACGCCGGCGAGGAGCCATCCCGCGCCCGGCTCAACCATGTCCGCTTCGCACCCGGCGCCCGCACTAACTGGCACTCCCACATCCTGGGCCAGACACTGCACATCCTGGCCGGTGTCGCCCTCGTCGGCACCCGCGACGGCGTCATCATCGAAGCTCACCCTGGCGAGACCGTGACCTGCCCGCCCAACGAGGATCACTGGCACGGGGCGACCCCCGAACAGTTCATGGAGCACCTCGCGCCTCTGGGAGACCGATGGCAGCGACAAAGCCGAGACCACCTGGCTCGAACCGGTCACGGATGACCAGTACAGCGGCCCCCGGACCAACGGGCGCTAAGACATGTCCCACCAGCTCAACGGGGCAACGCGGCTCTACCCCATCGTCGGCGACCCAATTAAGTACGCCGAGTCTCCTGTGCGTCTGACCGCGGCCTTCGGCGAACGTGGCCACAACGGCGCGTGCATTCCGCTGGAGGTACCCACGGCGGGCCTCGATGCAGTCATGACGGGGCTGGCCGCCATCCCGAATGTGGACGGCATCCTCGTCACGATGCCGCACAAATCAACCGCGTTCGCCTACTGCACTACTAGCTCGGAGCGCTCCGCGAAGCTCAGCGTCGTGAGCGTCATACGTCGTAACCCGGACGGGACATGGCACGGCGACATGTTGGACGGGCTCGCGTTTGTTAAGGCACAGGTGACCGCGGCGCTCATATCGTGGGTGCGCGGGCGCTGCTCGTCGGCGCAGGAAGTGCCGGCAGCCAGATTGCCCTTGCGCTGGTTGAGGCAGGCGTGCGCGAGCTGGTTATTCACGATGCGGATGAGTCGCGCGCATCCGGCCTGGTCGAGCTGCTTGCAGGGGAGGACACCCGAGTGAGTGTCGGGTCCGCGGACCCGACCGGCTTTGACCTCGTGTTCAACGCCACGCCGATGGGAATGGCAGCGGGAGACCCGCTCCCGATCGACACGGCGTTGCTCACCCCGTCGATGTTCGTGGGTGACGTGATCGCCGGCCACGGCGTGACACCGTTCGTCGAGGGGGCACAGGATGCCGGCTGCGTCGTGGCCAGCGGTGTGGACATGGTCGAAGCCGAGCAGGGGCTCATGGTTGACTTCATGCTCGCTAACGGGGTTGCTCGAATCTAAGACTGTCACCTGGGGGTTACGAGGTCGGATATTCAGGAGGCCGTGAGCTCCGCTGGTGCGGTCTTCGCATGACAACACCTGCCGCTCGTAATGTCTTACGAGCTGTCTCGGCGTCACAGTCGAACTCGGCTCCGACACGCTTAAGCGACTCATATGCAGGTCACCGATGACCTCGTCGACCGTGTCATGTCTCAGGACATCGGTGACAGTTCTGTATCAGGACATCGGTGACACAACTGGGGTGCTTGGTGGTGACACTTCTGGCTCGTGTTGGGCGGTGCGCTGCTGCCAATGAGCCCATTGATCCCCGTGTCCGTCTCGCGATCTCGCAGTGGCCTGATGATGCGCCGCGCGGGGCGGTGTCGACGTTCTGCGCCGAGCACGGCATCTCCCGCAAGACGTTCTACGCGATCCGCGCCAGGGCCCGCACCGACGGGCCGGCCGCGGTGCTTGAGCCCCGAGTCGCGGCGCCCGAGGACGAGCCCGCCGAGTTCACCGATGAGGTCAAGGACCAGGCGCGTCGCGGTGCGGGCCGCGCTGGAGGCCTCCGGGCTGGACCACGGGCCGATCAGCGTGCACGACAAGATGCAGCGCGATGGGGCTGGACCCGGTGCCCTCGTCGGCGTCGCTGGCGCGGATCTTCCGCGAGGCCGGCGTCGCGCGTCTTGAGCCGAAGAAGAAGCCGCGCTCGGCGTGGCGCCGGTTCGTCTATCCGGCCCCGAACGCGTGCTGGCAGCTGGACGCGACCGAGTACGTGCTCACCGGCGGACGCAAGTGCGTGATCTTCCAGCTCATCGACGACCACTCCCGCTACGCGGTCGCCTCCCACGTCGCGTCGAGTGAGACCGCCCAGGCCGCGATCGCGGTGTTGGACAAGGCCATCGCCGCCCACGGCGTGCCCCAACGGCTGCTGTCCGACAACGGGCTCGCGCTCAACCCGTCGCGCCGCGGATTCGTCGGGCCAGCTCGTGGACCACGTGTCGAGCCTGGGCATCGAGGCGATCACCGGCAAGCCCTACAAGCCGACCACCCAGGGCAAGAACGAACGCTTCCACCAGACCCTGTTCCGCTACCTGGACAAGCAGCCGCTGGCCGACACGCTGGCCGAGCTGCAGGCCCAGGTCGACGCGTTCGACCGACATCTACAACACCGAACGCCCCCACCAGGCGCTACCCGGGCCGCGTCACGCCCCTGACGGCGTGGGAGGCCACCCCGAAGGCCGAGCCGCCTCGCCCCAAGCCGGAACCGCCCGTGCTCATCCAGGCCATCGCCAAGCCGCTACCGGCCCGCACCAGCGCCGCGAGACCTGCCCGCCGGCACCCGCGTCAGGACGGCTGACCAGCGCCGGCACATTCATGCTGGACGCGGTCCACTACATAGTCGACGGACGGCACAGCTTCCAACAGGTCCTCGTCATCACCGACGGCGACAACGATCACCGTCGCCGACCTGCACGGCGAGATCCTCATCGAACACACCCGACCCGCACCCGGCGTCACATACGTCGGCAACGGCCGACCCCGCGGGACCCGCCCCAAAACCCCGCAACCGTCACCGAAGTCCTGACACACCAACCGTCACCGATGTCCTGACACAGAACTGTCACCGATGTCCTGAGACATCACATGACCTCGTCGATCGGTCTTGACTCTGTCGAACATGTGTTCGATAGTTAGGTGATGGACGACGACCTCACGCTGGCAAAGAAGAAGATCGAGATGCGGCTCGAGACGGCCCGGATGCAGTGGAAGCGAATGCCGCCCGCCGCGCCGTCGAAGAGCCGCGCCGGCGGAGTCGTCGCCGGTCTGGAAGAGGCGTTGTCGCTACTGGCGAAGTGAGCCGTCGTGACCCAGTGACGCGGACTAGACGCCTCTGGCGGTCCAGGCGAAGCTGCGCATGTCGGGTAGCTCTTCGGTCAGCCGATCGGCTACTACCTGCCCAACGCGGTCGGCGTCGGAAACGCTTATCTTGGCGTCGACCCAGCCTTCGATCTCGACGCGAAGGGTTCGCCCCGTCCATCGAGCGCGGGCGTGAGCGTGGTGGACGCCCGGTACTTCTGCGGCGACCTTCTCGGCCCTCGTGATGATCTCGGGATCGACACCGTCCATGAGGCGATGCACGATGTCGGTGCTGACTTCCCAACCCACGTGGCAGATGAAGCCGGTAACGATGATGCCGGCGACCGCGTCGGCCCATCTGAGCCCGCACAGGACGCCGATCAGTCCCACCAGCGCGCCGGTCGAGGACAGCGCGTCGAGCCACGAATGCTTCGCGTCTGCGATCAGCGTTGCCGAATTGATCTTCGTGCCGATCCGCAGCTTGATCCTCGCGACGATCTGGTTTCCGACGATTCCGACCGCCGCCCCGGCGATGGCCCAACCGACGTAGTGGGTGCCGCCGTGACCGAGCAACTTGCGCACGCTCTCGACCCCGGCGAAGACGGCGCTCGCCCAGATGACGATGGCGATGCCGACGCCCGCGAGATCCTCAGCTCGGTCGTATCCGTACGGGATACCGGTCGGTAGGTGTGCGTTTGGACGCGCGAAAGCCGATGAAGACCAGCACGCTCGTCGACACGTCCGAGAGGTTGTGCAGAGCATCGCCGAGCAGCGCGACCGAGCCGCTCAGTAAGGCGAGAGCGAGCTCGATGACGCCGGTGACCGCAAGTCCGGCACCGCCCCAGCCCACCGCGAGATTCGCTTGGCGCCGATCCGCAGCGTCGTCGACCGTGCTGTTGAGCGAGAAGGTGGCGCCGGGATCTCTGATGCCGTTGATCTGGTGCATCGGTCAAGGATGGCAGGCCGTCGCCTTCGCCGGGTGGGGCCGGATCTTGGTCGCTCGACGGCTGGGCGCACAGCCGGGAGGACTCAGTATCGTCGAACTCAATCATTCACCGACCCGATCGCACGAGCAGGTCGGTCCCTGCGGGAAGGATTCCTCGATGAGCGAACCGGACAAGATCGTCATTCTCGATGGCGCGCGGGTACCGACGGGCAGTTTCGGTGGCGTCTACAAAGATGTTCCTGCGCACGTCCTCGGTGCCGCGGCCGCGAAGGAGGCGTTGGCGCGCTCCGGTGTGGACGGTGCGGATATCGACGAGGTCGTCATGGGCTGCATCGGGCAGGTCGGCTCGGATGCCTTCAACGCCCGCCGGGTCGCGATGGAGGCCGGTCTGCCCACCGGTGTGCCGGCGTACACGGTGAATCGTCTCTGCGGGTCGGGCCTGCAGGCGATCTGGAACGGCGCGATGCAGCTGCGCTGGGGCGGCGTCGACTTCGTGTTGGCGGGCGGTGATGAGTCGATGACCCGGATGCCGTTCTATGACTTCAGCGCTCGCGCCGGTTACAAGCTCGGCGATCGCACGCTCGTCGACGGCACGATGCTCATGCTGACCGACCCGTTCCACAACATCCTGATGGGCGTCACCGCTGAGAACGTCGCGAAGAGGTATGACGTCTCGCGCGCGGCTCAGGACGAGTTCGCGTTGACGTCGCAGCAGCGCGCCGCGTCGACCGCGGCGCAGGCGGCGTTCACCGAGGAGATCGTGCCGTTCGAGGTCGGTGGCCGCCGTCCGTACACGGTGTCGGTCGATGAGCATCCCAAGCCCGATACGACGTTGGAAGGGCTGGCTGCGCTGCGTCCGGCATTCGCCAAGGACGGCACCGTCACCGCCGGGAACGCCTCCGGCATCAATGATGGCGCCGGCGCGGTCGTCATGACCCGCGCATCCGTGGCCGAGCAGCGCGGGCTGACCGGCCTGCTCAGCGTCGAAGCTGTCGTCACCGCGGCGAACGAACCCGAGGTCATGGGCTACGCCCCGACGTACGCGCTGAAGAAGCTCTTCGACCAGAGCGGTCTGTCCCCGAGCGACATCGACGTCGTCGAGCTGAACGAGGCATTCGCCGCCCAGGCGGTTGCCGTCATCCGCGACGCCAAGCTCGACCCCGAGCGAACCAATCCCTACGGCGGCGGCATCGCCCTCGGTCATCCGGTCGGTGCGTCCGGCGCGATCCTCACCCTGCGGGTCGCGAAGCATCTGCAACGAACCGGCGGCGAATACGGCGTCGTCACCATGTGCATCGGCGGCGGCCAAGCCTTGGCCGCATTGTTCAAACGGCTCTGATCGCGCGCGTTCGTCGGACCACCATCGTCAGCCAAGGAGATTCGTGAACGACGACGTGGCCCAGCAGGCCGCCGGAGAGCTCTTGTTCGAGGTGCGCGACGGCATCGGATACGTCACGTTCAATCGCCCGAACTCGCGCAACGCGCTGACGTTCACGATGTATGAGCGGGTCGCCGAGATATGCCGAACCGCCACCGATCACGCACGGGTGCTCGTATTCAGCGGTGCGGGTGGTCGGGCGTTCGCCGCCGGCACCGACATCTCGCAGTTCGTCGACCTCTCGAGCGCGGCCGGCGGCCTGGCCTACGAGGCGCGCGTCAACGCCGTGATGCAGGCGATCGAGGACTGCGAGGTGCCGACCATCGCGGCGATGCATGGCGCCGTGACTGGCGGCGGCGCGACGATCGCTGCCTGTTGTGACTTGCGGATCGGGACGTCGTCGATGCGCTTCGGTGTCCCGATCGCCCGCACGCTGGGCAACTGCCTTTCGATCGAGAACTACGCCCGCCTCGCGGCCATCATCGGACTGAGCCGCACGAAGGAGCTGCTCTTCACCGCTCGTCTCATCGAGGCTGATGAAGCCCTGCGCATCGGCTGGGTCAGCGAGCTGGTCGATGACGAGCAACTGATGGGCCGGGCCGAGGAGCTGGCCAAACAGATCGCCCGCTTCGCTCCGCTCACGCTTCGCGCGACCAAGCTCGCGCTCTTGCGGATCCGGGACGGGCTGGATCTAGCGTCTGACGACGATCTGATCGCTTCGTGTTATGGCAGTGCCGACTTCAGAGAAGGCATCACCGCGTTCCTCGAGAAGCGACCAGCGAACTGGACGGGCAGCTAACTCGTTCGAGTGATGTAGCACTCCTGCTACCATGAGTGCCATGGATACCGTAGGGCTGCGAGAACTACGACAGGACGCCTCGGAGCTAGTGCGACGCGTCGAGAACGGCGAGCAGATCGACATCACCGTCTCGGGTCGCCTCGCGGCCCGACTCGTCCCGGCCACGCCCAAAGTCTGGCGGCGCTGGGTCGATGTGGCCGACGCGTTCGCTGGCGCCGACGACCCGGCGTGGGGCCACGATCGGGATCTCACTGATCAGTCCATCGGCAACCCGTGGGACCCCGGCGCGTGAGAGCGATCCTCGACACCAGTGTTCTTATCGCGGCTGATGTAGGACCCCTCGAGGGCGACTTGGCGATCAGCACAGCATCTATCGCCGAGTTGCACTTCGGGGTGCTGGTGACGTCGGACGCGGCGACGCGAGCCGAGCGACTACGCCGCCTCTCGGAGTTCCAACGGCGCTTTTCGCCGTTGCCCGTCGACGATGCTGTTGCGACAAGCTATGGCCGCCTCGCGGCTGCAGTCGCGACCGCCGGTCGGTCCCCACGAGCACGCGTAATGGATCTATTGATTGCGGCCACGGCGCACGCGCATTCCGCTCGGCTCTACACCCGCAACGCGGGCGACCTGGTCGGCATCGGAGATCTCGTCGAAATCGTGTCGGTCTAGATCAACTCCCGATCCGGCAAGATCGTTCGTCCTCAGTGCGAAAATTCTTGCCGAATCGCGTAGCCGCCGAGGTCTGGAGATCAGCGAAATGGTGCGTCCTGCGGTGCCGGCCGACGTCCCGAGGCTGCACGCGCTCGTTCGCGAACTCGCCGAATTCGAGCGGGCAGCCGATGCGGTCGTCTCGACCGAGCCCGATCTGCGCAATGCGCTGTTCGGTGATCCGCCTTACTTACACGCGCACGTCGCCGAGGACGGTGACGGCGCAGTTGTCGGCGCCGCACTCTGGTTCGTCAGCTTCTCAACGTGGTCCGGGCGCCCAGGGATAAAGCTCGAGGATCTCATCGTTACCGCGTCGGCTCGAGGTCGAGGTCACGGTCGCGCGATACTCGTCGAGTTGGCCCGAATCTGCCTGGAGCGCGATTGGGCGCGGATCGACTGGCACGTCTTGAACTGGAACACCTCGGCCCACAGTGCCTACCGAGCGGTAGGTGCCGCGCCGATGCCCGAGTGGGTTCCGTGGCGGCTCGCCGGCCGCGACCGTTTTCGTGCGCTAGTCGAGCAACGGAAGGCTGACGAGCCGCCGAGTTCGTCCTAGGCTGCTGTCGATCGGCCCCGCACCCGCACGTCGAATAGAGGACGGGCTCGAGGAGCGGGCTCCGCGCGAGAGGAAAATCGATGTCTGAATATCTCGTACTCATCTATTCCGACGAAGCCGGCTACGCCGAAGGCGGCCAGGCGGTATGGGAAGCAACGTATAAGGCGCACCTGAAGTTCGCCGAGGACAACGGTCCCGCGTTGCGCGGCGGCAATGCGCTGGAATCCGTCGCCACGGCGACATCGATCCGCAGTGACGGCGCCGGCGGCTTCACGGTCACGGACGGCCCGTTCGCCGAGACGAAGGAAGCGCTCGGTGGCTACTACCTCATCGAGGCGGCCGACCTGGACGCGGCCATCGAGATCGCGAAGCAGTGCCCCGCTCCGTTCGGTGGGGTTGAGGTCCGCCCGGTCATGGTGTTCGGCTGAGCGAGGGGGCAACGGCGGCGCCCGTTCAGCGAGCCGTCGCCGACGCGCACCGTCGCGAGTGGGCCTTCGTGCTCGCCGCCACGGTGCGCGTCACTCTCGACATCGACCTGGCCGAGGAGTGCGTGCAGGACGCCTACGCGCAGGCACTTCAGACCTGGGATCACACCGGCGTCCCGGCGAAACCCGGCGCCTGGCTGACGACCGTCGCTCGCCGCCGCGCGCTGGACCTGTTGCGCCGCGAGTCGACGCTGCGCCGCAAGCTGCCGTTGTTGCTGGACGAGGATCTGGTCGCCGAGCCGATGCCGGTCGAGGAGATCGCCGATGACCGTCTGCGGCTCATCTTCACCTGCTGCCACCCGGCGCTTGCTCCCGAGGCGCAGATCGCCCTCACCCTGCGGCTGCTCTGCGGACTGACGACGTCCGAGGTGGCGCGGGCATTCCTACAGAGCGAATCGACCATGGCGGCGCGGATCACCCGAGCCAAGAAGAAGATCGCCTCGGCCCACATCCCGTACCGCGTGCCGTCTGCGGCCGAGCTGCCGGCCCGAATCGACGCAGTACTGGCGGTCATCCATCTGATGTTCACGACCGGGCACACCGCGCCGGTCGGGGACGGGCTGCAACGCCACGATCTCGTGGACCGGTCGCTGGACCTGGCCCGAATGCTGGATTCGCTGGTTCCGGGAAATCCGGATGTGCTGGGCCTGCTCGCGCTCATCCGGCTGACCGATGCGCGGCGGGCCACCCGGGTCGATTACGCCGGCCGGCTGGTGTTGCTCGAGGACGCCGACCGGTCGCGGTGGGACCGGGCCGCAATCGAGGAGGGGGCCGCGCTGGTGCGGACGGCGCTGGCTCACCGCCCGCCGAGTCGCTATGCCCTGCAGGCCGCGATCGCCGCGGTGCATTCGACCGCGGCCAGCTGGGATCAAACTGACTTTCGCGAACTGGCCGGCCTCTATCGGGTACTCGAACGTCGCTGGCCATCGCCCGTCGTCTCACTTAATCGCGCCGTCGCCGTTGGGCTGGCCGACGGGCCGGACGCGGGCCTGCGCGAGTTGGACGAGCTGAGCGGTGAGCCGCGGTTGGCGGGCTATGCATACCTGCCCGCGGCTCGCGCCGACTTCCTGCGACGACTCGGACGGATCACGCAGGCCCGGGAGGCCTACCAGGAGGCCCTGTTGCTGACCGAGAACGCCGTCGAACGGGCCTTCCTGGCCGCCCGGCTGGCCGACCTCCCGCTTTTGGCGGATTGACCCCCGCCCGCGACGGAAATCCGCCAAAAGCGCTAGGGCGCGGTCGGGTTCGCCCAGAATTCGGTCAACGCCCGAGCCGCCCGACCCGGATCCTGGACCATCCACCAGTGGCCGAGCCCCTCGAACACCTGTACCCGGGCACCGGCTCGGGCCGCGGCGCGTCGACGCATCTCTTCGGTGCCGACGAAGTGATCGTCCGTACCGATGATGGCCAGACCGGGTCGCGCGCCGGCCAGCGATAGATGACGGCCCGTCTCGGCCAGCACAGCATCGCTGGCCGAGCGGTAGAACGCGAGAATGGCCCGTCCCATCTCGGGGCCCTGCGCGGCGGCGAGCTGCGCGGCGATCGACTCGTCGATGCCGTTGGCGACCATCCGCTGAATGCGATCGCTCAGCGGACCCCCCATCAGCAGCTCGACCGATCGCTCACCGACCTCGGGCGTCTGCCATTGCCGGGCGAGGTCGTGCCATCGATATTCCGGGATCGAAAACGCCCAGCGAGTCGCTGACCCAGGTGCGGATCAGGTCGGGACGGGCCATGGCGACGGCGATCACGGTGCTTCCGCCGATATCGTGCCCGACCAGGTCCACCGGTTCGGGTTGGGCCTCGAGCTGCGAAATCAACCAGTCCCGATAGGCGATCGGCGTGCCGGGAAACCCGTCCGGGATCGGGCTGCCGAAGCCGGGCGGCGACAACCGAATCAGGTCGGCCCGATCCAGGTGGTCGACGAGCAGATCCCAGATCGCCGACGTCTCGGGGTTTCCGTTGACCAGTACTGCCGTCATCGCTGCACCTCGCCGATAGTGGGATCTGACCATTCTTGCGGAGCGTCAGGGCTTATCCGGTACAACAAGGTGTGCAATCTTTCGAGCTCACCTTCCGGCTGGCCACCATCGACGACGCCGAGATATTGGCAGCCCTCGTCCAGAGCGCCTATCGGGGCGAGGAGAGCCGCCAAGGGTGGACCACCGAGGCCGACCTACTCGACGACCAGCGGATCGGCCCGGATGGGATCCGCGCCATCATCGCCGATCCAGACCAGGTCGTGCTGATCGCGCTCGACGAGCAGGACGAGATCATCGGCTGCTGCGAACTTCGTCGCGAAGACGCTGATGTCGCCTACTTCGGCATGTTTGCGATACGCCCCGAACTGCAGGCCGCGGGGATCGGACGGATCGTGCTGGCCAAGGCCGAGGCGTATGCCGGCGCCACGTGGCAGTCGCAGACCCTGCAGATGCAAGTGATCGGACAGCGCGCCGACCTGATCGCCTGGTACGAGCGGCGTGGCTACGCCCGAACGGGGGAGCAGCGCCCGTTCCATTACGACGCGATGCGGCCGGGGGAGGCCAAGCGCGACGATCTCTACTTCGAAGTGCTGGCTAAAAAATTGGGCTGATCCAACGGGCCCTGCCATTTTCATTTATAGCAAATTCCAGCGCAGCTCATGCGCGTCGAATATTCGATCTACGGTGGCGAACCTCAGATCGGAGTTGTTGACGTGGATCCCGACACGACCAGCGTGTTCGACCTGCCCGACCACCTCGCCGGCAAGACCGACCCGGCCCTGATCGCGGCCGATGAACAACATTTCGTGGCGATCGCGGTGAGCCTCGAACGATCATTGGCCGACCTGTCGGACCGTCTCGAGGTCGAGCGCTCCGCCGCCGGCGGCCGCGGTCAGGCGGCGATGGACCGTGACCTCGAGGTGCATCGACTTACCGGACGGCTGCGCGCACTGCGTCGGTTCGGTCTCGATCTGTGCCTGGGCCACATCGTGGCGGCCGACAATCCTGAGCCGGTCTATATCGGACGCCTGGGTCTCACCGACAGTGATGGCCGTCGCTTGTTGCTCGATTGGCGATCACCGGCGGCTGAACGGTTCTTCGCCGCGACCCACGCCGACGCAATGGGACTGGCGAGTCGGCGTCGGTATCGCTGGACGCGGGGGCGAATCACCGACTACTGGGACGAGGTCTTCACCGCCGATGGTCTGATCGGGCACGCTGCGGCCCTTGATGACCAGTCGGCCTTCATTGCCAGTCTGGGCAGCGATCGCTCCGAGCGAATGCGCGATGTGCTGGGCACGATTCAGGCGGACCAGGACGCGATCATCCGGGCCGGGTCACGCGGCGCACTCGTGCTGGACGGTGGCCCCGGCACCGGCAAGACGGTCGTCGCCCTCCACCGCGCCGCCTACCTGCTCTACGCCGATCCACGCTTGCGACAGCGCGCCGGCCACCACAGCGGTGGCGTGCTGTTCGTCGGCCCGCACCAGCCCTATCTCGACTACGTCTCGGACGTGTTGCCCGACCTTGGTGAGGACGGCGTGCAGACCTGCACGCTGCTCGACCTCGTCACCGAAGGAGCCGTCGCAACGCTCGAGACCGATCCGAGCGTCGCCCGGCTCAAATCGTCCAAGCAACTGGTCGACGCCATCGAGACGGCTGTGCGGTTCTACGAAGAGCCGCCGTCGAAGGGCTTGCTGGTCGAGACGCAGGAGGGCGACATCTGGGTGAGCGCCAAGGACTGGGCTGAGGCGTTCGAAGCGCCGACACCGGGCACCGCGCACAACGAAGGGCGCGACCAGGTATGGGAGGAGCTGCTGAACACCCTGATCGAGAGGGACGATTCGGGGGCCCCGCCGGACCTGCTCCGCGCATCCCTGGTGGGCAACGCGAAGTTCCTGGCGGCGTTCAATCGCGCGTGGCCGCTGCTCGACGCGTCGGACCTGGTCGGCGATCTGTGGACGGTTCCGGCTTACCTACGACTGTGCGCACCCTGGCTCGACCAAGCCGACGTGCGCACGTTGCAGCGCGAAGACGCCCAGGCCTGGACGGTCTCGGACCTGCCGTTGCTGGACGCGGCTCGGCTGCGCCTCGGTGACCCGAACGCCGCCCGTCGCCGTCGGCAGCAGCAGGCCACCATCGCGCGCGATCAGCAGCAAATGGACCGCGTTGTCGAAGATCTGGTCGCGGCCGATGATTCCGAGATGCAGGTGATGTCCATGCTCCGGGGCGCCGACCTGCAGTACGTCCTGATCGATGAAGCGGCGCAATCGGCACAGTCGGCACAGTCGGCACAGTCGCGGCCCGACACGGATCAGCTGGCCGGGCCGTTCGCGCACATCGTCGTGGACGAGGCGCAGGAACTGACCGACGCGCAATGGCAGATGTTGCTGGCGCGCTGCCCGACGCGCAGTTTCACCATCGTCGGCGATCGGGCCCAGGCCCGCCACGGTTTCACCGAGTCGTGGCCGCAACGACTGCAGCGGATCGGGCTGGAGGAGATCACCTTGACCGCGCTCAGCATCAATTACCGGACGCCGCGCGAGATCATGGTTGCGGCCGAGCCGGTGATCCGGGCCGCGCTGCCGGACGCCAACGTGCCGATCTCGATCCGCGACGGCGGCGTGCCCGTTCGGCACGGCGGTGTGTCCGACCTCGGCGACATCATCGACGGCTGGCTGACCGACCACGCCGACGGGATCGCCGCCGTCATCGGCGTTGCGTCATCGGCGACGTCGGGGGATGCGTTCACCCCGTCCCCGCGGGTTCGGTCACTGACGCCGGAGCTCTCGAAGGGACTCGAGTTCGACCTGGTCGTGCTCCTCGATCCCGAGTCGTTCGGACTCGGGATCGAGGGAGCGGTCGATCGCTACGTGGCGATGACGCGGGCGACGCAGCAACTGGTCGTGCTGACCGGTTAGCGCTGGTAGTAGTAGCCGGCGTCGAGGTCCTCGATGAGACCCGGGTGGGTGGGCTCCCAGCCGAGCAGTTCGCGGGTGATCGCGTTCGATGCCGGTGCGTCCGAGCCGAAGAATCCACCCAGCCAGCTGAAGTGTTCGCTCGCCTGCGCGGCCGGTATCGACTCGACCGGCAGATCGAGGCCGCGTCCGATCGCTTCGGCGATCTCCCTAGTCGAGATGCCTTCCTCGGCGACCGCGTGCAGGATCGATCCGGCCGGCGCGCTGAGCACGGCCCGTCGCACCAGGTTGCCGGCGTCGAGGCGGTGAACCGCCGGCCAGCGGTTGGCGCCGGCCTCGATGTAGGCCGAGACACCCTGGTCGTGGGCGATCCCCACGAGTGCGGCGATGAAGCCGTGATCACCCGGACCGTGGACGGTCGGTGCGAACCGCACGACGACCGACCGCACGCCCTTTTCGGCGTAAGCCAGCGCGGCGTTGGCATTCGCGATGCGCGGGTGGGCGGCGGTCGCGGGCTTGTCGTTCTCGGTGCCGACGCGTCCGGGGGCAAGGCCCAGCGTGCCCGAGGCGATGACGAGTGGCCGGTCACTGCCCGCCAGCGTGCTGCCGATCGCGTCGATGGCGGCGAGGTCGGTCTGGGCCGCGTCCCCCATCCGCGAGAAGTCGTGGTTGTAGCCCATGTGGACGACTCCGTCGGAGGAATCGGCGCCCCGGCGCAGGCTGTCGAGATCGTCCAGGTCGCCGCGCATCACCTCAGCGCCGAGGGCGGTGATTGCGGCGGCCGAGCCGTCCGAACGGGCGAGGCCCACGACCTCGTTGCCGGTCTCGAGCAGCTCGGACACGACGGCCGAACCGATCCAGCCGGACGCTCCGGTGACGAATATGCGCATGTCTTCCTCCGTTGCTCCAGCCCTGATGGCCGGTGATGTCACTGTATGACATCACGGTAACAGACGATGTCACGCGATGACATGAGCCTAGACTTGGCGCATGGGCCGATGGGAGCCGGACGCGCGCGGACGCCTGGGCGCCGCCGCGATGGAGCTCTACGTCGAGCGCGGGTACGAGCAGACGACCGTCAACGACATCGCCGAGCGGGCCGGTCTGACCGCGCGGACCTACTTTCGGCATTTCGCCGACAAGCGCGAGGTGTTGTTCCAGGGCTCGGAGGTTCTGCTGGAGCGTCTGGTCGCCGCGTTGGACTCGGCCGCTCCGCTGGCAACGCCGATGCAGGCCGTCGCCGCGTCCCTCGACGCTGCGGCCGAGCTGTTGGGTGCTTATCCGGAACACTCGCGGCAGCGGCAGTCCGTCATCGCCGCGAATCCCGAGCTGCGCGAACGTGAGCTGATCAAGATGGCTTCACTCGCCGGCGCCCTGGCCGACGGCTTGCGGCGGCGGGGGGTGAGCGAGCCGGCCGCGAGCCTTGCCGCTGAAGCCGGCATCGCGATTTTTCGGGTGGCGTTCGAGCGCTGGATCGCCGACGACCAGGGACTTCCCCTGGTCTATTTCATGCACGATTCGCTCGCGCAATTGAGGGGCCTCACAACCGCCGGTTGAGGTAAGAACCAGCCGGCGGCCACTGGCGTGGTCTACCAGTCCTCGAGGATGGGGTCGACGGCCTCGAACGCCGCGTAGAGCGAGTCGAATCCACCGAAGTACATCGCGGTACCGGCGATGCCCTGAATGACGTACTCCCGCGAGATCCCCCAGGCCTTGGCGAGCAGAGCGGCCTCGCGCAGTCCCTCGACCGAGCCGGTGATCGTGTGGTGGCGCAGCAGTAGGTACGGCGCGATCTGCTTCGGGAGGGTCTTGATCGCGACCTCCCACTTCGCCCGGTTCACCTTGACGAATCCGGGGTGGTACTTGATACCGAACTGGATCGACTTCGGCACGAAACCGATCGTCGATTCATACCACCCGGTCAGATTCTCGACGTCCTGCGCGGTCATGTCACGGGTCGTCAGGTCCAGTCCCGACTTAAACGCCGCAGGATCGGCGGCCCAGCCCTCGGGGAACGGCGCGAGTGGCTCGACGGGTGGGCCGTAGGCCGGCAGGTTCTCGCCGACCGCGCGGAAGACGTGGCCCAAGCCCCGCATGCCGGCGTAGATCTGGGTGAACATCACCAGTTCCATGATCTTCTCGACCGACATCCCGTTGCGGCGCAGCGTGATGAACTCGTTGAAGATCCCGGTCTCCCAGCCCGTCATCATGTAGCTGTGGATATTCTGGCTGCTCAGCAGGATGATGTTCACGTGCGACGGGCGGCCGAAGTAGTCCGAACCCCAGCGATGCAGCTTGGCGAAGTCCGGCGCGTAGTCCAGCATCAAGCTGTTCGCGTACATCTCATACAGCGGTCCGCGCCAGCTCCATACCTTGATCAGGTTGGCGTTGATCTCTTCGGCTGACGTCTCGTCGAGATTGAAGATGTCGAGCCCTTCGCTTGCCTCTGCCATGAGCTGGTCACTTCCTCTGCTGCTGCGCCGATACGTCGGCGGGCGGACCGTACAGACCTCCCGCATCATCGAGGACCTGGCGTATGACGGCCGTTAACTGGACCCGTTGTGGTTCGCCCACCGGGCTGAGGCGCCGGGCGAGTCGACGGTTGGCCGTCGCGGCGGCCTTGCGGGCCAGTTCGCGGCCGGCGGCGGTGATCACGACCCGATAGGCCCGGCCGTCCTCGGCCACCGGTTCGCGGGTGACCAGACCGCGGCCGGCGGCTCGGTCGACGAGTCCCGAGACGCTCGACTTGTCGAGGCCGAGGTGGTTGGCCAGCTCCAGCATGCCGGGCTGCCGGTCGCGCAGGATCCCCAACAGGCGCAGCTGCGCCAGCGTCAGACCGTACTGCTTCGCGACATCGGCCAGATCGGCCTGGACGACGTGGGAGAGCTCGACCAGCGCGTCGACGAGGCTGCTCTCGATCCGCTGGACCGGCATCGAGTTCGTCATGGGCTGACCTTAGCTTGCATTGGTTGGTTATGCCAACTAGATTGTTGGTATCACCAACTATAGGAGAAGTGTGATGCACGCAGCCGTCGTCCGTACCTTTGATTCGCCGCCCGTGTACGACACGTTCGTCCGGCCCGGCGCGACCAGAGACACCGAAGTGGTCGTGGACGTCCTGGCCGCTGGCCTGCACCCTCGAGTACGGTCGCAGGCCAACGGTTCGCACTACACCAGCACCGAAGAGCTACCGCTGATACCCGGCATCGACGGCGTGGGCCGGCGCCCCGACGGGCGGCTGGTCTATTTCGTGTTGCCCGACACCCGATTCGGTTCGATGGCTGACCAGGCCGTCATCGACGTACGGCGAAGCGTGGTGTTGCCGGCGGACGCCGACCCGATCCAGTTGGCCGCTGCGATGAACCCGGCGATGTCATCGTGGATCGCGCTGCACCGCCGGATCGACTTTCAACCGGGCCAGTCCGTGCTGATCCTCGGAGCCACCGGCAACGCCGGGCAACTGGCCGTCCAGGTCGCCAAGTACGCCGGCGCCGGGTCCGTCATCGCCCTCGGTCGTGATGTCACCAGGCTGACCGCCCTCAAGTCGGTCGGCGCCGACGTGGTGTTAGGGCTGGACGGTGACCCCGAAGCAATATGCGATGCCGCCGCCGATGTGGATGTCGTCCTCGACTACCTCTGGGGACGGCCCGCGGTCGATGTGATGGTCGCTCTAGCGCAGGGCCGCCGGGACTCGGCCCGGCCGGTCAGCTGGATCCAGATCGGGTCGGTGGCCGGCACCGATGCAGCGATCCCGTCGGCCGCGCTGCGTTCGACCCGGCTGGCGGTGCTGGGCAGCGGCCAGGGGTCGGTATCGACCGCAGACATCGTCGCCGAGTTGCCGGCCCTGGCCGCCGAGGTCAGCCAGGGCACGTTCACGGTCAATGCCCGGTCGGTCGCGTTGTCGGGGGTGAGCGAGGTCTGGAACGAGCCGGCCGCCGATCGGGTCGTGCTGGTCCCGGCGGGCTAATCTGCGCTTATGGCATTGCCGCTCGACCAGCTCAACCTGACCAACCCGGTCCTGGCCGCGCCGATGGCCGGCGGCCCCTCGACGCCGGCGCTGGTGGTTGCCGCGGCCGCGGTGGGCAGCTTCGGGCAGCTGGCCGGCGGCTACAAGACGCCTCAGCTGCTGGCCGAGCAGATCACCGAGGTGCGGCGGCGCACCGATCGGTTCGGGGTCAACCTGTTCGCGCCCAATCCGGTGCCCGTCGATCCGGCCGCCTTCCGTCGCTACGCGGCCGCGATTGCGCCGGTCGCCGAGACGTTCGGCATCGACCTCAGCGCAGCCGAACCGGTCGAGGACGACGACCACTGGGCCGACAAGATCGCACTGTTGATCGATGATCCGGTCGCGGTGGTCAGTTTCACCTTCGGCATCCCCGACCCCGCCACCATCACTGCGCTGCGGCGGGCGGGCACGATCACCATCCAGACCGTGACGTCGGTCGACGAAGCGCTCCTGGCCGAGGCGGCCGGCGTCGATGTGCTGGCGGTGCAGGCCAGCGCCGCGGGTGGTCATTCGGCGACGCTGACGCCGGATCGTCCGCCTGCGTCCGTCCCGTTGGTCGAGTTGCTGGCTGCGATCCGTGCACTGAGCCCGTTGCCGATGATCGGTGCCGGCGGTCTGTCGACGGCGCCCGACGTCGCCGTGGCCCTCGCCAACGGCGCCGACGCGGTCATGGTCGGCACGGCCCTGCTGCGCACCGATGAGAGCGGCGCGTCCGCGGTGCACCGGGCCGCCATCGCCGACCCGCAGCGCGGCGACACGGTGCTGACGCGGGCGTTCACCGGACGACCGGCCCGGGCGCTGCCCAACGCGTTCATCCGGGAGTTCGGGACGCACGCGCCGAGCGGCTACCCGGCCCTGCATCATCTGACCAGCGGACTGCGGCGGGCGGCGGCCGCGGCGGGCGACCCGGAGTACGTCCACCTCTGGGCCGGCGCCGGCTACCGCAAGGCCCGGCCGGGACCGGCCGCTGCGGTGCTCAGCCAACTTGCGGCCGGCGTCACCGGCTGAGGCCCGCACAGATCGCACCGAGGTCGCTAGGGTTTCGGCGTGAAGATCCTCTCGGTCCACGAGGCCGCGCTACCGATCAGCTCATCGATCCGCAATGCCTGGATCGACTTTCGGAGCATGGATTGTTCGATCGTCGCGGTGGTCAGTGACGTGATCCGCGACGGGCAGAACGTCACCGGGTATGGGTTCAGCTCGAACGGCCGCTACAGCGCCGGCGAGATCCTGCGCCGGCGGATCATTCCGCGGCTGCTCGATGCCCCGGCGGATTCGCTGCTCGACCCGCAGTCCGGTGAGCTCGTCCCGTCCCGGGCCTGGGATGTGGTGATGAGCAACGAGAAGCCGGGCGGCCATGGTGAGCGCTCGGTCGCAGTCGGCGCGCTGGATGTGGCGCTGTATGACCTGGCGGCCAAGATCGCCGAGCAGCCGTTGTACCGCTATCTGTCGGACCGGTTCGGTGACGGGTCACCGGATGAGCAGGTGTTCGTCTATGCGGCCGGCGGGTACTACGCCCCCGACAAGTCGCTGGGCGATCTGCAGGACGAGATGCGCCGGTTCCTCGATCTGGGCTACCGCGTGGTGAAGATGAAGATCGGCGGCGCCAGTCTGGCTGAGGATCTGCGCCGGATCGAGGCCGTGATCGAGGTGCTCGACGGTGACGGGTCGAGGCTGGCGGTCGACGTCAACGGTCGGTTCGACCTGAGCACCGCGCTCGAGTACGGCCGGGCGATCGAGCCGTACGGGCTGTTCTGGTACGAGGAGGTCGGCGATCCGCTGGACTACCAGCTGCAGGCCGTCCTGTCCGAGCACTACTCCGGGTCGATGGCCACCGGTGAGAACCTGTTCTCGCTCATGGATGCCCGCAACCTCATCCGCTACGGCGGCATGCGCCCCGACCGCGACTACGTGCAGTTCGACGCCTCACTGTCCTACGGCTTGACCGAATACCTACGGATCCTGGACATGCTCGATCAGCACGGTTGGTCCTCTCGGCGCTGCGTTCCGCACGGCGGCCACCAATTCTCGCTGCACCTCGCGGCGGCCCTGCACCTGGGCGGCAACGAGTCCTACCCCGGCGAGTTCCAGCCGACCGGCGGATTCGCCGACGATGCGGTCGTCGAGAACAGCTACGTCGGCCTGACCGAAATCCCCGGCATCGGCTATGAGAAGAAGTCCGCGTTCTACGAGGTGCTGCGCACACTGACCAACTGAGGATCTAGGTCAGCGCGCCGTAGACGATCGTGCGTAGTTCGCGGTGCAGCCGGCGCGATGGCGGTTCCATCAGCTGGGTCATGAAGATGAACACCAGTTCCTCGGCCGGATCAACGAAGAACGTCGTGTCGGCGGCACCGCTCCAGGTGTATTCGCCGGCGCTGCCGGTCAGCTGATGCAGCGCCGGATCGAGGGTGACGGCGAAGCCGAGACCGAAGCCGATGCCGGCAAACTCTGGCGTACGCCAATGCCCGTGACCGACCTCGAACAGATCGGCGCCGTGCGCCAGATGGTTCACCGTCATCAGCTCGAGCGTCTTGCGGCCGATGATCCGTGCACCATCCAACTCGCCGCCGTTCAGCAGCGCCTGGGCGAAGCGCCAGTAGTCCAGCGCGGTCGACGTCAGACCGCCGCCGCCCGAGAGCATCGCCGGCGGATCGACGTAAGTGACCTGCCGCGGATCGACGTAGGTCTCGAGGCCGCCGCCGGCACCGGGCATGTAATTGGCGGCGAATCGGTCGACCTTCTCGGGCGGCACCCAGAACGCGGTGTCGTTCATGCCGAGCGGGCCGAGGATGTTCTCGCTGAAGTACTCGTCGAGGGATTGACCGCTGATGAGCTGGATGAGGTAGCCGCATACGTCGGTCGACAGCGAGTAGTTCCACCGGGTGCCGGGTTCGAACTTCAGCGGCAGCTGGCTCAGCCGCTCGATGAGCTCATCCAGCGTGGTACCGGGACGCCGGATGTTCATGGCCAGGTAGGCATCGTCAGTAGGTGAGACATCCTGCGGGCCGTAACTGAGACCGGACTGGTGTGAGAGCAGATCGCGGATCGACATCGGACGGTCCGGTGCCCGGGTCGTGATTTCGGGGTACGCGCCCGACTCATACACGCGGAGCTTCTCGAAGCTGGGGATGTAGTGGTGAACCGGATCGTCGAGCTGAAGCAGGCCGCGCTCGTACAGCTGCATCAGGGCGATCGACGTGATCGGCTTGGACATCGAATAGATCCGGAAGATCGTGTCGGGTGCCACCGGTAGGCCCCGCTCGACATCGGCCAGCCCCTGCACCGACAGGTGCGCGATCCGGCCCTGCCGAGCCACCAGCGCCAAGCCGCCGGGGATCTCGTTCGCGTCGATGTACTTGGCGATGTGCTGGTCGAGCCGGGCCAATCCGTCCGGGTTGAGCCCCACCGATTCCGGCGCCGCGCTAGTCGTCATCAGATCTCCCACCTCGCGATTACCGACCGAGTTCGTCCAGTGCAGTGTTGATGCGCGCAATCTTGTCAGTCAGCTGGGCCTCGAACTCAGCCAGGCTTCGCTGGCGCGCGTGGACGAGGTCGAGTTGGCGCTGCGAGTTGGCGATCGAACTGCGCATGATCGCTGCGCGCTCGTCATCGCCCGTGCTCTTCTCCCATTGTCCTCGAAGCAAGAGCTGTACCTGCGCCGTGTCGGCGAGTTCGGTCAGCTCGTCGAGCGAGAGACCCAGCAGGTCGCGCAGCCGCAGCAGCTCGCGCAGCCGGGTGACGTCGGAATCGGTGTAGAGCCGGTGGCTGCCCTTCGGGCGCTGTTCGGCCTCACCGAGCAGGCCGAGCTCCTCGTAGTAGCGGATGGTGCGCGCAGTGATTCCGAGTTCGTCGGCGACTTCGCCAATCCGCCGGCCGCGGCCGTCCAACGTGATTGTCGGTGCGGTCACTTCAGGCCTCGGCTTCGACCAGGACGGCGTCTTCGGATTCCATCTGATGCACGTACTTGCCGCCGCGCAGCAGCGAGGCGACGGCCGCGATCAGGCACGCGATGATCGCGAAGGTGAATGCATAGACGAGGGCACTGTGGAATGGCCCCGAGATGAGTTGTGGGAAGAAACTGCGGCCGGTTAGTTGGGCCGCCTGACCCGCCGGAAGGTTATTGAGCACCTGTGGCCCGAGCAGGGTGCCCATCGGGTTGTAGCCGAGGAACGACGCGAACAGCGTCGACACCGGCGGCAGGCTCGACACTTGATGCGCATCGGCGGCGCTGACTCCGTGCGCGACGAGCCCGCTCTGCAACGCGTTCGGCAGCCCGGACGACAGACCGATGATCATCAGGGTGAAGAAGACCCCGATCGACAGCACGCTGGCCGAATTCTGGAAGGTGGCCAGCATGCCGGCGCCAGCACCTCGTTGGTCGGGCGGCAGGCTGTTCATCACGCCGGCCGAGTTGGGGGAGGCGAACAACCCCATACCGATGCCATTGAGCAGCAGGATCAGCGCGAACCAGATGTAGGCGAAGTTCACCGGCAACACGATCAGCAGGCCGAAGCTGGCGGCTGCGACCAATAGACCACCGGTGGCGAACGGACGCGCGCCGTACCGGTCGGAGAGATAACCCGAGGCGGGCCCGGCGATGAGGAAGCCCAGGATGAGCGGCGTCATGTAGATGCCGGCCCACAGTGGGGTGCGCGCGAAGTCGTAACCGTGGCGCGGGAGCCAGATGCCCTGCAGCCAGATGATCAGGATGAACTGCAGCCCGCCACGCCCCATGGCCGCCAGCAGGGTGGCGATATTGCCGCCGGTGAAGGCCCGGATCTTGAACAGGTCGAGTTGGAACATCGGCTGCGCGACGTGGGTCTCGATGAAGCAGAAGGCGACGAGCACCGCGACGCCGCCGATCAGCGTCGAGAGCACGAGCGGTGAGGTCCATCCCATCGTGTGCCCACCGTAGGGCTGGATGCCGTAGGTGATGCCGACCATCACGCCGATCAGGCCGACGGCGAAGGTGATGTTGCCCCACCAGTCGATGCGCGCGGGCCGCCGCACGCTCAGATCGCGCAGGCTGCGGTAGCTCCAGTAGGTGCCGATCAGGCCGACCGGCACCGAGATCAGGAAGACGAGCCGCCACGACACCGGTGCGAGTACGCCGCCGAGAACCAGCCCGATGAACGAACCGGCGAGGGCGGCGATCGAGTTGACGCCGAGCGCGAGGCCGCGCTGGTTCTGCGGGAATGCGTCGGTCAGGATCGCGCTCGAATTGGCGAAGATAAGCGCACCGCCGACGCCCTGGCCGACCCGCATGATGATCAGCCAGAGCGCACCGGCCGAGCCGTTCATCCAGGTGATCGACAGCAATACCGAGAAGACCGAGAAGACGGCGAAGCCGAGGCGGAACATCTGCACCCGGCCGAACATGTCGCCGAGGCGGCCCAGACTCACCACCAGCACGGCCATCGTGACTAGGAAGCCCAGAATCAGCCACAGTAGGTAGGCGGTGTTGCCGGGCGCGAGTGGATCGATATGGATGCCCCGAAAGATGTTCGGCAGTGCGATCAGCAGGATGGACATGTTGATCGTCGCCGTCAGCATGCCGAGGGTGGTGTTCGACAGGGCGACCCATTTGTAATCGAGATGATGCAGGCGCATACGACACGTCCTCGTCGGCAACTGGATCTTTACGTAAACGTAAACTTAGCAGTTGCGTCCGGGTAATCGTTTGTGCCGAATCACACGCCCAGCGGTCTAGGGCTCTGGGCCGGCTGATCAGGTGTGCGCGGCGCGGCCGTCCTGGGCGGCGCGGCGAGCTTCCTGCTCGCCGTACCCCTGGTCACCCGCGGGGCCGGCCAGGGCGCTGAGCACGTCGGCGTAGACCTCGCGCCAGCGGTTCCACTGCTCGTCGCTCGACAGCAGCGGCTTGGGTTCGGTCACCAGCGGCCCGTTGCTCCCCCCGCGCGCAACTTCGTTGTGCAGGTAGTGCGCGACGCGATCGAGTTCCAGCCAGAGTTGCCGCGCATAGGCCGTCACCGGCTCCTCGGTACCGACATCGGACGGGTCGCGCTCAGGGCGGTCCTCGATCGGCGCGTGTTCGTGACTCGTCGCCGGATCGCGATCGGAGGCCGCGCCGCGCGCGTCGCCGATCAGGCCGGGCATCGGGATGCTGGTCAACGAATCAGCTGCGCTTGTCATGTCTGCTCCATACCCGTTTGCGTTCGCAATTATGCGGGTACGGCAGCGGCGTGACCGTGATTCGTCGTGTGGCCCGTCCGATGCTTGCCTCGATCTTCATTTACGGCGGGCTCGACGCGTTCCGTAATCCGGAGTCCAAGGTGCCGCAGGCCGACAAGGTCGTGAGCGCGCTGACCGACTACCTGCCGGGCTCCGTCACCACGGCTCAGGTGGTTCGAATCGATGCGGCCGCCAAGGTCGTCGGCGGGATCGCGCTGGCCGCGGGCGTCCTGCCCCGCCCCGCAGCGCTGGGGTTGACCGCCAGTCTGATACCCACGACCTTGGCCGGGCACTCCTTCTGGGAAGAGGCCGATCCGGCCAAGCGCCGGGCCCAACAGCTGCAGTTCGCCAAGAACCTCTCGATCCTGGGTGGCGTCCTACTGGCCGTCGTAGACACCGAGGGCAAGCCGTCACTGGGTTGGCGCGCGCGGCGTCAGGCGAAGGTCGCCCGCGCGGCCGTCCGCGACCATCTGCCGCAGCACGGCTAAGCCCGCCTAACCACGCTTTTGGCGGATCAACGGTCCCCTGAGACGGTTTTCCGCCAAAAGCGGTGAGACGGAGCCGCCCTCTTGACATGAACAGACTGGTCTGTCTAACATTCCACTGTGATTGAACAGACCGGTCTACTCATCGACCTTGCCGAAGAGCCCCGACCGGTGGCCCCAGCCGTCGGACGGCCCGGGCTACCGCCATCGGCGAGCCTGTACCTGCTGGCCTCGATCGTCGTCTCGCTGCTATCGGCCTCGACCGCACCCACTCCGCTCTACGCGATCTACCAGGCCAAGTGGGGCTTCAGCTCCATCACGGTGACCGTCGTCTTCGGTATCTACGCGATCGCCGTCCTCAGCGCACTGTTGGTCTTCGGCAAGCTGTCCGACCACATCGGCCGACGGCCGGTTCTACTGACCGCACTGGTCGTGCAGATCGTTGCGCTCGTAGTGCTGACCACCGCAACCGGCGTCGGCGGGCTGCTGGTCGGACGGATCCTGCAGGGTCTGTCGTCCGGCGCCGCGATCGCCGCCGTCGGAGCGGGGCTGCTCGATATCAACCGCGTCAAGGGATCGCTGGCGAACTCGGTGGTGCCGATGCTTGGTGTCGGTACCGGCAGTCTGCTGTCGGGCCTGCTCGTGCAGTACGAGTCCTGGCCGACGCACCTCGTGTATGTCGTGCTGATCGTTGTCTTCGCGCTTCAGATCGCCGGCGTGCTCGCGCTGGCCGAGACCGTCACCCGAAAGCCGGGCGCCCGGGCGTCGCTCAAGCCTGAGATCGCCTTGCCGCGAAACCTGCGCGGTCCGGTTCTGCTCGCCACCCCGGTTCTGATCGCCTGCTGGGCGCTCGGCGGCTTCTACGCCTCGCTCGGCCCGGCGCTGACTCACCTGGTCACCGGATCGACCTCGGTCGCCCTCGGCGGGCTGTCGCTGTTCGTCCTCGCCGCCCCGGCCGCAATCGTCACCCTCGCGCTGCGCAACGTGGATCCGCACCGGGTCATGGGCATCGGGATCGCCGGCCTGCTCGTCGGGGTCGCGGTCACCCTGATCGCGGTCGAGACCCACTCGGGTGTCTGGTTCTTCATCGGCGGCGCCATCGCCGGTGTCGGTTTCGGCGGCGGCTTCCAGGGCGCGATCCGATCGGTGGCGCCGCTGGCTCGCCCGCACGAGCGCGCGGGTGTGCTGTCGAGCATGTACGTGATCTCCTACCTCGCGATGGGCGTCCCCGCTGTGATCGCCGGCTTCCTCGTCGCCGACGCCGGCGGTCTACTGCCGACCATCCGCGAGTACGGGATCGCCGTCATGGCGCTGGCCGCGTTCGCCGGAATCGGCCTGCTGCGCCGACTGCCGGCCGCGGCGTCGGCGGTGGCTGCGGTAGACAGGGCGGTCTAACATGACGGTCATGGCGGCGGAGTCAGCGGTTAAGCAGTCGGCTCGGGACCGACTGCTGACCGCGGCCAACGAGCTCTTCTACGACGAAGGCGTCCAGACGGTCGGCATCGATCGGATCATCGAGCACGCGGGGGTCGCGAAGGCCTCGCTGTACAACACGTTCGGCAGCAAGGAAGAGCTGATCCGGGCCTACCTCGAGCTTCGGGGCCAAGCGCGCCGGGACGCGGTCGCCGCGACCCTGGCCCAGGCGCAAACGCCGCGCGAACGCCTGCTCGCCGTCTTCGATGCGCTCGAGCACTCCTTCAACCGGCCTGGGTTCCGCGGCTGTGCCTTCGCCAACGCCACCGCCGAAGCTCGCCCCGGCAGCGCGGCCGATCAATGCTCGATGCACTTCCGGGCCTGGATGGACGGGTTGTTCCTCGAACTGGCCACCGACGCCGGTGTCGCCGACCCGGCCGGGTTGGCCGCGTCGCTGCGCCTCGTTTACGACGGGGCCATGATGTCGGCCCGAATGGACCACAGCCCCCGGGCCGCCGCGGCCGCTCGCGCCGCCGCAGCCGTGTTGATCGACGCCGCCCTGATCTAGGGTCGTCCCATGACCGTCGCCATCGTCACCGGGGCGGCGGCCGGGATCGGCCGGGCCAGCGCGCTCGAGTTCGCCCGTCGCGGTCATCAAGTCGTGCTGGCCGACATCGACGCCGACGGGCTGGACCAGACGCGGGCGGCGATCGGGGCGACGGTGCCGGATGCGGTCACGCTCGCGGTGCCGACCGACATCGCCGACGCCGTTGCCGTCGATGCGCTGATCTCGCGGGCCGCTGCCCTCGCGCCGGTCACCGTCCTGCACGCCAACGCCGGAATCG
The DNA here is from genome assembly GCA_963730855.1 of uncultured Actinomycetes bacterium. Lineage (GTDB taxonomy): Bacteria > Actinomycetota > Actinomycetes > Mycobacteriales > Jatrophihabitantaceae > CAVSTK01. Next base: position 359,816 of record CAVSTK010000009.1, read on the forward strand.
GCATCTACGAGCCGCTCGAGCAGATGCCGGTCGAGGTGATCACGCGAATCATCACGGTCAATCTGATCGGCCCGCTGCTCTGTGCCCGGGCGGTGATCACCGCCATGCGCGCGGCCGGCGGCGGCGCGATCGTGATCACCTCTTCGGTGCAGGCCTCCTTGAGCCTGCCCGGCTGTGTGGCCTATTCGGCGACCAAGGCGGGCGTGATCGCGGCCGCGCGCACGCTCGCGGTCGAGGTGGGCGCTGACAACATCAGGGTCAACTGCGTCAGCCCGGGCACGATCGAAACCCCGATGCTCGAGCGCGATCTGGCCGGCATGGACCTCTCGGGCGGTGGCGAATCGGCGATCGCCGGCTTTCGCGAGCGGGTCGAACGGGCCAATGCTCTCGGCCGGATCGGTAACGCGGACGAGGTGGCCCAGGCGGTTGCGTTCCTCGCCTCAGATCAAGCGTCCTACATCACCGGGACGAATCTGGTGATCGACGCCGGATTCACTGCGGTCAAATCGTTCTGAGCGAGCCCCGCAGCTGACGGCCATCGTGCGCAGGCTTCGCGACGCCAATGCAACGAAGGCCGGTAACGCCGGTCACCCCTGGCCGGCGTCGTCATACCGATGGTAGATCGGGGTCATCTTCCGATCGGGATCGAGCCGACCCAGGATGGCCTCGGTGATCGCGGTCAGTTGCCGGATCTGCCGCGGTGTCAGGGCGTCGATCACGTGGTCGCGAACGTTTCTGACGTGGCCCGGCGCGGCCCGGGCGACCGTTGCCCGTCCAACGGTCGTCAGCCGGACGTTCGTCGCGCGCGAATCCTGAGGACAAGGCCGACGTTCAACCAAGCCGCGCTGCTCGAGGCGGCTCACCACATGAGACAGCCGAGACAAGGTTGCATTGGTCTGCACTGCTAGTTCCGTCATTCGCATCGTTCGCTGGGGCGCCTCCGACAGCATCGCGATCGCAAAGTACTCATAGTGGGTGAGCTCGGCGTCGCGCCGAAGTTGGGAGTCGAGTACGCCGGGCAAGAGTTCGACAACGGCGGCCAAGCGCACCCACGCGGCTCGTTCGTCGAAGGTCAGCCATTCAGCGTCCATAAGCACATTCTGCCAGGGAATACTTGAAGCTTCAAGTTACTTGCGTTATCGTAATGGTTGAAGCGACAACAAAAAACGGACACTCGCCCAGGAGCGGCTTCGGCGTCCTCGCCTAGTAAACGGTTCAGTAGGTTCGCCCAGAGCGATAGGAGATACGTATGTCAACGATGCGAAGCTCGTCGACCACCGCGGCCGCGGACAACCGCATTCCCGGTCAGCATCCCTTCGCCCAACACCTGCGGCGCACGGCGGCCACCGAACTTGCGACACCCCATCGCCTCTGGTCTCCGGAGGATGGCGCGCTGCCGAGCCTCTATATCAGCCACGGTGCTCCCATGCTCTTCGAGATGACCCAGTGGATGACCCAGCTCGGCTCCTGGGCTCGCGCACTTCCGAAACCGAAGGCCATCCTGATCGTGTCGGCTCACTGGGAATCCGCGCCGCTGAGCATCAGCAGTACCCGCCCGACCGAGCTGGTCTATGACTTCGGCGGGTTCGACCGGATGTATTACTCGATGCGCTACGACACGCCGCCGGCCACCCGGCTGGCCGAGCGGGTCGTCAAGCTCATGCCCCAGAGTGAGCCGGTCCACGAACAACCGGCCCGAGGCCTGGATCATGGCGCGTGGGTGCCTTTGAAGATCATGTATCCCGACGCCGACGTTCCGGTGCTGCAACTCAGCATGCCAACCCACGACCCCGCTCGGTTGCTCGATCTCGGCCGCCGCCTTCGCGGTTTACGCGAGGAGGGTGTTCTTGTGATCGGCTCGGGCTACATGACGCATGGATTGCCCTACATCGACTGGCGTCGTCCCGACAACGTTCCCGGCTGGTCCTCCGACTTCGACTCCTGGGCCGAAGAAGCCCTCGCCCGCGGCGACGTCGACCAACTCGCCGCATTCCGCAAAAGGGCACCGGGTATGCCGTACGCACATCCGACCGTCGAACACTTCACGCCCCTCTTCGTGACGCTCGGAGCAGCCACCGACCCCGCGACGGCACCCACGACCGCGATCGACGGCTTTGCAATCGGGCTGTCGAAGCGATCACTGCAGGTTTCTTGAACCAGCGGCCGGGTGGGGCCGGCGTGGACTCCGACCGTTAAGTCAGTGCACGACGAGCGGGGCCAGCGCCTGCGCTAATGACTGCACCAGGTCGATGCCGGAATCGAAATCCGAATCGTGCTGGGTCAGCACCACCATCAGCACTTGCTGACCCTTGATCGTGACGACTCCGGTGCTGTTGACCAGCCATAGCCCGTTGTCATCGTCCACGCCAAGCCACCCGTTCTTGTTGGCGAAGTCCGTGCCCGCGTCCGCTGTCACCCCGACACCCCAGCGCTGGTCGGATTCCACGTTGCGCATCAGCCCGAGCACGTAGGCCTGCGACGTGGCGTTGAGCGGGCTACCGGCCGTCTCGACCAAGTTCTTCAGCAGCGTCACGTAGTCCGTCGCGCTCGTCTGGGTCAGACCCCAGTAGTCGCTGGGCCCCGGCGTCGTGCTCGTCAGACCGAGGGTCGTATTGGCCGCGATCAGCGCGTCCCGTCCACCGATGTCTTCGAACAGGGTCTCGGCGGCGTCGTTGTCGCTGTTCTCGATCATCGTGGTCGCGGTCGCCTGCTCACTGCTCGACAGGCCGCCGCTGTTCTGGTCGTGGAGCAGCAGGGTCTCGAGGATGTAGAGCTTGACGATGCTGCCGGTGTTCATGCCGCCGGTCGCGCCCCACGAATAGGTCGCGCCGGTTGTCATGTTCAGCGCTGCGATCGAGATGGCGCTGGCGGACTTACCGGCGGCCAGGGTGGCGATGGCGGCCACCGAGGCCGCCGAGACGCTGGCGGATGCGGCGGCCGCTGCGGCTGCTGTGGCCGCCGCCGCACTGGAGCTCGACTGGCTGGCGGCAACGGCTGCGTCCGATGCCTCGGCGGACGCGGACGCCACCGCGCTCGACTGGGCCGCCTCGGATGCGGCGATCTGCGCAACATAGGCCTCGTTGGCCGGGCCGGAGTTCTGCGGCCCCGGCGTGCTGGCGCAACTCGGCGCCGACCACGCACGCCAGGACGAGCAGCACCGCCACCAGGGCGGTCATCAGTCGACGCTGGGGGGTAGGGTGCGCGTGTTTAGCCATCACGTCATAATGTGCCCGTTCTGCCCATAATAAACACTGTGTGGAGCCTGAACGTTGGCTGTGAACGACGTTGACCGTGACCAGGCGTGTGAACCGCGGGTTAGCTCACTTTCCTAACGATCTGTTGAAACGACGGCCGATCAGCCGGGTGGTGGCTGGTTTCTCCGGTAAAAAGGGGGCACGCGCGATGTGCGCTGTCACTCGGAAGGCTCCCGAAATGCGTCGTACGTGGCCGCGCTCCGGCACCCTGATCGCGGTGGTGACGCTCGCTACCGTGGTGGCCAGCGGCTGTACGGCCCGGGTCGCCAGCCCCTCGACCCCGACAACGGCCAGTTCGTCCCCAGCGAGCGCCAGCACCTCGGTGGCGCCCCCGACCGAAAGCCGACACCGACCGCGTCGCCCACGCCGACCGCGACCACCCCGACCATTCCAACGGGTAGTGGGTCGCCGGTGCACATCAAGCTCTTCGGCGGAGACGGTGGCACGTACGGCGTCGCGATGCCGATCATGGCGTACCTGTCGGCGAAGATCACCGATGCGACCGGGTTCGACCGGGCCACGACCGTTCTGGTCAACGGTCAGCCGGCCGCCGGAGCGTGGTACTTCGAGGAGTCCGCGTTGATCGCGGGCTATCCGCTGCAGGCCGACTACCGGCCACAGACGTATTGGCCGGCGCACTCGACGATCCAGGTCACGCTCAACACCCAAGGCGTGAGCGGCGGCCCCGGATTCGTCTTCGACGACAGCCTGACCGAGACCTGGCAGATCGCCCGCGCCGACATCTTGGCCGTCGACGGCAACACCCATCAGATGACGGTGACCTCCGACGGCACGCTCTACGGCACCTTCCCGGTCTCGCTCGGTGCACCGAGCACGCCGACGCTCCTAGGCACCAAGGTGATCATGGAGTTCGACAAGAACGAGCGGATGATCGGCCCCGGCTACGACGAGATCGTGCCCTGGGCGATGCGAGTCACCAACAGCGGCGAGTTCTTGCACGCGGCCGCGTGGAACGTCGCGAACATCGGTAAGCGCAGTACGTCCAACGGCTGTACGAACCTGTTGCCGGCGGATGCGCAGAAGTTGTTCAACTATCTGCAGGTCGGCGACCCCGTCACCTATACGAACGTGGCCGGCGGGGTGCAGCCGGTGTGGGACGGCTACGGCGATTGGAACGTCCCATGGGCCACGTGGCTCGCCGGCGGAGTCGTTCCGGCCGTCTCGGCCTGATTCGTCGCCGCTGCGCACGGAGCGTTTTGGCCGCTTACGGTTGAGTGGTGGACAAGGTCCGAGCGCGAGTGATTGCCGGTCGAGCCGGCCAGTTCATCACGCAGCGCGCGCTGCCGTTCACCGGTCGCTGGCTGTTGCGGATCCTGCTGCCGATCGGCGGGGTCGCGACGATGCTGCACCTGTTCCCCTACTACACAACCGCCGCCGGCCTGCATCTGAGGGTGCAGGGCACCATCGTGACCGACCCCGGGATCAGCGCTGACACCACCATCGGCAACTGGCAGTTCCCCCATGTGGACGGGCTCCCGATCGGTGTTCACATCAGCCCGCAGGACGTCGACCTGATCCGGCTGACCACCGCCGTCAACGCCGACAGCCAGGGCTTCACCACGACCCTGCGCAGTGATCTGAACCATCAACTGCCGACGATCCTGTGGTGGCTCGGCGGTGAGACGCTGCTCGGAGTGTTACTCGGTCTGCTGGTGGCCGCTGGAGCGAATCTCGCTATCCGGTATCTGCGGGGCGAGACCCGGGTGCCCGATCGGTTGCCGGCGGAATTGATCCAGCGCGGACGGCAATTGGCCGCCGCCTTGGTCGTGGTTCTACTGATCGCCGGATACGGCGGACTGAGTTACAACTCGCACTGGTCCCGTCAGTCACGTCTCACCGGAACGCTCGGATCGGTGCAGCTGGTCCCCGAGCAACTCGAGCAGTTCTATAACCACCAGTCGAAGGCGTTCGACGTGGTCAGTGCGATCTCGGGTATCCAAGCGGAGTTGCAGCAACAGATCGTCGCTCACAACGTCGCCGACACCGCGTACAACGTCATGTTCATCTCGGACATGCATCTGGCCAGCACATATCCCCTGGTCGAGCAGTACGCCCAGAACTTCGACGTGAAGCTCATCGTCAACACCGGGGACGAGACCGAGTTCGGCACGAGCTACGAACTCAGCGACACCTACATCGGTGAGATCAGCTCGCTGACCAAGAACATCCCGATGATCTGGCTCGCCGGCAATCATGACTCGCCGGCCACGGTCGAGACGATGCGTTCGATCCCCGGAGTTACGGTGCTCGGGACGAAGACCGCCCACGGGTCCGGGTACCAGGTCGGGGCGCAGTACGTCACCGCCGACGGCCTGACGATCGCCGGCCTGCCGGATCCCCGCGTCTACGGCGCGGGTGGCGTCTACGGTTCCGACAAGGACAGCGAGACCGATCCACTCGAGAAGGCCGCCGCGGACGCCGCAGCCAAGGCCGTCCCCAAGGCCATGCACTTCGACATCTTTGCGACCCACGAGCCCGTCGCCGCGGCCGAGCTCGGCAAGCAGTTGTCCGGTCGGATCACCCAGCTCAACTCGGGCCACACGCACGCGCAGAACGACACGGCACAGGTTCAGCGGGGATCGCAGATCAATCTGGTCGAGGGGTCGACCGGCGCCGGCGGACTCGACGCGATCGGCTCGAATCCGCCCCCGGTCGAGTTCAGCATCGAGTCCGTCGCGTCCGACTGCCAATTCACCAAGGTGGTCAGGTTCCAGATCAACAACGCATCGGGTTCGATGACCACGTCGTCGACCTCGGACTCGTCGTCGGCCGGGTCGGGATCGACCAGCTCCGGGCAGCAGGTCAGCGCCGCGACCATCTACTTCAAGGCGCAGAGCACCGAGCCATCGCGCTACTGCAGTTCGGTGACCGGAGTATCGACGGTGCAGGACCTGCGCTGACCGACGAACCTATCGGTTGCGAATGATCCCGGCGGATCGGCTGCGCAGGGTCGCTTGGACGGCCACCTTGGTGCCACGGTCCAGCGGACTGCTGGCTTCGGTGGTGGCGTCGGGGCGCGCCGACTCGGTGCCGGCCTCGGTCGGCGGAGCGGCTGCGGTTTCGGATGCGGGTCGGGGGTTTTCTACTGCTCGCATAGGTAACTCTCGCATCGGCGTATTGAGCGTAGATGTGACCGAGGTTACGTTCTCGTTGCGCTGTAGCAGCCAGTCGGTGGCGAATCGGTCGGTCCGGATCCGAGGTCAGCGGGGTCGCCGTGTGAGAATCGGTGGTCGTCGTTGTTGCAACGGTCCCGTCCACCAGCCGATCGGAGCCGACCGTGCAGGCAGCGGGACCGCTAGCTGAGCGGACCTCGGCCGCCGTCATCCTCGAAGTGCACGGGCTCAGCTACGACTTCGGCGGCGTCGACGCGCTGCGCAGCGTCGACCTCACCGTGGCGGCCGATGAATGCGTCGGACTGATCGGGCCCAACGGTGCCGGCAAGAGCACGCTGATCAACTGCATCACCGGCATCTACCCGATCCGCACCGGGAGCGTCCGCATCGACGGGACGGATTGCTCGGCCTGGCAGCCTTCCCAGCTGATCCGGCTGGGCGTCAAGCGCACCTTCCAGAACATCGAAACCTTCCGCGAAATGAGCGTGCGCGAGGTGCTGGCCGTCGGCGCCCACCACCTCGGCTCGACCTCGATGCTGGCCGGCGTGCTGGGCCGGCGGCGCGTCGCCGATCGAGCGGGATCGGCTGGCCACCGAGATCGAGCAGACTGCCACGACCTTCGGCATCGACGACGTGCTCGACACCCGGGTGTCGCGGCTGCCCTACGGTCTGCAGAAGAAGGTCGACCTGGCGCGTGCCCTCGTCGGAGGCGCGCGGCTGCTGTTGCTCGATGAGCCGGCCGCCGGTCTGGACACCGACGAATGGGTCGCGCTGGCCGACGTCCTGCGGGCGACCGCCGCCCGGGCCCGGGACGCAGGCCACCCGATGGGCATCGTGCTGATCGAGCATCAGCTCGGCTTCGTCCGCCGCCTGGCCGACCGGTTGTACGCCCTCGACACCGGGGCCGTGATCGCCTCCGGGCACCCCGACGACGTCCTGGCCGACCGCCGCGTGGTCGAGTCCTACCTCGGCACTCCGGCCGGAGCCGGCTGATGCTCGAGCTCACCGACGTTCGCGTCGCCTACGGTCCGGTGCAGGCCCTGCGCGGCGTCACGATGCGGGTCGGGCCGGGCGAGGTGGTCGGTCTGATCGGCCCGAACGGGGCCGGCAAGACATCTACCCTGCGCGCCGTCCTCGGCCTGGTCCCCGTCTCGAGCGGGCTGATCAGTCTGGACGGACGCGACCTCGGCCGGCTGCGAACCCCGGCCCGCATCCGCGCCGGTCTGGCCCTCGTGCCGCAGGGCCGGCAGCTGTTCGGGGGGCTCTCGGTGGCCGACAACCTGCGGGCCGGCTCGTGGCTCCGCGGGGCTCGCGGCCGTCCGCTCGATCTGCTGAACAACTTCCCCGAGCTGCACGGCCAGCTGCGTCAGCAGGCGGCCACCCTGTCCGGTGGTGAGCAGCAGATGGTGGCGCTGGCCCGCGGACTGGCCAGCGAGCCGACCTGCATGCTGCTCGACGAGCCGTCGATGGGCCTGTCGCCCCTGATGGTCGGGCGGGTGGCCGACGCGATCGGTGGCCTGGTCCGTGACCGCAACCTCAGCGTGCTGCTCGTCGATCAGGGCGTCGGCCTGGTCGCGCGGCTGGCCGATCGCGGCTATGTCATGGTGCATGGCGAGGTCGTCGACGAACTCGACGCGGCGGGACTTCGGGGGCGCGCCGTCGAGCGCGCCTACTTCGGGTAACGCGCCGTGCTCTATCTGCAGAATGCGACGAGTGGCCTGGCCGCCGGGGTGACGTACGGCCTGGTCGCGCTCGCGCTGGTGATCGTGTTCCGGGCGACCGGAGTGGTCAATTTCGCCGCTGGCGAGATGGCCACGTTCACAACCTTTATCGCGTGGGAACTCGTAGCTCAGGCGCACATCCCCTTCTTCGTCACCATGGCGATCGTCGCGGTGATCGCCGGCGGCCTGGGCCTGGTCGTTTATGTATTGGTGATCCACCCGGCTCGCGGCCGTCCCGAGTTCGTCACCGTGATGATCACCTTCGGGCTGTACGAGCTGTTCAACGGGCTGTCGAACTCGATCTGGAACCCTTCCCCACGCAGCTTCCCGGCGCCGGTCAGCGGCACGCCCTGGCATCTCGGGGACGTCATCATCACGCGGCAGAACCTGGGCAATGCGGCCGTCGCGGTGGTCGCGATGTTGCTGCTGGTCGGGCTGTTCCGGTTCACCCGCGTCGGACTCGGGCTGCGGGCGACCGCCGACAACGCCGACGCCGCGCGGGTCGTGGGGATCACGCCCGCCCGCATGTATGCGCTCGGCTGGGCGATGGCATCGGTCGCCGGGGCGATCGCCGGGATGCTGTTCGCGAACGTCCTGCTGCTGAGCCCGTCCATGATGGGCAACGTGCTGGTGTTCAGCCTGGTGTCGGTGATCGTCGGCGGCCTCGAGAGTCCGGTCGGTGCCATCGTCGGCGGTCTGATCATCGGGGCCGCCGCCGGTGTGCTCGCCGGAGTGCCCGGGGTCGGGCCGAACCTCGCCACCCCGGTCATGCTCGGGCTGGTCATCGTCATCCTGCTGCTGCGTCCGCAGGGCCTGTTCGGACACGTAGTGGCGCGCAAGCTGTGATCGCACTGCTGGCGATCGGGCTGGCCGGCCTGCCGGCGTTGATCACGTTCGCCGCGATCGCCATCGGCGCCGGCCCGATCGGCGCCGCGGTGGCCGGTGCCGCGGTGGCCGGCATCATCTGGGCCGCACCCCGCGGTTTTGGCGGCGTGGGCGCGGATGCGCGCTCCAGCCGCCAGAACCGGACCCTGGCCCGGGGACTGGTCGGCGTACTGCTCGTCGCCGCGCCGTTCGAGTGGTCGCCGTTCAACCTGGTGCAGATCCTGGTGCTGTCGATCGGTGCGCTCGGGCTCGGGCTGCTGTCGGGCCAGACCGGGCAGATCTCGGTGGCCCAGGGACCGTTCGTGGGGGCCGGCGCCTATGCGAGCGCGGTCCTGAGCGTCAAGGCCGGCGTTCCGCCGCTGCTCACGCTGCCGATCGCGGTGGTCGCCGGCGCGCTGTTCGGGCTGATCGTCGGCATCCCGAGCGCTCGGCTGCGCGGCATTTACCAGGTCATCACGACGCTGGCCGTCGGCGTCGCGTTTCCGTCGCTGCTGATCGTGATCGGTGACCCGGTCGGTGGTGCCGTCGGATTGGCGACCTCGGATCCGTTCGACATCACGGTGGTGTTCGGCAATGGCCAGCGGCTCGATCCGGCCCGGCTGATCTACATCGTCTGCGCCCTGTGCACCCTGCTGAGCTGGTTCATTCTGGCCCGCATCACCAGCTCGCGGCATGGCACGGCGATGCGCGCGATCCGTCAGAACGACGTGGTCGCCGCGATCAACGGCATCCGCGTCGGTCATTACCGGGTGCTCGCGTTCGTCCTGTCGGCCTCGTTCGCCGGGCTGGCTGGTGGGCTCTATGCACTCACGGTCGGCGCCGTGTCTCCGGACTCCTTCGGCCTGGCGTACTCGATCCAGTTCCTGGTCGCGATCGCGATCGGCGGCAGCGAACGGCTGGCCGGGGCGGTGCTCGGCGCCGTCACGGTCTTCCTGATCACGACGCGGGTCAAGGGTGTCCACGTTCCCCATTCGACGATGGTCATCTCGAACGAGGTGATCTACGGGCTGGTCGTGATCGTCGTGCTGTTGGCGTTCGAGGGAGGCATCTGGGGCGCGTTCACCGCGGCTGCGCGCTGGTCGACCCAGCCGCTGAAACGAACCCGAAACGCCCCGCCGACGCAGCTGATCTGATCGCCCGGCACACTCGTGCTCAGGAATCGATCGATCGGAAGGAAAGTCGTGAGACGGACGCTGTTGTGGACGGTCGGAGTTGCCGTGGCCCTGTTGTCGGCGGCCTGCTCGGTCACCAAGTCATCATCCGAATCGAGCAGCTCCAACACGAGTCCCGCCAGCAGCGCGGCCACCTCGAGCGGCCCCGCCACCGGCACTCCGCTCAAATTCGGGGCCTCGATCCCGCTGACCGGCTCGGCGGCGACATCCGGACGCGGATTACAGTCCGCCCTGGCCGCCAGCGCGAAGTACATCAACGCCCATGGTGGCGCCGCCGGGCACCCGATCGAATGGACCTACGAGGACAACGCGTTCCCATCCGGCACCCAGGCCTCGGTCGCGGTGCACAACCTGGTCAACGATGGAGTACTCGGCGTCCTCAACTTCGGCACCCCGGGCGTCACCGCGACCTACAGCTACCTCGTCGATCAGAAGGTGGCCGATCTGATCCTGTTCTCGGGCCTGGCCAGCATCGAGCCGCTCGATGCCACGGCGGCCAGCGTGTACACCGACTACGGGACACAAGGTGCGTCGCTCGGCCAATACATGGCACAGAAGTACCCGGGTAAGACGGTCGCGGTGCTGTACCAGAACGACCCGCTCGGTCAGGGCTATCTGACCGGCTTCAAGAAGTACGACAACAACGTGAAGACGGCCCAGCCGTACGCCTCGACGGACACCGACTTCTCCTCGCAGCTCAACGCGATGAAGGCCAGTAATGCCGATATCGCGGCCTGCTTCTGTCTATCGCCGCAGATTGCGCAGGTGCTCAACTTCCGCCAGTCCGCGAGTTGGAACGTCCCGGTCGTCACCGAGTCGAGCAACGCGGGTGCCGCGCTGGTTACTGCCGTGGGTGCGGCCAAGGCCGAGAACGTGATCTCGAACGACTTCTTCCCACCGACGGCTGGATCAGCGGCCACGCCCGAGATAACCAGCCTGATCAAGAACATGCAGTCCGAGGACGCGTCGGTGCCGGTGACCAGCTTCACGATCGTTGCCGCGGCGCTCAATGATCTGATCGCCGCCGTGGCGCCGAAGGCGGGTGCCACGATCACGGCGACGTCGTTCATGAACGCGCTGCATTCAACGCAGTTGTCGGGGGCCTGGTATGGCCAGACCTCGTCGATCTCGGCGAGCCCGTCACGGTCGATCTTCAGCTGCTGGAAGCCCAACGTGATCCAAGGCGGCGTCCCTGTTCCCGACGGCAACGTCGTCTGCGAAAAAGACCTGAGCTGAACGCGTCTGAGTTGGGTAAAGCAGCAGTAGCTCCCGGTGGCCCCTGGTGGAGGTATGCCGAACAATGAATCCGAGCGAGGGTATTGGCGGAGTGGTCGTGTCGCCGCGACCGAATCATCCGCAGGTGCGAGGGGCCGAGAGCCCTCGCCGGGTGCTTCAGGTGCTACTGGCGTTCAGCGAGCAGCGGCCGTACGCCTCGATCAGCGAACTGGCCGAGGAGGTCGGCGTCCCGCTGAGCACCTGTTATCGCTACGTGGGGCTGCTGCGCGAGATGGGACTGATCGACGAGGGTGACCGGGGTCGTTACTACGTCACCTCGCAGATCATGCACGTCGCCCGGGCGGCCCAGGTGGCAAGTCCGTTAAGGAAGTTGGCCGAACCCGTACTGCGACGAATCGAGTCTCAGATCAACGAGACCGTGATGTTGATGCAACGATTCCATTCGATTGTTCTGTGCGTCGAGAGCGCGGTTAGTTCGCGCTCGTTCAGGCTCGTTTTCGAGCCGGGTTACGCGTTCACACTCGGTACTGCGGCGTCGGGTAAATTGCTATTAGCGGTAATGCCGAAGGCCGAACGTGAGGCTTTCATCGCTGAGCGGGCCGCGTCTGATCCGAAATTCGCGCAACTTCGAGCGCAGCTCGAAGAGGACCTTCCGAAGTATGCCGAGCAAGGCTGGGCGAGTAGCTCGGGCGAGATCGAGATCGGCGTCATGGCGCTCGCGACTTTGATCCGAAACGGGGCCACACCGGTGGCGACGCTCAGTGTCGCCGGCCCGGCCTTTCGCATAGACGAGCAGGAACAGGCCCGCATACTCGACCTACTCATCGAGGGCGCGGCCGAGATCTCACAGGCACTGAGCATTCTCCATTAGCTGATATAAGCGACAATACTCCGTCGGCCGGCGGGCCGAGGCGGCCCGATCAACGCAGCAATTAAACGCCGTTAATGCGCTAGATAGGCATTGCTAAATGCAGGTGAACTAGTGTCGGGACTTGCGGCCCATGCATTTATCGGTAATGTAATGGACACGGGCGGTGTCCATCGATCGCCCCATTTAAACGCACAATCTGAATGTATGACCGGGGGAATTCCGGTTTCGTTCGAAGGGTCGTTCCCCGCTCATGCAAGCGAACTCCCATAGCCCCAGCTAGCCATGGTGCGCTCCGCGCGGCCGGTCTGACTGGGGAAGGCCGGCCGCGCGGTCCAATCGATTCCGGTGCGCAGCGATTGCTCCAACGGTGGCCGCACCTTCTCAGACCTCGCCGCTGGCCGCTTGGCGTTCGAAGACGAGCCGCACCGCCATCGATCCCTCGCCGATCGCGGTGGCGACCCGCTTGATCGACCCGCTGCGGGCATCGCCGATGCAGAAGATGCCGGGGGTGCTCGTCTCCAGGACCAGCGGCGCCGGCGTACCGGGCGCGACCGGCAGATCGTTGCCGGTGCGAATGAAGCCGTGTTCATCGGTGATGAGCTGCCCAGCGAGCCAATCGGTCGACGGGCGGGCTCCGACGAAGATGAATAGCGCACCCGACAACAGCGTCCAGGCGTGGCCGTCGGAATTATTGGTGAGTTCGATGGCCGACAACTCCTCATCGCCGATGAGGGCGGTGACCTCGGTATGGGTCATCACCTCGATGCTCGGGTGGCCCTCGATCTGGTCGATCAGGTAGCGCGACATCGAGGCGGCCAGGTTGCCGCCGCGGATGATCAATTGGACGGTCCGACAGGTGCGAGCCAGAAACAGCGCGGCCTGACCGGCCGAGTTCCCGCCACCGACGACGGCCACCGGCCGTCCGACACACGCCTGCGCCTCCATCTGGGTCGCCGCGTAGTAGATGCCGACGCCCTCGAAGTCGGTGAACCGATCGACATTCAGGCGGGTGTATCGCGCACCGGTCGCGATGATCACCGACTTGGCGGTGACCCACTCGCCCGAATCGAGGTCGACCCGATGGCGGCCGTTCTCGGTTCTCAGCGACACCGCCGTCGCCGCCTGGCGCATTCGAACGCCGAACTTCTGCGCCTGCAGCGCAGCCCGCGCCGTCAATTCGGCGCCGGACAGACCGGCCGGGAAGCCAAGGTAGTTCTCGATGCGTGATGACGTGCCGGCCTGGCCACCGAAGGCCGTCTTGTCGATCAGCGTCGTCGTCAGTCCTTCGGACGCGCCGTAGACCGCGGCCGCCAAACCGCCAGGTCCGCCGCCGATCACCAGCAGGTCGCAGATGCCGTCCGGGTCGTCGGCGAAGTCGAAACCGGCGATGCCGAGCGCCGACAGCAGTTCGAGCTGGGTCGGATTGCGCAGCAACTCACCACCCGGCACCACGACGATCGGCAGCTCGGCGACGCCGACGTGCAGCGTGCGCAGAAATTCCTCGGCTTCGGGGGCCGTCTCGAGATCGAGCCAGCGCGAGGCCAGTCGATTGCGTGACAGCACCTGCAGCAGTCGCCGGGTGTCGGCGTCGAATCGTGAACCGACCAGGGTCAGGCCGCTGCCGGACGAGGTCAGCACCGCGCGTCGGAGCAGGAAAGCGCGCAGGATCAGCTCACTGAGGTCCGGCTCCTGGGCCATCACGATGCGTAGGCCCTCGATCGGCACCCGCAGCACCCGGCCGCTGGTACGCATGCGTCCGTGGGCGACCATTCGCTGGCCGGTGAGCAGACCGAGCTCGCCCAGGAACTCGGCCGGCTCGTAGGTCACCAGCACCCGCTCGTCCGGTTGGCCCATGCCGGTGATGACGTCGGCCGAACCCTCGAGGACGACGAACATCGCGGCGGCATTCTCACCCGGCGTGAACAGCAGATCGCCTTCGAAGACCTCGGCCTCGACGCCATAGCGGCGCAGCACCGCGAGCTGCCCCTCGTCCAGGCGCGGGACGGCTCCGGCCTGCGCGTGCAGGTCGGCCGCGGGCGGGTCAGTGGAGATGGTGTTGCCAGTCAGGCGGCACCTTGCCGGCCGGCCCGGGGGTGGGCTGATCGAGCGGATGGTGTTCCGGGGCGACCATCACCAGCCCGTCGGGAACCTCGTAGAACTGGTCGGTGGAGTAGTTCCAGAGCCAATCCTCGCCCGGCTCGTAGCTACGGATCACCGGGTGCCCGCTGCTGGCCGCGTGCGCGCTGGCGTGCTGCGACGGAGAGGAATCACAGCAACCGATGTGCCCGCACGCGGTGCAGCGGCGCAGGTGCAGCCACCAGCCGCCGGCGTTCGTACACTCGACGCAGCCGGGGCCGCTAGGGGCAGCAGCTGGATTGATCGCTTCGACGGATGTCACGAAACGACCCTAACCCGCGGCGCCGCCGGGGGAAATCGTCAACGAGTCCGGTCGGCCCAGCGGACGTGCCGCATCGAGCGAATCGCGATGATCAACGAAATCACCGAGAGTGCAGTCAGGTAGCTCAGTGATGCAGTGAACGCGTGCCCGTAGCGGATGACGTGGGCCTGTCGGGAGGCCGAATGACCCGACAACGCGACCGAGTAGTAGACGGCGCTGGCGATCGCCGTGCCGATGGCGATGGACGCCCGCTGGGTCGTCTGCAGCATGCCGCCGGCGGTCGAGCCCTGCTCGGCGTCGACGTCGGCGAAGGCGAGCACCTGATTGTTCGACGTCACGGCACCCATGCCGAGACCGGTGACGGCGAGCGGTGCTATCAGCAGCCACCCGACGCCGGCGCCCGAGATCGAGCCCACCGCGAGCCAGCCGACCAGGGTCATCGAGACGAAGCCGACGGTCAGCACGACCAGGGCGACCACCAGCACCGTGGCGCCGAAGCGGGGGAGCAGTCGCCCGGCGATGATCGACGAGATCGAAATCGTCACTGCCGCGGCCGCACCGACGGCCGCCGAGTCGACTGCGCTGTAGCCAAGTCCCTCCTGCAGGAACAGCGTGAGGATGAGCGGCATGGCGCCGATGCAGGCGAAGTAGAACAGCGCTAGCCGGTTGGCGTCGGCATAGGTCTGGATCCGGAACAGGCTCAGGTCGATCAGCGGGTACCCGCGCCGGGTGGCGGGCCCGGATTCCCACCACCAGAATGCCGACAGCAGAAGCGCCGCCGGTATCCATAGCAACGCCAGGCGCAGATCGCGGTCGGAGTCGAACTCGACGGCCGGGAACAACACCGCGAGCAACGCCAAGGTCATCAACGCCACCCCCGGCAGGTCGAGGCGACGAACCGGGTAGCGGCGCGGCAGTTTCGGTAGCCACCGGGCCGAGAGGACGAACGCGACGAGCCCGACCGGGACATTGATCAGGAAGGTGATTCGCCAGCCGACATGCGTGCCGAACACGTAGATGATCAGACCGCCCACCACCGGCCCCGCCGCCGAGGTGACGCCGATCATCGCGCCGATGATCGAGAACGCGCGGGCCCGTTCGTGGCGCGGAAACATGTTCTGCACGAAGCCCGAGATCTGCGGATTGAGCAGTCCGCCGGCCAGCCCCTGCGCGACGCGCGCCAGGATCAGCACGTTCGGATTGGGTGCGAAGCCGATCACGGCGCTCGTCAGAATGAATCCGGCTGTCCCGATGAGCAGCATTTCCTTGCGGCCGCGGTCATCCCCCAGGCGTCCGGCCAGGATCGGAACGACGCCGAACGAGAGCGCGTAGCCCGAGATGACCCACTGCAGTTGCGCCGGGTGCGCTCCGGTGCTCTGGCTGATCGAGGGCAATGCGATGACCACGACGGTCGCGTCGAGCAGGGCCATGCCGAGTGTGGTCATGCACGCGAACAGCGCCCACCACCGACGCGGATCGAGGGCGGCGTGGGCCGCGGCCGGCCCTACTTCCATGGAGCGCGCATCACACCCACGACGAGAACCACATGTGGGCGTGCCACTCGTTATAGGTGAGCAGGCCACCGGTCAGGATCGGCCACATCCACGCGAAGTCGGCGATGACCACGCCCAGGTAGAGCGCGACGCACGCGATCCCGATCCGTCGGCGCTGATCCGAGATGACCTGCACGACCGTCCCGCCCACCCGTACCACGGTGCCGGTGGCCGGCCCGAGCATGACCCCCAGCGCCAGGGTGACCCCCAGGATCAGGAATGGCACCAGCGGCGTCATATAGAACAGGAACATCGTCCGCTTCGGGTCCTGGAACCAGACCAGCCAACCGGCCGCCATCGCCAGCCAGACCATCGACGCGCGCCAGTCGCGGGTGGTGAACCAGTGCCAGACCAGCCACAACAGCGCCGGCACGAACGCCCACCACATCAGCGGCGTGCCGATCAGTAGCACCTCCCGCGAGCAGCTCGGCGATCCGCAGCCGCCGACGTTGCTGGGGTAGTAGTAGGTGATCGGTCGGCCCAGGACGAGCCAGCTCCAGGGGTTCGACTTGTACGGATGGAAGCTGTCCAGGCCCTCGTGGAATTGGTAGGCGCGGTAGATCATGTCGCCGAGAGACCGGACCCCGTTCGGCAGGAACCCCCAGTCGAATGGGACGTGCACGCCGAGCAGATCGAGACGGGCATAGCCGCGGTGCGTGTCGGCCCAGTGCCGGTTATAGGAGTTCTCGCCGGCGAACCAGCCAAGATTGCTGAGAAGGTAGGCGGTCACGGGCACGACCAGGAATCCACCGAACGCGTAGATCCACGACCGGCGGACGGCGTTGCGCCAGCTGTAGCGGACGCCGGCCGACTTGAGCGCACCGCGGTCCCAGACCAGCGACATGATCGCGAAGATGACGTAGAACGACAGCGCTGACCACTTGACCGAGCAGGCGAGCCCGAGCGCGAACCCGGCGAGCATCCGCCAGGGCCGAGGTCCGAGCGTCGGCGCGCCACCCGTCAGATCGATACCGGCCTCGAGCATCGAGGCCAGCCGTCCGCGCATCTGGTCGCGGTCGAGGACGAGCGCGGCGAATCCGGCCAGCACGAACAGCTGCAGGAAGATATCGAGCAGCGCCACCCGGGACTGCACCAGCGAGACCCCGTCGAGGGCGAGCAGCAGACCGGCGATCGCGCCGAACACGTTCGACCGGAACATCCGCCGAGCGGTGCGGGTAATGATCAGGACGGCGAGGATGCCGGCCACTGCCGGAGCCACCCGCCAGCCAAGGCTGTTGTTGCCGAAGATCCACGAGCTGAACGCGATCGCCCATTTGCCCAGCGGCGGATGCACGATGAATAGATAGCCGCGGTTGTCCTCGTAGCCGAAGCGCCCGATCTCCTGGGCCTCGGTGGCGTAGTAGACCTCGTCGAACTCCTTGGTCGACGGGAAGCCGAGCGCCCAGAACCGGGTGACGCAGGCAACCACGAAGATCAGCGCCGTGAGGCTCCAGCCGACCAGTGGGTGCGGGTCGCGCCACGGTTCGAGGGCAGCGGGGACGCGCCGGGGCGGTGGCGCGTCGGTCGCGATGGCGGTGCCGGGCCCATCGAGGTCGGCGTCCTCGCCGTTCGACTCGACGGGATCGGGGCGCTCGGGTGCCTGCAGCGTCGCCGTCACGCGCCTGATCGTAAGGTCTGCACGTGAGCGACATCGCAGCGACCGGCTCCACCGGCCCGGCAGGTCCATTGAGCCCGACCGGCCGGGTGCTGCTCGCCGCGACCCCGTTGGGCAACCCGGGTGATGCCTCGACCCGACTGCGCGACGCGCTGGCGAGCAGTGCGGTCATCGCGGCCGAGGACACCCGGCGACTGCAGCGGTTGTGCGCCGATCTGGGCGTGCGGCCGTCCGGACGGATCGTGTCGTTCTTCGAGGCCAACGAGTCGGCGCGGCTGGCCGGTCTGATCGAGGCGCTGCTCGCCGGCCAGGACGTGCTGGTGGTGACTGACGCCGGCATGCCGTCGGTGTCGGACCCCGGCTACCGGCTCGTCGACGCCGCGATCACGACCGGCATCGAGGTGAGCGTGTTGCCCGGACCGTCGGCCGTCCTGGCCGCGCTCGCGGTGTCGGGATTGCCGGTGGACCGTTTCTGCTTCGAGGGGTTCCTGCCGCGGATGGCCGCCCAGCGTCGCCGGGCGCTCGGCCCGCTGGCCACCGAACCCCGCACGATGGTGTTCTTCGAATCGCCGCACCGCCTCGCCGCGTCGCTGGCCGACCTGGCCGATGCGTTCGGGGCCGATCGCCCGGCCGCCATCTGCCGCGAACTGACCAAGACCTATGAACAGGTCAAGCGCGGGCCGATGGCAGATCTGGCCGCGTGGGCGGCGGCGGGGGACGTGCGGGGCGAGATCACCCTGGTCGTGGCCGGTGCGGTACGCAGCCTGATGGATAGCGCGCCCGAGGACCTGGTGGCCGCCGTGGCGACGAGGGAGCAGGCCGGTCTGACCCGCAAGGATGCGATCGCCGACGTCGCCGTCGAGGCCGGCGTGCCGAAGAAGACGGTGTACGCGGCGGTCATCGCGGCCAAAACCTGACCGCTTTTGGCGGCTGGACGGTCCATATGACCGTCCAGCCGCCAAAAGCGGGGCCGGCGGCTCACTAGGCTGGTCCGGTGAGCTCCCACATCCTGACCGCGGTCGCCTGGCCGTACGCCAACGGACCTCGCCATATCGGCCACGTGGCCGGTTTCGGCGTCCCGTCCGACATCTTCAGCCGTTATCAGCGGCTGGCCGGCAATAAGGTGCTCATGGTCAGCGGGACGGACGAGCACGGCACCCCGATCCAGGTGCAGGCCGACCGTGAGGGCGTCACCGCGCGCGAGCTGGCCGACCGTTACAGCCGGGTGATCGCCGGCGATCTGCGCAAGCTCGGCCTGAGCTACGACCTCTTCACCCGGACCACCACCAAGAACCACTATGCGACGACCCAGAACCTGTTCCTGGGCCTGCTCGAGAACGGCTACATCTTTCCGCGGGTCCAGCTCGGCGCGATCAGCCCGAGCACCGGACGGACCCTGCCCGATCGCTATATAGAAGGCACCTGCCCGATCTGCGGCTACCCGAGTGCACGCGGTGACCAGTGTGACAACTGCGGCAACCAGCTCGATCCGATCGACCTGATCAACCCGGTCAGCCGGATCAACGGCGAGACCCCGAACTTCATCGAGACCGAGCAGTACTTTCTGGACCTCCCTGCGTTCGCCGAGACACTCGGCGACTGGCTGGGTGGCCAGAAGCATTGGCGTCAGAACGTCCTGAAGTTCTCGATGAACCTGCTCGATGACCTCAAGCCGCGGGCGATCACCCGTGACCTCGACTGGGGCGTGCCCGTTCCGCTCGACGGCTGGCGTGATCGCACCGACAAGCGGCTCTACGTCTGGTTCGACGCGGTGATCGGGTACCTGTCCGCCTCGATCGAGTGGGCGGCCCGCACCGGCGATCCCGATGCGTGGCGCCCGTTCTGGCAGCGCCACGAAGACGGCTCGTTCCCCGACGCCTATTACTTCATGGGCAAGGACAACATCGTCTTCCACGCCGAGATCTGGCCGGCGATGCTGTTCGGCTACTCCGGCATCGGCTCCAAGGGCGGCACGCCGGGCCCACTCGGACCGCTCGAACGGCCCTACGAGGTGGTGTCGAGTGAATTCCTGACGATGGAGGGGCGCAAGTTCTCATCCAGCCGCAACGTCGTCATCTACGTGGGTGACATGCTGGCGCGCTACTCGCCGGACGCGCTGCGCTATTACCTGGCGACCGCCGGGCCCGAGAACCAGGACACCGACTTCACCTGGTCGGAGTTCCTGCGCCGCAACAACGACGAGCTGGTCGCCGGCTGGGGCAACCTGGTCAACCGGACGATCTCGATGACCGCGAAGAACCTGGGTGCCATTCCGGGTCCGGGCGCGCTGACCGACGCCGATCAGACGCTGCTGGCCAGCAGTCGCGCTGCGTTCGGTTCGGTCGGCGAACTGCTGGGGCGGAGCCGGCAGAAGGCGGCCATCGGCGATGTGATGCGTCTGGTCGGTGAGGCCAACAAGTACCTGTCCGACATGGAACCGTGGAAGCTGAAGAACGCCGACCCTGACCGGATGGCCAGCGTCCTGCACGTCACGCTGCAAGTGGTCGATGACGTCAAGACACTGCTCACTCCCTTCCTGCCGTCGTCCTCGTCCCAGATCTTCGAGGCGTTGGGCGGGACGGGCCGCTGGGCCGGCATGCCCGAGCTGGTCGAGGTGGATGAAGAGACCGCGGCTGGATCGCCCAACTACACGGTTCTGACCGGGGATTACCAGACGCAGGCGACCTGGGCCTCGGTACCGCTACCAGTCGGGCGGCCGATGGCGGCCCCGACGCCGGTGTTCACCAAGCTCGACCCGTCGATCGTGGACGAGGAGCTCGATCGGCTCGCCGCCGCGGCCGCTGACACCTGATCGTGGCCAAGGACAACACCCCGCCGCCCGCGCCCGAGCCGCTGACCACGCCCGTCCTGGACGCGCACACGCACCTGGACGCGATGGCTGAGCGGGCGGGCGTCGCGCCGACTAGTGAGTTCGTGGCCACGGTCATGGCGGCGGCCCGGGCGGTCGGCGTCACCCGGGTGATCACGGTCGGGGATTCGGTGGCATCGGCCCGTTGGTGCGTTGAGGCGGCCGCGAACCATCCGGACGTCTACGCCGCCGTAGCGGTCCACCCGACCGAGGTGCAGTCGTTGGGCGACGCCGACTACGACGTTCTGGCGGCGCTGGCCATGCATCCCAAGGTCGTCGCGATCGGCGAGACGGGTCTTGACTACTACTGGGACCGGGTCGACCCCGCGACGCAGCAGGAGCATTTTCGCCGCCACATCGACCTGGCCAAGCGCAGCGGCAAGGCGCTGATGATCCATGACCGCGAGGCGCACGCCGATGTGCTGCGGATCCTGGCCGAGGAGGGTGCGCCCGAGCGGGTTGTCTTCCACGCCTTCTCGGGTGACGCGGCGATGGCGCGGGACTGTGTCGAGGCCGGTTACGTCCTCTCGATCCCGGGCGTGATTAGTTTCACGAATGCTCCAGGGCTGCGGGCCGCGGTGGCCGCGGTCGGTCCGGGCAGCCTGCTCGTCGAGACCGATGCGCCGTTCCTGACCCCGCACCCGTACCGCGGTCGTCCGAACGCCCCATATTTGTTGCCCCACACACTGCGAGCACTGGCCGCGGTGCTTGAGATGGATGCGGCTGCGCTCGGCCACACGGTTTCGCGGACCGCAAGCCGAGTGTTCGGCGCCACACTCGACTTGGGTTAAGTCTCGTCGTACGGCTTGCACGGTCCGATTCTTTGCGGTTACGTGGATGGGGAACCGGTCGGGGGGACGCGGCTCACGGGGGCGAGCCATGAGGGCAAAGGGGTTACCGCACCCGTGCGAATCGCACTCCCATTAGGCCTTGGCACTCTGAGCATCGGCACGCTAGTCATCGCGGCCGCCGCCGTCCTGCCGAATGCGTTTGTTCCCGCGCGAGACCGCCGGCACGCCGGTCACCGATCACGGTGGATGGGCAGTCCCGCGAGATCCGCACCACGGCCGCCACCGTCGGCGGTGCGGTTGCGGCGGCCGGACTGACGGTCGACGCCCATGACGTCCTGGCTCCGACGGCCGGCACCAAGGTGCTCCCGAACGACACGATCGTGCTGCGGCGCGGACGGCTGCTGCAGCTCAGCATCGACGGAACTGAACGTGATGTCTGGGTTACTGCGACGACCGTGCAGCAGGCGCTCGACGATCTCGGATACAGCCAGGCCGAGATCGACTCGGTCTCGCGTTCGACCCGGCTGCCGTTGACCCCGACCAGCCTCTCGGTGCATCTCGCGAGCCAGCTCACCGTCATTCATGACGGCATCACGACCACCCTGAGCACCTCGGCAGCGACCGTCGGTGACGTCCTCAGCGAACTCAACCTGACCCTCGGCGCCGACGACGACGTCTCGCCGGCCGTCTCGACCCCGGTGCAGAACGGCCTGCTCATCGTCGTCCACCGCGTTACCTACGCCGATGTGACCAAGTCCGAGCCGATCGCTTTCACGACCACCCAACAGCCTGATGACAGCCTGGCGCAGGGGAGCACCGTCGTGGCGAGCGCGGGTGTGAACGGGACCCAATCCGTCGTCTACCGGGTCACCTACCTCGACGGCCTGGCGACGACGCAGGTGGCGGTGTCTCAGACGGTGATCACGCCTGCGCAGGCCGAGGTCGATCGGGTCGGCACCAAACCGGTGAGTTCAGCGGCCAAGTCGGCGGCCACGCCCACGTCAGGGACGTCTGCCGCCCGAACGGCGGCGACGCCCGCCCGTACCACCGCTGCGGCCCCGGCGCCGGTCGTCGCGGCACCGGCGCCGACGACCGCGCCGACTACGGCGGCACCAACGGCGCCGGCCAGCACCGGGGCGCTCAACTGGGACGCGGTCGCGCAGTGTGAGTCAGGGGGGAACTGGGCGATCAATACCGGCAACGGCTATTACGGCGGCCTGCAGTTCAGCACCCCGACCTGGCTCTCGAACGGCGGCGGGGCCTACGCGCCGACCGCGAACCTGGCGACCAAGGATCAGCAGATCGCGATCGCAAACCGGCTCTATGCCGCTCGAGGGGCGTCCCCGTGGCCGGTGTGCGGCAAGTACCTCTAACGGCACCGGATGTAATGCCGCTCCGTGGCGCGGAATAACGCACCTGACTAGCGATCGACGCCCGATATAGGGGTATTCGCGCTCAGTGTGACCGGCGTCACGAAGTCTGAAAAGTGGCTGTGACGACGTCTCGCGATAAGTCTCATAATCACCAAGCTGGAGCCGCCGCGCCGCCCGGACTCAGTTTCTTACTCCCAGCACACTCGACCCCCCGGCCGCGCTGACCTGAAAGCGATAACGGCCGCGACGTCGGACGCGACCGGCCGGGCCGGCGATTAATTCGCGACAATTCCTGGTTGCCGACTCGACAAGCCTCCGCTTTTACATTGACCTCACGCCGGGATCTTGCGTTTTCCGGTGTCGGTGTTTGCCCTTACAACGAAGGCGTAGTTACGGTTCCGTGACCTGAAACCAACGGGTTGAGAAGCGGTTCAGCGAACTGTCGCAAACGGGGGAACGCCTCGCGACGCTCGCGCAGTAAGAGCCGTCGAACGCTAAGGGGATTCGCTTCGTGCGACGCAGTATCAGCTACGGCCTCGCGGCCGCAGTCGGTGCCACCGCTCTTACCGGTGGGGTGGTTGCTTGGGCCGCCGCCGACAAGGCAGTCACGATCACGGTGGACGGCCAGGTCCGGCACCTGCACACGACGGCCGGCACAGTCGGTGGCGCCATCACCGACGCCGGCTATCGGGTCGACAATCATGACGTCGTCGCTCCCGCCGTGGCCACGAAGCTGGCCGATGACACCGACATCGTCGTGCGTCGCGGCCGGCTGCTGCACCTGACCGTCGACGGCACGCGCCGCGATGTCTGGGTCACCGCGCCGACGGCTCAGCAGGCGCTGGCCGACCTGGGCTATCGCGACGCCTCGATCGCCTCGACCTCACGCTCGAGCCGGCTGCCCCTCACCGCCACCTCGTTGGACGTTCAGCTGGTCAAGCACGTCACGATCACCCACGACGGGCTGACCACCGACACCACGACCACCGATAGCACGGTCGGTCAGGTGCTCGAGGATCTGCACATCACCGTCGCTGCGGCCGATCAATTGGCACCGGTCGCCGGCGCCGCGCTCATCGACGGCCAGCAGATCGTGCTGCGCCGGGTGACCACCGCCAACGTGACGACCGCGGTGCCGATCGCGTTCACGACCACCCAGACCTCGGATGCCGCCCTGGCGGCCGGAACGACGGTCGTAGTCACCGCCGGCGTCACGGGCACCCAGAGTGTCGTCTATGCAGTCACCTACATCGACGGTGCTCCCGCCTCGCAGGTCGCGATCTCGAGCATCCCGCTCACCGCCCCGCGCGCGCAGGTGGTGCGGGTCGGAACGAAACCGGCCGCACCGGTGGCCGTCCCGGCGCCCGCCGCCAGCAGTGGCGGATTGAATTGGGACGCGGTCGCCAAGTGCGAGTCGAACAACCACTGGAACGACAACACCGGCAACGGCTACTACGGCGGTCTGCAGTTCAACATCTCGACCTGGCTGTCCAACGGTGGCGGCGCCTATGCGCCCCGCGCGGACTTAGCGACCGAGGACCAGCAGAAAGCCGTCGCCACCACGTTGTACAACGCCCGGGGCTCCGCCCCGTGGCCCGTCTGCGGACGCAATTTGTGACGTAGACCACGGCTCGCGGGTGTCGGCCTCGGGAAACCCCCCACTCGAGGCCGGCGCTCGCGTCTCCCCCCAAATTCCATGTGATCAACGCGCCAACCCCAGCTCGCGTACTTGGCTGGCACGCTCCGAACACGTTATGGTCTCGTGACCTGTGTTTTAGAGAAGCGCCAACCGTCCGCCGGACCTACCCCGGCAGGAGTTCGACGAGTACTCGAAACATTCGCCCAGGGAGCCTTTAGTAGTGCGTCGCAGTATCAAGTACGGCCTCTATGCGGCCGTCCTCGCTGGTGTCCTCGGCAGCACGATCGCGTGGGCCAGCGTCGACAAGACGGTCACCGTGCAGGTCGACGGACAGTCGACGCAGCTACACACCGTCGCCTCCAGCGTCAAGGGCGCCCTGGCCGACGCCGGCTACCAGGTCGGACCGCACGACATCGTCGCGCCACCGCTCACTTCGTCGGTGCACAGCGGCGGCAAGATCGTGCTGGAGCGCGGCCGGATGCTCCGGCTGACGGTCGATGGCAGTGAGCGCGATGTCTGGGTCACCGCGCCGACCGTCCAGAATGCGCTGCAGGACCTGGGCTACGAAAGCGCTGACCTGTACACCGTCTCGCGGGACAAGCGGTTGCCGTTGACCCCGACCGACGTCACCCTCGCAACCGAGAAGTCGATCACGCTTACGCAGGGCACCAACGTCCAGCAGCTGACCACCACCGATGTGTTCGTCGGCGAGCTGCTCAATGACATGGGCATCACCCTGGGACCCGATGACGTCGTCACTCCGACCGTGAACCAAAAGGTCGTCGCCGGTGGCGATGTGGTCGTCAAACGCATTACCAATACGACGGTTACGGCCGCAGAGCCCCTGCCGTTCACGGTGACTCAGACCCCTGACCCGACCCTGGCCAAGGGCACCACGAAGGTGACGACGACGGGTAAGGCCGGCGTCGCGAACGTCGTCTATGCCGTCGTGTTGGTCGACGGCGTAGAGACGGGACGTACGGTCGTATCGAGCACGACCATCACCCCGCCGACGACTCAGATCGAGAAGGTCGGTTCGAAGCCGGCCGCAGCGGCGGTCCCGGCGGCGCCGATCGTGGTCGACCCGGGCTCGGCCCAGGCGATCGCCCAACAGATGCTGCTCGCCCGCGGCTGGGGGGCTGATCAGTTCAGCTGCCTGCTGCAGATATGGGGCCATGAGAGTGGTTGGCGGGTGAACGCGCAGAACAGCGGAAGCGGGGCCTACGGCATCCCGCAGGCGCTTCCCGGCAGCAAGATGGCGGCGTTCGGTGCGGATTGGCAGACCAACCCGGCCACTCAGATCGCCTGGGGGCTGAGTTACATCGCTGGGCGGTACAGCACCCCGTGCGGCGCCTGGTCGTCGTGGCAGGCCCACGGTTGGTACTGAGCGAGCCAGCAGCGAGACGGCCGGTAACGGCACGCCTGAGCCGAGTCCGTCCGAGCTGAGTCCGTCCGGGGCACTGCTGAGCCGCACCGAGATCCGCGAGCTGGTCGCGCAGCTGGATCTGCGGCCGACCAAGACGCTCGGACAGAACTTCGTCCATGACCAGAACAGCATCCGGCGCATCGTCCGTTCGGCCCAGGTCGCGGCGGGTGAGCGGGTGCTCGAGGTCGGCCCCGGGCTCGGGTCGCTGACCCTGGGCCTGCTCGAAACGGGCGCGAGCGTCACCGCGGTCGAGATCGATCCGACGCTGGCCGCCGCGTTGCCCCTGGTCGTGTCCACCCATCAACCCGCCGCCGCTGAGCGGCTCAGGGTGGTGACGGCCGACGCGATGGCGCTGAGCGAGCTGCCGGGGCCGCCGCCCACGTTGTTGGTGGCCAACCTGCCGTACAACACCGCCGTGCCGATCGTCTTGCACCTGCTCGAACTGCTGCCGAGCCTTCGGGGTGGATTGGTCATGGTGCAGACCGAAGTCGCCCAGCGGCTCGCCGCGCCCCCCGGCACGCGGGTCTACGGCATCCCGAGCGTGAAGCTCGCCTGGTATGCCGGCGCGACCCTGGCCGGCTCGATCGGGCGGACCGTCTTCTGGCCGGTGCCCAACGTCGATTCCAGTCTGCTGCGCCTGGTCCGCCGGGCCGCGCCGACGCTGGCCGATGGGCAGAGCCGGGTCGCCGTCTTCGCGGTCATCGATGCCGCCTTCGCGCAGCGGCGCAAGACGCTGCGGGCGGCCCTGGCCGGCTGGGCCGGATCCGCTGCGGCCGCCGAGATCGCGCTACGCGGAGCCGGCATCGATCCGTCCGCGCGGGGCGAGACGTTGAGCCTCGATGCGTTCGTCCGGCTGGCCGCGGCAAAGTCCTGACGTTACGGCCGAGCGGCCCACTATCGGGCTGCTGAAAGTGGTCCGGTGGGCCGTGACGTCAGCTGCGGCCGTCGAACAAGCTCGTCACCGAGCCGTCCTCGAACACCTCGCGGATCGCCTTGGCCAGCAGCGGCGCGATCGAGAGCACGGTCAGCTTGTCGAACTCCTGCTCGGCCGAGATCGGCAGCGTGTTGGTGACGATCACCTCGCTGATCTGCGAGTTCTTCAACCGGTCGGTCGCGGGCTCGGTCAGTTCGCCGTGCGAGGCGGCGACGATCACCTCGCGGGCGCCGGCCTCGAAGAGCACCTCGGATGCCTTCACGATCGTGCCCGCGGTAGCGATCATGTCGTCGATCAGCAGGCAGGAGCGCCCCTCGACGTCGCCGACGACCCGGTTGGCGACCGTCTTGTCGGGCACCAACCAGTCCCGCGTCTTGTGCACGAACGCGATCGGGTTGCCGCCGAGCCGGTCGGCCCACTGCTCGGCCATCCGGACCCGGCCGGTGTCGGGCGAGACGACGGTGAAGTCGGTACTCGGGTAGGTCAGGCCGATGTATTCGGCGAGCACCGGCAGCGAGAAGAGATGGTCGACCGGGCCGTCGAAGAAGCCCTGGATCTGCGCGGTGTGCAGGTCGATCGACATGATCCGGTCAGCGCCGGCCGTGCGGAACAGGTCGGCCATCAGACGGGCCGAGATCGGCTCGCGGCCGCGGTGCTTCTTGTCCTGGCGCGCGTACGGGTAGAACGGTGCGACCAGGGTGATGCGCTTGGCCGATGCCCGCTTGAGGGCGTCGATCAGGATCAGCGCCTCCATGACCCATTGGTTGATCGGGGACGTGAACGACTGGATCACGAACGCGTCGCTACCCCGCACCGACTCGTCCGGCTTGATGAAGGTCTCGCCGTTGGCGAACTCGCGGGCCGTGACCGATGTGACGGTGACGCCCATCTCGGCCGCGATCGAGTCCGCGAGCTCGGGATACGCGCGACCCGACAACAACATCAGGCTCTTGTTGCTGGCAACGGAGAGGACGCTCATCGTTACTGGGTCCCGTCTGGGTCGGTGTCGCGAACGGCTTCGGGCGCTGGAGTGGCTGGCTTGACTGGTGCGGCTAGCGCGGCCTGGGAAGCCTGGTGAGCCGCGGTGCCGGGTCGGTTGCGCTCGACCCAGCCGGTCAGATTCTGCTGTCGCGCCCGGGCGATTCCCAGAGCGCCCGGGGGCACATCGTCCGTGATGATTGAACCAGCAGCCGTGTAGGCGCCGTCACCGACCTCCACCGGTGCCACGAACATGTTGTCGGCGCCGGTCCTCGCGTGGTCGCCGACGACCGAGCGATGCTTGCGCACCCCGTCGTAATTGACGAAGACGGTGGCGGCACCGATGTTGGTGTATTCGCCGATCGATGCGTCACCGATGTAGGACAGGTGCGGAATCTTCGTGCCGTGCCCGACCTCGCTGGCCTTGAGTTCGACGAAGGTACCGATGTGCACCTCGTCGCCGAGCACCGTCCCCGGTCGTAGGTAGGCGAACGGACCGGTGGTGACGCCGGCGCCGATGACCGACTGCCGGGCGACAGTCCGCTCGACCCGGCTGCCGGCCCCGACGGTGGTATCGGTCAGGGTGGTGTCGGGGCCGATGACCGCCATCGCCGCGACCGACGTCGTTCCGTACAGCTGCACGCCGGGCAGCAGCACCGCGTCCGCAGCCAGCCGGACGTCGGCGTCGACCCACGTCGTGGCCGGGTCGATCACGGTGACGCCGTTGAGCATGTGCGCCTCGATCAGCCGGTGATTGAACAACCGGTGGGCGGTGGCCAGTTGTGACCGATCGTTGACGCCCAGGCATTGATCCGCCGGGGCGACGAGGGCACGCACCGTCCTTCCGTCCGTCGGCGGCGATCTTCACCACGTCCGGCAGGTACTGCTCGCCCTGGGAGTTGGCCGGCGACGAGCTGGCCGATCGCGGTGCGCAGGAAGGAGTGATCGAACGCGTAGACGCCCGAGGCCACTTCGGTGATCGCGAGTTCGGCGGCGCTGGCGTCGCGATGCTCGACGACAGCGGCGACATTGCCGTCGGCACTGCGCAGTACCCGACCGAGCCCGGTGGGATCCTCAAGCACCGAGGTGAGCATGGTGATCGCGGCGCCGCTGGTGTCGTGTTCGTGCAGCAGTGCCGCGAGAGTGCCGGCCTCGAGCAGCGGGGTGTCTCCGAGCGCCACCAGGATGGTGCCGCTCGCCTGCGGCGCGACGGCTGCCAGCGCGACCGCTACCGCGTGCCCGGTACCCAGCTGCTGGTCCTGGACGACGGTCTCGACGGTCGGTGCGATCAGTTTCAGATGCTCGATCAACTGCTCGCCCAGGTGACCGACGACGACCACGCTCTGCTGGCTGTCCAGGGGCGCGCAGGCCGCGAGCACGTGCCCGATCATGGATCGGCCGGCAAAGCCGAACATCGTCTTGGGCTGCCGCGGGACGGACGGATCGGGGTTGGCCCGCATCCGAGTGCCCTCGCCGGCGGCAAGGACGATCACAGCGAGGGGGTTAGCGGCTTCGCTCAATTCGTCATCCTCAATCGCGAGACGCTCGTCACTAGCTCGGCCCTGATCTGCGCTGGGGGGCTCGGACTCGAACCGAGACTGTCCGGTACCAAAGACCGGCGGGCTGCCTATTACCCCACCCCCCACTGTGTGGAGCGCAGGTCCAGTTTAGGGCCAAAGCGACCGAGGTTGATGACCTGAGTTCGGCGCGGATCGGCCGGGCGACTCGCTCGCTTCAGCTCTGGCTACGGCAGGCGTAGGTTACGGTACCGTAGGGTCGCTGAACCCCCGGGGCACTTGCTGGCGCCGTGGGCCGTTGGACGACCAAGCACAACCCACAGCGACTAACAGGGGAGGTGGCGTGGTGTTCGACACTGCAGAGCCACTCGCAACGCTCGAACCAGTCTCATTCGCCGCGCCCCGGCCCGGCCCCAAGCCGAATATGGAGGGCCCGAAGGCCCGCGGCGAGCAGGTGGCGCTGTACATCTTCGTCATCGTCCCGTTCATCGCGCTGCTCGCCGCCATCCCACTCGCCTGGGGCTGGGGGCTGAGCTGGACCGACATCGGGCTGACCGTCGGCTTCTACGTGGTCAGCGGCCTAGGGATCACCGTCGGCTTCCATCGCTACTTCACCCACAGTTCGTTCAAAGCCAACCGCGGGCTCAAGATCGCACTGGCGATTGCCGGCTCATTGGCGATCGAGGGCCCCGTCATCCGCTGGGTCGCCGATCACCGTCGCCATCACGCCTTCAGCGACAAAGAGGGCGATCCCCATTCCCCATGGCGCTACGGCGACGATCTGCCCGCGCTGCTCAAGGGACTGGGCTACGCCCACGTCGGTTGGATGTTCGACGTCGAGCAGACCAACCGCGAGCGATTCACCCCCGATCTGATGCGCGACCGCGACATCGTCTGGGTCGATCGCTTCTTCCCGATGTGGGTCGCCATTTCCTTGCTTCTTCCGGCGCTGCTCGGTGGCCTGATCACGATGTCTTTCGTCGGTGCGCTGACGGCCTTCTTCTGGGCCTCGCTGGTCCGGGTCTGCCTGTTGCACCACGTCACCTGGTCGATCAACTCCGTCTGCCACGCGATCGGTCAGCGCCCCTTCAACGCTCGCGACAAGAGCGCGAACTTCTGGCCGCTGGCGATCCTGAGCTTCGGCGAGAGCTGGCACAACATGCACCACGCCGACCCGACCGCCGCGCGGCATGGTGTCCTGCGGGGACAGATCGACATCTCCGCCCGGCTGATCCGCTGGTTCGAGGTCTTCGGCTGGGCGACGGATGTTCGTTGGCCCAGCAAGGAACGGCTCGCCAAGCTGCGCGCGTAAGCTGCTGCCGCAGCGGCGCGCTATAAAGCTGCTGCCGCAGCGGCGGGCATAATCGCAGCGTGTTCCGGCTGGCGTTCTTCGAACCGAGGATCGCCGGCAACACCGGCAACGCAATCCGACTGGCCGCGGTCACCGGCGCTGAGCTGCACCTGATCGGCCCGCTCGGGTTCGACCTGTCCGACGCCAAGCTGCGCCGGGCGGGCCTCGATTACCACGACCTGGCCACGATGGTTCAGCACGAGTCGCTCACCGCTTTCTGGGCGGCCGTCCTGACCCGCTCGGGTGTTCGCGTTCACCGCTTCGGCGACTCGCGAACTACACCGATGTCGCCTATCAGTCCGGCGACGTGCTGCTGTTCGGCCCCGAGCCGGACGGGCTGCCCGCGGCCGTCATGGCCGATCCGTTCGTCACCGAGCTGATCCGCATCCCGATGCGCCCCGGCCGCCGATCGCTGAACCTGGCCAACTCGGCGTCCATTGCGGTGTACGAGGCTTGGCGCCAGCACGAGTTCGCCGGCTCCTGATCCGCCCTTGGTCACGTGGCCCCGGGTCTAGGTGACGGCGGCGTCGGCGGATCGGGCGAACCGCGCGTCACGGAAGCTGCCGCTCTGGAGCACATCGGCGAGAATCTCCATCGCGTCCCAGACGTCGACGTAGCGCAGGTACAGCGGCGCCACCCCGAGCCGCAGCAGGTCCGGTGCCCGGAAGTCGCCGATGACTCCGCGGGCGATCAGGGCCTGACAGATCTCATAGGCCTGGGGCATCCGCAGCGCCACCTGGGAACCGCGGTGATCGGCCGCCCTTGGCGTGGCCACTTCGACCGTCGGCAGTGATCGGTCGACGTAGCCGATCATCTCCTCGGTCAGCGCCAGCGACTTGGCCCGCACCGAGGCCAGCGTCAGCCCGTCCCACACATCGAGGGCCCGTTCGAGGGCCAGCATCGACAGCAGCGGCGGCGTTCCGATCCGGGCCTGCGCGATGCCGGGCGCAGCGATGAACGAGGGCGCCAGCCCGAACGGGTCGGCGTGTCCGTGCCAGCCGGTCAGCGGCAACTCGATCAGCGCCTGGTGGCGGATCGGCAGATAGATCCACGCGGGCGACCCCGGGCCGCCGTTGAGGTACTTGTAGCTGCAGCCGACCGCCGCGTCCGCGCCCAGTCCGTCCAGGTCGACGGGCAGCGCGCCCGCGGCATGGGCGAGGTCCCAGTTGATCAGCGCGCCGGCGTCGTGCGCGACCGCGGTCAGTCCGGCCAGGTCGTGCAGCTCGCCGGTGCGGTAATCGACGGCACTCAACGCGACAACGGCGGTGTCGGTCGAGATGACCGACCGCAGCTCACCCGGCTCGATCCGGCGCAGTGTCAGCCCGAGCAGGCGGGCCACCGATTCGGCGATGTACTGATCGGTCGGGAACCCGGCGCCGTCGGTGATCAATTCGGTGCCGGCCGGGGCGCAGCCGGGCCAGCCCGGTCAGCGCCTGGAAGAGCTGAATCGAGGTCGAGTCACCACAGAGCACCTGGCCGGGACGCGGCTCCCACGAGGGCGCCGATCCGGTCGCCTACGCGGGTCGGCAACGTCCACCAGTCGTTGTCGTTCCAGGAGCGGATCAGGTCATGGCCCCACTGCCGGTCGATCGCGTCGGTGATCGCCGCCGGGACGGCCGACGTCAGCGCGCCGAGGGAGTTGCCGTCCAGGTAGACGACGTCGGCCGGCAGCGTGAACCGGTCCCGGACGGACGCCAGCGGGTCGACCGCGTCGGCCGCCGCGGCGTCAGCGCGGGAGGTGATCTCAGAGGACACCGCGCACCGTCCAGAGCTCGGGGAACACCATCGTGTCGGCGGCTCGCTTGAGCCAGGTCAGGCCGGCCGAGCCGCCGGTGCCCGGCTTGGCGCCGAGGATGCGCCGGACCGCGGTGTAGTGCACGAACCGCCAGCGGGTGTGCCGCTCGGCCACGCCGATCAGCGCCTCGGCCAGTTCGGCCAGCTCACCGCCGTCGGAATACACCAGCCGCCAGACCTCGACGATCCGCTCGTCCGGCTCGTCGAACGCACAATGCCGGTCGCGGCTCACGACGTCGGCGGGTACCGGCAGTCCGCGCCGGGCGAGCAACGCCAGCGCCGCGTCATAGACGGACGGGCCATCGAAGATCGCGCGCAGGCGCTCGGCGATCGCCGGCATCGAGTCGTGCGGTCGAAGCATGTTCTCATCCTTCGCCCCGATCAGGAACTCGATCTCGCGGTAGCCGAAGGACTGGAATCCCGATGCCTTGCCCAGCGCGCCCCGGAATCGGTTGTACTGCACGGGCGACATCGGCTCGAGCATTCCCCAGGCGGCGAGTAACGACGTCTGGACGGCGCCGCTTCGATTCAGGACCCCGACCGCGCCGTGCGGGTCGTCGGCCTGCATCCGCTCGATCGCTAGCTGCCACTCGCGACGCAGCAGTTCGAAGTGCAGTTCCATGATCTGGGTGACGATGACGAAGGTCGCCTCGAGCGGCTCATCGGTGTTCGTGTGCACGAGGTCGTGCAGCCGATCGGCCTCGGTGTACGCGACGAACGGGGTACGTCCGGAGTAGTCGAGCTGCGGTCCACCGCCGAGATTGGTTGCCGCCATGCGACCATGATCACCCATGGTCGATCAATCCGGCCGCTCCCGGGTTCGAATGACCGGCACCGAGCGGCGCAAGCAGCTGCTGGACGTCGGCCGCGAACTGTTCGCCGAGCGCGGCTACGAGGCGACCTCGATCGAAGAGGTGGCGGCCCGCGCCGGGGTCAGCAAGCCGGTGGTCTACGAGCACTTCGGCGGCAAGGAAGGCCTGTACGCGGTCGTCGTCGACCGCGAGATGCAGGCGCTCACGCAGCGGATCTCGTCGGCGTTGACCGAGGGGCACCCCCGCACGATGGTGGAGCAGGCGGCGCTGGCCCTGCTGATCTACATCGAGGACGAGGCCGACGGCTTCCGAGTCCTGACCCGTGACTCGCCGGTGGCCTCGGGCAGCGGCACGTTCTCGTCCTTGCTCAACGACATCGCCAATCAGGTCGAGTACATCCTGGCCGGCGAGTTCGCCCGCCGTGGCTTCCAGACGAACCTGGCTGGGATGTACGCGCAGATGCTCGTCGGAATGGTCGCACTCACCGGTCAGTGGTGGTTGGACGTGCGCGAACCCTCGCGCGAGGTCGTGGCGGCGCATCTGGTGAATCTGGGCTGGAACGGCCTGCAGGGCCTGGACGCGCACCCCGCCCTGAGCATCAGCCCGGACGAAGCCGAAGCCGAAGACACAGTTGAACTCGACACCGAAGCCGAGTCCGAGCCCGACGTCGTCGCCGGGCCGGCGGCCGAGGCGGTCTAGTCCTCGGACAGCAGGAGCCATTGCTCCTCGGCAGCTTCGCGGGCGGCGACCACCTCGCGCAGTCGAGCGTCGAGTTCGGCGACCCGCACGTAGTCGGTGGCCGAGTTCGCGAGTTCGACGTGCAGCGCCGCCTCGCGCTTGTCGAGCGTGGCCACCTGCCGCTCGAGCCTGGTCAATTCCTTCTGCGTCGCCTTCGGCGCGGTCCGCGGATCCTTCTGCCGCTCGCGGCCGAGCCGGCGTCGCCGCCGTGGTCGGACGCGACGCGGCCCGGCGGGCCAGGTACTCGTCGATCCCACCGGGCAACGCCGCCAGCGAGCCGTCACCCAGCAGCGCGACGGTGGAATCGCAGATCCGCTCGATGAGGTAACGATCGTGGGAAACGACCACCAGCGTGCCCGCCCACGAGTCGAGCAGGTCCTCGAGCGCCGCCAGAGTGTCGGTGTCGAGGTCGTTGGTCGGCTCGTCGAGCAGCAACACGTTCGGTTGGGTGAGCAGCAGCCGCAGCAGCTGCAGCCGTCGGCGCTCGCCGCCGGACAGGTTCGCCACCGGCGTCCACTGCCGATTGTTGGCAAAGCCGAATCGCTCGGCCAGCTGGGTGGCCGACTGCTCGACGCCGCCGATCTCAGCCGAGGTACGGACCGACTGCACCGCCTCGATCACCCGCATCTGGCTGGGCAGTTCGGTGACCTCTTGCGACAGATAGGCCGATTGGACGCTCTTACCGATCTCGACCTTGCCGGATTGGGGCGTCAGGGTGCCGGCCAGCAGCCGCAGCAGGTGGGTCTTGCCCGACCCGTTGACCCCGATGACGCCGATCCGGTCGCCGGGACCGACATGCCAGGTCACGTTGTCGAGCAGCGTGCGCGACCCGACCTTCACGGTGACGTCCTCGAGGCCGAAGACGGTGCGTCCCAACCGCTTCTGGGCGAGAGCGCGCAGCTCGACCCCGGACCGCGCCGGGGGGACGTCGGCGATCAGCGCCTCGGCCGCGTCGATGCGGAACTGTGGCTTGGACGTGCGCGCCGGCGGTCCGCGCCGCAGCCACGCGAGCTCCTTGCGCATCAGGTTCTGTCGTCGGGACTCGGACGCGTCGGCCTGGCGGGCCCGTTCGGCCCGGGCCAGGACGTACGCGGCGTACCCACCCGCGAACGGGCGGACGGTCTCATCAGCCACTTCCCACATGCGGGAGCAGACGGCGTCGAGGAACCATCGATCATGGGTGACGACCAGCAGCGATCGGGACGCGCCGAGGCGATCGTTGAGATAGCCGGCCAGCCAGGTGATGCCCTCGACGTCGAGATGGTTCGTCGGCTCGTCGAGCACCAACAGATCGGTCTGGCGGACCAGTGCGGCGGCCAGGGCGACCCGCCGCCGCTCGCCGCCGGAGAGCCGCCCGAAGACCGAGTCGAGTCCGACCTTGGATAGACCCAGCCCGGAGAGTACGTCGCGAATGGTCGAGTCGCCGGCCCACTCGTGCGTCGCCGCGTCGCCGACGACCAGATCGCGGACGGTGGCCCGCTCGTCCTCGACGACTTGTTGGTCGACGGTGGCGATCGTGACGCCGCCCGTGCGCGTCACCCGGCCGGAATCGGGCTGCTCGGTGCCGATGATCAGTTTGAGCAGCGTGGACTTGCCGTCGCCGTTGCGGCCGACGACCCCGATGCGATCGCGTGCGGTGACGCCGATCGACAGATCACTGAAGACCGAGGTCGTACCGTATGCCTTGCTGACCGACTCGAGGTTGACGATGTTCGAACCACTCGCATTCGCCATCTCAGTGCACCATCCGAGCGCCGGCGGCGGGGCCGCTGGCCACTCGCGTCGTTCGGCAGACTCCTTCGGCCATGAGGGCCGCCGCGAGTCCGATCGCCGATTCCTGGTTTGTCGAAAGGAAGGCACAGGTCGGTCCCGAGCCGCTCACGATCGCGGCTAGGGCGCCCAGCTCGCGGCCCGCAGACAGCGTCTGCCGCAGCGTCGGCGCCAGCGACAGCGCGGCCGGCTGCAGATCGTTGCTCAGGGCCGCAGCCAGCTCGGGTCCATCGCCCGCGCGGACCGCATCGAGGACTCGGTCGGGCGAAGTCAGTGGCGGGGGACTCTCGTTGAGCAGATCGAACTCCGCGTAGACCTCGGGGGTCGACAACCCGAAATCGGCGATCGCCAGCGTCCACCAAAACGTGCCGGTCGCCAGCACCGGCGTCAACTGCTCGCCTCGGCCGGTCCCGAGCGCGGTGCCGCCGACCAGGCTGAAGGCGACGTCGCTGCCGATCTGGCTCGCCAGTTCGATCAACTCGGGCCGGGTCGATCTGAGCTGCCAAAGCTCGGCGCAGGCGAGCAACGCGCCGCCCGCGTCCGCCGAACCGCCGGCCATACCGCCGGCAACCGGGATCGACTTGACGATCTCGAGGTGCACGCGCGGGGCGATGCCGGCGTAGTCGGCCAGTAGTTCGGCGGCCCGCCAGGCCAGGTTCTCGCTGTCGTCGGGAACCCCGTCGTTCTCGCTGCCGGTGACAGTCAGGCTCAGCTCCGCGGACGGCCGGGCGATTACCTCATCGGTGAGGTCGAGGGCCTGGAATACGGTGCGAATCTCGTGGTAGCCGTCGTCGCGGGTCGCTCCGACGCCGAGATGCAGATTGATCTTGGCCGGCACTCTGACCCGCACCAACTGCGGCGATGTTGCCGTATCGGACACGTAGTTAGCCTAGTCAGTGAGCTGCGGGCCTCGCTCGCTTCGCATCGCTGCGTTGCCTCCGCTATTACATTCAGCTGCGGGCCTCGCTCGCTTCGCATCGCTGCGTTGCCTCCGCACGAGCCTTCAGCCGGTGGTTCAGCGTGACGTTGCGGACGCGGTAAGGTTGAAGGGTTGCCCCGGCGAGGGAAGCAGTTGTTTCCGTCATCGACGCGGTGTCACACGTTGACCCGCGCCTACACGGCCCGTCGCGTCCGGTGACTCCGAATGCGCACCATGCGTCCGTCCTAAATGTTGTAAGGAGCACAAACCGTGGCCGAGGTCCGTCTTAACGCAACGTTGCGTACCGAGTTCGGCAAGGGCGGCGCGCGCCGCACTCGCCGCGCCGGCCTCATTCCGGCCGTCATCTACGGTCACGGAGCCGAGCCGCGTCACGTCTCATTGCCCGAGCGCGAATTCACCAACGCGCTCAAGAAGGGCGGCTCGAACGTGCTGCTGACCATCGAGATGGAGGGCTCGGACGAGTTCGCGATCCCGAAAGCGATCCAGCGTGACCCGATCCGCGGCACCTATCGCCACATCGATCTGCTGACCGTTCGTCGCGGCGAGAAGATCACCATTGACGTCCGCCTGCAACTGGTCGGCGATGTCGTGCGTGGCGGCCTGCTCGCGCAAGAGAGCACGTCAGTCAGCCTCGAGGCCGAGGCGACACATATCCCGACCGAGATCGAGATCGACATCTCGGCCCTGGAAATCGGCACGCAGGTCAAGGCATCCGACCTCAAGCTGCCGACCGGCAGCTCGATCGCCGGCGATCCCGACCAGATCCTGCTCATCGTGCACGAGGCTCCGTCGGCTGAAGAGATGGCCGCCGAGGGTGAAGGCGACGCCGCTGTGGCGCCGATTGAGGCCGCCGAGCCCGTCGCCGACGCCGAGCCCGCTGCCGACGCCGGCTGACCGGCGCCAGCCAGCCCTGACCGACACTGACCTGATGGCCGACGAACGTCAGTTGGTCGTCGGGTTGGGCAACCCGGGCGAGCGTTACGCCGGCACCCGGCACAACGCCGGATTCATGGTGCTCGACGTTTTGGCGTCCCGAACGGGTGGCGGCTTCAAGTCGCGCAAGTCACCCGGCGGCGCGGCTGCCGATGTGATCGAGGCGCGTCTTGCCGGACACCCGGTCGTCCTCGCGAAACCGCGGTCGTTCATGAACGAATCGGGTGGTCCGGTTGCCGCGGTAGCCCGGTTCTACAAGGTCGCACCCGAGCAGATCATCGTTGTCCAGGACGAACTCGACCTGCCGTTCGGCGTGCTACGGATCAAAAGAGGCGGCAGCGAAGGCGGTCACAACGGGATTCGCTCCGTGGTGGCCGCACTCGGATCGCCGGAGTTCGTTCGCGTCCGAGTCGGCGTCGGCCGTCCCCCTGGGCGTCAAGACGTCATCGACTTCGTCCTGAAA
Source organism: uncultured Actinomycetes bacterium (assembly GCA_963730855.1). Lineage (GTDB taxonomy): Bacteria > Actinomycetota > Actinomycetes > Mycobacteriales > Jatrophihabitantaceae > CAVSTK01. The sequence goes on from CAVSTK010000009.1 coordinate 397,983, forward strand.
GACTTCAACACCCTCGAGCGGCGCGAGCTGCCGCTGGTCCTCGGCACCGCCGCCGACGCCGTCGAGGCCGTCCTCAATGACGGACTGCAGGCCGCACAGAACCAGTTCAACGGCGGCTGACCACCCACCCCGCCCAGATCGCCCGGACCGTTCACGGCGCGGACGCCTCTGGCGTCAAGCTGAGAGTGCGGTTTAACCGCGACTACACGTCGATGATCGAGTCGATATCATCGCTCAATCATCGACGGGGGCAAGCAAGGTGACGCTTCGGGAGGCGACGATCCCGCAGTTCGGCGGTCCATTGGGCCGTCGACCGTTAGTCGGCGAGCGCTGCTACTCGGTGCCGGCGGCCTGATCGGAGTCGGCGGTCTGGCCGCCGCGGTGGCCGAGTTGACGTCGAGTGGACCATCGGCGAGTCACAATCAGTCCGACCCGGCCGTTGGCGGATCGCCTCGCCCCTCGACGAGCAAGTCGGGGCCGCTGACCGCCCCAGGACCATCGGGTCTGGTACTGCTGGATCAGGCATGGCTCGGAATCCACTACCTGCCGGCGCCGACCATCACCGTCAATGGGGTAGACGCCCAGTTCAACGCGAAACCGACGGTGAAGCCGATCGGGGCTACGAGCTGGAAGGCCCTCGACATTGCGGGTCGGACGGTCGGCTCGGGCAGCGTCAACCCGGAGGACTCCTCGATCGCGGTGTGCCGGGATGGAGCCTGGGTCGGAGGCGGTCGGGCAGTCGCGGGCTACTACATCCTCGCCGCCACCGTCGCACCGAACTTCGTCGTCACCGGCAATGTCATGGTCTGCCCACCCGATTCGCAGCTGTATGTACCGGACGCTAACGGTGACGCGGCGGGGTTCGCGGCGGCGTGGATCGGCTGCGGCCCCGATCGAGACTATTACCAGTTCCCGTCGTACTCCGCTGACCAGATGATCGCTGCGATCAACGGTGACCCGTACTTCGCCGGGCCGCAGGATCCGGCCCGTCCTCGTGACGTGTGGATCTCGACCAACTCGCAGGCCCACGCGCCGAATCGGGCACCAACGAGTGATCAGTGGGGGCAGATCGCCCGCTCGTTGGCGAAGGCTGGGCACGCGGGGGCCTGGTACGAATGCCCCACTAACGAACCCGAGGACGGCGACTGGTCGATCTCGGCGGTGATTTCCTACTGGCAGGCCTGCCGGTCGGCCATCCTGGCGGCCGATCCGTCGGCGAAGGTGATGGGCTTCTGCTCGGGCGGCATCTTCAACACCAGCCCGCTCTCGGCGGTCGAGGACTTCCTCGCGGCCTGTCCCGCAGCCGCTTTCACCAACCATATGGAGAATTCGCACCAGAATCTGTCGAACATCGTTGCCCTGCGTCAGCAGTTCGGTGCCCTCAAAACCCAGTTCGGCAAGTCGGGACAGCCCAAGCTTCGATCTCTGGCTCACCGAGACCGGGATCAACGGTGGCGGGTACGGCGTGCTGCAGCCTCGGCGCGACGCCCGGCAACGGACGATCCTGCGATTCGTGGCCGAAGCCTATGGCTGGCCGAAGGAACACACCTACGACTTCCCCGTGTGGGATCGCATCGGAAGTGGCCTGACGACCTACCTGATCGATGGTGTCAATGGCGGGGCCAACGGCAACGTGCGCGCGGGCGCCTACGCCTTGCATGTGATGTCCGAAGCGCTCTATGGCACGACCTGCACGGCGGCGAAACCACCGGCCAGCCTCTCCTTCGGAGCGACCGGGTCGCTCGGAGATTCGCTCCTGGCCGGACTGCACTACTCGGGTACGGCCCGCGATGTCGTTGTGCTGGCGACGAACGGCATCGAATCGGGCACCGTCCCACTGCGGTGTCGACGGCCGGTCCGGTCACTTACTGGGACGGTATGGGGGTCGAGTACTCGGTGAATGTCGTCGCCGGACAGATCCGGGTACCGGTCAATGACCTGCTGACCTACGTCTTCCTCCCCGTCGGCACGACCGTTTCGGTCGGCAACGATTGGTGGACCAGCACCACCAACCTGCTGGCCGGGCGCACGGTAACCAGCAAGTCGGGTCACGCCGCCACGTACGTCAACGATGGTTCATTTGCCTCGAACCAGCTGACTGACGACCCTACGGTCTACTCCGACAAGTCGATTCCGAGCATCTTTTCGACGGTGACGACGCGACCAGCGACTGGTTTTGCGCTACTTACGGCCGGACCAGCCTGGCAGACCGCGGGATGTTCGCTCGCCGACTTCTCGATCTCGGTTAATGGGCATGAGGTATATCGCTACGAATGTGCCTCGGCCGTTTCGGTGCCGATCCCCTCAGCATCGATCGAGAACAATTCCGACCGGACCGGATTTACGAGTTGGTGGACCGGGCCCTTCGGCTGGCTGGTGAAGGTGCCGATACCGGCCGGGAACGTCACGTTGACAATCAACCGGACGAGTTACGGCGGGCAGCCCGACCAGATCGGCTCGCTCGGTTACGGCGACAAGAAGGTTATTGAGAACGGCAGCCAATTGGTGCAGTTGGCCGAGTGGCAGCTACTTGCATAGTCGTAATCGGTGCCAATTCGGTGTTGATTGTCCATGCCGCGACGAGATCGAAAACTTAGGTTAATATCTTGATCCGGATGCAGGGATCTCGGCCTATCGACGCAGGGAGAAACTCAACGTGGACAGCGACGTTGCGGTAATCGGTGCCGGACCTTACGGCTCATCAATCAGCGCACAGTTGGCTGCACCGCGGAGTCGATGTCCGCACCTTCGGTAAGCCTCTCGACAGCTGGCTGCACCACATGCCCGACGGCATGCTGCTCAAGTCCGACGGCTTCGCGTCGAGTTTGTCCGAGCCAGGCGGCAAATGGCGGTTGTCCGGACTATTGCGCACGACTCAACATTCCTTACGGCGACCAGAACCACGGGTCGCGCTGGATGTCTTCACCGACTATGCACTGGCATTCCAGCGAGAGTTCGTCGTCCGATCTGGATACCCGGATGGTAGCGGACGTCAGCACCGTGCCCTGGCGGCTTCTCCGTCGAGCTGGACGACGGGACGACCTCAACGTTCCGCCGCGTCGTGGTTGCCGCTGGAATCACCCACTTCGCCCTGCTGCCCCCGGTAGTTCGCAAACTTGGCGATCGGGTCAGTCACAGCAGCGAGTACCGCAAAGTTCGAAAAGTTCGCCGGCAGCCACGTCGCTGTCCTCGGCGCCGGCTCGTCGGCGGTCGAAGTGGCTGCCTCACTCATCGACGTCGGCGCGAATGTTCATCTGGTCATGCGCCGGCACGAGCTTCCCTTCTGGACCGAGCCCGTTCCGGACGGGCCGTCGCGCTTGAAGCAGGTCTTTTCGACCTCATCGGGGATCGGTCCCGGATGGCGATCCAAGATGTGCGAAGAGATCCCCGACGTCTTTCGGCTGTTACCGCCCGCCGCGCGGCTCAGCATCGTCCGACGACACCTCGGCCCGGCATCGGGCTGGTGGCTCAGGGACAAGGTGCAGGACGGGGCTGACATCATCGCGACCACGACGGTCGAGCGAGCCAATGTCGCTGATGACAAGGTGGTGCTCGAGTTGGCGGCCCGGGACGGGTCATTGAGCGAGCTACGGGTCGATCACGTCATCGCGGCGACGGGCTACAAGGGTGACATCGATCGACTGGCCTTCCTCGACGAATCGATCCGCCAGTCGCTGAAGCGGGTCGGCACCATGCCGGACCTGTCCCGCCACTTCGAGTCATCGGTCCCCAACCTGTACTTCGCGGGTCTCGCGGCCGCCGGTTCGTTCGGCCCGCTGATGCGATTTATGGTCGGCGCCGAGTTCGCCGCGCCCCGAATCGCGACGCACATCGCGGCAGGTCGACCAGTGAGACGAGTGGCTGATCGTCAAACCGCCGCGTGAAGGTGCGTCCGGCCGCTGACCGACTTCGTTCCGGTCGGACGGCAGGGTCGCGAGTACCTCGCGTACTACTGATAACCGCCTATCGCTGGCTGCAAACGTCGCGACTGGCGTTAGCCGCCCGCGACGCCGGCTTCGAGGTTGACCTGCTCGCTCCGGCCGGCCACCCGATCGCCGAGCTGGACTGGGTCAACCAGGTTGGTCGGTACTCGGCCCTGCGCCCGCATCAAGCGGTTGTCCGAGCGCTCAATCACCACCTTCCGTCCTTGGTCGTCCCGGTTGACGATGTGAGCGCGCTCGCGGTCTTTCAGGCTTACACCGACCGATCGCTGACGCCTGAGGGCGCTCAGGTCATCGCCGACTCTTTGGGCGACCCGGCCACGTTCGCGCAACGCCATCGACGCGTTGCGCTCGGCGAGGCGGCTCGGGCGGCCGACGCGTCCTGTCCGATGAGCTGGCCGCTGGACGACATCGGGCAACTGCCGCGGATCCTTGATGAGTCCAGTCTGCCGGCGGTGGTCAAATCCGACGGAAGCTTCGGCGGTCACGGAGTCATTACCGTGCGCGATCTGACCGAAGCGAGAGCTGCTTTTGAGTGGCTGAGGCGGCCGCCGAAGTTGCTCAGCAGCCTTGGCCGGATGGTGCTCGATGATGAAGCCAACTATCTGCGACCCGCGCTACGGCGGAGCCGGCCCGAACTGAGTGTTCAACCGTTCCTGCCCGGGCGGCCGGCCACCCTGACGGCGGTCTGCTCGAAGGGCGAGGTGCTCGGGAGCGTCGCACTGCAGGCCATCCAGACATACGGCGAGGGCGGGCCGGCCACGGTCGTCGAGGCGGTTGACCATCCCGACATGCAGACCGCGGCCCGCGTGGTCGCCCGAACCTTCGGACTATCGGGTTTCTTCGGCCTGGACTTCATCATTTCCCCCGACGGCAGTTCGGCCTGGCTGCTGGAACTAAATCCGAGGGCGACGAACACCGCGCACGTTCACTTCGCGTCGTCGCGACCGTTGTTCGAATTGCTGGCCCAAAGCCTCGGGATGGTTACGCCGGTAGTTACTGCCGAACCATTGCCGGATGGTCCGATCGTGCTCTTCCCGCAGGAGTTGGTTCGGGATCGCAATAGTGAGTACCTGACCCTTCACCCCGTCGACCTGCCGGCCCACGCGCCCGACGTGATCGATCTGTGTCGCCGGTGGGCGGGCGCGCCGATCCTGCCGATTCCCGTCCGTGTCGCCCGGTTCGCCCGGGCCGAGCGGCAGACGCGCAGCGCCAGCCCGAGTCCGACGGCCTGACCCTTCGCGCAGCCGGCCCGGCCGATCACATCAGCGTGAGGCCGGCGTGCCTCGCTTCGTGATCGAGCAGCCAGCGCTTCGCCTCAATGCCGCCGCCATACCCGGTCAGCGAGCCGTTCGCACCGATCACGCGGTGGCAGGGCACGATGATCGAAATCGGGTTACGCCCGTTGGCCAGGCCGACAGCGCGGGCCGATCCGGGGTCGCCGATCATGCGCGCCTGATGACCGTAGCTGAACGTCGCGCCGTAGGGGATCGTGCGCAGCGCTTGCCAGACCTTGAGCTGAAACGGCGTGCCGCGCGGGTTGAGCGGCAGGTCGAATTCCATCCGCACACCGGCGAAGTACTCGTCCAACTGGGTCCGAACGGACGCGAGCGCCGCGTCATCACGCTGTGCCCCGGCCGGCGTCTGCACCGAGTGACGGCCGGTCGAGAGGTAGAGGGCGGTCAAGCCGTCCTCGTCGCCCATCGCCAGCAGGACGCCGAGCGGTGAATCGATCGTCGTGTAATGCACTGCGTTACTTCCCTTCATCGGCTCTCAACTTGCGCCTCGATCGTCCTGCCCGCTACCCCACAAGTGATGGGTGGCGTAGCTGCGCCAAGGTGCCCAGTCCGGGCGGCCGCCGGCTAGATCGATGGGCCGTGCCCGCGCTGACCGGACGACGCCGAGATCGGTCGTCAGCAGGACGTCAGGGTCGGCCAGGGCCCGCATCGCCAGGTAATCGGCAGTCCACGGGCCGATTCCCGGCAGTGCGAGCAGTGCCCGGCGCGTCTCGCTGCGGTCCGCACCCGGGTCGAGGTTGAGGTCGCCGGCCGCCATCGCCCGAGCCACCGCGCGCACTGTTCTTACGCGTGCGGCCGGCATCGGAAGGGCCTCGACCTCGGCGAGGGCTTCAGCCGTCGGGAACAATCGCAGGTCCGCACCGTCGAAGGTCGCGTCACCGTGCGACGCGGTGATCCGCTCCAACAATCGTGCGCGCGCCGGCAACCGAGATCTGCTGTCCGACGATGGCCCGCATCGCCATCTCGAACCCGTCGACGGCCCCGGGCGAACGAAGGCCCGGGTGAGCCAGCACCGCGCCAGCCAGCTTCGGATCGTGGCCGAGGACGGCGTCGACCGCCACCGGATCGGAGTCGAGATCGAGCAGTGTGCGTACCCGCGAGACGGCCGCCACCAGATCGCGCTGATCGCTCAATCGCGCGCGGCAGACCAGGTAACTGGCGGTGGCGGCCCCGCCGCGATGTCGACGATCGCCGGCCCACCTGGCAGCCGCAGCGACCGGATGAAGTGCGTGCCGTCATAGGACTCGACACCGGCGATTGCCCGTGCGCTGAGGAACTCGAACGTGGTGTGCGGCGACATCGGCTGGCGATAGGGCAGTCGCAGCTCGAGCGTGCCCGGCGTGGCCGAGACCAACCGACGTCGATTGGCGCGCAGCTGAGTCGGAGTGGTCGCGAACACCTCGCGGATCGTGTCGTTGAACTGTCGGATGCTGGCGAAGCCGGCCGCGAAGGCGACATCGCCGGCCGGCAGGTCGGACGTTTCTAGCAGCACGCGAGCGGTCTGGGCCCGCTGCGCCCGGGCCAATGCCAACGGGCCGGCTCCGACCTCGGCGATCAGGCTGCGGTTGACCTGCCGCTCGGAATAGCCCAGCCGTCGGGCCAGCCCGGGCACGCCGTCGCGATCGATGACGCCGTCGCCGATCAGGCGAAGCGCGCGGCCGGCCAGGTCACCTCGTACGTCCCACTCGGGCGAGCCGGGCGAGGCATCGGGACGGCAGCGCTTGCAGGCCCGAAATCCGTGGCGTTGGGCCGCGGCGGCGCTGGGAAAGAAGCAGACGTTCTCGGCTTTGGGCGTGCGAGCCGGGCAGGAAGGTCGGCAGTAGACCCGGGTGGTCTTCACCGCGATGTAGATGCGTCCATCGAAGCGGGCGTCGCGTCCTTGCATCGCTCGGTAGCAGACCTCGTCGTCGGGGAGGATCACATGGCCCAGTCTGCCCCGGCGACCGGACTGGAGCTAGCGGAAATCGGACGGGCCGTTCGGTGTCAATTGGCGAGGGCGGCGTCGAGTTCGCGACGGGCCCAATGCCAGTCGTGGGCGACGGCGTACTCGCGCGCGGCCGCGCCGATCCGCTGCCTTTGGACCGGGTCGTCGGCGAGGCTTCGCAGTGCCTCGGCCAGCGCACCGGGATCATCCGGTCGCACCAGGATGCCGGTTCCGCCGAGCGCCTCGGGGATGCCGCCGACGGCCGAGGCCACCACGGGTATGCCGGTGGCCATGCCCTCCTTGACCGTCAGGCCGTAGGGCTCCGGCCAGCGGGAGGGAACAACGAGCACATCGGCCGTCCGCAGCAGCTGCGGTACGTGCTGCCGATCCACCGTGGGCAGGAAGCGCACGGTGGTCCGGCTCGATTGTGCAAGCTCGCGGAGCAACTCCTCGTAGGGACTTAATCGAGCCCCCGGATCGAAGTTCTGGCTGCCCAGCACCATGACCTCGATCGCGTCGGTGGCGAGCAGCGCGGCCGCTTTCACCAGCACGTCCGCACCCTTGTCGGGGATCATTCGGCCGACGAACAGCACCCTCATCCGGGTCGAAACGGATTCACCCGATGCCGGATGGAACGCATTGGTGTCCACGCCGTTGCCGACCACTCGAATCCGGTCCGTCAGCGAGCGGGGTAACCGCGCGGCCGTTCGGTCGGCCAGGTCGGAGCTCACGCACACGATTCGATGGGTGCGGTGCAGTGTGCGGGCGGCTTCCCACTTCGTGTAGCTGCGCAGCAATTCGTTGTGTGCGTAGAGCACCGGAAGGTGGCGGGCCAGGTCGACGTAGCGCATCAACTGGGGCGCGTTGTGGCCGATGACGTAGGCGTCGGGCCAGTCGGCCTGTCCGGCGACCGTCGCCCGCCAGTTGCGTCCGATGCCCGGACGAGCGAGCCCCAACGCGCCCGCCACCAGGTCGGCCCGATGCGAGGTTGCGAACGGCGTCGGGTCGGGGATGTATTCGACGATGTCGGCGCTGTCGTAGCGATCGGGGTAGGTGCCGCGAGCGACGACGACACTCGATCGGGGTTGCGTGATCGCGGCGCTGAGACCGTTGACCACGGTCGGGACGGCACTACCGGTCCGCGGCGAGAAGTGGTCGCCCGGGGTAATGACGTGAAAGTGCCGGCGTTCGCCGGACGTCTGCGCCGGTCCTTCCACCGCGCTCACTGTAGCCTGTCGGGGTCGGCCGGAACCCGAGCATGAGATCCATCGGAGTCGCCACTTGTCCGCCCAGCCGCTCGTGAGCGCGATCATCGCCACCAACCGCAGCGGGGAGTTCCTCGAAGAAGCGTTGACGTCCGTCGCCCGTCAGTCCTACCCGAACTGGGAGGTCGTCGTGGTCGATGACGGCAGCCCGGTTCCGGGCGAACTCGATCGCATCGTCGAGCCGTACGACCGGATGCGAATCGTGCACCAGCGCGCGTCGGGCGTATCGGTCGCGCGCAATGTCGGCGTGGCGGCAAGCAGCGGCGAGTACTGCGCGTTTCTCGACGACGACGACATCTGGCTGCCCGAGCGCCTCGCGCTACAAGTGGCGGCGATGGAGCGAGACGACCGTCCCGTACTCGCCTACGGCCGGATCTCGAGTATCGATGAGCACGGCCAGGTGCTCGCGCGAGCCGGTCAACATGGAGCACGAGACATTCATGGAATCTTCGACGGGTCGGGAACACCGCAGTTCCAGACGGTGATGGTCCGGCGCGACAGCTTGCTGCGCGTCGGTGGTTTTCACTCGGCGCTGCGCTACGCCGAGGATCTCGACCTGATCCTTCGGCTGGCCCGCGAGGGCACGTTCGCCTTCGTCGACGCCGAGGTGGCGCAGTATCGGCAGCACTCGGCGAACGTCACCACGGCCCACCGGCCGCTGGCCGCCAGCATCGATGCGGTGTTGCGACTGCAGGAGGTTCGCGCCCAAGCGGTCGATGACGGTACGTATCGGGACCTGCAGATTCGCCGGCGCAGCAACGGCCGGTATGCATTCTGGCGCGCTGCGCGAGCGGCCCGCACGCAGGGGAGGTTGGCCGGGGCGGGCGAGTTCTTTTGGGCATTCAAATTCGCACCCGCGGCGCCGTTCGACGCGATCGGGCGGCGAATCCGAGGACTCGTGGATCGGCGCGGCTCCGGAGGCTCCAAGTCGTGACGGGCCTCAGTAGCCGAGTTCGCTCAACGGCGGTGCGGCCTGGTCCTTGGCCGACATGATTGTCACGGGTAACGGCCAGGGAATTGCGAGTTCGGGGTCATTCCAGGCGAATGTCAGATCCTCGGTGGGATCGTGGGGACGGTCGATGCGATAACTGATGTCCGCCGGCTCGGTCAGCGTCTGATGACCATGTGCGCAGCCGGCGGGGATGTAGACGCTGACTTGATTCTCGCCGGTGAGATCGAAACTCTGCCAGTGGCGGTAGGTCGGCGAGCCGCGCCGCAGATCGACGACGACGTCGAAGACCGCACCGGACGAGCAGCGGACCAGCTTCGCCTCACCCCGCCCGATGCGTAGGTGCATTCCCCGGATCACGCCGCAGTGTGATCGAGACATGCTGTCCTGCTCGAAGCCGTTCGGGTCGATACCGGCCGCCGCGACGACGTCGCGGTCAAATGTGCGGGAAAAGAACCCGCGATCGTCCGGGTGCGGGGTCGGGCGAAATAGCAGGACGCCTTCCAACTCGGTTGTGCTGATGTCCATGTGCGCCTCTCCGCTAGCGGCCGGTCGAATTCTTGCAGGTGGCTGCTTTCCAGGTGGCCTGTACGACCTCGACCGTGCGATCGATGGTGAACAGGTCTCTAACCCGATCGCGCGCCCGACCGGCTCGCGTATCGGCCGCGGCTGGGTCGGCCAGTACGCGTTCGATTGCGCCGGCCAGCGCAGTAGGACTTCCGGGTTCGACCGTCAGGGCGTACAGCTCGTCCGTCCCAGTGATCTCGACCACACCGCCGCCGAGCGTCGCGACCACGGGCACCCCGGCCGCCATTGCCTCGACGATTACCTGCCCGAAGGGTTCGGGCACCGGCGAGGCGTGTACGCAGACTGCGAGTCGGCCTAGCTCGACGTCCACATCGGGGACCTGTCCAGCGAATGTGACGACGTCGTTCAGGCCGAGCTCGGCCACCAGCGCGTGCAGATCGTGTTCGTAATCCGCCTCATCGAAGAGCGAGCCGCCGATGATCACGAACTGCGCGTCCGGACAGGCCGAATGGACCACGGCCGCCGCGCGAAGAAAGACATCCTGTCCTTTTGTCGGGCTGACGCGGCCGATGATGCCTACCCGGGGCGGGCTGTCGGGCGCGCGACGCACATCGAACGCGGCCGGGTCGACGCCCGGGTAGGCAATGGCGACCCGGGCCGATGGCGCGAGCCTTAGTGTCTCGAGGGTTGCGCGCGAATTGACCAGTACCGAGGTCGCGCCGAATCTGATCAGCTGGCGCATAACGGCCGCCACCGGGCCGGGCAGGTAATCCTTGCTGATTCGGTCGTGTACGTACCAAACGATCCGAACCCTAGCCAAACGGGCGGATACCACGCCGATGAGGCCGGCCTTGAGCGAATTGGCGTGTACCAGATCGCAGTTCAGACGGCGCAGAGTGCGGGCCAGTCGAAACGTGAACAGAATTAATCGCGGTAGAGCGAGCAAGGCGCTCATCCGTCCAAGTCGGTGGCGGCTTGCCGATGCGACCGTGGGATCCAACAGCTCCAGCTGAACCGGAATACCCAAGGCGCGAATACGGCCCACCAGCGGCCCGTCGGCGAACAACACCACCACGACGTCCCATTGCGATTTGTCCACATTGCCGAGCAATCTCGCGAGTGCGAGTTCCGCGCCGCTGAGGGCGGACGTGTGACCGAGGACGGCGACCCGAGGACGTGCCGCATCGATCATGCCGAGACTCTAATGGCCGTCGCCTCGCGATGTCGGATGCGTTGCGCAAGAATGCTCAAGTGACGCATAACGGAGCCAAGCGCGCGGCCGTCGTGACCTGCCGCGGTTGCGGAGCGACGAAGGCGCAGCTCGTACTCGATCTGGGCGACGTTCCCGCATCGGATCTCTTCCCACCAATTGACAGCGACCCCGCTGACGACCCCGTCTGGCCGTTGGAGCTGTACCTGTGCCTCGAGTGCTGGCTGGTCCAACTCGGCCCGAGCCGGCATCCCGAGCCGGAGGTGTCACGCGCGATCGAGTCCGCGACCGCCCTGGCCCACGCGATCGAATCGGCGGCCGCCATCGTCTCGATCGAACAGCTGCGGGCCGGGCAGGCGGTCATCGAGATTGACAGTCACCATGGCGGCTCCTGGATGGACGGATTCACCCGCGCCGGTCTGGTCGAACAGCCTGGCAGTGGGACGGCTGATCTCGTCGCCGATGTGCACGGTCTGGCGCACGAGGCCGACCTCGGCGCCCCCCTCGCGGCGCACGCTAGCCGGCTTCGCCCGGGCGGCAAGCTCGTGCTGGAATTCCATCATTTACTGCCGATGATCGAGCAGGGTCAGATCGACACTGTGCGGCACGGGCATTTCGTTTATCTTTCGTTGATCGCGATGACCGAGCTGCTGGCTCGGCACGGACTGGTGGCGACTCGGGCGGTGCGGGTACCGGCTTTCGGCGGGAGCCTACGGTTGACGGCCGGCCGGGGGATCGATGAACCCGCTATCGATCCGAGCGTGGACGCGGTGCTCGCCGCTGAACGGTCCGCGGGCCTGGCCGACCCGGACGCCTACCGGGACTTCGGCGAACGCGGAAAGTCGTCGGCGACCGCGTTCCGGCAGCACCTCGAGCAGGCCCGCGCGGATGGCCGGACGGTCGGGGGCTACGGCGCCCCGTCGAAGGCTCCGGTTCTGGTGGCGCTGGCCGGCGTCGACGAGACCTTGCTGCCCTACACCGCCGACCTGGCGCCCGCGAAGCACGGCCGGCGTCTTCCCGGTACGCGAATCCCGATCATCTCGCCTGAGAAACTGGCAGAGCGCGGGCCGGATGAGGTCGTGATCCTCACGTGGGACATTGCTGACGAGATAGCGACCCAGCTGCGTTCGGGTGACGAGTCGCGATCTTGGCGACCGGCGCTCTACGTTCCGCTGCCCGTTGCCGGGTACGTGTCCGATAGCGTGCGCGCGTGACCCAGCGTGACCCGGTGGAACCGGGAGTGAGCGAACCTGAGATCTCGGTCGTGATCCCGGCCTATAACGCGGCCAAGACGTTGGGTGAGCAGCTCGATGCGCTGACTGCCGCGGCGATCCCGTTTGCGTGGGAGATCCTGGTCTGCGACAACGGCAGCTTGGATGGTACGGCTGATGTGGTCGCGGACTTCCACGCTCGATTTCCGCAGATCCGGTTGGTCGATGCGTCGGCTCGGCGCGGTCCGGGCGCCGCGCGCAACATTGGCGTCGATGCGGCCCGAGCGCCGCTGATCGCGTTCTGCGATGCCGACGACTGGGCCGACCCGGGATGGATCGAAGGGGCCCGGACCGCGCTGGCCGAGCACGAGTTCGTCGCGGGCTATCTGCAATGGGCCCACCAAGTACGGCGCGCGGGCGTGGTCATCGAGCACATGGGGGCGATCACCACCTCTCCGGTGCCGGAACTTCCGGCCGCAAGCTCGTCCAATCTCGCTATCCGTCGCGAGATCTACCTGGCCGTGGGCGGCTTCAACGAAGTGCTGCGATCGGGTGAAGACCTGGACTTCTGCTGGCGGGTCCAGCTGGCCGGTCATCGCTTGGTGCACGTTGCGCAAATGCGGCTTCACCTGCGTCGGCGTGAGGGCTTCATCCCGTCGTTCCGCCAGGGTTACTCGTACGGGGTGGGGGATCGTCAACTCGTGTGGCGCTACGAGCGAGTTGTCGCCGCCTACCGAGCGCAGGCGCCAGCCGCCGAGATGCAACAAATTAAGAGAGTTGGCATCCCTCGACGCAAGGTGTCGGACACCGTGCGCGATCTTTCTAAAGTTTTGGTGCGCACATTTACGCATGGATTGTTTCGTATTGCGTCCCGTGAGGGGCGAGCCGACCTCGCCTGGGCCGCGCGTCGCCCCGGTCGCAGACTCGGTTACTTCGCCCGCCAGGATCTTTCGCGCATTGAACAAGTCGAACCGCCACCCGGCCTCTTGCCCCGTTGGCCGGCCGTTTCCCCCGATCGGGTCGATGTCGGGACGGGACCTGTCATTTGAATAAGGCGCTACAAACTGCGTGGACGCGTGCTCTCTACTACTCTGTACGAGTTGCGCGTGTAGTCAATGAGAGGGACCCGAATGGCAGTCACGGCATTCACGGTCGGCGACGCCCGATATTTTCCGGGCGTCGTGGGACTCGTGAACTCCTTGGACGTGATTGGGCACACCGGCGAGATTGTCGTGCTCGATTGTGGCTTTTCGGCCGAACAACGTGAAGCCTTAAAGGTTCGTTGTACGCTTTTTCCGTTGCCTGAGGCAGACCGGGTCGCATCAAGTCCGCACTATAACAAGCTCGTCGCACCGGGCAGCTGGGACTTCGGGCCCGACGACGTCGCCGTGATTATCGATTCCGACATCGTCGTTACTGGCTCGCTCGATGAACTCACTGCGAGAGCGGCCGAGGGTGAGTTGGTGGCCTTTGCCGATGAACAAATGCCGGATCGTTGGTTTAGTGAATGGCAAGATCTGTTTGAACTCGCGTCCCAACCGCGACGCCAGGAGTACGTCAACACTGGTCTCGTAGTATTTGCTCCGTCAGCGTGGCCTGAACTCATCAAGCGATGGCGACAGCTCTGCGTCTTGGTCGCAGCCCACCCGATGGTCGGTTACGGCGGTGCATTCACCGATCCGCTGGCGTTCGGTGATCAAGATGCCTTGAACGCCGCGCTGATGACGGACTACCCGGCCCAAGTTGTCTATCGGCCGAATAAGGCCAAGTTCCCGATGATCGGCGCTCTCACGAAAGTATTCGGCGGCGTCAAGATTGTCGAACGTTCCACGCTCGCTTGTTCCTACGCGGGACAGCGATGCGTAGCATTGCACTCCACGGGAACGCCGAAGCCGTGGCAGTCCTTGCGAGCCATCCGCCGGACCGCGTACGCGCTTCTGCTCCGCGACATGCTCAATCGGCCGGGTCTGGCCATAGCGGTGCCACCTGGAACCACCCCTCCCTGGTTGCGCGACGACGTGGGTGCAGACATTGTCCTGCGAGCCAGGTCGATTGCGACGCTCACCCGAAAGCTCGCGCGGCTCTATTATTATGGTGGCCGCTCGGCGTTGCGTATTCGTACTCGATTGAAGCTTCGCCATTGATTACGGTCTTTACGGTCGGCGACGCCGGCTACTTCCTCGGTGTGGTGGGTTTGGTGAACTCCCTGAAGGCCACAGGCTTCTCCGGCGAGATTGTCATTCTCGACTGCGGTTTCACCTCTGATCAGCGCGCGTTGCTCGAATCAACGTGCACGTTGCATCCGCTTCCTGAAGAGAATCGAAACACGCTTACCCCGCACATGTTCAAACTCGTGGCTCCGCTGAGCCGAAGTTACGCACCTGATGATGTCATCGTCGTGATCGATTCCGACGTCTTGGTGACTGCGCCATTGGACGAACTCATACAGGCGGGTAAGAACCATGTCGTCGCCTTTACCGACCGTGCGAGTTGGCGCTGGTTCGAAGAGTGGGAGTCATTGTTCGATCTCGCGGCACCGCCGCGTCATGAACCGTATGTCAATTCAGGACTGGTCGTCTTCGCTCCCGCCACATTCCCCGAGTTGCTCGAACAGTGGTCCGAACGCGGCTATGCCGTCGGCCATCTTGGGATAATGGGTCACGGTGCGGATTCCGGTCCAACCATGTTCACCGATCAGGACGCACTCAACGCGACTTTGATGACTGACTATCCGCTCGAAGCCACCTATCGCCCCGACGCGGCCAAGTTCCCGATGTTCGAGCTCATCCGATTGATGACGCGAGTGAAACTCGTCAACCGGGCGACGCTTGTATGTGAGCTGCGAGGGCAAACCTGCATCGCACTGCACTCCGTCAGCTCACCCAAGCCATGGCGATCGCTGAAGGGCGTCTGGCCCAATCCCTACACCACGTTGCTCGTCGACATGACCTCACGGGACGACCTGCCCGTCCGGCCGCCTACTCATATGGTTCCAAGATGGTTGCGAACCGACCTGAGCGGAAAATTGCTCAGGCCGATCGGCTGGCTCGCAACTGCGATTAATGACGCAGTGGTTCGCGCGCGACGCGCGTACTTCAGGACGCGCGTGAGCTTGAAGCTCGGAACCCGCCTCGGACTTCGCCGATGAGCAAGCGGTGAGCAAGATACGCCCACTAGGAGTCACCCGACTGAGCCGGTCCGCAGCGACGAACGCTGAGGGCGACTCGGCCGCCGCCATCGAGAAACGAACAGCGCAGTTTGGAGCGTAACCATGTCGCGATCGATTGCTGCACTGCCGGCGCTCACCTTCGGACCGGCCCCACTCGTCAGCGTTGGCGTACCGGTATATAACGGCGCCCAGTACTTGGAATACACGCTGGAAGCGTTGTGCGACCAGGATTTTCGTGAGATCGAAGTGGTGATCAGCGACAACGGGTCGACCGACGGCACCCGGGCAATCGCCGAACGCTTCGTCAATCAGGACAGCCGATTCGGATACACCCGTCTGGAGACGAATCGAGGCCTCCCGGCGAACTACAACACTTGTCTGGCTCACGCGCGAGCGCCTTACTTCGTATGGAACGCCTCCGATGATTTGATGCGGCCGGGCCACCTCGCCCGCTGCTACGCCGCTTACGAGGCGCGACGGGATGCGGCAATCGTGTTCTCGCACGCCGAGGAGATCGACGGCGACGGCCGGGTTGTGCGGCCGTACAAAGATGATGAGCTCAACCTCGACGGCCCCAGCCCAGCGCAACGAATACGAACGTACCTCGCTCGCGACATCCATATGGTCGGCATGGGCGCCATGTTCCGGACCGACCTGCTGCGCCGTATCGGGGGCATGCCGCCCTATTACGGCAGCGACATTCCGTTGGCGGTGCACTTGGCTCTCATCGGCCCGCTGGTACAAGTACCGGGCATCGGATTTGCCAGCCGGGAACACGAATTAAGACTGACGACCATGGGCCGTACCGACCCGGTGGGGCAGTCAGCGATTCATGACGGCCACACGTCGCCCCTTATCGCGCTCAAGCATTGGCGACTCTCGGCCGAGACGGTGGCGGTTGCTTTCCGCGTGCGGCTGACGATGTCGGAGCGCCTCAAGGCGCTGACCGAGATACTCCGGTGGCTTAACCTACGCGAGCGCGGAATATTGACGGTCGAACTACAGACGAATATCAGGCGACTTCGTCCGTCGAGAATCACGCAGTATGTGAAGCGCAAGCTCACGAATTGACCGGCACTGCCAGCGACAGGGTCGCGGCTTGCCGACCACTCGGAGGCTGCTCGGTTCCTGCTCGCGGGGGAGGACGGTCAGGAGCTGCTGGCAAGCTCTGGCGGCAAGGCCGCCCGCACGTGGTACGGCAGATCGGTCGTGCAGAAGCGGACGAGATCACCGGGTCCATGGCCGAATGGAGTTCGTAGGACCGCCGACCAGGGATGCCGACCTTGCCACTTCCAGCGCTCGACTCGCCGGTTCCAGTTGAAGTCGTTCGCATGGCCCGACCAACGACTCTTGCGGTCCATGTAGTCCTCGGACCTCACCCAGCTGTAATGATAAATGGCCTGGTCGGGCGTAACCACCCGGTGGACGCGAGGCGAACGGCCTAACCAGCTGGCGGTGTTGGTACTCCGGAAGTCGGCTCGAAATCGAGGTTCGAGTGTCTGACGCCCATAGACCAACTTCGTCCCCGGCCGCACTGCCATCGCTCCGGGAAAGCCGCCGGTTACGCGCCAGAATCGAGTGCTGTTCTCGAGATACCTTCTTGGCCCGACCTGCTTGAGTAGCGCGCGCCACGGGTAATCGAGGGCGTTGAAGCCGCGGCGCTCGGCTTCGTCCAGACAGGACATGAATGTCTCGGGACTGGCTATGACCTCGTCCGTATCGATCTGCAGCACCCAATCGGCGCCCTCGCCTGCGAGGTCCAGCGCGCACTGGCGTTGGTAGGTATCGTTCTCCATCGGCTTGTGGTCGAGCCGGGCGTATCGACCGGGAGCCATGACGAGCTTCCTGTCATAATCCAGGCGGCGCAGAATATCGAGGCAAGTATCGACCTCGATCGGGGTTCCGGTCCACGATGTCGATGTCTCATCGTAGGAGACCACGATGCGTTCGACCTGGGAGTAGTACGAAAGCACGCTCTCGGCCAGGTAGTTTGGGTCCGCCGCCATGATGTACGCCGTAACTACCACTGTCGCTGAGTACCTTCGGCGCGGGTGTGTGCTCGTCGCAGGCGGGCGCTGGCCAACAATCCGCTAGTCACACCAACTCCGACGGCGCCCGAGTTCAAGAGTGCGGACCCGAGGGCACGCGCCGCCGGGCGGGCGCCAATCGAGTGAAATCGGCCGGCCGTCGCGACGCCGCGAAGGATTTCGCCCGCAGCGGCCGTGGCGCAATAACCGACGTATCTGCGGTACTGGCCGCTCTCATAGCCGACGATCTCGCCGAGCATGACGATGTGATCACGGCGCTGCTGATACTGCGCTGCCAGCTCAGCCTGAAGCCCTTCCGAAGGCGTAGGTGGCGCGAAACGGTCGACCACGGCGGTCGGTGTCAAGACAAGCTTCCAGCCAGCTCGGCGCATTCTGAGCGCGACGTCGGCATCGAAGCCCGCTCGCCGGCGGTAAGGAGCGACGCGGGCCACATAGGATCGTGCGATCTGGGTTCGGTACGACATATTCGGCCCCGGCAGGTGGTCTACTTCGATGTCGCGACCGGGCACCACAGTAAAGTTGTCGACCAAGCTGCCGTTGGGAAGGAAGATTCCGACCTGACCCCTAACGACGTCAGGCTCGTCCCTTTCACCATTCTGAATGGGTCCTCCTACACCACCGACCATCGAGTCCCCGTACGGCCTGCGGAGCGATTCAAGCCAGTCCGGCCGAGGATAGGAATCGTCGTCGACGAACACGGCGACGTCGGTCGCGACCTCGGCCAGACCGACTAGGCGTGCGGCCGCGGCAGCGGTGGGCCCGCCCGCGACCGGCAGGTAATGGACACCGGTGAATTCGTTCGTGATCAAATCACGACCAGCTGGGTCGATAGACGAATCCACAACGATAACGGCGTTTGGAGGAACCGTTTGCGCGAAGATATGTTTCAAGCAAATACGTAGAAATTCGGGGCCGTTCGACGCCGTAATAACGACAGTCATCGACGGATGCGCAGCGACCGTCGTCATTAAGCCAGACTATCGTGCTGTGCCGTATATCGAAAGCTAAGTCAGCGCCAGCGCGTCGGCCTGTGACTGACTAGCCGATGATCGCCTTCGTGATGACGTACGCCTCTGCGTACGTCGCTCGGACCTCCATTCCACGAATACGCATTAGGCCGCGAAACAGTTCATCGTCCCACCAATCGCGACCGAGTTGGGACGCAAAGCAGCTGTTCAGCAGTTCGATCTTTCGGGACATCGTCGTTGCGTCGAGGGGGACATAGTGACTTACGGGGCCGAGGTCGCCGTCCCACTTTGGGATCTCGTATCGAAGGACGAGCGAATCGCGCCAGACCGTGGTCACCATCTCGCTGAGTAGGCGGTGGTCCTGGTGGGCGTCGTCGGTACGCGGTGCCAGGATGAGATCCGGCCGAGCAAGTGACGCGGCCAACGATTCGAGTGTCTGCTTGAGTGCGCCCCAATGCTCCGGCAAACGACCGTCGGGCAACGAGAACAGGTGGTACGAAACGTCGGCGCCGGACAGGAACGCCGAACCAGCCGCACGGGCCTCACCCTTCCGGTCGTCGGTGCCGGTGAGCAGGACGTAATCGACGGCGAGTTCGTAGGCAGCAGCCAGTGTTAGTAGCGTTCCGCCGCAACCGATTTCAATGTCATCCGGGTGTGCCCCGAGGCAAAGCAGACGCAGCGGACCGCCGACGGTGCCCAACATCAGTGGAATCATGTGGCTCCCGAAATACTGTCTACGGGCAACGGGTGTGCCGTGCCACCCTACGGGAGGCGGCGCCTTAACCGGGGTGACCTGACCGCGACTTACGTCCGTCGCCCGACGACGCTCGCCACACCAGATCTTGCCGACTCATTGGTCGGTGGCGACAGCCATCCCGCCGGTTGACCCTGGACCGCTGACTCGCGCCCGACGTTGGAGTACGGCAAGCTTGGCGAAGAACTGGGCCGGATCGCCGGCGAGAGGAGGAGCTCGACTCGATGAATGTGTCGACGACCGCCAGCAATCCACTGCGGATCGCCATTTCGTCCTATTACCTGCCCAGCGAGAGCAAGATCGGTGCGGGGTATCAAGCGCACGGTCTCGCGCAAGCCCTGACTGCTCGCGGCCACCAGGTCACGATGTTCAGTCCGTGCATCAAGCCCGACGATGCGAAGTACGAGCATCAGCACATGCCGATCACGGGGCACCTGCGGACGTTTCGCTGGCCTTTCTACTTGCGCCGGCTCGATCTGAGTGGCTATGACGTCTTCCATGCACACGGCGACGATCATCTGATCTGGCGGCGCCCGGGTGTGGCTCACGTTCGCACGATGCTCGGATCATGCTTCTCCGAGGCCTTGCACATACACGGGTTCATCGAGCGACTACGGATGTTTCTGCTGGGCCTGACCGAGGTCGCGGCCACCCTGGTTGCCGACCGAACGATTTGTATCTCGGAGAACACCCGGACATGGTTTCCGTGGGTTCATAGCGTGATCCCTTGCGGAGTTGACCTGAAGCTCTTCTCACCCCGCGACGAACGCGAGGAAGAGCCCACCATCCTCTTCGTTGGCACTTACCACCAGCGCAAGCGTGGCAAGCTACTGATGGATTCCTTCGAACGTGACATCCGCCCAAGGATCCCGTCCGCGCGACTGTGGATGGTGTGCACGGATGCTCCGGGTGCGGACGGAGTCGAAGTCTTGGGTCGGCTTACGGACGCCGAGCTCGCGGACCGTTACGCGCGCGCGTGGGCATTCTCATTGCCCAGCTCCTATGAAGGATTCGGCGTCCCCTACATCGAGGCCCTGGCGTCCGGCACTCCCGTTGTCGCAACCCGCAATGTCGGCGCACGGGAGGTGCTGGCCGACGGCGAGTTCGGCATCCTCGCCGCGGACGATCGCCTGGGCATCGAACTGGCCGATCTGCTCGAGGATCCGCAGCGACGGGCTCAACTGAGCGACGCCGGCTTGCAACGAGCAGCGACTTTCAGCTGGGATTCAGTATGCGAGCGCTACGAAAGGGTGTACGCCGAGATACTGGATCGTAAGTAGGCGTGAGTACACCGGAGGATGCCTAGCATGGGTCTCGCCCCGTTCCGCTTCATCGCACCTGCCCCCAGGCTGACCACTCCCGAATTGTGGCAGGACGAGTTGCGGGCAATCGAGGACGGCGGTTATTACGCAGTCGCCGTGTCGGAGCATTACGCATTGCGGTGGGCAATGGATGCCTGGACCGCGGTCACGTACGCCCTGGCCTCGACCCGATCGCTTCGAGTGTTCTCTCTGGTGCTCAATAACGACTTCCACCATCCGGCGATGCTCGCGAAAGCGCTGGCGACCGCGGACCTGCTGTCGTCGGGACGAGTCGGGCTCGGCATCGGCGCCGGCTGGCTTCCCGACGACTACAAGCCGCTTGGACTGACGTTCGATTCCCCCGGCCAGCGACTCGATCGACTTGACGAAGCATTGACCGTCATCGACAGATTCTTCGCCGACGACTCCCTGACCTTCGACGGCGAGTACTACAAGATTGACGGTCTCGACTGTGTGCCGAAGACCGCCCGGCCGCCGATCCTCGTCGGCGCCGGCGGGCGCAAAGCGCTCGGAGTGGCCGGCCGCCACGCCGACATAGTCGGGCTGCATCCGCGGATGAGCCCGAAAGGATTCAGTGAACAGGCCGCGGCCGACCTCAGCCGAAACAATGTCCTAGCGAAGATCGAAGTGCTGCACACGGCGTCACGCGCCGTGAACCGGCCGATGCCGCAGCTCCAATTCAGTTGCTACGACATCAACATAGGCGGAACCCAGGTCACTCCGTTCCGGCCCGGATTCACCGAATACATCGACTCGCACCCACACGACTTCCGTGACACGCCAGGGACGCTGCGGGGCGATGTCGACCACTGCGTCGATCAACTGTTGCGTTGGCGCGAAGAACTCGGCATCACGTATTGGAACCTCGGCAGCGACCGTCAAGCGGTTGCGGCGATCGTAAGCCGCCTGTCAGCACAGTAACGACGGCGGCCCTCGCCGGTCGAGCGATCAGACAGTTGGATTGGTGACGACGTCGAGGGCTTGCACCGTAATCGGCGAGGTAGGCGTCTCGAGGGGTGATGGTGCTGCCCAGGGCATCCAGGGGCAGTTGCCACTTTGGTACATCTGCTCCAGGGCCGCCCGTTCCTTCAACGTGTCCATCGGTGCCCAGAAGCCGTCGTAACGGTAGGCGTTCACCGTCCAGCCGCAGCTGCGCGGACGCAGGCGTTCATGACGAGGTCTTCGCCCTCGAATAAGTAGTCGAAGATTCCTTGACGCAGAACGAAGTAACCGCCGTTGATCCGCATGTCCATGTCGGCGACCGGAACGAATCCGCTCACTCGCGAATCGGACTGCAGGCTGATCACGTGGAAGCTGTCCTGCGGGGTGACGGCGAGCATGGTCGCTACCGAATCCGTCCCCTCGAGTGACGCGATCACATCGTTCAACGGCGCGTCGGTGAGGACGTCGCCGTAGTTGGCGAGGAACAGCTCGTCCCCGTCCAAGTATTTGCGCACGCGTCGCAGCCGCTCGCCGATCGGTGTTTCGTGACCGGTATCGACGAAGGTGATCTTCCAGTCGCTGATATCGCGGTTGAGCAGTTCAACATCGCGGCCACCGTCGCGAAGAACGAAGTTGTTCGAGACGGCCTCGTCGTAGTTGAGGAAGTAGTCCTTAACCGCTCGGCCGCCATAGCCGAGGCAGAGGATGAACTCCTTGTGCCCGAAGTGCGCGTAGTAGCGCATGATGTGCCACAGCACCGGTCGGTCACCGACTGGCGTCATTGGCTTGGGCGCGGAGTCTTCGCTCGTGCGCATTCGCATGCCGAGCCCGCCGCAGAAGAGAACGACTTTCATGTGGCCCCTTGAGACGATCGGCGGATCAGAATACTTCGAGTTCAGGCAGCGGCACGACGAGCTTGGCGCCCCACTCGCGGGTGTACTCGAGTTGGGCCGCGATCTCGCGCTTGAGGTTCCACGGTAGGATCAGGATGTAGTCCGGCTTGACCTCGGCGATCTTCTCGACCGGGTGAATCGGTATGTGCGTGCCGGGCAGGAAACGGCCATGCTTGTACGGATTACGGTCGACGGTGAATGACAACAGGTCGGCCCGAATGCCGCAGTGGTTCAGCAAAGTGTTGCCTTTGCCGGGCGCGCCGTAGCCAGCCACGGTCGCCCCCTTGCGGGCGCAATCGATCAGGAACTCGATCAGGTCGTTGCGTACGGCCGAGACTTCGGCGGCGAACCCGGAGTGTCCTTCCAAGGTGTGCAGGCCGGCGGACGCCTCATCCGCCAGCACCTTGGCGACCGACGCCGACGGTTGGCCTGCGTTCGCGGTCGGAGTGGACCACGTTCGCAGCGAGCCGCCATGACTCGGCAACTCCTCGACGTCAACGACGGTCAGCCCGGCTTCGGCCAGCACGCGTTGAGTCGTGAGGAGCGAGAGGTATGAGAAGTGCTCGTGATAGATGGTGTCGTACAGGCGACCCTCGATCAGCTTCAGCAGATGCGGAATCTCGATGCTGACGTAGCCGGTGTCGGACAGGAGCGCTCGCATCCCGCGGGAGAAGTCGACGATGTCGGGAACGTGGGCGAAGACATTGTTGGCGACGACCAGGTCGGCCGGGCCATGCTGATTAGCGATTGCCGCTCCGGTCTCGGCACCGAGGAACACGACATCCGTCGGGATGCCTTTCTCAACGGCCGCCGCCGCAACATTCTCTGCGGGCTCGATGCCCAGGCAGCGGATGCCTTTAGCCATCACGTGCTGCAGCAGGTATCCGTCGTTGCTGGCGACCTCGACCACGAACGACTGCGGCCCGAGGCCGAGCCGATCGATGGCATCGTCGACGAAGCGGCGCGCGTGCTCGACCCACGAATCGCTAAACGATGAGAAGTAGGCGTAGTCGGTGAAGATCTCCTCCGAACCGATGTACGCCGGCAACTGCACCAACAAGCATTTTTCGCAGACTCGCACGTGCAGTGGGTAGAACGCCTCCATCACGTCGATCTCGTCGGCGGTCCGGAAACTCTCGCACGGCGGTGACATGCCGAGATCGACGAAGGTGCGGGTCAATTCGGCTCCGCAGAGGCGGCAGACGGGCAGGCTCATACCGAGACCTTCGGACGTCGCAGCTCAGTGTCCAACTGGCCGGTCGCGAGCAGGTGCTGAATCTGCTTGATCCGCACGAAGCGTCGACCCTCGAAGTCGCTGGCTAACAAGCCGCGCTCCTTCATGTCGTCGGCGAGCTCTCTGATCCCGTCAGCGATCGTCCACTGCGGCTGGAACGCCGGCAGGAGCTCGTTGATCTTGCTGAAGTCCACCCGATAGTCCCGCTTGTCCGGTCCGGCGCCTTCGGCGAAGGTAACCGGGCAGTCCAGATACTCCGACACCTGGTTTGCGATCTGGCGGATCTGCACCACGTCCTCATCGCGACCGACGTTGAACGCCTGGTTGTGGATGATGTCGCGAGGTGCCTCGAGCGCGGCGAGAAAGCCCCGCGCGATGTCCTCGGCGTGTACCAACGGCCGCCAGGGGGTGCCGTCCGATTCGAGCCGAACCTCGCCGCGGGTGAACGCGGTACCCGTCAAGCTGTTCACCACGATGTCGGCCCGCAGTCGGGGCGAGGAGCCGTAGGCAGTCGCATTGCGAAGGTGCACGGGACTGAAGGAGTCATCGGCGAGGGCGCTGATGCCGCGCTCGGCGATGGCCTTGCTCTCGCCGTACGGCGTTACCGGGTTGAACTCGGCCTCCTCGGTGACGGGCGCGTCGCCGGCCGCTCCGTACAGCGAACAGGAAGAAGAGAAAAGGAAACGGGCGACCCCGGCCTGTTTGGCCATTGCCGCGGTGTGGATCGCTCCGGCCGCGTTGACCGAGTAGGTCGCGTTCGGATTGAGGTGCCCGATCGGGTCATTGCTGATTGCGGCCAGGTGGATGACGGCGTCGAATCCGGCCAGATCCTCAGGGGTAAGGTCGCGGATGTCCATCGGCGGCGTCGCCGGCCAGTCCGGCCCGACCCCGAAGTCACAGCCCTCGTACCAGCCGCTGTCGAGACCGGACACGGTATGGCCGTGCGCGCGCAGGAACGGCACCACGACCCCGCCCAGGTAGCCCCGATCGCCAGTTACCAGCACCTGCATGAGAGCCCTCTTTCTCGAAGTCCGGAATACCTTACCGTGTCTTAACGTCGGGCGCGATTTCTGGAAATTAGTCACAACTTTAACCGCGGCCCGGTCGGCGAACAGCTAACTTCACTGGTCCCGGGTGAGCTCGTCCCGCAGCACTTCGAGCCAGCCGTGTCCGTGCACCAGGTCGGGCTCCAAGTGATTCCCCTCGGCCCACTCGTTCCATGACTTGATCCACAACAGTCGCTGCTGCGCCGGGCGGTCGCGCAACCGTCCGACCGCGGCTCGCACGTGGGGTCGGAACCGTTCCGGTTCAGCCCCGGTGAGCACCAGACCGTTGCGGCCCGACCGAGGGGTGTTGTCCCAGTTCGGGTAGATGCCGGGCTGGAGTACCGCCGGACTGATCTCGGTCGGATAAGCCGTCGGCTGGGTCGAGTACGGGTAGATCTCGAGGCCACCCAATCGCTTGCGCCGGCCGCGCATGCGCGCCCGGGTTAGGTTGGTCGCGCTCGTCGGCATCCGGATGTGGGCGCCGGCATCGAAGCCGTCCTGCTCGATGCGCGTGTACTTCGGCCCGCGTCCGAGCATGTCGCCGACTTCGGCCACCAGGTACAGCCCGGGCAGGCCGCTCGCGAGCGCCATCGACTGCCACCGCTCGACGAATTGCGCCGGATCGGGCAGCTCCTCCGGACGAAAGACGTAGAACACCGGCTTGTCGTCGACTCGCAGATATCGATCGTCGCGAAACGCCTCGACTACCAGATCGAAGTGGGCCTGATCGTCCTCGGCACCGGGATAGATCTGCTCCATCAGTACGTGATCCGGCGCGCCGTGCCAGGTTCCGGTCCATGACTGGTTGGCCCAGCCCAGGCAGAACGAGATCTCGGGTTCGCCGCTGCGCAGGACCTCGGTGAACGGCCGTTCGAGGATCCGACGGCCACCACCGAACCAGTAGTGCCAGTAACAGAACGCCTCGACTCCGTAGGCGGTGGCCAGATCCGACTGCGCCTGTCGTGACTCGGGCAGGCGCAGGTCATAGAACCCGAGATCGGCCGGCAGCGTGGGTTGTTCGTGGCCGCGAAACAGCGGACGGGCCTTTGCGGTGTTGGTCCACTCGGTGAAACCGGGGCCCCACCACTTGTCGTTCTCCGGGATCGGGTGGAACTGGGGCAGGTAGAAGGCGATAGCCCGCGCCGATAGGTCGCTCAACATTTCTCCTTTGTCTGCCAGCTCGACCAATCGTCCGGAGACGGTGCGAGTTTAGCCGTGACGCCCCCTCGGTTCCGTCCCGTGGGACAGCTCACCAGCAGGCTGAGCGTGTTGTGACGGCCGGCGAAGCGACCAACCAACCATCGACAGGGCCGGTCAGATCACGTCGATCATGGTGCGTTCGCGCTGTTCGAAGAACATCGCCCCGAGGAAGAAGACGATGCACGGCAGCGCCACGGCGCCGACGAGGTGGAGTGTGGGCGGCGCAGCTTGGCGCAGGAGCGACCAACGGGTGCCTTCGAGTAACCAGGTGATCGGGTTCAGGTCGAAGAAGGTGCGGTACTGCTTGGGGACCGAATATGCGAGTGGGCTGGCGTACTGAAGCAGACTCAACGCGAACGGAACGAGGTAGGCGACGTCACGGAAATAAACCATGAGCGGCGCGATGATGAGTGCCGCCCCCGAACCGAGCAGGCAGGCGAGCAGGACCCAGATCGGCAATGTGACGATCCGCCAGGTGGGATCTATTCCGTAGATGCCCAGCAGCACGCCCATGAAGGCGAAGGCGACGAAGAAGTCAAGAATCGTCGAGTAGATGACCGACAGCGGAACGAGGATCCGAGGGAAGAAGACCTTCGAGATGAGACCGGAATTGCCGACCAGCGACCCGCCACCTCGGCCTAGGATGCCCGAGAAGACGTTCCAGACGAGCATGCCGCTGTAGGCGAACAAATAGGTCGGCACACCGTTGGTCGGCAGCTTGGCCACCTTGCCGAAGATGATGGTCAGCACGCCGGCCGACAGGAACGGCTGCAAGATCACCCAGCTGACCCCCAGTGCGGTCTGACGGTAGCGAAGGGTGATGTCGCGCATGCCGAACCGAACGAGAACCTCTCGGGCCTCCCACATAGCGCCAGGTTTCGGGAGAGATAGCCGCGACGGTGGCGTGATGACAATTTCTTTCGTGGCGCGCGCCATGGGGCTACCTCAGACCTGGGTGTAATCGAAGTCGGCGAAGATCTGGCCCAGAGTGGTGCCGTCCTCGGATGCCGTGTTCGGGTACGGCAGAATTGGCAGGACCTGAAATGAGCAGGCCCCTTCCCACGCATCGATGATCCCCGCACGGCAGAGGAACACGTCGACGGTGTACCGGCCGGGCTTGAGCCATGGTCCTTTTAGAGTGAGCCGCGCCTCGACCGATTTCTCGGCATCGAGCCAGAAGTTCATCAAGCGCGAATCGCACTGGACGACGACGTTCCCGTCCTCAGCGACGACATGGGCCGACACGTAATAGCCCCCCGGCCAACTCGGCTCGGCCGGAATTGCGATCTCGATATCCTTCGGCTCTTCCGGGGTGTACAGCTCTTTGCCGGGATTTACGGCGGCGATGCGAAACTCGCCGGAGCCGCTGCGTCGGTGGCTGTCCTCGGCCGCGACCGGTTCGGTAAAGCTGTTCGTATAGTGCGCGAGCGCGTCAGCGACGGAATCGGTCGGAATGAGCCGGCCTCGATCGAGGAATATCGCTGTGGTGCAGAAGGCCTCAACGGTGGCGATCTGATGGCTGACGAAGAGAACGGTGCGGCCATCTTTGGTCACGTCGCGCATCTTCTGCAGGCACTTGGCCTGGAACTCGGCATCACCGACGGCGAGTACCTCGTCGACCGCGAGGATTTCGCTCTCGAGGTGGGCGGCAACGGCGAAGGCCAGTCGCACGTACATGCCGGACGAATAACGTTTCACCTGCGTCTCGAGGAACCGTTCGACGCCCGAGAATTCGACGATCTCGTCGAAGCGGTTCTTGATCTCGCGTTTGCCCATTCCGAGGATGGTGCCGTTCAGGTAGACGTTCTCGCGTCCGGTCAGTTCCGGATGGAATCCGGTGCCGACCTCGAGCAGGCTGCCTACCCGTCCGCCCATGACCATCCGGCCCTTGGTCGGGGCGGTGATCCGCGTCAAGAGCTTCAACAGGGTGCTCTTACCGGCGCCATTACGCCCGACGATGCCTACGGCGGCACCCCATGGGATGTCGAAGCTGACCTCGTCGAGGGCCCGGAACTCCGAGTACTCCGCGCGGCGCAGCGGATGAGCGAGACGCTTCAGCGCAGCCTCGGCCGCGCTCGTCGTCATATCCTTGTTCTTGGCGACGCGGTAGTACTTTGCCACATCTCGAGCCGTGACTGCGAGGTCAGCCGTCATCCACTCGAACCGTTCAATGCCATTTGGACTCCGACACCTGTGCGACTCCTGCGGTCGCAGGGCCCATCGTTGGTGGCAAGGGTAGCAACGCCGGGGCGGTTACGCTGAGGTACGGAGCGTGACGTACGCCCTGCGGCAGCCGATATGACCACTATCACTAATATCAGCGGTCAGCCCGTATTGCGCAATCCGGCCACGACCCCGTTGATGGTGAGCAACAGCGCCCGCCGTAACGCGGGATCGGCCTCGTCGCCGTCGCCGCCGGCCCGCACCCGGCCGAGAAGCTCGACCTGGAGGTAGGAGATCGGGTCGAGGTAGGCATCGCGGATACCCAGGGTTCGTTGCAGCAGGGGCGCGTTGTCAAGTAGCTCGCCCTCACCGGTGATCGCCTGTACCTCGGCCACTGCCAGTTCGTACTCGCCCCGCACGACGTCGAAGAAGCGACGCAGTTTCGGCGGCACCAAGGCCATCACGTAGTGGGCGGCGATCTCCATGTCGGCCTTGGCGAGTGTCATCTCGACGTTGGACAGGAACGTCTTGAAGAAGTGCCACTCCCGGTACATGTCGGCCAACACCTCGGCATCACCGGCCTCGCGGGCCGCCCGGAGCCCGGATCCGACCCCGAACCACCCGGGCACGATCTGGCGCGATTGCGTCCAGCCGAAGACCCACGGGATCGCCCGCAGTCCGTCGATGCCCCCGAGGAGTCCGGACGACGAGATGGCCGCGAGCCGATGTTCATCGAGCCGAGCTGCTCGACCGGTGTCGAGGCGAAGAAGTAGGCCGGCAGCTCCGGATCGTCGACCAGTTCGCGATATTTGGCGAACGCGGCGTCGCTGACGACCTGCATGCTCTGATCCCAGCGGGCGATCTGGGCGGGGGTCTGACGCGAGGTCCGGTGCAGGGTCGAGGCCTGCAGCACGGCGGCCAGCGTCAACTCGAGATTCTCCTTGGCGAGCGCCGGTAATGCGTACTTGTCGCTGATGACCTCACCCTGCTCGGTGAACTTGATCTCGCCGTCCAGCACGCCCCAGGGTTGCGCCAGGATCGCGTCGTAGGTCGGACCGCCGCCACGGCCGACCGTCCCCCCACGTCCGTGGAAGAGTCGCAACCGAACGCCGTGGCGGGCCGCCACGTCGCGCAGCGTGCGCTGCGTCTTGTGGATCTCCCATTGTGAGGTCGTCACCCCGGACTCCTTATTGGAGTCGGAGTAGCCCAGCATCACTTCCTGCACGTCGCCGCGCAGCCGCACGACGAGGCGATACATCGGGATCCGAGAGCAGCTCGTCGAGCACCTCGCCGCAGCGTCGCAGTTCGTCGATCGTCTCGAGCAGCGGGACGAATCCGATCCGCGAATACGGCGTCCGAGGACCGATCGCGCCGCCGGCACCGGCGCCGTGGACGTCGACCAGACCGGCCTCGCGAGCCAGGACGACGGCGGCCAGTACGTCGTCGGCGCCCCGGGTCATCGACACGATGTAGCTCTCGATGACCTCAGGGCCGTAGGTGTCCAGGGCGTCGCGGATCTCGGTGAAGACGGCGAACGTCTTCGCGCCCGCCTCATCGAGCGGCGGCGGCGTCGGGGCCAGGGGCCGCCGCGAGGCGAGTTCGCGCGAGAGCAGTCGCTTGCGGTAGTCGCGGGGCAGGTCGTCATAGAGCCAGGTCTCTTCACCGAGCCGATCGGTGAGCTGGCCGACGGCGTGATGGTGGGCGTCGGCATGCTCGCGGATGTCCATGGTCGCCAGGTGCAGCCCGAAGACCGCGACGGTACGGGTGACCCGGGCCAGCAGACCGTCAGCGATCAGCTCGCCGTTGTTGTCCCGCAGCGAGCGCGCGATCAGGTCCAATTCGGCCAGCAGCTCGGTCTTACCCAGGTAGTCGCGGCCCGGGACGTGCGGGGTGCCGGCCTCGACCCGGCGTCGCGTGTTGCCGATCTTGCCGTTCATACAGGTCAGCTTGAGCCGGTACGGCTCGGTCGCGTTGACGGTGAGCGTGCGCGGATCGAGTCCCGGCAACGCCCGGACGTCGGCCTCGATCGACGCGACCAGCTCATCCGAGGCGCCGACGATGGTCGTCGAGGTCGACAGCTCCACGATCAAGTCGTCCAGGGCATCGGTCACCGACCGGGCCGCGGCGTGATGTTGTAGTCGGAGCACCTCTCGGGTGACCGCGGCGGTGACGTTCGGGTTGCCGTCGCGGTCGCCGCCGATCCAGGTGCCGAACGTCATCGGGAAGCTGACCCGATCGAAGTCCGCACCATGTTTCGCAAGCTCTTCGGCCAGGTCGGCCGTCAGGTCGGGCACCGTCTCGCCGGCGAGCGCCTGCAGGTAATAGATCAGGTTGCGGGCCTCGTCCACCGGCGTCGGACGGTGCTGACGCAGCTCGTCGGTCTGCCAGATCAGATCGATCGTCTCAGCCAGCGTGCGGTCCTGCTTGGCCCGGGCGGCTGAGTCGGGATCGGTCGGCGCGGCCAATACATCGGCGATCCGACGAAGTTTGGTGAGCGTTGAGCGCCGACTGGCTTCGGTCGGGTGTGCGGTGAAGACGGGACGCACGGCCAGAGTCGAAATGGCCTCACTCAGCGCGGTCGGACCGGCGCTGCGGGCAACGGCGTCCACCGAGCTGGTCAGCCAGCCGTCGGCGACGGGCCGGTCGCGCAGGCTGCGCACTCGGTGGACCTGCTCGGCCACGTTGGCCAGCAGGAAGTAGGCCGAGAACGCGCGAACCAATGCGGCGGCGGTGTCGATCGGGAGGCCGGCGAGCAGGATCCGCGCCTCGGTGCTCGCAGCGTCTCGGTCCTCGGCGCTCGGCGCTTCCTTGCTCAGCTTCGTCAATCCGCGAACCCGTTCGACCAGATCGAGCAGCTCGGGCCCGATCTGGCGAACGAGGGACTCGCCGAGCAGCGTCCCAACCCGACGGACATCAGCCCGCAGTGCGCTGTCGTCGCTGGTTTCGGACTGCTCAGCCGTCTCGGTACTCGTCACGACCACATTGTTGCCTACGTTTGTTACGCCGACGGTCGGGTAATGCGAGGTGTGCGGCTGGCCGGGGTCGCATGTCGTCCTCGTGCAAGATGGTGTGAGTTCCAACGGAACCCATTCCTGTGCGGCTGCTTAGCGCATAAAATTTGCCAACACGCTGGGTGGACTTCCCACTCTCATGTTGAAGCGATATAAAGATCGTGTTCAGTTTGTCGGGGGAATCTGCGAGCCAAGTAGTCCTTTTCCTCCGCTATGGTTGCAATGTCGGGGGACGTCGCAGCTCGCCGGTAACGGCGTTGTGGCGTGAAATCGGGGGATTTCAGTGGGTGGCTTCGCCTTTTCGGCTGGCGATGGGCTGTCGTTCGACGATGTCGGGCCGGCCTCGGCGACCCACACCGATGTAGCGCTATCGCCGACGCCGGTCGATGAACAGGCATCTGAACGGGGCTGGACCCGTTTCTCAGGGCTGAGCGGTGAACGTTCGCTACTCGAGCCGCAGACCGCCCCGGTGGCACCCGACGCCGCCTCTGTCAATCGGATCCACACCGCAGCGACCCCGTCGCCGGTGTCGACCCGCCAAGACGGTTGGCTTCGCCGCTACCAACTGGTCGCCGTCTGCACCGACCTCGCGGCCGCGGGGGTGGCGGCATTTCTCGCCTATATGGTTCGGTTCATGGTCGTCGGCACCGAGGCCGACCAAGCCACCGCGTCGTGGACCTACCCGCTGATCTGCTACTCGTTGCCGGTTCTCTGGGTCGTCGTCGTCGCCTGCAATCGCGCCTACGAGGGCCGCTTCGTCGGTGTCGGACCGGCCGAATTCCAGCGAGCCTTTCGCGCTTTCCTCTATCTGACCGTCCTCGTGTCATTCGCGTCGTATGCGACCAAGACCGAACTTGCCCGAGGCTTCGTGCTGGTGGCGTTGCCGGTCACCGTGTGTCTTACTGTGATTGGGCGCTACTCGGCTCGCAAGGCTCTGCATCGCCAGCGGGCCCGCGGCCACGCGTCGTCTTCGGTCATCGTGGTCGGCGGCCCCCATTCGATCGTCGATCTGGTCACGAAGCTGCGCGGCGACGTTCATGCGGGCATGCGCGTGGTCGGCGCCTGCCTGCCGATCGAGTTGTGTGAGGACCCCGAGGCTGTCCGCATCCTGCACGACGCCGGGATCCCGATCCTCGGTGACCTCGACTCGATTCGCGAGGTGGTTCTGCTTGCTCGCGCCAGCACGGTTGCGGTCACCTCCTCGCAAGAGATAGGGGCTGATCGGCTGCGTTGGATCTCGTGGCAGCTGGAGGGCATGGAGACCGACCTCGTCGTCTCGCCCGGGTTGGTCGAGATCGCGGGCGCGCGGCTGCATATTCGGCCGATCCTCGGACTGCCGCTGCTGCACGTCGAGCAGCCCCAGTTCTCCGGGCCGCGGCGGGTTCTGAAGGACGGTATCGACCGCACGGTGGCCGCGGCCGTCCTGGTGATTCTGGCCCCGACACTGCTCACCATCGGGGTCATCATTCGGCTGACGAGTAAGGGCCCCGCACTGTTCAAGCAGACTCGCGTCGGCCGCGATGGCCAAGTCTTCACCTTGGTGAAGTTCCGCTCGATGACCGCGGACGCGGCCGATCGGCTCGACGATCTGGCTCAGCACGACGAGGGCAACGGCGTGTTGTTCAAGCTTCGCGAGGATCCCAGAGTCACTCGTGTCGGCCGGGTTCTGCGCAAGTACTCGCTGGACGAGCTGCCGCAGTTGCTGAACGTCGTGTCGGGAAAGATGTCTCTGGTGGGCCCGCGCCCGCCGTTGCCGGCCGAGGTGGCGAAGTATGAGGATCACGTCCGTCGTCGGCTCCTGGTCAAGCCCGGTCTGACCGGCCTGTGGCAAGTGAGTGGTCGCAGCGACCTGAGCTGGGACGAATCGGTGCGTCTCGATTTGCGTTACGTCGAGAACTGGTCGCCAGTCCTCGATCTGATGATCTTGTGGAAGACGGTTCGAGCCGTCGTTCACGGAGAGGGTGCCTACTAAAAGCGCACCGTGCCTGCGCTAAGAGACGCGCCAATCTGGTCGATAGGGCGATGTCGGGTATTTTTGGCTGAAGAAACGTCGGGGAGAGTCGTGTCCAAGTCAGCGATCGCTCTGGGTCATGACTATCTGACCCAGCGCGGCGGAGCCGAGCGGGTGGCTCTCGCCTTCGCTGACGCATTTCCGGGTGCGCCGCTGTACACGAGCCTGTACGACCCGCCCAATACGTTCCCCGAATTCGCCGACGTCGACGTTCGAGTCTCGAACTTGAACCGCCATGCCTCACTCAGGTCACGGCACCGGCTCGCGCTGCCCCTGCTTGCTCGAGCCACCTCGTCGATGCGCGTCGATGCCGACGTTCTGCTGACCAGCTCCAGTGGTTGGGCACATGGTCTGCGCACGACGGGCCGGAAGGTGGTCTATTGCCACGCGCCGGCTCGCTGGCTGTACCAGCCGGATCGTTACCTCGGTGCCAACCGCGACAAGAGACTTCTTCAGCGTATGCGGCGGGCCCCAATCACGGCTGCGCTCAGACTGTTGCGACCAGGGCTGCTCCGTTGGGATCGACGCGCTGCGTTATCGGCTGACCGGTATCTCGCAAACTCGACCGTGACCCGCGACGCGATTCGTCGCGCGTACGGGATCGAGGCCGAGGTTCTGCCACCGCCGCCCGCGCTTATTCCCGGCGGGCCCGAGCGTGCAGTGCCGGATCTAGAGCCCGGCTTCTTCCTCTGCGTGGCGCGACTGCTGCCGTACAAGAACGTCGATGCGGTGATCGAGGCCGTACGGCTCGTCGCCGGGGCCCGCCTGGTGATTGTCGGCGACGGCCCGGAACGAACCCGTCTGGAGAAGCTCGTCGCGCTCGATGGTGCGATCAGCCTGCTCGGGCGGGTTGACGACGACCAACTGAGCTGGCTCTATCGCAACTGCACGGGCCTGATCGCCGCCTCCTACGAGGACTACGGTCTGTCGCCCCTCGAGGCCGCGGCATTCGGCAAACCGTCGATCGTCTTGAATGACGGCGGTTACCTCGACACTGTCGTCGCGTTTCGGACCGGAGTGTTCTTCGACCGCCCGGTGGCATCGGATATTGCCGGCGCCATCGAGCGCGCGACCCGACAGTCCTGGGACGTGGGTGCGCTCGAGGATCACGCCAGCAAATTCTCGACCGGCCGATTCCAGGCCCGCTTGCACGAGATCATCGACGAGGAATTGGCAGCGCTCAACCCCACGCGGATGCCGCTCGCACGACGCGGGTGAACGGCCCCGGGTGACAAGTCGCCCCAGTTGTGGACCACAGCCGGTCAGCCGGGCTGGATCTGATCGTGCTCCGGTTGCCGGCATTTTCGAAGTATCACTGAGAACTCCCGAGCGCGGTCCGACCACGACGTAGGGCTCTGCCGGAGTGGCCCGGGCCCCGCCGGGAGCGATTCCTTCGCGAGCAGCTCGAGGACCACGCCGACGAATTGGTCAGCGGTGGCCACCGTGACCGGCGGTCCGAGGTCACGGAACCCGGCTACCGGGGTTGAGACCGCCGGACGGCCGACCGCGACGATCTCCCGCGCCTTGATCGGATCGAGGCTCTCGGTGAACGGGCTCACGACATGCGGGACGACGATGATGTCCGCGACCTGCAGATAGCCGGGCAGATCCTTGTACGGCCGGGCGCCGAGGACGAGCGCGCCAGCCGCGGTGAGCTGATCGGTGTTCTGGGTCGTCAAGGAGTTCGGTCCGACCAGTACGAAAGTGCCAACGGCGTCATCTTGAAGTCGGCGGGCCAGATCACAACACAAATCGACGTCGAGTCGGGTCTCGCTCAGCGTTCCGGTGTACAGCACGATCGGAGAGGCCGGCAGATCGGCCGGCCGCGGCTGGGGAGCTCGCAGGAACGCGACGTCGACGCCGTTCGGAATCAGGTGCACCGGACGAGACGTGCCGCGAGTGTCGACCAGATTGGGCGAGCACACAACCACCTCGCGCGCGGTCTGCAGGGCCAAGTTGTCGTTGCGCACTTGGCGCTCGAGCTCTCGAGCGCCTTGGCCCGCGTGCAGCCAGTCGTCGGTGATGTCGTACAGCGTCGGCCAGCCCGGTCTGAGGGCCAGCGGAGCGTAGGTGTTGTCGTTGAGCCACAGCAGAGGTGCGGTGAAGCCGACCCTCTTGGCGGCCCGGGTGACCTGGCGACCGAGGCCGAGATCGACATAGGGCCAGACGCGGCGCGGCGCCCACTTGCGGGGCGTGAACAACCACAACCGCCCGGTATCACCGGCCGGGCGTAACCGAGAGCGGTTGACTCGCTGGCGCCGTAACACGGCCCACGCCATGTCGACGGGCGGCTCGACGAACAGGATCCGAGCGGCCGGGTTCGACCCGAGCATCTCGGCGGCCAGGAATTGGTTTCGCCGCCAGATATCGTCCCAGTTCTCGAGCGAGCAACAGACTATGTCCAGGGGACCGGGCGGCCGAGGATCATTTATTAGGTCACCCTCGCCCATTCGTCTCCTGTACTCGTACCCGCAATATCAGCGGGTCGGCGACCGCTCTTGTACGCTCGCGTCATGGCATCCGCCTCGCCTAACTTAGCCGAACGATACTCAGGCGGGCGCGTCATCCGATTCATCACGGTCGCAGTAGTTGTCGGTGGTCTCGGTTACCTGGCCGGTCGCGACGCGAACATGGCGCTTCTTGCTGCCGTCGCGATTGGCGCGGTCGGCCTCATCGCCTTCGATCCGCTGATCTTCCCAGTTCTCACGTTCCCGGCGATGCTGCTGCTTTCACGAACCGGCTCGGGCGGCGGCCTTAGTCTCTCGGACCTGGTGTTGTTCGTGGGCACGCTCTGCGCGCTGCTGCAGTTGCGGACGGACGAGTCCCCTGAGCTGCGCTCGCTGCTGTGGATCGTCGCCTTCTACCAGGCCTGCCTCATCCCGGTGCTCGTGTACAACCCGTACCAGGCCAACGTCGTCGAATGGATCCATGAGACGTTCCTGGTCGGCGGGAGCCTGGTGGTCGGCTACGTGGTCGCTCGGGCAGGTCGCGCCCGGACGGGAATGTCGCTCTACCTGCTGGGATGTGTCTTCCTGTCCGGCTGGGCTTGTCTGCACGCAATAACGACACATTTCCAACCGGTCTATCTACCAACGTTTCAGAAGAACGCTCTCGGCGATTTGCTCTCGCTGGGCGCCATCGTCGCCTATGCCCGGCCGGCGTGGCTGGGCTGGTCGCCACGCGCGTCCAACGGCGCGGTCGTCGTGCTCGCCGTCGGTATTCTCGCGGCCCAGTCCAAGCAAGCAATGATCGGCCTGGCCGTCGGCGTCCTGTTAGTCCTGCTGCGTAGCCGGGGAATTGGGCGCCGCTCAAGGATCGTGCTGTTATCGATGATTCCCCTCATCGTCATCGCCTACGTAGTCACCGCGAATCAGCTCGCCTCGGGCAATAAGTTCAATGCTGCGCACCAACGACTCCAATGGTATTCGGACTCGTTGACGATCTGGGAGTCATCGAAGTGGCTGGGGGTCGGTCTGCGCTGGTGGTACACCACGCGCTTCTCGGTCCAGTTCCAACCGCCGAATGCAGAGTTCGAAATGCTGACCTCCGGCGGTGTAGTGGGGCTGGCGGCATTCCTGATCGCCGCGTTCGCGGCGCTGTGGTTGCTCTGGCGGGTCGACCCGCGCTACGGGGTGTTGGCCGTAGCCGTCATTAGTGCCCGGCTCGTGCAGGGCCAGTTGGACCTGTTCTGGGTGGCGTCGCAAAGCTCCTTGCCGTGGCTCATCGTCGGTGCCGCGCTCGGCGCCCAGAGTCGAGATCGCGCCGTACCGCTCGCGGACTCGCCAGAACGTGCGAAAGTCGATCTGCATAGTTGACGAGCTCGGAGACGACCTCGGTCCAGATCGCTAACGACTGCCCCATCGGATCACGCACATCGTTGGAGTCCGCAGCACTGAGGAGTTCTTCACGGCGCCGTTCGACGTTCAATCGTTCGAACGCGATCTCGGGAGCGCCGACGATGTCGATATCGGGCTCGCATTCCATTCGCCGGATGAAGTCTTTCAGCGTGAAGGACTTGAGCCATGACGTCGAACTGATGGCGACAAGCTCACGCAGTTGCCCGCGCGTCATCGTGAGGATCAGATCGGCGGAATCGATCCGGGTCTGGTCGATCTGCTGGCTCAGGTGCTCGCTGAGGTCGATGCCGAAGCGACGCATCAACGCGATTCCCTCGTCCGGAACCCGCCGCTCGACCT
Source organism: uncultured Actinomycetes bacterium (assembly GCA_963730855.1). Taxonomy (GTDB): domain Bacteria; phylum Actinomycetota; class Actinomycetes; order Mycobacteriales; family Jatrophihabitantaceae; genus CAVSTK01. The sequence goes on from CAVSTK010000009.1 coordinate 435,266, forward strand.
GACGCAACAGCCCGGCCGAACTGACCGTCACCGGTGATCGCCTCGGCAATCGCTGCCGCAGCACTGCCGCAGCGATCGGGGAGCGACACCGGTTCGCGGTGCACACCAGCAGTACGTTAGGCATAGGTTTGGCGATCCTCGAGCTCGGGGGAGGACCATCCTATTGCCGAAACTGTGGCCTGCGGCTGCGCGCGCGAGAGCCGGTCTGCTACGTTTCCAGCTCGACCGTGCTCGACCGTGCTCGGCCCGCCGGTTCAGGTTGTGCGGGTTGCCGTCGATGTTCTATCGAGTGGAGTCAGTTGTGCGTGTGCTACGCATCTCGCACTCTGCGGTCGTTTCGGCCTGGCGGGAGCGCGATCGCGTCCTGCGCGCCGACGGCATCGACCTCGAGCTCATCTCGGCTCGCAGCTGGGTCGAGGGCGGCCAAATCGTTGCGTTCACCGCCGACGGCGACGACTTCGCCACCCCGGTACGTACGTGGGGGAGTCATCCCAACTTGTTCGCCTACGCGCCGCGTCCGATCTGGCGGCTGCTCGGACAAGGTCGCTGGGACGTGATCGACATTCACGAAGAGCCCTGCAGCATCGCCACGTTCGAGGTCTTGATCCTTCGCGCACTGCGTCGAGTCAGAACGCCCTTCGTGCTCTATTCCGCGCAGAACATCGAGAAGCGGTACCCGCCGCCGTTCCGCTGGATGGAACGCTGGGCGCTGCTGCGCGCCGGCGGGGTATCGGTCTGTAACACCGACGCCGGCCGCATCGTTCGCAAGAAAGGGCTGCGCGGTGTCGTCGCCGAGATTCCGCTCGGGGTCGACCTGGCCGTGTTCGCCCCTCGCGAGAGCGATCATCCCAGCCATGAGTTCGTGATCGGATATGTCGGCCGATTGGTCGACTACAAGGGCGTGGACGTCCTGCTCGACGCGGTAGCCGACCCGGCCGCCCCGCCCGACTCTAAGGTCGTCCTGGTCGGCGCCGGACCGGACGAGGCCTCGCTGCGGGCGCAGGCGGCTCGGCTCCGGATTGGTGACCGGCTCGATTTCCACGGCCACGCCGGCACCTCGGAACTGGCCGAGCTCTATCGAACGTTCGACGTCCTCGTCGTTCCCTCGTTGCCGACGCCGAACTGGTTGGAACAGTTCGGCCGGGTCGCCGTGGAGGCGATGGCCAGTGGCGTCCCAGTCATCGCGAGCGACTCCGGCGCCCTGCCCGATGTGGTGGGCGGCGCCGGCTTGCTCGTTCCACCCGGCGATCCGGTCGCGTTGGCGGCCGCGATCAGCGCCCTCGCGTCCGACCCCGAGCGCTGGCAGAAGTTGCGGGCGGCGGGTCTTGATCGGTCGATGCTCTATACCTGGCAGGCCGTCGCCCAAGGCATGCAGACCCTGTACCGGGCGCTCACTCACCCCCAGCCACCTTCGTCGGGACTCGACGTGATCGTCGTCGCCTACGGTGAACCGGACCAGTTGGCCGACGCGCTTCGGCCGATTGCCGGCCACCTGCCGGTCACGATCGTCGACAACTCCTCATTACCCAGCACCCGTGCGCTGGCTGAGCGGCTCGGGGCGGGCTACCTGGACCCCGGGCGGAATCTCGGCTTCGGTGCCGGCGTGAACTACGCCCTCGCTCGGCGCGCCGATTCGAACCGCGATGTGCTGCTGCTGAACCCGGACGCGGCGATCGGCCTCGATGGGATAACCAAGCTGCGATCGGCGCTCGCCGCCGACGACTCGCTGGGATGCGTTGCCCCCGTCCAGGTCGATCCGCAGGGCCATCCGGCGCGCGTTCGCTGGCCGTTTCCGAGCCCGGCGCGGGCCTGGTTGGACAACCTGGGCCTGGGCCGAATCCCGCACCGACGGGGATTCGTCATCGGATCGATTCTGTTGATCCGGAGTCAAACGCTGGCCGAGGTCGGCCCTTTCGATGAGCGGTTCTTCCTCTACGCCGAAGAGACCGACTGGCAGTTGCGCGCGTTTCGGGCCGGTTGGCGGGCGGGCCTGGTTCCGGGAGTCGATGCCATGCACGTCGGCGCCGGCACCGGCGGCGATTCGGCCGTCCGCGAGGGGTACTTCCACGCGTCGCACGAGCTGCTCATCCGCAAGCATTACGGGCGCTGGGGTTGGTGGGCCTATCGCAGTGCCGCGATCGTCGGCGCGGCCGCGCGCTCCGCAGCGCCCGGACATGAGCGTCGCGCCCGGGCCCGAGCGCGGTTGCGGACCTACGCGAAAGGGCCGATGAAGATGGTCGATCGTGCCTAGCGGCCCGGCGCGGATCCGCGTCGCGCACGTCATCTGCACCAATGCTTTCGCGGGTGCAGAGCGCTACGTCGCAACGCTGTCCCGCGCGCTCGCGGATTCCAGCTGCGACGTCGTCGTCATCGGCGGATCGCCGGCCCGGATGACGGCCGAGTTGGCCGACAGTGCCGTCCAATGGCATCCCGGCGCCACCGTCTGGGCTGCTGCCGCAGCGCTGGCCCGGCTGGGCCCGATCGACATCGTCCATGCGCACATGACGGCGGCCGAGACCGCCGCCACGCTGGCGTGGCCGTTCTACCGCGCGCCGATTGTGTGCACGAGGCATTTTGCCCAGCGGCGCGGCTCATCCGTACCCGGTCGTCTCGTCGGGCGAGTGCTGACGATGGCCATGACCCGACAGTTGGCGATCAGCACGTTCGTCGCGAGTCGCGTCGAAGGTAGGACCGTGGTCATCCGTCCAGGCGTCCTCGATGTTGGCGATGACCTCGCGGCCGAGCGGCAGCCGTGGGTGCTGGTCGCCCAGCGATTGGAGGTCGAGAAGCGGACCGATCTCGCCATCGAGGTGTGGGCCGAGTCGGGTCTCGCCGACCGCGGTTGGCGTCTGAAGATCGCCGGCGACGGCGCCGAGCGACCCGCGTTGGCCAGACTGACCGAAAAGTTGGCGGTCGATCGATCGGTCGACTTCCTCGGTTCCCGCAGTGACGTCCCAACGCTATTGGCGCAGGCGTCGATCTTCCTCGCCCCTCGCCCCGACGAGCCGTTCGGGCTCTCGGTGGTCGAGGCGATGGCCGCCGGCCGACCGGTGGTGGCCGCCCGCGGCGGCGGGCACGATGAGACCGCCGGTCAGGTCGAGGGAGCGGCGATGTTCAGCGCAGCGTCGCCCGCTGCCGGTGGTCAGTTGCTGGCCGAGCTGGCGGCCGACGAGGAAAAGTTGCGGCAGTACGGACAGGTGTTGCGTGATCTGCAGCGAGCCGAGTTCACGATCGGTCGCCAAGCGGCTGAGACGCTGGCGGTCTACCGATCAGTGTTGGGACGTTGACCTGCTCGTCGATCCGTTGACCTTGCCGTTGATTGCATCCGCGCGATCGTCGACCGCCTGCCGGTCCTCCTGCGGTTCGTCGGAAGCGGTTCGCTCGCTGCGGATGTCGTCGGTAGATGTTCGTGCCGGTGCCGGTGCCGGTGCCGGTGCCGGTACCGGTGCGTCGACCCGCCCGTCCCGAGCCGGTGCAGATGGGTTGCCGTTGAGTTCGTCGGCCGGCCGCTGAGCGGCCTCGCTCACACGTTGTTCTGTAGGGGTCGCGGCTGGCGCATCCGCCGTCGGTTCGAGCGACTCCGTCGCTGCCCCCCGGTCGGCCGACAGGTAGTGGTCGCGGTAGGCAGACCCGGTGATGCGCTTGACCCGGTTGAAGGCGAGTCCGAGGACCTTCACGTGCGCGGACTCCAACCGCTTCATCGTCTCGGCCAGCGCCGGACGCTGGGTCTTGCCGGCGCGAACGACCAGGATCACGCCATCTGCGTGTGACGCGGCGATCGATGCATCGGCAGCAGCGAGCACGGGCGGAGAGTCGATGATGACGATGTCAGCGAGCGTGCGCAGCTGGTTGAACGTCTCGGCCATCGCCGGGCTGGCCAGCGCGTCGGCCGGATCGCCGTGCGGGAATCCCGGTGGGAGCAGGTACAGCCCCTCGACCGGGGTCTCGCGCAGGTAGCTCTCGACATCGTCGCGAGTCGGTGCCGGCCCGTCGAGCAGTTCGGCCAAGCCCCGGTCGGTCTCGTTCGTGCCGAAGAACTCGTGGATTCGAGGGCGGCGCAGGTCGCCGGAGACGAGGATCGTCAGCTTCCCGCTTAGCGCGTACGACGCCGCGAGGTTGGCCGAGACCAACGTCTTGCCGTCGAACGGGGCGGGACTGGTGACCAGCAGGACCGGCGTTGCCGAGGTGTTCAGCAACACCTGGGCCGACGTGCGAAGTTCGCGGATCGACTCGGCGAAGGGGGTCCGTGGTTGGGTGACGACCGGCAAAGGCGTGTCACCCGGCCGGAACTGCCGGGCATACGGGAGTTGGGCCAGAGTCGGGCGTCCAGAGGTCTTCTCGGCCTCTTCGAACTCGCGGACCTTGGTGTCGAACGGTTCGCGCAGCAGCGCAAACCCGGCGGCGGCGAGCAGGCCGATCAAGGCACCGAGCCCGATCGTGTTCACCGCCGATGACGCCGTCGAGACGCCGGCCTTGCCCTCTTGCAGCAGGGTCGCGGGAGCCGGCGCGACGCTGGCGGCTGTCACCTGGGTGTAGATGCTCTGATACGACGCCTCGAGGCTGGTGAGCTGGGAAAGGATGACCTGCGATGGATTCGCGCCACCCTGTGCGGCCAGCGTGTTTATCTGCGCCGCCAATTTGGCCTGGGCCGCCTGCAGGGCGGCCAAGGTTCTTGGCGCTTTGATTCACCAGTTCGTTTATATAGGCGACAGCGAATGCATTCGCCACCGCCGCGGCCTGCACGGCTCGAGGTGTTCGTCGCGCTGATATCGACGACATTGTTCACGTCGTCGTAGGACGCGGTGACCGAGTCGGCCAGACCGCCACTGTCAGAACTGCCCAGCGCCTTCGCGGCGGCGGCGGCTACATCCACGCCCGTGACCAACTGAAGGTTGGGTGCGACGGCCGTCGTCCCTTGGGCCGCGGCCAGTTGAACCGTCGCAGTGGAGCGGTACTTCGGCGTTTGCGAGTGCACATAGAACGCCGCCGCAAATGCCGCGAGAAGAATTGCTCCTACGATGAGGAGTCGTCGGCGCCATAGGACTTTCAGCGCTTGCCGAATAGTCAGCTTCCTGTCTCCGCTCGTACGATCTGCGCTGAGCGCGGGGTCCGATCATGATGCTCGCTGGCAGGTGCAGCTGCTCGGTGTCGCTCAGCCATCTTACAGGCCCTTACTAATCAGGCGATACGTCTTGCTCGTCGGATCCGGGCTGCTTAACACGATGGCCCGGACACCGTTGTACTCATCGGCCGCACGAGCGGCTGCTTGAGCACTTGAAGCGGTTTGACTGCCTTGGGTTCGTTCACGTGTACGGCGATCGTCCGGCTCGCTCCGACCGGAAGTTCCAGATCAACCGTAGCCAGACTCAGTCCTTGCTCCCGGCCGACGGAAAAGGACACGGGTTTTCCGTCGACCGTGATCGCGGCGATCGAAGCGCCGGCCGAGCCGTAATAGGTCACTAGCAACCGGTTGTCGCCGGGCGCCGCCGTGGCCGCCTGGCTGTCGAGGCGGGTGGTCACGTAGGGCGGAAGCCCCGAGGTCGGTGCGCCGTTGTGGAGGGTGAATGTGGCGGTCGCCGCGCCGGCCGAACAACTCGACCGCTCGTAGCTCATGGTTCGGTCGAGGTAGTAGTCGAGCTTGGTACCGGCCGCGTTCACCACGGCGAACCCGGTCGACGGCGCGTTCGTGCTCGGCAGTGTGCCCGCGTAGCCGGACTCGATCAGCAGCTGTTCGACTGGGGCGTCCGAGGACCAGACGAGCAATCGGCGTTGCTGCGCCGCGCGCGCGCCCGCACTCGCCAATTGCTTGGGGCTGCCGCCCGTGAGCAACTTCTGGCTGACCGCTTGGGCGATCGAGATCAGGTATTCGCGGCGGGCGGTGACGTCGGTGAACTGGCTGTACAACTCCTGCTGGGTCAGTGACACGACGTTGCCCGAATTGATCTCGATCCCCGAATCGGTGGTCGCCGGACCGGTGGCGTCCAGAGGTAGCTGAGCGCGGTCGGATCGAGCGCGATGGCGCCGTCGACCTTCTCACCCGACTGTTGCTCCCACATCGAAGCCCAGATCTGCGCGGCGTCGGTGAAGTCGGGACTGACGTCGGAGTTGATATAGAGGTCGGTCGGATCGTCGCGCCCGTAGGCAGCCGCATAATCCGACCCGAGGTCGACTTTCGCCGAAATACCGTCCAGCGCGGAATCGCTCTCGAAGTGGGTGAAGGCCAACTTGCCGTGATCGACGGTCAGGATCGCGAACGCCCCCGGCAGTCCGCCGATGCCCCGCGCTTCGGCGTCGTTGAGGAAACCGACGAAGTAACGCTTGACGCCGGACTCGCCGAGCATGGGCGGGAGGATCTGTGACGCTCGCGACGCCGCCTGGAGTTCGTCTCGAATCTGGATCAGGTCGGTCTCAACGGTTGCCCGAGCTGAATCAACGCTGCCGACGCAAGGTGTGCCGAGGCAGCTGGCTGACCTGGGTCGTAGCTCGCTGCGCGGCGGCGGCGGCGTGTTGCAACACCGGGGCCGCAGTGACGAGGCGGGACAGATCCACCTGGTTGCCGGAGAGCAGCCCGTCCGCGGTGATGTTTGAAGCCACCTGCAGCACCCCGGGCAACACGTCGCGGCCGAGCAGGTCGCTCTGGGCCGCGATCGTGCGAACCGAGCGCACCGGTTCGCCGACCCACGGCACCTCTTGGGCGACCCACCACGCCGGTCCGCTGGTCAAGCTGTGCGCGTGGTGCGCGTGGCCAGCGATCTCGCCCGACGTCGCCGTGGCCTCATCGAGCTGCCCGGCCGATATCTCGCTACGCAGCTGCGGCAACTCGGCCTTGAGCGCGGTCACGTCCTTGCGGACGAGCACTGCCGTGACGATCAGCCAGAGCAATCCACCGAGGAGAACCAGCGCACCGACGATCAGCACGCAACGGCGGACGATCTTCGTTCGCTTAGAGGCGACGCCTCGAGCTCGCAGGCGCCTGAGCGGGCTCGAGGTGCGCGCGCTCGAGGGCGTCGACTCCAAGCGAGATCACACGCGGCGGCGACGGCCGATCAGCTGGAACGCAAGTCCGCCGATCAGAAGTAGCCCACCGAGTACCGCCACCGTGATCGCAGCGAATCCGGTGAAGGCGAGCCCACTGAAGTCGGTGTTGCTGCTGGGCGGAGTGGTCGAGGTCGTCACCGCGGTGTCGCTGGCGCCGATCTGGCAGCTGAGATTGTTCGCGCTGGCGATGATCTGGTGCGAGCCGGCCGTCAGCGTCGACGGCATCGTCACTGCCGCGGTCAACTTGCCGGCGCTGTCGCTGGTGAAGGTGCCGAGTACGGTCGCCGAGCTGTCGAGCGTCAGCGTGACCGGGGTGTTGGGCGTGAAGTCGTCGCCGCTTACGTTGACCGACTGGTTCGGCGCCAGATCGACGCTGCCGACGGTCAGCGAGCACGAGGGCGGCGGTGGATACGCCACGGTGGGCGAGGTATCGACGGCCGATGCCGACGAGGCGAACAACAGACCCGCACCGCTCAGAAGTACCGAAAGCGCAATCGTGCTGACCCAGTAGCGACGGCCACGGCCGTGTGTAATCGACGTACCAGACATGAGAACTCCCCCGACGTTGTAGCGCCTCCCCCCAGGAAGCACGTGGTTAATGTATCGCCCCTGGCCGCCACACGCCAACTTAATGTCCACTGAACAAGCCGAAGGAGGCATAAAACGTATTAATCGGACACAGCAGAGGGTGAAATGTGACCAAGTCGGGCCTTCACCGGGGCCCGGGACTGGACCGGTCCGACCACCGCACGGTCGCCCCCTATGGCGCCGTAGGCTGGAGTTTCCCCCACAGATGTCTAGTCGGAAGGCGCCGCGAACCGGATGAGTCTGGCCGGACTGCTCAACGCCGCGCTCGGTGAAGCCGGCCAATCACCGCGCTGTCGGCGACCCCGCGCTCACCCGGATCGTCGAATCGGTCGATGCGCCTGCGCTGACCGTCACCGCGCCGCCGGGCTTCGCGCCGCTCGGACTGGCCGCACTCGCGTCTCGGAGCGGGCGGACCGTGCTCGCGATCACCAGCACCGGCCGTGAGGCCGATGATCTGGCCGCTGCGCTGCGCTGCCTGCTGCCGCCGGAGTCGGTTGCGGTCTACCCAGGGTGGGAGACGCTGCCGCACGAACGCCTCTCGCCCGGCGCCGACACCGTCGGGCAGCGGTTGGCGGTGCTTCGCCGGCTGGCCCACCCATCGGCCGATGACCCGGCCACCGGCCCGCTGTCGGTCGTGGTGGCGCCGGTGCGATCGCTGCTGCAGCCGCAGGTACCTGGGCTCGGCGAGCTGACTCCGGTCGAACTGCACGCCGGCGACATCAATCGCGACTTCTCGGCGATCGTCTACGACCTGGTGATGGCGGGATACGCGCGGGTCGACCTGGTCGAGCGCCGGGGCCAGTTCGCGGTGCGCGGCGGCATCCTCGACGTCTTCCCGCCGACCGAACAGCACCCGCTCCGGGTCGAGTTCTGGGGCGAGGACGTCGAAGAGATCCGCTACTTCAAGGTGGCCGATCAGCGTTCGCTGGAGCTGGCGCCGGCCGGGCTGTGGGCGCCGCCGTGCCGCGAGCTGCTGCTCACCTCCGAGGTGCAGGCCCGCGCGGCCAAGCTCTCGGCCGAGCATCCCGAGCTGGCCGAGATGCTCGACCCGATCAGCCGCGGCGAGGCGGTCGAGGGCATGGAGGCGCTCTCGCCCGTCCTGGTCGACGACCTGCGCCTGGTGCTGCACGAGTTGCCGGCCGGGACGCACGTCGTCGTGTGCGACCCCGAACGGGTTCGTACGCGCGCCGCCGAGCTGGTGCGTACGTCGGCGGAATTCCTCGACGCGTCCTGGGCCGCTGCGGCCGGCGGCGGCCGGGCGCCGATAGACCTGGGCGCGGCCTCCCTGTGGGAGCTCGCCGACGCGCAGGCCGACGCGGCCGAGATCGGGCTGCCGTGGTGGTCGATCACCCCGTTCGGGCTGGACCCCGATTCCGGCGTCGAGTCGGTCACCAGCGTCTTCGAACCGGCCCCGATGTACCACGGCGACACCGATGCGGCCCTGCACGACCTGCGCGGCTGGATGCGGGCCGGCTGGCAGGCCGTCCTGGTCTATGACGGGCATGGTTCGGCCGAACGGGCCGTCGAGCGGATGGCCCAGGTAGATATCGCCGCTCGTCTGGTCACCGAGATCACGTCGCTGCCCCGCGTAGTGCAGGTGACGACCGGCCGGCTGGATGCCGGGCTGGTCGCGCCGTCGCTGGCGCTCGCGTTCCTGACCGAGTCCGACCTCACCGGTCAGCGCGGCGTCCAGAGCCGCGACGGCACCAAGATGCCGTCCCGGCGACGCAATGCCATCGACCCGCTGGACCTGGCGGCCGGTGACTACGTCGTCCACGAGCAGCACGGCGTCGGGCGCTACGTCGAGATGGTGCGGCGCACGATCAACGGCGGTGAGCGCGAATACCTGATCATCGAGTACGCGCCATCCAAGCGCGGCCAACCCGGTGACCGGCTCTTCGTGCCGACCGATGCCCTCGACCAGGTGACCAAGTACGTCGGCGGTGCCGCGCCGTCGCTGTCGAAGCTCGGTGGCGCCGATTGGGCCAAGGCGAAGGGGCGGGCCCGAAAGGCGGTCCGCGAGATCGCGGCGCAACTGATCCGCCTGTACAGCGCGCGAATGGCCACCAGCGGTCACGCGTTCGGCCCGGACACACCGTGGCAGCGCGAGCTCGAAGACGCCTTTCCCTACGTCGAGACGATCGACCAGCTGGCCGCGATCGACGAGGTCAAGGCCGATATGGAGAAGCCCATCCCGATGGACCGCATCATCTGCGGCGACGTCGGCTACGGCAAGACCGAGGTCGCCGTGCGGGCGGCCTTCAAGGCGGTTCAGGACGGCACCCAGGTGGCGGTTCTGGTGCCGACGACGTTGCTGGCCCACCAACACCTGCAGACCTTCACCGAACGAATGTCGCAGTTCCCGGTGACGATCCGCGAGCTGTCGCGGTTCACCCATCCGGCCGACGCGGAAAAGACCATCGCCGATGTGACCGAGGGAGGCGTCGACATCCTCATCGGCACGCACCGAATATTGCAGCAAACGGTCCGCTTCAAGAACCTCGGCCTGGTCATCGTCGATGAGGAGCAGCGCTTCGGCGTCGAGCACAAGGAATACCTGAAGGCGTTGCGAACCGAGGTGGACGTGCTCACCATGTCGGCGACGCCGATTCCGCGCACCCTCGAGATGTCGCTCACCGGCATCCGGGAAATGACCACCATCCTCACTCCGCCCGAAGAGCGTCAGCCGATCCTGACGTTCGTCGGCGCCTACGACCCGAAACAGATCAGCGCGGCCATCCGCCGTGAACTGGCCCGTGATGGTCAGATCTTCTACATCCACAATCGGGTCGACTCGATCGACCGCGCGGCCGCAAAGCTGCGTGAATTGGTGCCCGAGGCCCGGATCGCCGTCGCCCACGGACAGATGGGCGAGGATGCGCTCGAGCAGATCATGCTCGGGTTCTGGGAGAAGAGCTTTCGACGTGCTCGTCTCCACGACGATCGTCGAATCCGGCCTGGACATTCCCAACGCGAACACGCTGATCGTCGAACGGGCCGACATGCTGGGCCTTTCGCAGCTCCATCAGATCCGCGGGCGGGTCGGACGGGCGCGCGAACGCGGTTACGCCTACTTCCTTTACCCGACCGAGAAACCGCTCACCGAGAATGCCTATGACCGGCTGGCCACGATCGCCCAGCACACCGAACTCGGTGCCGGCATGGCTGTCGCCATGAAAGACCTCGAGATCCGTGGCGCCGGGAATCTGCTGGGCGGTGAGCAGGCTGGTCATATCGAGGGCGTCGGATTCGATCTGTACGTACGCCTCGTCGGCGAAGCGGTGGCCGACTTCCGGGACGGCGATGCCGCCGGCGAGGCCGAGTTCGCCGAGGTCCGGGTCGAGTTGCCGGTCGATGCGAATCTGCCGCTCGAATACCTGCCAGGGGAACGGCTGCGGCTCGAGGCATACCGCGCGCTGGCCAATGCCAGCACCGAAGTCGCCGTCGACGCGGTCGCGGACGAGCTCGTCGACCGGTTCGGTCCGTTGCCCGAACCGGTCGACAATCTGATCGCGGTGGCGCGATTCCGGGTGCTGTGTCGAACGTACGGAATCACCGAAGTTGCGATGCAGGGCAACAGCATTCGCTTTCTCGCCGATGGTGCTGGCCGAGTCCGCTCAACTGAAGCTGAGTCGGCTCTATGAGAAGACGCTCTACAAGCCTGGGACGGCGGTCGTATCGGTCGCTCGTCCGCGCGGGGTGACCAACCCGGACGGCACATTCACGGTTGCCAAGTTCGGTGGTGAGCCGTTGCGGGACACCAGCCTGCTGCGGTGGTGCGCCGAGGTCATCGAAACCCTGTCCTCTTAAACGATCGGGATCGGACGCGTCCGATCGTGCACCGATCGCCAGGTCAGCTTGATCACACGCTGGCCGAATGTGACAGCTGTGGCAAAAAGGCCGAGATGAGGTCACACAGCGCGTGAGCTATTTCGGACAAACAATCACGGCCTGTAGTTAGCGCTTGGAAATGCACCCGAGCCTATTACCGCTAACGCTAATGCCGAGTTAACATCCTGGGACGAGGCTGTACGCAGTGTGCGCGCCACGCTATCGGGGGAATGGGGGATTCGGCATGACCGCGACCCTGGAAAATTACGAAATCGGGGCTGCGATCAGGCGCGGCGCCCTCGGCGATCTGCGCCGCGGTGTCGACATCACATCAGGTCAATCGGTGATGATCCAGTTCGTCCCGGCCGATCCGGCCCGAGGCGACGAGTGGGTTGGACGGTTACGCAGCGCGCACGATCAGATATTGGGATCGGGATGCGCCAACATATTGCCACTACGCGAAATTGTGGTCGATACCGATGGTGTCACCATTGTTACGGAATTGGCCGATGGGGCTAATTTAGGCGACATTCTCGATGCGACGGGCCCGATGTCGGCCAGTCGGGCGGTAGAAATAGCAGGCCAGGTGCTAGCCGCGCTCGAGGGAGCGCACGCGGTCGGATTGGTCCATGGCGGCCTGAGTTCGGACAATGTCTATCTCGCGCCGGACGATCGCGTCTGGGTCACCGACTTCGCCATGTCCCTCGATACGGCGACCGAGAATATGACCGCCGCCGACGACGTCTACGCCGTCGGCGCTCTGCTTCATCAAATGATCCTCGGGTCGGCGCCGGCGTTCGATGACACCGCGGAATTGGTGCGCTCGGACAAGGTGTCGGACGAGTTGTCGACGTTCCTTGCCGGGCTGCTCGCGGCCGTTGCGGCTGAACGCCCCGCGGCGGGTGTGGCCCGGCGGCAGCTGGCATCGTTGACCCCCGGTCCCGTGGACAGCAGTGACCGCATCGCTGAACTGCGCCCAGAAGCGCCCGAGCCGCATGAACGGCTTCGTGCGGCGAGAGGACTTGTGGCCCTGGCGATCACGGTTAAGGCGTGGTGCCTGGGCGTCGTCATGCAGCTGGCGGCGACCACCCGGCGATCGATCGGTCGCAGCACCGCGGGGGCGAAGCGGGGATGGCGATCGGCGATCGCCGCGCCGCGGGCGTTGCGTGGGTCGGGTCGCGGCGTCGCGATGACGGTCGGTCGGCTCAGCGACGCATTCCAGACATCGATTCAATCCCGCACGTCATCGGCCGCTGCTGGTCGACGCCGACTGGCCGAGTCAATGTCGGTTCGGTATCAGCGGGTCTCGAACGCGTTCGCCACTCGGTTCGGGTCGCTCTGGACCGGGCTTCGCCCCGGCTTGAATCGGCCTTACCGGGCGACGCGAACCTCGCCTGTGGTGACGGCAGTGACTTCGCGCGTGACGACGGTCTGGCTCGCCATCCGGCGCGAGCTGGCCCGGCCCTACCGGGCGGTGCGGGGTTGGCTGGGCCGAGTGATCGCTCCGATCGCGCACCGAGTACGAGCGCTACCGGTCGTAGTGGCAATCAGTTCGCGCGTCACACCGGTGTTGATCCGGATTCGGATCGGGGCTCGCCCGAGCCGGCGCGTCCGGATCGGGCTCGCCGCCGGTTTGACCCTGGCCGTCGTCGCAGTGGGCACTGTCGCTGCTCGCGTCTGGATGGCCGCACCGGCACCGGACCCGGGCGTAACGTATGCGTTCGCGCCGGCCTCGTACTCGTCCGGACTCAACGTCACCCGGCGCTGGACCCTCACCGGTGCGAGCAAGGATCGCAGCAAGTTGGTCTCGAGCGCGTCGCTGACCAATCCCACGGGCGCCGCCCTCTCTGGGTCATATGACGTCGTCGTTCCGGAGTCGGTCGCCAGCGACGCCAGCATGATCACGTTCGATCCGGCGCCGAGCGCGGTACTGCGGGCGGATCCCGTCGTTCGGTACAGCTTCGATATCGCGCCCGGCGCGATCATGACGATCGGGTACTCGGTCGCCGTGAGCGGGTCGGATTCCTCCTCCGCCGCCCGGCTGGCGCTATTGACCCGGCTGGCGTCCGACCAGGACAGCGCTCAGACCGCATGGCTGCAGGCAACCGGGCAACCCGCGCCCGCGACCCTCTCGCAGCTCTCCGTCTCGCCGGCAGCGGTGACGCTGGCCGTCGGGCAATCAACCGTTCCGCACCTGTCCGGCACGATGAGCGACGGATCGGCGGCGAACGCAACGCTGTTGAGCGGCGTCGTGTGGTCGAGCAGCGACGACCGGGTCGCCAAGTTCAGCGACCCGAACGTGGTTGCGGTCGGTCCGGGCGATGCTTCGTTGACCGCTCAGGCCGGTCCGCTCAGCGCCGTTCTCGCGGTCACTGTTCAGGCGCCGCCGTCGGGTTCGATCGATGCGACAACGGTGAATCAGCCGCGGTCGTCGGGTTCGTCGGCCAAGGCCGCGCAACGCACGAGTGCGCCCACTACTGCGAAGAGCAGTGGGGTTGTTCCGCCGGGCGCGCAAACAACCTCGGGCGCGGGTTCATCGTCATCGTCCGAGTCCGCCGGACGTGCCCTCCGAGTCCGCCAACGTCGTCGACGTCGAGTCCGCCGACCGTCGACGTCGAGTCCGCCAACGGTCGACGTCGAGTCCGCCAACGGTGACGTCGAGTCCGCCGACCGTCGACGTCGAGTCCGCCGACGTCGACGTCGAGCCCGCCGACGGTCGACGTCGAGTCCGCCGACGGTCGACGTCGAGCTCCGCCAACGGTCGACGTCGAGTCCGCCGACCGACGACGTCGCAGTTCCATCGTTGGCCGTCACCGGGTTGCCTGGATCCTCTAGCCTGGGCCTCTGATCTCGACGGCCGCTATCGACCCGAGTACTCCGCACTGATCACTGGTCCGGCCGATAGGGTGGCCCGGTGACTTGGCTGGTTACCGGCGGCGCCGGCTACATCGGCTCGCACATCGTGCGGGCATTCGGTGCGGCTGGCACGCCTGTGGTCGTGCTGGACAATCTGGCCACCGGCTACCGCGACTTCGTGCCGAGCGGCGTGCCGTTCGTGCAAGGCAGCATCACCGACGCGGACGTGGTGGCGCGCGTCCTGCGCGACTACGACGTCACCGGCGTCGTCCACCTCGCCGGCCTGAAGTACGCCGGCGTATCGGTGGACCACCCGCTCGAGTACTTTCGCGAGAACGTATCCGGCACCCAAGTGCTGCTCGACGCCGTCGTGGCCCGCGGAATCGACCGGTTCCTGTTCTCGAGCAGCGCGGCCTGGTACGGGACGCCCGACGTCGATGTCGTCACCGAGGACGCGCCGGCTCGGCCCGGAGAACCCGTACGGGCAGACGAAGGTCGCCGGCGAATGGTTGCTGCGGTCGGTCGCGCGGGCGAACCCGGGCCTGCGCCAGGCCTCGTTGCGCTACTTCAACGTGGTTGGTTCGGCGACACCCGAGCTGGCCGACCACAGCCCGCACAACCTGCTTCCCGAAGGTGCTCAAGGCGGTGACGTCCGGTCAGCCGGCGGTCATCTACGGCACCGACTATGCGACCCCGGACGGCACGTGCATCCGCGACTACGTCCACGTCGCCGACGTCGCCGACGCGCACGTCCGGGTGGCGCGTGCCCTCGAGGACGGGACGCCGTGCGCCGATGTGTACAACGTCGGTCGGGGGGCGGGCTCGAGTGTGCGCGAGATCGTGGACGCCGTCCACGCGGTGACTGGCATCGACTTCGAGATCTCGGAACAGCCGCGGCGTCCGGGTGATCCCGCGCGAATCGTCGGTTCGGCCCAACGGATCGCGGCCGACCTCGCCTGGTTCGCCGTTCACGACCTGACCGACATGGTGAGTAGCGCGTGGGATGCCTGGAATTATCAGCTGGCGACCTACGGCGGCGCCCCCGGTTCCTTCGCGGTCGGCGCCGTCGGGCCAAAATCCGCGAGGTGACGGACGCAGCGGTGCTGCGCAGCGACGTTCTGGCCGCGGTGTGGCATCGCGCGATGGCCAGTCAGCCGCCGCCGGCGCTGAGCACCGTCTACGTCGCCGCCACAATCGGCCTTGCGCTGGTGCTCGTGCCCGCAGCATGGCCCTATTCGCGGCATCTGGTAACGATCACCCACGAGGCGGCGCACGGAGTGGGCGCGCTGCTCAGTGGTCGCCGACTGCAGGGAATCAGGCTGCATTCCGACACGTCCGGGCTGACCTTGTCACGCGGCCGTCCCACCGGTCTCGGCATGATCGTTACCACCGCCGCCGGCTATATCGGACCGGGCCTCGTGGGACTGGGGGCCGCGCTGCTGCTCAAATTCCACCACCCCGTCGGGCTGCTGTGGCTGGCGATCGTGCTGCTGGCGCTGATGCTGATCCAGATCCGCAACTGGTTCGGGCTCTGGTCCATCGTGCTCGCCGCGGTTGTGGTGCTCGCCGTCTCGTGGTGGGCGAGCGCGGTCGTCCAAACCGGATTCGCCTATACGGCCACCTGGTTCCTGCTGCTCGCCGCGCCCCGGCCGGTGCTGGAGCTACAGCGGTCGCGGTACCGCGGCCAGGCGCCCGATTCCGACGCCGACATGCTGGCCCGGCTGACCTGGCTCCCCGGACTGGTATGGGTCGGGGCATTCCTGGCCGTCACCCTCGCGACGCTGGTGATCGGTGCCGGGTGGTTGCTCGCTAGATGAGTTCGACCGCGTCGGCGATCGAGTCGAGAATCCGGCCCGGCCGGAACGGAAAGCGATCGACCTGGTCGGCGCTGGTCGAGCCGGTGAGCACCAGGATCGTGTCGAGGCCGGCCTCGATGCCGGCGACCACGTCGGTGTCCATCCGGTCGCCGACCATCATGGTCGACTCGGAGTGGGCGTGGATCCGGTTCATCGCGCTGCGGAACATCATCGGATTGGGCTTGCCGACGAAGTACGGCTCGGCGCCGGTCGCCTTGGTGATCAGCGCCGCTACCGACCCGGTCGCGGGCAACGGCCCCTCGGGCGTCGGCCCGGTGACGTCGGGGTTGGTGGCGATGAAGCGGGCACCGGCGGCGATCATCCGGATCGCTTGGGTGATCGCCTCGAAGGAGTAGGTCCGGGTCTCACCCAGCACCACGTAATCGGGGTCGTGGTCGGTCAGCACGTAACCGACCTCGTGCAGGGCCGTGGTCAGGCCGGCCTCGCCGATGACGTAGGCCGTCCCGCCGGGCATCTGTTCGGCCAGGAAGTCGGCGGTGGCGAGGGCCGAGGTCCAGATGGACTCCTCCGGAACCTGCAGGCCCGCTCGGGCCAGCCGGGCCGACAGGTCGCGCGGGGTGTAGATCGAATTGTTGGTCAGCACCAGGAATCGCCGATCGCGCTCGACCAGGCGGCGCAGGAAGTCGGCCGCGCCGGGCAGCGCCTTGTCCTCATGGACGAGGACACCGTCCATGTCGGTCAGCCAGCAGTCGGCCGGACCACGTGCGTTCATTCCAAACCCCACTTCTGCGGCGATGCTGAGCCCGACGACGTCGACGGTAGTGCCCATGAGAGGCTTTGCGGGTGACTTCCGTCCGTCCGCTGAAGCTCGTCAGCGTGCTCTGTGTCGCTGTGTTGTCGCTGACGCTGCTCAGTGCCTGCCAGAACCACGCCGGTGCGGCCGCGTTCGTCGGTTCGACCCGCATCTCTGAGACCACGGTCAACCGCTACCTCAGCCGCGATGCCGTGATCAACACGAACCCGAGCACGGGAGTGCCCGACAACCCCAAGTCGGATGTCCTGACCACCTTGATCCGTACGGCCTTGATCGATCAGGTACTGCACAGCCTGCCCGGCAACCACCCGACGGCCGGCGAGTTGGATGCCGGTCAGAAGACGGCGCTGACGGCCCTGGGCATCACCAGTGTCGACGCCCTGGCGAGCGAGGCCGAGTCGGTCGGTTACACCAAGGCATACGGACAGCTCTACCTCGACGAGCAGACCAAGGTCACCGTGCTCTCGACCCTGCTCAAGGACCCGGGTGACGGCTCGATCATTGCGCCGGCGGTGGCCAAGCTGCACGACAAGATCTCGGTGAGCCCTCGTTACGGCGACTGGGACGAAGCCAATCTGCAGGTCGGCACTGGCCCGTCCACACCGTCGTTCCTGCAGGTGTCGGGGGCTACCGCCACCACGTCCAGTGCCACCGGCTGATTCGTCCCTGCCGATCCCGGCTGAGCAGCCGGTAGCGCTGCTGCGCGCGGTCGAGGTCATGGACACTCTTCGCTCGCCCGGTGGTTGTCCGTGGGATGCCGCGCAGAGCCATGAGTCGCTGGCGCGCTACCTGCTCGAGGAGACCTACGAGACGCTCGAGGCGATCGAGACCGGCGACCCGGCGTCATTGCGCGAAGAGCTAGGCGACCTTTTGCTGCAAGTGCTCTTCCACGCCCGGCTGGCCCAGGAGCTGCCGCCCGAGACCCGCTTCTCGATCGAGGACGTGGCCGGCGATCTCGTGAGTAAATTGGTCCGCCGCCACCCGCACGTATTCGAACGGCGGGCACAATCGCTCGTCGACTCCGACTCCGACTCCGACTCCGACTTCGGCCCGGCCGAGCCGACGGCCGGCGACCTCGAGCAGAGCTGGGAGCAGCTGAAGAAGCGCGAAAAGCAGCGGTCCTCGATCACCGACGGCATTCCCGCCGCCCAGCCGGCGCTGGCCTACGCCAGTGCGCTGGTCGAACGCGCGCAGCGCAATGGATTGATCGTCGAGCTGGCATACCGCGCCGGCGAGGAGACGGACGAGGTCGGCGCCGAGCTGTTCGCGCTGGTCGGGCGCGCGGTCGGCGCCGGCATCGACCCCGAGACCGCGCTGCGCCGAACGACGCGCGCCTACCGCGACGCGATCCGCCGGTCCGAGGCCTCGTCGGGCGCAGAGTAGCTAATGGACCGCGTCGACCCGCCGCTGTCGGCCGACGAGCGCGCGATGCTGATCGGCTGGCTGGACTACCACCGCGAGACGCTCGCGATCAAGTGCGACGGGCTGACGCCGGCGCAGCTCGCGACGCGAGCGGTCGCACCGTCGGAACTGTCCCTGCTCGGATTGGTTCGGCATCTGGCCGAGGTCGAGAGCACGTGGTTCGTCCGTCGGGTCGCCGGCATCGATGAACCGGCCCGTTTTAGCACCGAGCACGACGTAGACGGCGATCTGCATCTGCCGGCGGCCACGGGCACCGAACTCGCCGGCCTGGTCGATGAAGCGTTCACCGCCTGGCAGTCAGCGATCGCCCGAGCCGACGAAGTTCTGGCCGGAGTCGCGAGCTTGGATGACGAGTTTTGGCACGAGCGCGACAGGGTGATGATCTCGGTGCGCTGGCTGCTCGTGCACATGATCGAGGAATACGCCCGACACAACGGCCACGCCGACCTGCTCCGCGAGGCAATCGACGGCGTCACCGGCGACTAGTGACATCAGACTCGTTCGTGCGAAGCGAGCGAGGAGCGCAGCTGAATGAATCGCGTGTGCGGAGCATCGCAGCGATGCGAAGCGAGCGAGGAGCGCAGCTGAATGAATCGCGTGTGCGGAGCATCGCAGCGATGCGAAGCGAGCGAGGAGCGCAGCTGAATGAATCCGCGGCGGGGCGTTCGGACGGCCTTGGGTGACCCGGCTAGGGTTGACCGGGAAGATTTTCGTCAGCTGAGGGGATCGTGCAGTGGCCACCATCGAGGCCGTCAACGCCCGTGAGATTCTCGACTCGCGGGGCAATCCGACCGTCGAGGTCGAGGTAATGCTCGATGACGCGACGGTGGCTCGGGCCGCGGTGCCGAGCGGCGCGTCCACCGGCGCGTTCGAAGCCGTCGAGGTGCGTGACGGCGGATCGCGCTACGGCGGCCTCGGCGTGCAGAAGGCGGTCGAGGCGGTTGTCGAGTCGATCGGGCCCGAGTTGTTCGGGTTCGACGCCAGTGAGCAGCGCCTTGTCGATCAGACCCTGATCACGCTGGACGGCACCTCCGACAAGAGCAACCTGGGCGCAAACGCGATTCTCGGGGTCTCGCTGGCGGTCGCCCGGGCCGCCGCCGACTCGGCCGGACTGCCGTTGTTCCGCTACGTCGGCGGCCCGAACGCCTACCTGCTGCCCGTCCCGATGATGAACATCGTCAATGGTGGCGCCCATGCCGACTCGAACGTCGACGTGCAGGAATTCATGATCGCCCCGATCGGCGCGGCCACCTTCGCCGAGGCGCTGCGTACTGGCGCCGAGGTCTATCACCGGCTCAAGGCCGTGCTCAAGTCCAAGGGTCTTTCGACCGGGCTCGGTGACGAGGGCGGCTTCGCGCCCAACCTCGACTCGACCCGGGCCGCGCTCGACCTGATCGCCGAGGCCGTCGAGAAGGCCGGTCTGACCCTGGGTACCGATGTCGCCCTTGCCCTCGATGTCGCCGCTACCGAGTTCTACTCCGACGGCTCCTACGCGTTCGAGGGCTCGGCCCGAACGTCGGATGAAATGATCGCCTTCTATGCCGGCCTGGTGGCCGACTACCCGATCGTCTCGATCGAGGACCCGCTCTCGGAAGACGACTGGGACGGGTGGACCACCATGACGACGCAGTTGGGTTCGAAGGTGCAGATCGTGGGTGACGACCTGTTCGTCACGAACCCGCAGCGCATCGCTCGCGGGATCGACATGGGTGCGGCCAACGCGCTGCTCGTGAAGGTGAACCAGATCGGCACGCTGACCGAGACCCTCGACGCGGTCGACCTCGCGCATCGCAGCGGATACCGCTGCATGATGTCGCACCGGTCCGGTGAGACCGAGGACACGACGATCGCCGACCTGGCCGTCGCCGTGAACTGTGGCCAGATCAAGACCGGCGCCCCGGCCCGCAGCGAGCGGGTGGCGAAGTACAACCAGCTGCTGCGCATCGAGGAAGAGCTCGACGACGCCGCGCGCTATGCCGGTGCCGGTGCGTTCCCCCGATTCCGGGCCAGCTGACGGTCGTCGTCGATCCTGAGATGACCCGATGACCCGATGACCCGATGAGCACGATGCGCGCGCGCCGACCGCTGACCGGCCGGGCGCTGATCCTCGGCGCGGTGCTGGTGCTGTTGGTCGTCCTGCTGGCCGCGCCGATGCACCGCTTCCTCGCGGCCCGCTCGGCCGTGGCGCAGTCGGTGGCCTCACGCGATGCCGCACGCGAGCAGCTGGCCCAGTTGCAGCAGCTGGAGAACCAGCTCAGCGATCCGGCCTACATCCAGGCCCAGGCCCGTCTGCGGCTGCAGTACGCGATGCCGGGCGACACCGTGTATCAGGTGATCTCGCCGGGCAAGCAGTCGAGCATCGACACGAGTGCCGGCAAGAGCACGTCCACGACGACCATCGCCGGCAATACCTGGAATCAGCGGCTGTGGGGCAGCATCCAGTCCGCCGACCATTCCCCGTGAGTGCTGGGGACGCCGTCCTGGCCGACAGCGATCGCGCGGTCGTCGCGGTTCAGCTCGGTCGGCCGCCGCGGGCGATACGCGCGGTTGCGCACCGCTGCCCGTGCGGGCGGCCCGATGTCGTCGAGACCTCACCCGCGCTGCCCGACGGCACCCCGTTCCCGACGCTGTACTACCTGACCTGTCCACGAGCATCGGCCGCGGTGGGCCGGCTCGAGGCGTCCGGTCTGATGCGCGAGATGACTCAGCGGCTGCTCGACGACCCGGAGCTGGCGGCGCGTTATCAGGCCGCGCACGACGCCTACCTCGCCCGCCGGGAAGCGATCGGACGGGTCGAGCCGATCACCGGGATCAGCGCCGGCGGGATGCCGACCCGGGTCAAGTGTCTGCACGTGCTGGTGGCGCACAGTCTGGCCGCCGGCCCCGGGGTAAACCCGCTGGGCGATGAGGCGCTGGCATTGATGCCCGCCTGGTGGCTGGCCGGTTCATGCATCCCGAGCGGGCCGTGCGAGTAGCCGGCATCGACTGCGGGACGAACTCGGTGCGATTGCTCATCGCCGAGCGCGCCGCCGACGAATCGTTCACCGAGCTGACTCGGCAGATGCGGATCGTGCGTCTCGGCGCCGGGGTCGACCGGACCGGACGGCTCGATCCGGCCGCGATCGAGCGCACCCGATTGGCCCTGGCCGAGTACGCCGAGCTGATCTCGTCCTTTGAGGTGACGGCGGTGCGGATGGTCGCGACCAGTGCCACCCGCGACGCCACCAATCGCGGTGATTTCGTCGCGATGGTGGTGGGCGTGCTCGGCATCGAGCCCGAGGTGATCTCGGGGACGGAGGAGGCGGCCCTGTCGTTCGCAGGCGCGTCGAACGGCGCCGGTGTCCTCCCTAACCCGCTGCTGGTGGTCGATATCGGCGGCGGGTCGACCGAGCTGGTGCTGGGCACACCCGGGTCGCCTGAACTCGACGCGGTCAGCCTCGACATCGGCTGCGTACGGATCACCGAGCGCTACCTGCACAACGATCCGCCGACCGCGGAGCAGGTGGCCGCTGCGCGCGCGGCGATCGCGGCCGCGATCGAGGGGGCCCCGGTACCGATCGCGACGGCGGCGAGCTTCGTCGGCGTCGCCGGAACCGTCACCACCATGGCCGCGATCATCGGTGGGCTGAGCGTCTACGACCCGACGGCCATTCATGGATCGGTGCTACCGGCCGAGGCGGTGCACGAGCTGACCGAGCAGATGCTGACCATGACCCACGATCAACGGGCCGCCTGGCCGGTGATGCATCCGGGTCGGGTCGACGTCATCGTGGCCGGAGCCCTGATCCTCAGTGAGCTGATCCGGATCAGCGGCGTCAGCGCGGTCATCGCCAGCGAGCACGACATCCTCGACGCGGTCACGGCCACCGCGCACTGATCAGGGTCAGGCGTTGGCTCCGGCGGCCAGCGACTTGGCGGTCTTGGCCTTCGGGTCATCGCCCGGCTTGACCGGCGGCTCGCTGCCGGTCAGCGTGCGCCAGAGTTCGGCCGCTCCTTTGAGGCTCACCAGCTCGGCCGCGGCCACACCGATCGCCGACAGGGCGGCCCAGCCGAGCGCATCCCCCCAGCTGGTGCCGGGCTCGCCGGGCGCATGCGGCGGGTCGTTCGGACGCGCTGCGTGCCAGAGCTTCTCGACCCCCTTGCGGGCCAGGATCCCGACCGGGATGCTGACCGCCACGGTCACCAGCTTGAAACCGAGCTTTCCGACGGGGTTTGCCATGCGGTGTTTATACCCCGTGTCAGGCTGAAGCTATGCGTGCACCGGCATCGGCGGCTGAGATCCGCACCGTGGCCGCGTCCGCAGGCACATTGGCGGAGCTGAGCGCGCGAATGATCGACTGCCGGGCGTGCCCGCGCCTCGTCGCCTGGCGCGAGGAGGTTGCCCGGGTCAAGCGTCGCGCCTTCGTCGACCAGACCTACTGGGGACGACCGGTGCCGGGCTTCGGCGCCGACGCACCCCGCATCCTCATCGTCGGATTGGCGCCGGCCGCGCACGGAGCCAACCGCACCGGGCGCAACTTCACCGGTGACCGGTCCGGGGACTGGCTCTTCGCCTCGCTCTACCGCACCGGTCTGGCCAATCAGCCGACCTCGGTGAGTCGCGACGACGGGCTGATCCTGTTCGGCACTCGGGTGGTCGCGGCGGTGCGCTGCGCGCCGCCCGACAACAAACCGACCACCGCGGAGCGCGACACCTGCCGGTCCTGGCTCGTCCGTGAGCTGGAGTTCTGCTGGCCGTCCGTGCGCGCGGTGGTAGTGCTGGGCGGGTTCGGCTGGGCCTCGCTCTGGCCGTCGCTGCGCGCCGCGGGCATCGCGACACCGCGGCCGGTGCCGGCCTTCGGGCACGGCGTCGAGGTGCGGTTGGCCGACGGGCGCAGGGTGCTCGGCTGCTATCACGTCAGTCAGCAGAACACCTTCACCGGCCGACTCACCGAGCCGATGCTCGATTCGGTCTTCACCCGCGCCCGGGTGCTCGCGGCGGACTAGCCTCGCGATTAGTGCCAGGGCAGAAGAGGGGGGCCAGTGACCGAGCTCAAGTCGCCGGTACAGATCGTCATCGTCGGTGGCGGTTACGTCGGCATGTACACCGCGATGCGGCTGCAGAAGTTGCTCAAACAGTCGCGCGCCGAAATCATCGTCATCGATCCGCAGCCCAACATGACCTATCAGCCGTTCCTGCCCGAGGCGGCTGCCGGCAACCTCGAGCCCAGGCACGTCGTCGTGCCGCTGCGCCGGGTGCTGCGTAGATGCCGGATCGTGACGGCGGCGGTGACGGCGATCAGCTACGCGGCGAAGACGGTCACGGTGGTGGCGTCCGAGGGGCCGGCGTTCGACATCGGTTTCGACCTGCTGGTGACCTGTCCGGGTTCGATCTCACGGCTGCTGCCGATCCCGGGACTGGCTGAGCAGGGCATCGGATTCAAGACGGTCGGCGAGGCGATCTACCTGCGCAACCACGTGCTCGACCGCCTCGACCTCGCGTCCTCCAGCGATGACTCCGAGCGGCGCCGACGCGCGCTGACCTTCGTCTTCGTCGGCGGTGGGTATGCGGGCGTCGAGGCGTGCGCCGAGTTGCAGAACATGACCGTCTACGCGACGCGCTACTACCCGAGCGTCACCCCGGCCGATATGCGCTGGGTGCTGGTGGAGGCGGCCGACCGGATCATGCCCGAGGTGTCGGTCTCGCTGGGCGATTACACCGCCAAGCAGCTGGCTCGGGCCGGCATCGACCTGCGGCTCTCGACCCGCCTCGAATCGATCGTCGACGGGCACGTCCGACTTTCGGACGGTGACACCTTCGATGCCGACACCCTGGTCTGGACGGCCGGGGTGCGCGCCAATCCGATGCTGGGCGATACCGATCTGCCGACCGACGACAAGGGCCGGCTGCCGTGCCTCGCTAACCTGACCGTGCGCGACACTCCTGGTGTATTCGCGGCCGGAGACTGCGCGGCCGTCCCCGATCTGACCAGTGACGACCCGGGCACGCTGCTCGGCCCCAGCGCCCAGCACGCCGTGCGACAGGCCAAGGTGCTCGCCGGCAACGTCGCCGCGACCGTCAACGGGCGGCCGCTGAAGGACTATCGGCACAAGTACGTCGGCTCGGTCGCCTCGCTCGGCCTCTATCACGGGGTGGCCGAGCTGTATGGGGTCAAGGTGCGGGGGCTGCCGGCCTGGTTCCTGCACCGGACGTATCACGTGTCGCGGATGCCCACGTTCAACCGCAAGGTGCGGGTGCTGACCGACTGGACGGCCGCGCTGTTCTTCCGGCGCGAGATCGTGGCGCTCGGCCAGCTGCACGATCCGCGGGTCGACTTCGAACTGGCGGCCGGTGAGCGGAAGGTGCCCGAGATCTCTTAGGGCGGCCGGATCTTCTAGGC
The DNA here is from genome assembly GCA_963730855.1 of uncultured Actinomycetes bacterium. Lineage (GTDB taxonomy): Bacteria > Actinomycetota > Actinomycetes > Mycobacteriales > Jatrophihabitantaceae > CAVSTK01. Next base: position 460,012 of record CAVSTK010000009.1, read on the forward strand.
TGGCCGGGCAGCTGCCCCCGTGGCCCAACTGGCAGAGGCAGACCCCTTAAAAGGGTCCAAGTGTCGGTTCGAATCCGACCGGGGGTACGAGCGGCATGATGGTGCGGATGACCAGACCAGAGCCGACCCCGAATGTTGCGATCTCGGCGATCGTCCTGCCGGATCGGCATCCGCCCAGCGAGTTCCTGGCCGACGTCGAGCGGGCGGAGCAGGCGGGCGTGCGGACGGTGTGGACCTATGACCATCTCGTCTGGCCGCTGCTGAGGGACGGCCCCTGGTATGGCGCCATCCCGCTGTTGGCGGCGGCGGCGGTACGGACGTCGAGTGTTCGGCTGGGCCTACAGGTGGCGACGCCGAACTTCCGGCACCCGGTGCCGTTCGCCAAAGAATTGATGACGCTCGATCAGCTCAGCGGCGGCCGGATCGAAGCCGGGCTCGGTGTCGGCACCGAAGGCCCGGACGCGCTGGTGCTGGGCGAGGCGCCCCGCAGCCGGGCGGAGCGAACTGACCGATTCACCGAATGGCTCGGCCTGCTTGACGAGCTGCTGCGCAATCCGGTGACCACGGCGCACGGCGAATTCTTCGATGCCGTGGATGCCCACCAGTTGCCCGGCTGCGTGCAGCAGCCTCGTGTCCCATTCGTGGTCGCGGGCACTGGACCTCGGGCGCTCGACCTCGTCGCTCGCTACGGGCAGTCGTGGGTGACCTACGGTCCCTACGGCGCCGACGTCGGCGCCGACGAGTGGTTCGCCGCGCTCGAGAACCAGTCACGGCTGCTCACGGATCGGCTCGAAGCAGCCGGCCGGGCGAGCAGCGCGGTGCGTCGGATCGCCTTGCTGGGCCTTGACGTCAGCTGGCCGTTCACCAGCGCGGATCGATACGCCGACACGATCGGGCGGTTGGCCGGCCTCGACTTCGATGAGGTGACCGTGCATTGGTCCCGACCGGATGGCCGGGGAGTTCCGGCCGAGTCGCTGGACTTCGTGGTCTCGGCCCATGCGCCTCGGTAGGCTTCATCGACCATGAACGAACATTTTGAGGACGTCCTGTCGGCCAACGCCAAGTTCGCCGAGACCTACGCGAGCGGCGATCTGCGCGGCTGGGCCGCTCGCGGCCTGGCGATCGTCACCTGTATGGATTCGCGCATCGACCCCTTGGCCATGCTCGGCCTGGCCAAAGGCGATGCCAAGATCCTGCGCAATGCCGGCGCCCGGGTCACCTCGGATGTGCTGCGCACGCTGGTGCTGGCCGCACACCTGCTCGGGGTCGAGCGGGTCATGGTGGTGGCGCACACCGACTGCCGGATGACCAAGGTCACCAACGACGACATCTACACAGCGATCGCCGAATCCAGTGGGCTCGACACCCGCAGTCTGGACTTCGGCGTGATCAGCGACCAGCGTGCGGTGCTGGCCAGCGACGTACAGCGGGTTCGCAGCTCGCCCTACCTGCCGGCGCAAATGCCCGTGGTCGGCTGCGTGTACGACCTCGCCACCGGCCAGCTCGAGGTGCTTATCACCGAGTAACGGTCGCCGACCGAGGCGTCAGCCGCCGCTCTTACGACGAAAAGTCCGCTTCGTCTTAGCGGACGCGTGCTCGCCGCCGATCTTCGAGCCGCCGAGGTGGTCGGATGCGGCGTCGCGATCGGCGTGCTGGCCGCGCTTGCGCTCGAGGGCCTCGCGAAACTTGTCCTTGACCGGATCGCTGGCCGGCACCTTGGCCGATTTCTTGTCATTGGCTGTGTCGGCGGTTTTGTCGCTGGCTTGGCCTGGCGGCCGGCTCTGCGCTCTTGCTGTCTGCGCTCATGAGCCTCAGCCTGCCACAGGCGGCCGGTCCGGGCGGCCCGATCGGCTCCCCTCGGCGGAACTTTTACGGGCCGTCCGCAGTTATTTTGGTGTTGGCCCGCGGTAGTGCGGGCCCCTGCTAGGAGGCACATCGTGTCCAATCCCGTGCTGAACAAGTTCGACACGGCGACATCTCGCGGCGCGACTCGACCGGCACCGAATCCGGACGAACTGCACCAGATGTTCAACCAGCCGGCCTACGGCGGTCCGACCCAGCCGTTGGCGCCGAGCCGCTACATGACGCTTGACGACGTCGTTATGCGCACCGGTGCCATGCTGGCCGTCCTGTTCGCGGCGGGCGCTGTCACCTGGGCCGCCAACCCGACCAAGAGTGCGTACACGGCCCTGATCGTGCTGGGCGCCATCGGTGGTCTTGGACTGGGCCTGTTCATCTCGTTCACCATGAAGGCGAATGCCTTCACCTGCCTGACCTACTCAGCCCTCGAGGGACTGCTGCTCGGTGCGATCAGCCGGGCCTTCAATGATCGCTACCCCGGTATCGCGATCCAGGCGATCACCGGCACGATCATGGTCGCCGTCGGTGTCCTGATCGTCTACAAGGTCGGGGCCATTCGGGTCACGCCCAAGTTCACCCGGATCGTGTTCGCGTTCACCCTCGGCGCCGTCGGCCTCATGCTGGTTAACGGCATCGCCTACCTGTTCCACCCGGGCGGACTGGGACTTCGCAGCGGCGGCGGCCTGGCGATCGTTTTCAGCATCGTCTGCATCGGGCTTGCCGCTATGAACCTGGTAATCGACTTCGACATGGTCGAACAGGGCATCCGACGCGGGGCGGACGAGAAGTTCGCCTGGTACGCGTCCTTCGGCATCCTGGTCACGCTCGTCTGGCTCTACATCGAGATTCTGCGGCTGCTCGGTTACCTGCGAAATAACTAACACTCTGGGCGGCCGGTCGTCGTAGGCGGCGTCAGGCCGCCAAAGGTGGCAGATTAGCCGAGTGGAGTACTTCGAATCTGTCGTCGACCTGATCGGCAACACCCCGCTCGTCCGGCTGCATGCGGTCACCGCCGGGCTGCGGCAGCCGGCCGCCCCCGTCCTGGCCAAGGTCGAGTACTTCAATCCGGGCGGCTCGGTCAAAGACCGGATCGCCGTGCGGATGATCGACGCCGCCGAGGCCAGCGGCGCCCTCAAGCCCGGTGGCACCATCGTCGAGCCGACCTCGGGCAACACCGGGATCGGGCTGGCCATCGTCGCCCAGCAGCGCGGCTACCGCTGCATCTTCGTGTGCCCCGACAAGGTGAGCCCCGACAAGATCAACACGCTGCGGGCCTACGGGGCCGAGGTCGTGGTCTGCCCGACCACGGTCGCACCGGAGGATGCGCGCTCGTACTACTCGGTCTCGGATCGGCTGGCCCGAGAGACGGTCGGCGGCTGGAAACCCGACCAGTATTCGAACCCGAACAATCCACGCTCGCACTACGAAACGACCGGCCCTGAGCTGTGGAAGCAGACCGACGGGCGCATCACCCATTTCGTCGCCGGTATCGGCACCGGCGGGACGATCAGTGGAGTCGGCCGGTACCTGAAGGAAGTGTCGAACGGCGCGGTACGCGTGATCGGGGCCGATCCCGAAGGATCGGTGTACTCCGGCGGCGGGGGCCGGCCGTACCTCGTCGAGGGAGTCGGCGAGGACTTCTGGCCGGCGACCTATGACGGCTCGGTGTGCGATGAAATCGTGCCCGTCTCGGATGCCGCGTCATTCGCCATGACCCGTCGGCTCGCCCGCGAAGAGGGCCTGCTCGTCGGCGGCTCGTGCGGCATGGCCGTCGTCGCCGCGGTGCAGGTGGCCGCGTCCGCCGGACCCGACGCCCTCGTGGTGGTGCTGCTGCCGGACGGTGGCCGGGGTTACCTGTCGAAGATCTTCTCGGACGCCTGGATGGCCGATTACGGCTTCCTGTCCCAGTCCGAGGAGGTGACGGTCGGTGAGGTGCTTTCGAAGAAGTCCGGCGCCGCTCCCTCACTCGTGCACGCCCACCCGCACGAAACGGTTCGCGAGGCGATCAACATTCTGCGCGAATATCACGTCTCGCAGATGCCGATCGTCGGGGCCGAGCCGCCGGTCACCGCCGGTGAGGTGGTCGGTTCAGTGAGCGAACGCGATCTGCTCGACGCGTTGTTCGCCGGCCGGGCCGCCCTGGCGGATCCACTCGAACGGCACATGTCGGCGGCGCTGCCGATCGTGGGATCGGGTGAATCGGTCTCGTCGGCCGTGCACGCGCTCAGCGGGGCCGACGCGGTGTTGGTGCATATCGATGGCAAGCCGGCCGGCGTGCTCACCCGGCAGGATCTGCTCGGATATCTGGCGACTGCTACGACCCGCTGATCGCTGTCGCGACCCTACGACCCGCTGATCGCTGTCGCGACCCTACGACCCGCTGATCGCTGTCGCGACGGCGGCGGCAATCTGTTCGACCAGGGTGATGCCGTCAGGCTCGGAGTCGTTGTGCTGGGTGAGCACCGAGATCAGCAGCTGCTGGCCGTGCACCGTGACGACGCCGTCGCTGTTGACCAACCACAGAGTCGTCGTCATCATCGTTGGCCAGCCAGCCGTTCTTGTTCGCGAATCGGTGCCGGGATCGGCTACCGCGCCGACGCCCCACCGCTGATCGGCGTCGACGCTGCGCATCAGGCCGAGCGCGTATGCCTGCGACGCGGCGCGTCGAGCGGGCCGCCGGGGGTGACCAGATTCTTCAGCAGGGCGAGCTGTTCCCCGGCCCCTGTCGTGCCCAGGCCCCAGTAGCCGTCCGTGCCCGACAACCAGCGTCGGCACCCCGAGGCGTAGGTTGGCCGCCTCACGGCGGGGTCGCTGCCGATCTCGGCCCAGAGCGCGTCGGCGGCGTCATTGTCACTCTGTTCGATCATCGACGACGCCAGGCTCACGTCATCGTCCGAGAGCAACGTTTGGTGTCCTGATGCTGCATCAGCAGCGTCTCGAGGATGTCGAGCTTCGCGATGCTCCCCATCGTCATCCCGGCGGTCGCGCCGAAGGTGAAACTGGCCCCGGTCTCAGTTCAGCGCGGCGACCGACACCCCACCCGTCCCCAGATCGGTGGTCAGCGCCGTGATCACCGAGGCTGCCGTGGCGGCGGGCGCCGAGTCGACGTGACCGGGCGCCGCCGGTGGGAGCGTGACCGGCTTGGCGCCCACCCGCCGGTCTCCGCCCGCCCGTAGCTGCGCCGAGGAGGAACGGGTCGACGCCGGGCTGGTCGTCGCGACGTCGCGCTGATCGTCGGGCCGAGGACGGACAGCGTCGTCGATCTTCAACGGGCTGTGCCCGCGGCGCGAAATAGCCAGGTCGCCGATCAGGACCAGCGCGACGATCAGCGTCATGATCGCCGGCACAGTGACCCCCAGGTGCCACCGAGTGCGACCCGGTGGCCTGCTCGCCTGGTGCCGGGCCGACATCCTGTTGAGCCTAGTGCGTACAGCCCGGCGCGCCGGTTGCGTGCAGGTGTGGGGGATCTCGCTCTGACCCGGGTGCAAGATTGGCCTTATGAGCACTGAGCAGGGGTTCGACACGGTTGCCATTCACGCCGGCCAGGAGCCTGACCCACTGACTGGAGCGGTGACGGTTCCGATATACGCGACCTCGACGTTCAAGCAGGACGGCGTGGGCGGTCTGCGCGGGGGCTATGAGTACAGCCGCAGCGGCAACCCGACCCGTACCGCCCTCGAGGTGGCGCTGGCCGCCCTGGAAGGCGGCTCCCGTGGTCTGGCGTTCGCGAGCGGCCTGGCCGCCGAGGACACCGTGCTGCGGACGATCGGCCGACCCGGTGACCATGTGATCATCCCGGGCGACGCGTACGGCGGCACCTACCGACTCGTCGCCAAAGTCTTTGCGAAGTGGGGCCTTGAGTTCACCTCGGTGCCGCTGGATGACCTCGACGCGGTCCGGGCCGCCGTGCGCCCGCGCACGAAGGTGATCTGGTGCGAGACGCCGACCAATCCGCTGCTTGGCATCGCTGACATCGCCGCCCTGGCCGGGATCGCGGCTGAGAGCGGCGCCCGGCTGGTCGTCGACAACACCTTCGCCACCCCATACCTGCAGCAACCGCTGGCTCTGGGCGCGGATGTGGTGGTTCATTCCACGACCAAGTACCTCGGCGGCCATTCCGATGTGGTCGGTGGAGCGGCGATCACCAACGATGCCGGTCTGGGCGACGAGCTGGCCTTCAATCAGAACGCGGTCGGTTCGATCGCCGGCCCATTCGATGCCTGGCTGGTCTTGCGCGGGATCAAGACGCTCGGCGTCCGGATGGATCGGCACTGCCAGAACGCGGCGGCCGTCGTCGATCTGCTGACGTCACATCCGGCGCGTCTCGTCGGTGTATTACCCCGGCCTGGCCGAGCACCCGGGGCACGAGGTGGCGGCCAAGCAGATGCGCAACTTCGGCGGCATGGTGTCGTTCACCGTGCGCGGCGGCGAGGAGCAGGCGCTGGCGATCTGTGAGCGGGTGAAGCTCTTCACGCTGGGCGAGTCGCTCGGCGGCGTCGAGTCATTGATCGAGCACCCGCGCCGGATGACCCACGCCAGCGTCACCGATTCACCGCTAAGCGTGCGCGCCGATCTGGTTCGCCTCTCGGTCGGCATCGAGGACGTCGCCGACCTGCTGGCCGACCTGCGCGGCGCGCTCGGCTGAGCGGCTGCGGCGGGCCCGCAGCGAGCGGGTCAGGGGAACCAGTCCGATGATCAGCCACAGGCCGTTGACGGTGGTCGACGGCCAGGCGTGGGCGGTGGCGGTGCTGAGCCCCAGCGCTGCCGACGCAATCAGATTGATGATCAGGTAGGGCAGGCCGGTCGCATCGATCTTGCCGGCGGTCAGCCGGCCGTAGGCCAGCAACAGCAGAACTGCGCCGACCCAGCCGATCAGCTGGATCGCGTCATACATTTTTCGAACTTCCTTATCGTTGGTGCGTGATCGAACGACTAGGCCGGGACGGACGCGAACGCCCGAACCGGAAAGGTGCCGAAGTCGGCCACCCGCGGCGGCACGGCACTGAACCGGGCGCCGAGGAGCAGGCAGCTGCTCGAGGCCGGTCAGGTGCTCGACGATCGCGATCTCGGCTGCGAGCAGGCGACTGTGCGCGGGCCGGCGGCCGTCCTCGACGGAGTCGATGTTGACCGAGTCGATGCCGACGAGCACGGCGCCGTGCTCGATCAGCCAGTCGGCGCCATCGTCGGTCAGAAAGCCGCCGCCCTGCGCGTACTCGGGCGTTGCGAAGCGAGCGGCGCCACCGGTGTTCAGCAGGACGGCCGCGCCGGCGATGACCTGGACGTCGAGCCGGGCCAGGGTGGTGGCATCGATCGCGCGCTGCTCGCTGTCGGGGACCCGGACCACGACGGCCGGCAGGTCGACCAGGCGCGCCAGGTCGAGGCCGGCCAGATCCGTGGCCTGGTCATAGCGGTGGAACGGCGAGTCGAGGTAGGTACCGGTGTTGCCGATCAGGGTTATGACGTCCATCGCGAACTCGGTGCCCTCGGCATAGTGGCTGCGCGAGTCGGCCCGGGTCAGGAACGGCGTGAAGGTCGGCGCCGGCAGGCCCGGATACGTGACGAGGCCTTCGGTGATCACGTGGCTGAGCTCGACGTAGCGGCGAGCGCCCTGGGATTCGGTCATGGGTCCATTGTGGTGGTTGGGCGACGGAAAGAGTATTGAATTCTCTTGCACTCCTAGTGCAGAATTGCTTAATGCACTTGGACCCGCGCCGGATGATCGTGCTGGCGACGGTCGAGCGGACGGCCGGGGTGGGCGCGGCCGCGGCCGAACTCGGACTCTCGCCGTCCGCCGTCTCGCAGCAGTTGGTCCTGCTCGAGCGCGAGACGGGGCTGGCTCTGGTCGATCGGTCCCGTCGGGGCGGGCAGCGCTCGCTCGCGTTGACCACCCTGGGGCACCGGCTGGCCGAGCATGGCGAACGGCTGGTCCGGGTGCTGGGCGAGGCCGAGGCCGACGTCGGCGCGCTGGTCGACGAGGCGGCCGGTCCGGTCACCGTCGGCGCGTTCTACACCGCGATCCGGGCGTTCGTCGGGCCGGCGCTGGCGGCGTTGGCGGTGAGCCATCCGGCCATCGTGCCGCGGGTCGTCGAGGTCGACGAGGGGTTGGCCGAGCTGCATGCCGGCACGATCGACATCGCCGTGGTCGAGGACGATGGACACCGGCGGCGATTGATCCCGCGCGGCCTGCACTACGAGCCACTCGTCGACGATCCGTATCGGGTCGTCGTGCCGGCCGCCTGGGGTGACGTGACGACACTCGACGAGGTCGGCGACCGGCCGTGGGTCGACGCCCCGCCCGGTTCGGCGGTGGCCCAGACATTGCGCCGGATGCGCCGAACCACCGGGCTGGCCTTTCCGCCGGCGCATTCCTGCATCGAGTTCACCGCCGCGCTGGCGCTGGTGTCGGCGGGGCTGGCCGGCGCGTTCATTCCGCTGCTGGCGCTGCGGGCGGCGCCCGAACCGGATGAGGTGCGCGTCCTGACGGTGGACGGGGACGGGCTCGGCGGGCGGCGGCTCGGGGTCCTCTATCGCGACGCCCGCAACGAGCCGACACCGACCGTGGTCGCGGTACTGGGCGCGCTGCGGGCCGCGGTCTGAGCTGACGGCGACCGTTCGGGCCATCCGTAGGTGCGGCACGCCCTGTTCGATGAACCGCTCGCCCTCGACGACGAAGCCCGCTCGCTGGTACAGCGTCACGGCGGTGTCGCGGGCCAGGCACCACAGGACGCCGCCACCGTTCGCGGTCACGTAATCGACCACCGCGACCAGGACTTCGGCGGCCAGCCCACGACCGCGAGCCTCGGGTTCGGTCGCCATCTGGCGCAGATGCCAGCCCGCGGGTCCGGGCAGCCACGGGCACGGCTGGAGGAACACGAAGCACGTACTCAGCACCGATCCGTCCTGCGCAAGGACACCGAAATGAACCACGCCGTCGAGGTCATCACCGGGCAACGGATCGTCAGGTGAGAGCTCGGGTCGCAGCACGGTCCGGCGAAGCTGACGGGTCAGTGCGCCGTCCACTATCTGTGCGGGCACCGACTCAGCTGGCTCGGCGGCGGCTGCCCCGACGGCTGTCGAGGTAGTCCGACACCACGAACTGCCCGAGGGCGCCGCGCTTGGGCAGGAACAATCGACCGCCGTTGCGCCGGCTGAGCTCTTTCATGAAATCGACCAGCCGAGGCTCGTCGTCGAGCATGAAGACGTTGATCGTGGCGCCGCGCCGGGTGCAGCGCTCGACCTCGGCCAGCGTGGCCGCGATCGTCTCGGGGCTCGGCGGCCAGGCGAAGTCGGCGAATCCGTCCGCGGCGACGTGCGCGGTGGGCTCGCCGTCGGTGATCACCAGGATGACCGGCTCGGCATCGCGATGCTTGTCGAGGTGCCTGCGCGCGAGCATCAGCCCGTGCTGCAGGTTGGTGCCCTGCACCCGGTCCCAGTCGTGGTCGATCAGGCCTCGGGGCGAGAGCACGCGGGCGTAGTCGCTGAAGCCGATGATCTCGATCGAGTCCTGCGGGTACTTGCTGGTGACGAGCGCATGCAGCGCCATCGCCGTGGTCTTCGCCTCGCCCCAGGTGCCGCGCAGCTCCATCGAGTAGGACATGTCGACCAGCAGCGCGATCGCGGCCGAGGACCGGCGTTCGGTCTCGACCACCTCGAAGTCCTGCGCGGCGAACCGCACCCCGCGCTCGCCGAACGGACGTCGCTCGCCGGCCGATCGCATCACGGCGTTGCGGACGGTCTTGACCACGTCCAGGGGCTGCTCGTCACCGAAGCGCCATTCGCGGCTGGCTCCGGTGACCTCGCCGGCGGCGCCGGCGTCACGCACGTCGTGGCCACCGCGGCCGCCGGACTCGATCTGCGCGAAGACGCGGCGCAGCGCGGTCGACCCGAGGCGCCGGATCGCCCGGGCGGTCAGCTGCAGCCCGTCCGATCCCCGCTCGAGGTAGCCCTGCTTCTGTAGTTCGCGCTCGATCCGGCGCAGTTGCTCCATGTCATCGACCGCCGGGCGGCCGAGGGCCCGCTCGATCAGTTCGTCGTCGATGTCGGCCAGCGACGCGCCCGGATAGTTCTGGCTGGCCAGTTCCGAGATCTGGTCGAGGTCGGCCAGCTCGCTCAGCGCGCCGGTCGCATCGGCGAAGCCCATCGGCTGATCGCCGGTCATCCGCTCGCGCCCACCCCACGACAGGTCAGGACGGGCCGATCGCAGGCCGGCCTGCAGCCGGGCCATCTGCTCGGCCAGGCCGGCGTCCTGCATGGCCTGCTCCATCAAGCTGTCGAGCTCGGCCCGCTGCTCCGGCGTCAGCGAATTCATCAGCCGCTGCATGGCCGCGGCCCGCTGGGCCAGCGAATCGACCAGCTCTTCGAGGTTGGCCGGATTGTCGGGGAAGAAGTCGCCGTACTGCTGCATGAAGTCGGCGAACTGCTCGGGGGTGTGTTCGCCGCGGGCGTCGGCATCGAGCATGTCGTTGAGCGCGCTCATCATTTCGCGTACTCGCTGCATGTCCTGGGAGTCCGCCTGCGCCATCGCGTCGCGCATGCCCTTGAACTGGGCGTCGAGCAACTCGCTGCGCAGCAGGTCCTTGATCTCTTGGTACTTCTGCGCCGCCTCGGGCGACTGCCACTGGTACTCGGTCAGTTCCTGAACGGCCCGCGCCGTGTTCTCGGGCAGTGCGTCCAGCTCGGCCTCAGCCATTCGGGCCGAGTCGGACGGGTTCGGGAACAGCGCACTGCGTTCAGCCTCGAGGGCCTCGTCAAGCAGTTCTCGGACTTGCTCGAGCGTGCCGTCGAGGCGGTTGTCGCGGCGCAGGTCCCGGGCCCGGCGCATGGCCTTCTGGCGCAGCGAGTCCAGGCCGTTGCGGCCGTTGGTTCCCGACCGCAGCAACCGGTTCAGCGCATTGCGCGGCGACTCGCCGGCCAGCACGTCGTCGCCGATCTCGTCGAGGGTTCGCCGAATATCGACGGGCTCCTCCAGCGGATCGGGACCGCCGTGCCAGGCGCCGAAACGGTTCACTGAAGCCACGTGATCAGCCTCCGGGTCGGGTGTGCGTCAGAAGTGCGGAGCCATCGAAGTGCGGTAGCGGTCAGGAGCCGTAGATCGTGCGTGAACCGTCGGAATCCTTGGCCAGCCGCTTGTTGAGGTAGAGCCCCTCGAGGGCGAATTCGACCGCGGCGCCGGCGATACCGATCGCAGCCGGCCCCTCGCCCAGGCCGTCCGGTTCGAGTCGTTCGAGCAGTGTCGCCAGGCCCGGGATGGTGCCGAGTTGTTCGAGCAGCGCCGAGGCACTGATCGAATCGCCGGAGGACACGGTGAGGCCCTCGTCGAACTTGGCCTGCAGCGGCCGCAGGTCCAGGCCCGCCAGCCGCGAGCGGTAGGTCTCAGCGACGGCCCGGCGCATGAGGTGTTCGAGGACCTCGACCTCGCGACCCTCGTCCGAGTCGTCGAACTCGACCTTGCCCCGTGATGCCGGGATCACGCACGGCAGGTCGGCCACTCGGGCGACCGCGGCCGTCTCGCCGGTGATCGCGGCCCGCCGCACCGCCGAGGCGGCCACCGTCTCGACCGCGGCGATGGCGAAGCGGGCCGATACGCCGGAGCGCTGGTCGACCTGAGGTGCATCACGGACGGCTCGCGCGAACCGAGCCACCACTTCGAGCAGATGCGAGGGGATCACCGGCGCGCCGTAGCTGACCTCACTGCCGTCGACCGGGTCCCACAGCACCGCGGCCTCTTGCGCGACCAGCGTCAGTTCGTCGGCCAGCGCGAGCGGGTAATGCGTGTGGACCTCGGCGCCGAAACGGTCCTTCAGCGGGGTGATGATGCGGCCGCGGTTGGTGTAGTCCTCGGGGTTCGCGCTCGCGACCATCAGCAGATCCAGCGGCAGCCGCAGCTGGTAGCCCCGGATCTGGATGTCGCGCTCCTCGAGCACGTTGAGCAGTGCGACCTGGATGCGTTCGGCGAGGTCCGGCAGCTCGTTGACCGCGAAGATGCCGCGGTTGGTGCGGGGGACCAGACCGTAGTGGACCGTTTCGGGGTCGCCGAGGTGACGCCCCTCAGCCACCTTGATCGGGTCGATGTCTCCGATCAGGTCGCTGACCGAGGTGTCCGGAGTGGCCAGCTTCTCGCCGTAGCGATCACTGCGGTGCTTCCACTCGATCGCGGTCAGATCACCGTCGTCGGCCACCACCCGCAGGCAGCGGCCACAGATCGGCGCGTAGGGATGATCGTTGATCTCGCAGCCCGCGATCACCGGAGCCCACTCGTCCAGCAGGCCGACGAGGGTTCGGATCAGCCGGGTCTTGCCCTGGCCGCGTTCGCCCAGCAGGACCAGGTCGTGGCCGGCCAGGATGGCCCGCTCGACCTCGGGCACGACCGTGTCATCGAACCCGACGATGCCGGGAAGACTCGGCAGACCGGCGGCCAACCGGGCGATCAGGTTCTCGCGGAGTTCGGCCTTGACGCTTCGGTGGCGATGCCCCGAAGCCCGCAGCTCAGCGGTCGTGGCGATGGTGGGGGCGGTGGACTCGGATGCGGAAGTCACCCCAACGACGCTACCGCCGGGTCAGCGGGGCTGCCACTGCCTCGAGCGGCCTGCCATGCTGTCGCCATGGAAACTGCCGCTGATCCGATCATTGCCGTCCTGCGCGCCGGCCACGACGACCTCGTCGCCTTCGTTGCCGGACTCGGCGCGGACGGCCCGACACACCCATCAGCCGCCACCGAGTGGACGGTTGCCCAGGTACTGAGTCACCTCGGCAGCGGGGCCGAGATCACCCTGGCCGGCCTTAACGTCGCCCTCACCGGCGAGGACAACCGCGGTGAGAACTTCAACCCATCGGTCTGGGACCGCTGGAATGCGAAGACTCCGCAGGCGATGGCCGACGACTTCGTCACCTCCAACGAGGCGCTGGTGTCGCGGTACGAGTCGATCGACGCCGCCACTCGCGAGTCGCTGCGCATCGACCTGGGCTTCCTGCCCGCGCCGGTCGACCTGGCCTCTGCGGCCACCATGCGGCTCAACGAGTTCGCGCTGCACACCTGGGACGTCAAGGCCGGTTTCGACCCGAGTGCGACCCTCGACCCGTCGGCGGTGCCCCTGCTGCTGCCGCGAGTTCCGACGATGCTCGGCTTCGTCGGTCATGCCGAGGCGTTGGACGGCGTTACCGGAACCCTCGCGGTCGACCTCGTCGATCCCGCGAGCAGCTTCGGGGTCGAGATCGGCGATAAGTTCGCCCTCACCGACACGCCCCCGGCCGATCCGGGCGCTACCGTCAGCGCTCCGGCCGAGGCCTGGTTGCGGCTGGTCACCGGGCGGCTCTCGCCGCAGTACACACCGGCCGGCGTCACCGTGACCGGCGACCTGGTCAGCCTCGACGATCTGCGTAAGGCGTTCCCGGGCTTCTGATCGACCCCGGGCTCCTGATCGACCGCCCCGCGGACGGCTAGCGGCGCGGCAGCTCGATCGGCGGCAGGGCCTGCACCGAACGGGCGACGTAGGGCGCCTCGAGCGACTTGATCTCGTCCTCGCTGAGCTCGAGGTCGACCGATGCGATCGCGTCCTCGAGGTGCGCCGGCTTCGTGGCGCCGATGATGGGGGCGGCGACGACGGCGTTGGTCTGGATCCAGGCCAGCGCGATCTGCGCCCGCGAAACGCCCCGGGCCTCGGCCACCGCCGCGACCGCCTCAATGATCGGCCGGTCGTCCTCCAGCTGGCGGCTGAGCTGGATCGCATCCTTGGCGCTGCGTTCGGTCGTCGCGTCGACATCGCGAGTGAGCCGCCCGCGCGCCATCGGGCTCCACGGGATCGACCCGACGCCCAGGTCGGCGAGCAGCGGGAACATCTCAACCTCCTCATCTCGGTAGAGGAGGTTGTAGTAGTTCTGCATCGACACGAAGCGGGTCCAGCCGTTGGCCGACGCGGTGTACTGCGCCTTCGAGAACTCCCACGCGAACATGCTCGAGGCACCGATGTAGCGCGCCTTGCCCGACTTGACGACGTCGTGCAGCGCTTCCATCGTCTCAGCGATCGGCGTCGTGTGGTCGAAGCGGTGGATCTGGTAGAGATCGACGTAATCGAGGTTCAACCGGCGCAGGCTGTGGTCGATCTCGGACATGATCGCCTTACGCGACAGGCCCATCCCGTTGCTGCCGTCGTGCATCCGGCCGTGCACCTTGGTGGCGATCACGACCTCGTCGCGATTCGCGAAGTCGGCCAGCGCCCGTCCGGTGATCTCTTCACTCGAACCGGCGGAATAGACGTTGGCGGTGTCGAAGAAGTTGATGCCGGCCTCGACCGCTCGCCGGTAGAACGGCCGGGCCTCGTCCTCGCCGAGCGACCAGGGCTGATTACCCCGATCGGGCTCGCCGTAGGTCATCGCGCCCAGGCAGATCGCCGAGACGTCGAGGCCGGTGTTTCCGAGTTTGCGGTATTTCATCGACAACCTCAGTTCAGAATCTTCAGCCGGTGAAGGGGACGGCCGTGACCAGCGTGACCTGGAGCGTCTTGCCGTTGGGGGTCTGATATTCGACCGTGTCGCCCTCGGCGGCTCCGGTCAGCGCCTGGCCGAGCGGCGAAGCGGCCGAATAGACCTGGACGTTGGCGGTCGCGGCCTCCTCGCGGGAGCCGATCAGGAAGGTGTCGGTGTCATCGTCGCCGGCGAAGCGGACGGTGACGACCATGCCGGGTCCGGCGATGCCGTCGCTCGCCGGCGCCGCGCCGACCTGGGCCGAGCGCAGCAGGACGGTCAGGTGGGCGATGCGGGCCTCTTGCTTGCCCTGCTCCTCGCGGGCGGCGTGATAGCCGCCGTTCTCCTTCAGGTCGCCCTCTTCGCGCCGATCGTTGATCTCCTTGGCCATCGCGACCCGACCGGTGATCAACGCGTCCAACTCCTTGGCCAGCCGGTCATACGCCTCTTGGGTCATCCAGTTGACCTGCTGATCCTGGGCGCCGGCGCCCGCAGATGCCGACACAGCAGACTTTTCGGTGGGGGGCACGGTGGACTCCTACGGCAGCGGACTCGGCGGGCGGCGCCGATTCGGCGGCATACGCCGAAAATCGACGAACGACGAACGTAACACCGTTGCCGGGGTGCGGCGACACCTATTCGCGCTTCGATCGGGGACAATGGGGTTCGTGACCGATGCGACTCCGCTGCGATTGATGGCGGTTCATGCCCATCCCGATGACGAGTCGAGCAAGGGCGCGGCGACCATGGCCCGCTACGTCGACGAGGGCGTCGAGGTGCTGGTGGTCACCTGCACGGGCGGCGAACGGGGCAGCATCCTCAATCCGGCCCTGCAGCACCTTCCCGAGCTCGAGGCGAAGATGAGCGAGGTGCGAAAGCTCGAGATGAGCCGGGCCCGCGAGATCCTGGGCGTGCAGCAGCATTGGCTCGGCTTCATCGACTCGGGCTATCCCGAAGGTGATCCTCGGCCGCCGCTGCCCGAGGGCTGCTTCGGACTCGTCCCGGTCGAGGTCGGCACCGAGGCGCTGGTGCGTGAGATCCGCGCATTCCGCCCGCACGTCATGACGACCTACAACGAGACGGGCGGCTACCCGCACCCCGACCACATGATGTGCCATACGATCAGCCTCGCCGCGTTCGACCAGGCGGCCGACCCGGACGCGTTCCCCGATGCCGGTGACCCGTGGCAGCCGCTCAAGCTCTATTACGACGTCGGCTTCAACGTCGAACGCTTCCAGGCATTGGATCAGGCCCTGAAGGATCGCGGCATCGAATCCCCGTTCGAAGAGATGCGCAAGCGCTGGGAGGAGCGGGCCGAGAAACTCAAGCAACCGGACGCCCGCCAGCCCAACATCACCACTCGGATCCGGTGCGGTGAATGGTTCGAGCGCCGCGATGCCGCGCTGATCGCGCACGCGACGCAGGTCGATCCCAAGGGCTGGTTCTTCGGTGTGCCGCTCGACCTGCAGCGCGAGGTCTGGCCGTTCGAGGACTTCGAGCTGGCCCGGTCGCTGGTCGATTCGAGCATCCCCGAGGACGACCTGTTCGCCGGCGTCCGCGAGCGGGTCGCACCATGATCGCGACGATCTCCTCGTTGCTCGTCGCGGCGTCGAGTCCGCCGACGCCGGTCGACAACGACATCGACTCCGAGTCGGCGAAGTCGGGACCGATCGGGCTGGCCCTCATCGTCATCCTGTGCGTCGTCTGCTACTTCCTGTTCAAGTCGATGTCGAAGCATCTGCGGTCGGTCCGCGAGAATTCGATGCCGTCGCCGACGACGCCGGTCGCCCGTCCCCGGCCCCAGTTCGACGTCGCGGTACCGCTCGACCCGCGCGTGCGCGAAGAGCCGGCCCCGAATGCGCCGCCGCCGCCGCCGGCCTGATCGATCGCGTCACTCCTCGCGGACCGGGGCCCGATCGGCCTTGATCCCGGCGCGGTGATGCTTCGCGTCCAGCCGACGCTGCCGGGCGCCGCGCGAGGGCCGGGTGGGTCGTCGGATGGTCGTCGGCGTCAACGCGTCGCCGATCAACGTAGCCAGCCGGTCGCGCGCGGCCCCGCGATTGCGCAGTTGGGAGCGATGCTCGGATGCCGCGATCGTGATCACGCCGTCAACCGTCCGCGGACCCAGGCGCTCGAGCAGGGTCGCGCGCTGCTCGTCGCTCAGCGCGCCCGATTGCGCGATCGACCACGACAACTCGACCCGGCTGTCGGTCGTGTTGACCCCTTGACCGCCTGGCCCTGACGATCGGCTGAATCGCTCGTCCAGCTCGTCACCCGGGATATCGATCCCCTTCGGCAGGCCGCGTTGCGGAGCGATCCGCAGATCGTCGCTCATCCCATGATCACGGACGGACGGGATGCGACTGGGCGTCGCGCATCCACTGGGTGATCTCGTCGGGTTCGCGGGGCAGGCCGGCCGAGAGGTTCACGGCGTGGCCGTCGGTGACCAGGATGTCGTCCTCGATCCGGACCCCGATACCGCGCAGGTCATCCGGCACGGTCCGGTCATTGCGCTGGAAGTACAGACCGGGCTCGACGGTGAGCACGTAGCCGGAACCCAGCGGGCCGTCCCGGTAGACCTCGTTGCGGGCCCGGGCGCAGTCGTGGACATCGAGGCCGAGCATGTGTGACGTGCCGTGCAGCGTGTATCGGCGATGGGCACCGGCACCCGGCCGTTCGACGTCGCTGGAACACGAGACCTCGGCCGGCACGTCGATGATCCCCCAGTGATGCAGGTGATCGGCCAGTATCCACATGGCCGCGCGATGGGCGGCCAGGAAGTCGGCGCCGGCCTTGACCTCGGCGATGCCGGCGGTCTGGGCCTCGAGCACGGCGTTGTAGACCTTGCGCTGCGTCGGCGTCCAGGTGCCCGTCACCGGCAGGGTGCGGGTGACGTCGGCGGTGTAGAGCTCGTCGGTCTCGACGCCCATGTCGGCCAGCAGCAGCTGATCCGGGGTGACCGCGCCGTGGTTGCGCCACCAGTGCAGCGTCGTCGCATGCGATCCGGCGCCGACGATCGAGGTGTAACCCACCTCGTTGCCCTCGAGGCGAGCCCGTCGCCAGAAGGTGCCCTCGAGCCACCGCTCGCCCCGCAGGTCCGGACGGGCCAGCACGTGCGGCAGCTCGCGCACCACGTCGGCGAAGCCGCGCGCAGTGATCTCGCAGGCGTGCCGCAGCCGCCGGATCTCCCACTCGTCCTTGACCAGGCGCAGTTCGTCGATCACCTCGGCCAGTCGCTTGCCGTTGCCGCGGGGCAGCAGCGCGTCGAGGGTCGGGTCGATGCCGGTGAGGACGGCAGCGTCGCTGTCGGCCCATTTGCTGATATCGGAGCCGAGGTCGGCCAGGTTGCGGGTGCGCAGGTTCAGGATCGCCTCGGTGTCGGCTCGGCTGGGCACGTTGCCGACCCAGAGCGCGCCCTGGGTGCGGCTGGCGAAATAGCCGAGCTCGCCGGCGGCGGCGTACTCGCGGATGTAGAGCGTGGCCTCGTGGCCGGATTCGGTCGGGGCCAGGACCAGGACGGCACCCTCGATCGTCTCGCCGGTCAGCCAGGTGAACGAGCTCGAGGCGCGGAAGGAGTAGTCGGTGTCGTTCGCGCGCGGCTGCAACTGGCCAGCGGGTACCGCGATCAGCTCGCCCGGGAACATTGCCGAGACGTGCCCACGACGGTGGGCGGCGTAGGGCGCGCCGTCCGGACGGGCCGGATGCGGCATCATCGGCGCCGGATCCCATCCGTCAGCGATCGCCGCCCGCAACGGACCGGGCAGCGGAATGTCGTAAGAGGTGGCATCTTCGGGCACCGACGTGACGCCGGAGTCGGCTGAGGCACCTTCGTTGACAGTGGCCATATCGGTCAGTGTAGTTCGGTCCGGGTCCCGGCTCGGTTGCCCTTGATGCGGACTCTTGCGGCTAGCCTGGGTCGATGGTGATGTCGAAACGTGTCTATATCGCACTGTTCGCGGTGCTCACCGAACTCGTCGCGATCGCGGCCACCGGCAACAAGGGCGTCACCGACTTCGTGGCGGATCACATGGCCACCTCGCCCCTGGGCGACCTCTTCCTGCGCAGCGTGCCGTCCTTCCCGTGGCTGGTCACCACCGACGGTCATCCGACGACTTTCCTGGTCGCGCAGTGGGCGGCCATCGCCACGTTCGTCGTCGTGACGTTCCTGCTGTTGCTGATCGTCCTGCGCGGCGCGGCCACCTTCAGCGGCCCGTTCTTCGTCGCGATTCCCGTCGTGATCAGCGCGGGACTGGTGGCCCACGAGGTCGCGAACATCGTCGACTACGACATCGACGGCCGCCTGCACCACACGGGCCTTGGCCGGGTGGGCTATTCGCTGTTCTACAGCAACAGCGGTCTGTCGATCATGTTCTCGCTGATGTGCGGGGTCGTCGTCGCCATCGTCATCGGCATCGTCGGGTTGGTCATGCGCCGCCGCGCGATCCTCGCGAGCGCCGACGCCGAACCGGCGCTCTTCGCCCCGGGCATGGGCACAGCCGCGTACGGTCCGCTGACCGATCCCTACACGGGCGCTCCCGGTGGCCCCGGTCAGCCGCCGGCAGGAACGCCGGGAACGTTGCCGTGGGGCACCGAGAGCTATCCGCCGGCGTCAGCCCCCGAACCGACGCTGGCGTCCTATGGTTCCTATGCGCCGCTCGAGCCGGTCGGGTCGCAGG
This sequence comes from uncultured Actinomycetes bacterium, assembly GCA_963730855.1. Classification (GTDB taxonomy): domain Bacteria; phylum Actinomycetota; class Actinomycetes; order Mycobacteriales; family Jatrophihabitantaceae; genus CAVSTK01. Next base: position 479,007 of record CAVSTK010000009.1, read on the forward strand.
AGCCGGTCGAGCCGTAGCTCGAGTCAGGGACCGCGTCCGCCGAGCCGACGAGGCCGAGCCGACGATGGCCGAGCCGACGATGGCCGAGCCGCCGATCGAACACCGGGCCGAGCCCGCGGTGGATTCCGCGGCGACCGAGTTCGCTCCGGTCGAGCCCGAGCCCGCGCCGGAAGCGCGGCGGCGGAACCGAGCCAATTCGCGTACCCGCCGCAGTACGACGCACCGGCCGAATCGAGCGCGCTGATCACTCCTACCGAACCGGCCGCGGTCGCCCCGTCGGCGGTTCCCGAGTTGCCGCATCAACTGCACGGCCAGCTGGATGAGGACCTGTCGCCGCCGCCATCCGCAGCGTCCGATCGCGAGTCGCACGGGCAGTGATCCGCGCCAGCGCGACGTCGGCGAGAATGGCGGAATGGCAGGACTCTCCGGGGCAGATACGCAAGACGTGATCGCCCTGCGCCGCCGGCTGCACGAGCATCCCGAATTGGCGTATCACGAGGTCGCCACCACCGCGCTGATCGTCGAGACGTTGACGGCGGCCGGGCTGCGACCGTCCGTCCTGCCCCGGGGCACCGGAGTGGTCTGCGATGTCGGCCCGGACTCGGGACCGACGATCGCCCTGCGGGCCGACATCGACGCCCTGCCGCTGGCCGACATCAAGGACGTGAGCTACCGCTCGCGGATCGAGGGCGTCTGCCACGCGTGCGGGCACGATGCGCACACCGCGATCCTGCTGGGGGCCGCCAAGCAGCTGGCCGTCGGCGATCTCTCGGCCCGGGTGCGGCTGATCTTCCAGCCGGCCGAGGAGACGCTGCCCGGCGGTGCCCTGAGCGTGATCGACGCCGGTGCCCTCGAGGACGTCAGCGCAGATCTTCGCCCTGCACTGCGACCCGCGGCTGCCGACCGGTCAGGTCGGGTTGCGGGTCGGGCCGATCACCGCGGCCTGCGATCACGTCGAGGTGCGGTTACGCGGTCCGGGTGGCCATACCGCCCGTCCCTATCTGAGCGTCGACCTCGTGTACGCGCTGGGGCTGGTCATCACCGAGTTGCCGGCGCTGTTGTCGCGCCGGGTCGATCCGCGGGCGGCGATGTCGCTGGTCTGGGGCGCGGTACAGGCCGGCCGGGCCGCGAACGCGATCCCGGTCGAGGGGTCGGCTCGGGGCACGCTGCGGGTGGCCGATCGCGAGGCGTGGGCGAACGCCGAGAAGCTGATTCGTGCGTTGGTGGACGAGATCGCCGCGCCGTCCGGAGCCGAGGTCGAACTGCGCTATGAGCGGGGCGTGCCGCCGGTCGTCAACGACGCCGACGCGGTGGCCCTGCAGCGGGCAGCGGTGATGGCCGCCCTCGGCGCCGGGGCACTCGCGCCGACTCCGCAGAGCATGGGCGGCGAGGACTTCGCCTGGTACCTCGACCGGGTCCCCGGTGCGCTGGCCCGCCTCGGCGTCGCCGCGCCCGGTCACGACCCCTTCGACCTGCACCAGGCCGACTTCGACATCGACGAGGCTGCGCTCGCGGTCGGGGTGCGCTACACCGTCGAGCTGGCCCGGTTGGCCACCGCGGAGCTCGCGGCCGGCTGAGTCGAAAGTCGCCGCCGACCGTCGCGGTGGGCCCGTCCCCGCGACCTCGGTGCGTCGATCGGCAAGAATGTGCGGGTGACCCGGATCGTGATCATCGGCGGCGGCCCAGCCGGCTACGAGGCGGCGCTCGTCGCCGTCGAGCTCGGGGCGCAGGTCACGCTGATCGACCGCGACGGCCTGGGCGGGGCCTGCGTGCTCACCGACTGCGTCCCCAGCAAGGCCCTGATCGCCACCAGCGACAAGGTCGGGCTGCTCGCCGCGGCCCCCGAGATCGGCGTGCAGGCGGGCGGCCTGCAGGTCGACTTCGTGGCGATGAACCGCCGCATCCGCGAGCTGGCCCAGCAGCAGTCGCTCGACATCGGCGCCCGGTTGACTGCGCGAAGGCGTCACCGTGCTGCCGGGATCCGGGCGCTTCGCCGCCGACCAACCCGGACGGACCCATCGGATCGAGTGCCTCGACGACGACCGGGGCGGTGATCGAGACGGTCGAGGCCGACGTCGTGCTGCTCGCCACCGGCGCGACCCCGCGGGTGCTGCCCGAGGGGATGCCGGACGGCGAGCGGATCCTGTCGTGGCGCGACGTCTACACCCTCGACCGAGGCGCCGTCGCATCTCGTCGTGGTCGGTTCGGGGGTCACCGGGGCCGAGTTCGCGAGCGGCTACAGCGAGCTCGGCGTGCCGGTGACGCTGGTGTCGAGCCGCGACCGGGTGCTGCCGGGCGAGGACGTCGACGCCGCCGACGTGATCGAAGAGGTGTTCACGCTGCACGGCGGCACCCTGGTCAAGCAGGCCCGGGCCTCGGCGGTGCGCCGGACCGAGCGACGGGGTCGTCGTCGAGCTGGTGGACGGACGCACGGTGGCCGGCTCGCACGCGCTGATCTGCGTCGGCTCGCTGCCCAACACCCGGGGCCTGGGCCTCGAGGCGGTCGGGGTCGCGGTCAACGAGAACGGCTACCTGAGCACCGACCGGGTCTCGCGCACCAACGTGCCGAACATCTACGCGGCCGGTGACTGCACCGGCGTGCTGGCGCTGGCCTCGGTGGCCGCGATGCAGGGCCGGATCGCGATGTGGCACGCGCTCGGCGAGGCGGTCGCGCCGCTGCGGCTGAAGAACGTGTCGGCCAACGTGTTCACCAACCCCGAGATCGCGACCGTGGGAATGGGCGCGGCCGGCCTGGATGCCGGCGGGTGAACCGGCGCGCATGGTCACGCTGCCGCTCGCCACGAACGCCCGGGCCAAGATGCAGGGCCAGGAGCACGGGTTCGTCAAGCTGTACTGCGGCTCGTCCACCGGCGTGGTTCTGGGTGCGGTCGTGGTCGCGCCCGGCGGCGTCGGAGCTGATCTTCCCGCTCAGCCTGGCCGTGCAGCGCGGGCTGACCGTCAACGAGATCGCGGCCACCTTCGCGGTGTACCCGTCGCTGTCGGGTTCGCTCGCCGAGGCCGCCCGGCAGCTGGTGCAATACGACGACCGTTCTGACGTTCATCCTAAGATGATGGGGGAGCGCAATGCCTGATCTGTCGCCCGAGGCCAAGGAACGCGCGCGCCGCACGATCGCGGTGTCGCAGGTGATCGCCGAGCACGCCGACGAGATCGCGGCGGCGACCGTTGCCGCTGCCCGGACGGCACGTGCTGGTCGCGCTGGTCGACGGCGACAACGCCTTCGTCGGCATGCACTGGGTCGGCGAGACCGAACTGATCGAGCGGATCGCCGACCTCGAAGGGGCCGAACGGCTCGGCGATGGTGTTCACGCGCGGCATCGAGCCGACGCACGTCCACGGCCGGACCAGCGAGCTGGCCTCGATCGCCGAGCAGCGGATCGCGACGATCGAGCGGATCACCGCCGCGCCGCAGAGGCCAGTCCGATCGAGGCGTTCCTGACGCTCAGTCCTTGATCTCGCAGATCGTCGAGCCGGCCGTGACGACGGCGCCGACCTCGGCGGCCAGGCCGGTGATGGTGCCGGCCTTGTGCGCGGTCAGCGGCTGCTCCATCTTCATCGCCTCGAGCACGACGATCAGGGCGCCGGCCTCGACGACGTCGCCGTCGGCGACTGCGACCTTGACGATCGTGCCCTGCATCGGCGCGGTCAGCGCGTCGCCCGACACCGCGGCCGCGGCCTTGCGCGCGGTCCGCTTGGCCGCTCGCGCGGGCGCGGCCGCGCGGCCGCCGGACGCCGGCCCCGAAGCCGGCCGGCAGGCTGACACCTCGAGCCGCTTGCCGCCGACCTCGACCACGACCGTCTCGCGCGGGTCGGCCTCGTCGCGTCAGCCGCCGCCGCGCCGGTGAACGCGGGGATCTCGTTGACGAACTCGGTCTCGATCCAGCGGGTGTGCACGGTGAACGGTGCGCCGTCGGCCGGGGCGAACGCCGGGTCGCTCGACGACGGCGCGATGGAACGGCAGCGCGGTCGCCATCCCGTCCACCTGGAACTCGGCCAGCGCGCGCCGCGATCGGGCCAGCGCCTCGTCGCGGGTCTCGCCCCAGACGATCAGCTTGGCCAGCAGCGAGTCGAACGCGCCGCCGATGACCGAGTTCCGCGGTCGATGCCCGAGTCGACCCGCACCCCGGGACCGCCCGGCTCGACGTAGGTGGTGACCGCGCCCGGCGCGGGCAGGAAGCCGCGGCCCGGGTCCTCGCCGTTGATGCGGAACTCGAACGCGTGCCCGTGCGGCGTCGGGTCGGTGGTGAAGCGCAGCGGTTCGCCGTCGGCGATGCGGAACTGCTCGCGGACGAGGTCGAGCCCGGTCGTCTCTTCGCTGACCGGGTGCTCGACCTGCAGCCGGGTGTTCACCTCGAGGAAGCTGATCGTGCCGTCGGTGCCGACGAGGTATTCGACCGTGCCGGCGCCGCTGTAGCCGGCCTCGCGGCAGATCGCCTTGGCCGATTCGTGGATCTGGGCCCGCTGCGCATCGGTCAGGAACGGCGCCGGGGCCTCTTCGACCAGCTTCTGGTGGCGCCGCTGCAGCGAGCAGTCGCGCGTCCCGACGACGATCACGTTGCCGTGGTTGTCGGCGAGCACCTGGGCCTCGACGTGGCGCGGCTTGTCGAGGTAGCGCTCGACGAAGCACTCGCCGCGTCCGAACGCCGCGACCGCCTCGCGGGTCGCGCTGGCGAACAGCTCCGGAATCTCCTCGATCGTGCGGGCGACCTTGAGGCCGCGGCCGCCGCCGCCGAACGCCGCCTTGATCGCGACCGGCAGGCCGTGCGTGTAGGCGAACTGCGACGATCTCGTCGGCGTCCTTGACCGGCTCGGCCGTGCCCGGCACCAGCGGCGCGCCGGCCCGGGTGGCGATGTGGCGGGCGGTCACCTTGTCGCCGAGATCGCGGATCGCCTGCGGGGAGGGGCCGATCCAGGTCAGGCCGGCGTCGATGACGGCCTGCGGCGAAGTCGGCGTTCTCGGACAGGAACCCGTAGCCCGGGTGCACCGCGTCGGCGCCCGACTTGGCCGCCGCGTCGATGATCTTGTCGATGCGCAGGTAGGAGTCGGTCGGGGTGTCGCCGCCGAGCGCGTAGGCCTCGTCGGCCATGCGGACGTGCAGCGCGTCGCGGTCGGGGTCGGCGTACACCGCAACCGACGTGTAGCCCGCGTCCCGGCAGGCGCGCGCCACCCGAACCGCGATCTCGCCGCGGTTGGCGATGAGCACTTTGTGCACTGTGGGGCCCTTCTGTGTCGCCTGACCGTCAGCGCAGATTACCGGGCAGCTCGGCGACGAACGCCGCGACGGCGTCGGCGAAGCGCTGCGGCTCGCGGCGATGCGGTTCGTGGGTGCCGGCCGCGAAGAGTTCGAGGCGGCTGTTGGGCAGCCGGAGATGAGCCGCGTGCGCGTGGCTGACCGGGATGATCGGATCGTGCGCCGACCAGACGATCAGCGTCGGCAGGTCGGCGGCCAGATAGCCGTGTTCGATCATGTCGCCGAGCTGCCCGGTCGGGGTGATGGCCCAGCGCGCGGCACTGACGAAGCTGGTCCGGCCCGGCGTCGACATGATCGAGCGCCCCATCCGCGACAGGTTTGCCACTGCTTCCGGGCGTAATCCCAGCACCCGATGGATGGACGGGCGGCTGTAGACCCGGGCCGTCCGCGGATTGACGGTCAGCCGAAGTAGGCCGGCGACTCCGGGCAGGTTGGTCGCGCGCAGGATGACGTGCACCTGTTTGCCGAGGCCACCGGCCGAGACCAGCCCGAGTCGCTCGACCTGGTCGGGATGCGATTTGACGAACTTCATCGCGATCGCGCCCCCCAGCGAGTGACCGATCAGGGTGACCGGCCCGACATCCAGGATGGTCAGGAACGCGCTGACACTGTCGGCGAAGTCGTCGAGTGAGTAGCCGATCCTCGGTTTGTCCGACTCGCCGTGCCCGAGCAGGTCGAGCGCGATCACCCGGAACCCGTGGGCGGCCAGCGGGGCCATCGTCGGTTCCCAGGTCGAGCTGTCCGACAGCAGACCGTGCAGAAGTAGCACGACCGGACCACCGGTCGGCCCGGCCTCGAGGTATGACAGTTGGCGGCCGTCCACCATGGCTGTGCGGCGAGGCGTCAACGCCCTGGATAACCGATGTCGGCCAGCGTGTAGCCGAGTTCGCGCAGCATCCGGCGCAGTACGGGCAGCGAGAGCCCGACGACGTTGTGGTGGTCGCCGCTGATGCCCTCGATGAACCAGCCGCCAAGGCCGTCGATGGTGAAGGCGCCGGCCACAGCCAGCGGCTCACCGGTGCCGACGTAGAGGTCGATCTCGTCGTCGGTGACGTCGGCGAAGTGTACGAACGTCTTCACCGTCGAGACACTGACCCGTGAGGTACCGCCCTCATAGAGGCAGTGCCCGGTATGCAGGATGCCCCGCCGCCCGCGCAGATCGCGCCAGCGCTTGGCCGCCTCCTCCGCCGTCTCCGGTTTGCCGAAGGACTCGCCGCCGAACTCGAGCAGCGAGTCGCAGCCCAGGATGAGCGCCTCGCCGTGAATCCGCTCCGAGACCGCGCTGGCCTTGCGGTTGGCGAGGCGCTGCACGAGGGCGGCGGTATCCGGGGCCGTGATGCCACTTTCATCGATCCCGCTGACGATCACCTCGGGCTCGATACCGGCCGAACGCAGGGTTGCGAGCCGAGCCGGTGATGCCGACGCCAGGATGAAGCGCATCAGATGGTCGACCCCCGTGTCCCGCGTTCTGCGGTGTGTGCCCGAATGTGGACGCGGAAGTTATTCCATCACGACAGTGACCAGTCTCGTCGGCGCAGCCCCGGAACCGCCCGACCAATTACCAGCGAATTACCTCGAGCTACTTCGTGCCGGCGTCCAACACGTGCAGTGCGGTGACGGCCGAGCCGGACTTGGTGCCCGAGACCAGCGCTGTGTCATTGACCTTCACGGCACTGATCGCGGCCTTGCCCTTTGTGCCCTTGACCCGAACCGCGGTGCTGGCGTCGACGGCGAACGTCTCGCTGGTGCCGTCGGCCGACTTGACCGTGATCGAGGTGGAGCTGACAGCGGTCACGGTGCCCTTCGCCGCATCGTGCGTCTCAGCGCCGGACTTGCCCTGCGCGACCCATTCGCCGTGTTCGAATCGGCCCAGGGCCAGCTTCAGCTTGGCCCCCCGCTTGCCGTTCGCGGTGGCGGCGGTGCTGGAGCCGGTTGACGGGCTGCTCGATGAACTGGCGGTCGGCGACGGCGTGCTGCTGGACGAGCCGGACTCGGCCAGGGCGGCCCCGCCGGTCCCCAGGATGGCCGCCCCGACGACTCCGGATATTGCGATCTGCTTCCACATTTTGTCTATCCCCTTCGCAGTGACGGTGGTGCGATGGATCAACCATCACAGCGGCGGGTCAAGCCCCGGCGCGGGAATTGTCAGCGTTCTGTGAAGATTGCTGGGTGAATCCTCAGAGCTCCCAGTCGCGCCCGCCGGTCGGCATCATCGGCGGCTCCGGCTTCTATTCGCTGCTCGACGACCCGATCGAACTCGAGATCGACACGCCGTTCGGGATGACCAGCGGGTCTCTGACCGCTGGGACGTTGTCGGGCGTCCCGGTCGTGTTCCTGCCCCGGCACGGAACCGACCACCGGTACGCGCCGCACCGGGTGCCGTATCGGGCCAACCTCTGGGCGCTGCGGGAGGCCGGCGTCGAGCAGGTCGTGGTGCTGTCGGCGGTCGGGTCGCTGAAGGCCGAACTCGGCCCGGGCGCGCTGGTGCTGCCCGACCAGATCGTCGATCGCACCTGGGGGCGGCCGCACACGTTCTACAACGCCAATGACGGCGTCCACCACGTTGCCTTCGCCGATCCCTACTGCCCGACCGGCCGTGCGGCCGCGATCGACGGGGCGGCCGAAGCGAACCTCGACCTGACCCCGGCGGGCGACCTGGTCGTTATCAACGGTCCCCGCTTCTCGACCCGGGCCGAGTCACTCGAATTCCAGCGGAGCGGGGCGACGATCATCGGCATGACCGCCATGCCGGAAGCGGGCCTCGCTCGCGAGCTGGCGCTTTGTTACACCGCGCTGACACTGGTGACCGACCAGGACGCCGGCGTCAATGTCGGCGAGGGCGTCACCCACGCCTACGTGCTCGAACAGTTCGCGCTGAACATCCCGCGGTTGCGCTCCTTGCTCGAGGCCACGGTGGCCAAGCTGCCCGAACGCCAGGGCGACTGCCCGTGCGGGGCGGGCAAGGCCGACGCACCGCCGCTCAGTGGTCAGGACTGAGATGCGCGTCCTGCTGACGGGCGGAGCGGGCTTCATCGGCCGGCACGTCCTCGACGAACTACTCGAACGTGGGCACGACGTGCTGGTGCTCGACTCGCTGCGGCCCGACGTGCACCGCACCGCACCGGCGCCGTTGCCGGCCGAACTGGTCGTGGCCGACGTCCGCGACGGTGACGCGCTCGAGCGCGCGCTGGCCGGCGTCGAGGCGGTCTGCCATCTGGCCGCCAAGGTCGGCCTGGGCGTCGATGTGCAGGACCTGCCCGACTACGCCGACTCGAACGATCATGGGACGGCCGTACTGTTAGCGGCGATGGCCCGGGCCGACGTCGGTCGGCTGGCGCTGGCCAGTTCGATGGTCGTTTATGGCGAGGGACTCGGTGAATGCGCCGAGCACGGCCCGGTCTCGCCCGGACCGCGCTCGAGCGATCAGCTGTCGGCTGGTCGATTCGAGCCGCCTTGCCCATTCTGTGGACGTGATCTGGCCCCGGCTCTGGTCGACGAATCGGCGCCGGTGGATCCGCGCAACGCGTACGCGGCCACCAAGCTGGCGCAGGAGCACCTCGCCTCGTCGTGGGCGCGCGTCACCGGCGGCAGCGTCGGGGCGCTGCGCTACCACAACGTCTACGGGCCGGGGATGCCGCGCGATACGCCCTACGCCGGGGTCGCTGCGATCTTCGCGTCGGCCCTGCGGCGGGGCGAGGCGCCGCGGGTCTTCGAGGACGGCGCCATGCGGCGTGACTTCGTGAACGTGCGCGATGTTGCCGCCGCGACCGTCACCGCGCTCGAACGCTTCGGTGATCCGGGGCGCCTTCGAGCCTTCAACGTCGGGTCGGGCACACCGCGGACGGTGGGTGACATGGCGGCCACGCTGGCCCGGGTGATCACCGGATCAGAGCTGGCTCCGGTGATCACCGGAGAGTTCCGCCTCGGCGACGTCCGCCACATCACGGCCGACTCGAATCGGCTGCGAACCGAGCTCGAGTGGGCCCCCCGGATCGAGTTCGAAGACGGTGTGGCCGAGCTGGCCACCGCTCTTAGCTGACGCTTAACAAGCGTGTACCGTACGCGCACATGCGGGCGATAACTCGCCGCGGAGTGCTCGGCCTGGCGCTTGCGGGAGGGGTGGGGATCGTTGCTGGGTGTACGCGCGCGGTCCGCTCGACCGGCACTGTTGGATCGACGGCAGCCGTGAGCACGACGGTCACTCTGGCCCCGACGCCGGCTTCATCGACGGTGTCCGCGTCGGTGAGCTCACCGGCACCGATTCCGACGCCCAGCCCGGCCCCCACCGGACCCGCGGTCGAGGTCGGCCGCGGTCCGTCGACCCGACCGCAGGTCGCGCTGACGTTTCACGCCTCGGGTGATCCGGCGCTCGCCCACACCCTGCTGACCCTGCTGGCCGACCGCCAGGTCACCGTGACCGTGATGGCGGTCGGCAACTGGCTGGCCGCCAACCCGACGGTCGCCGCCGCGGTGCTCAGCGGCGGCCACGAATTCGGCAACCACACCTGGACCCACCCGACGCTGAGTGACCTGTCCGAGGCGGGGGTGACGACCGAGATCCAGCGGTGCCGCGACCTGCTGGTGGCCCAGACGGGCACACCCGGCGCGTTCTTCCGCCAGTCGGCCGATCAGCATTCGACCCCGCTGATCCGTTCGGTCGCCGGCACCCTCGGGTACCGCACCTGCCTGTCCTACGACATCGACTCACTCGACTGGACCGATCCGAGCGTGGCGACGGTGCGCCACGCGGTGGCCGGGGCAACTGCCGGATCCGTAGTGAGCATGCACTTCGGTCATCAGGTCACGATCGACGCTCTGCCCGGGATCCTCGACGACTTGACGGCGCGGGGACTCGCGCCCGTCACCGCGACCCGACTCCTCCAGGCGTGAGCGCGCGCTACCCGCTTCGGCGGTTGATACTGCCCGGAGCGTTCGCGGTCCTCGCCTGCTTGGTCGGTGTCGTGGCCTGCACGTCGGTCCGCCCGGGCGCCGGAACCGACACCGACTCGATGTCGAGCATGCCGATGTCGAGCAGTAGCGCGTCCGACCCCGCGACGCCTTTGCCGCCGCCGCCCACTCCGACGCCGTCGATGACCGCCTTCGGTGACCTGCTGCCGGGCATGCCAGTGCCGCTGTCGGCCACCAACATCTACGCTGCCGATTCACCGAATTCGCTTAGTCCGACGGTGACCGGCGACCGTCCCCTGGTGTACGTCCCCAACGACAACAGCAACACGGTGACCGAAATAGACCAGGCAACGATGACGGTCATCGGCACTTATCCGGTCGGACATGAGCCGCAGCACGTGGTGCCGTCCTACGATCTCAAGACGCTGTATGTCGTCGCCGACCAGACGCCCGGCGACGGGCTGACGCCGATCGATCCGAAGACCGGCGCGGTCGGTGCATTCATCAAGGTCACCGACCCGTACAACCTGTACTTCACTCCCGATGGTCAATACGCGATCGTTGTCGCCGAGGCGTACAAACGGCTCGACTTCTATGATCCCGGCACCTGGAAACTGCACGACTCGCTGTCGCTACCGACCTGCGCGGGCGTCGACCACATCGACTTCACCGCGGACGGGCGCACACTGCTGGCCAGTTGCGAGTTCGCGAACCGACTGGCGGTCGTCGATGTGACGTCGCACAAACTGCTCCGCACGATTGACCTGCACCAGGTCGCGAACGGCATGCCGCAGGACGTCAAGCTCTCACCCGACGGTTCGAGGTTCTATATCGCCGACATGATCGCCAACGGCATCTACGTCGTCGACGGCACCGCGACCAAGGTGCTGGGTTTCATCCCGACCGGCAAACAGGCGCACGGTCTGTACATCGACCGCACCGGCAGCCGGTTGTTCATCACCAACCGCGGCGAGGGCTCGATCAGTGTGCTCGATCTGGCCACCCAGACGTTGACCAAATGGCTCATTCCCGGGGGCGGCAGTCCCGACATGGGCAACCTGTCGGCCGACGGCACGATCTTCTGGGTGTCAGGGCGTTACGACGGCTGCGTCTACGCGATCAGCACGGTCGACGGGCATCTGATCAAGAAGATCGCCGTGGGTGCCGGCCCGCACGGCCTGACCGTCTGGCCGCAGCCCGGCCGCTACTCACTGGGGCACACCGGCATCCTGCGCTAACTCAGCGGACTACGCGGGGACGGGCAGCCGCAGGGTGAAGCTGCAGCCGCCGTTGATATTGCTGACGTCGATGCTGCCGCCGTGCGCCTCGATGATGCCGCGGGTGATAGCCAACCCGAGGCCGGCCCCACCCGGGATCGCGGCGTCGGGGCTGCGCGCCGGTTCGCCCCGGAAGCCGACCTCGAACACCCGTCCCATCTCGTGATCCGGGATGCCGCCGCACTCGTCGTACACCGTGACCGCCGCCTCGCTCGGTGAGGTCATGACGCTGATCTCGACGAGACCATCGATGCGGGTGTGCCGAATCGCGTTGGCGACCAGATTGATCAGCGCCCTGGTCAATTCCGGGGCATTGCCGATCACGGTCGCCGCACCATCGCTGTGTCCGGCCAGCTGCACGCGCTGCGCCGTTGCCAGCGGGGCGAGCGCGGCCAGGCAGTCCGACACGAGGTCGTCAAGCGCGACATGCTCGGTCTCGAGGGCGAACCCGCCGGCCTGGATCCGGGACAGCTCGAACAGGTCGTCGACCATCGTCGCCAGCCGATCGACGGACGCCCGCATCTGCTTGTAGTAGAGCTCAGGGGATTCGGCGACGCCATCCTCGAGTGCCTCTGACATTGCCCGCAGGCTGGCCAGCGGCGTTCGTAGGTCGTGGCTGACCCAGGCGACGAGCTCGCGACGCGAGGTTTCCAGCGCTCGTTCCCGTTCGCGCGACGCCGCGAGCCGGCGGGCCGTGTCGGCGAGTTCGGCTCGCATCTGGGCGAGCTGCGGTGTCAGCCGGGGGCCGTCCGCGCTCGGCACGCGGCCGGCACCGAGCTCCACCATGGCCGCGCGGATCGACTGGTTGTCGCGGGCGAGGCGGCGCGCCGCCCAAGCCGCCAGAACGGACGCCACGACGCCGGCGACGATGGCCACCATGATCGTCGACCACAGCGCGTCCGACGCGAGCGACATCTCGTGCACGCTGCCCACGACGCCGGCAACGGTGGCTGCGGTCGAGGTCGCCACGACGGCCGCCAGCAACCCACCGAGGGAACGCCGGCGCAGCGGGAACGTGATCAGCCAGATCAGCAGCGCACCGACGCCGGCCCACAGCAGCGCGATCGCCACCGCGTGAAAGTCCGGCGTCACGGCTGCTCAAGCCGGTAGCCGATGCCCCAGACCGTCCGGATCAGGGTCGGGTTGGTCGGATCCTTCTCGACCTTTTCGCGCAGTCGGCGAACGTGCACGGTAACCGTCGACTGGTCCCCATACGTCCAGCCCCACACCTGCTGCATCAACTCACCTCGGTTGAACGCCTTCCCCGGATGAGCCATCAGGAAACTGAGCAGATCCAGTTCGCGGACGGTCAGCGCAAGTTCGACCCCGTCGCGGGTGGCCACCCGCGCCTCGGTGTCGAGGGTGATCGCACCGGCAGTAAGGACAACCGCCGGCGGGGCGGCGGGCCGGACTCGTCGCAGCACCGATTCGACCCGCAGCACCAGTTCGCGCGGCGAGAACGGCTTGGTGATGTAGTCGTCGGCGCCGACCTCGAGCCCGGCGATCCGATCCTCGGCCTCGCCCAGCGCGGTGAGCATGACGATCGGCAGCTCGGGGTGGGTACCGCGAACCTGCCGGCAGACCTCGAGCCCATCGACCTCGGGCAGCATCAGGTCGAGCACCATCAGGTCGGGGGCGTCGGTCGCGACCCGCTCGAGGGCCGCCCGTCCGTTGCCGACGGAGTCGACCTGGTGCCCGGCGCGCGCCAGATAACCGACAACGACGTCGGCCAGCGTGCGGTCGTCGTCCACGACCAGGATTCGGGACACGCGTTGAGTCTAGGGAAGTCGGAGGTCGCATTCGCGCGCGTTCTCCGCTTCGTAAGCGGTATGGGCCGGGTTCGGCGCTTACACTCGCCGCGGTGACCGGCTCCTTGGACGTCGTACTGCCGTGCCTCAACGAGGTGCAGGCGCTGCCATGGGTGCTCGAACGGCTCCCGACCGGGGCCCGCGCCATCGTCGTCGACAACGGTTCGACCGACGGGTCGGCTGAGCTGGCGCGAACCCTGGGCGCCACCGTGGTCGATTGCACGCAGCGCGGCTACGGCGCCGCCTGCCACGCCGGGCTGTTGGCCGCTACCGCCGATGTGGTGGCGTTCTGCGACTGCGACGCCTCCATCGACCCGGGTCGCCTGGCCGATCTGGCTGGTCCGGTCAGCGACCACCGGGTCGATCTGATCGTGGCCCGGCGTCGGCCGACCAGTTTCCGGGCCTGGCCACTGCACGCCCGGGTGGCCAACCAGGTGCTGGCGTGGCGCGTCCGGAAGGCGACCGGGGTCGGATTGCGTGACATCGGCCCGGTCCGGATCGCCCGTCGCGAGCCGCTGCTGGCGCTGGCGATCCGGGACCGGCGAAGTGGATACCCGCTCGAAACGGTGCTGCGCGCGGCCGCCGCGGGCTGGCGGATCGAGGCGGCCGACGTCGATTACCTGCCCCGGTCGGGACGCTCGAAAGTGACGGGCACGATTCGCGGCACGGTGCAGGCGGTGCGCGACATGACCGCGGTCCTGGCGGAGTTACGCGCTTCGTAATGCCCGGACGACGGTTCTCGGTGCGACCGGCTGGGTACGTTCGGGCCGTGCAGGCAATCCCAACCCTCGAGACGGTCGTCGTCATCGCGAAGGAACCGGTGCCCGGACGGGTGAAGACCCGGCTGGTGCCGCCCCTGACGCACGCCGACGCGGCCGAGCTCGCGGCGGCGGCGATCAGCGACACACTGCAAGCGGCCGCGCGCGTCCCGGCGGCTAACCGGCTGCTCGCCTGGGACGGTCGCCCCGGGACCTGGGTGCCCGCGGGCTGGGGGTTCACACCGCAGCCCTCGGGGGATCTGGACAGCGCGGCTGGTCGCGGCCTTCGCGGCGGCAGGGAGCGGACCGACCGTCCTCGTCGGCATGGACACCCCGCAGTTCGAGCCGCACCAACTGATGCGCTTCGACCCGCAGCGGTTCGACGCCTGTCTCGGCTTCGCGCGCGACGGTGGCTACTGGGCCATCGGCTACCGCGATCCGGCCTGGGCCGCTCGCACGATCGACGGCGTACCGATGTCGCGATCGGACACCGGTCTGATCCAGCTCGATCGGCTGCGGAGCTGCGGGCCTACGCGTGCAGCTGCTGGACGAGCTCACCGACGTCGACACGTATGGCGACGCGGTCACCGTGGCCGCCGGCGCCCCCGATACGAACTTCGCGCACGCGCTGGCCGGCATCGAGGCCCGCCGCCTGACTACCGCGTCAGCGGTTTCCTGATGTACACCGGTGCTTTGGCGCCCTACGAACAGGCGCTGGGCGATGCCGGCGCGCTGGCCCTGGTCAGCGATACCGGTCTGCACCTCGACCTTGAAGTCGCTCGCTGGTTGGCCCCGGCCGACTTCGCCGACGCCACCGTGATCGATCGCTGCCGCGGGCCCGTGCTCGACGTCGGCTGCGGTCCCGGTCGGTTCGTGCGGGCACTCGCCGAGCGCGGGACCGCCTCGCTCGGTCTCGACATCGCCGGCACCGCCGTCGCGCTGACCCGGCAGCTGAATGTGCCGGCCCTCGTGCGCAGTGTCTTCGATCCGGCACCGGCCGAGGGACGCTGGCCGACCGTGCTGCTGATGGACGGCAACGTCGGCATCGGCGGCGATGTCGCGCGGCTGCTGAACCGAGTCGGTGCGCTGCTGGCGCCGGGCGGCCAGTTGCTCGTCGAGACGGCGCACGATCGGCAGGCCGACCGCGTCCTGCGGGTGCGGTTCAGTCGCGATGGCGCACCGCTCGGTCCGTCCTTCGAATGGGCCGAGGTCGGCGTGAAGGCGTTGCGACGCTACGCGCGGGACTCGGGTTACGCGCTGGACGAGGTCTGGTCAGCGGGCGGACGCACGTTCGTCGCGCTCGTGCGCTGAGCAGATGCGACTAGTGCGAGGCTGACGCGGTGATCGTCATGCGCCGGGCCCTGGTGGTGGCCGTAGCGCTCGTTTTCGCGGCCGAGGTAGTGCTACTGCGCGTGGCAATCGAGCGGACGTTCGATGACCACCACGTGATGGTGTTCGAGTTCGCGGCCGGTGGCGCATTCATCGTCGCGGTCGCCCTGCTGGCGGGCAGTGGCTGGGCCGGGCGAGCAGCAACCCGAGTGGTGCTGGCGACGGGGGCGCTGCTGCAGGTGCTGATGGTGACCCGTCCCGCCGCCGACAGCGACGACAACTTCCGATATCTGTGGGACGCGAAGGTGCAGCTCGCCGGCATCGACCCGTACCGCTACCCGCCCTCGTCCTCGGCGCTGGCATCCGTCCGCGACGGCTACCTCTTCCCGTCCGGGCCCTGCGGTCAGCACAGCTTCGCCGGCGGCTGCACGCGGATCAATCTGCCCGATGCGCACACCATCTATCCGCCGGTGGCCGAAGGAACCTTCACGCTGATCCGGCTGCTGTCGTTCGGTGGTCATGGTCGGCAACTGCCCCTGCAAATCGCCGCCGCGCTGGGCGTGGTGGTCATCTCGTGGCTGCTGGCCCGGTTCGCCCGCGAGCGCGGGTTGCCGCTCTGGACGGTCGCCCTCTGGGCCTGGTGCCCGGTGCCGGCGATGGAGTTCAGCAACAACGCGCACATCGACTGGCTCGCGGTGTTGCTCAGCGTTCTGGCGCTGACGGCCGCCGCCCGCGGCCGTCCGATCTGGGCCGGCATCCTGATCGGCGCCGGGATCGCGACCAAGCTCTACCCCGGACTGGTCGGGGCGGCTCTGCTGCGCCGGCGACCCTGGACGGTCATCGCCGCGGCGGTGGCGGTCGTCGCGCTGGTGTATCTGCCGCACGTCATCGCCGTCGGCGGTGGCGTGCTCGGTTACCTACCCGACTACCTGAACACCGGCGGCTACGGCTCGGGTCACCAATACCGATTGCTGGTGTACGTGCTGCCGCATGTGCTGGTCACACCGGTCGCCGCACTGATCGTCGCCGGTGTGATCATCTGGGCGCTGGTTCGAAGTGATCCGGACTATCCCGAGCGCAGCGCGTTGCTCGTCGTCGGCGTCGCGATCCTGGTCAGCACGCCGACGTTGCCCTGGTACATGATGCTGCTGCTCGCGCTGGCGGTCATGAACGCTCGGCCCGAATGGATCGGCGTCGTCCTCGCGCCGACCGTCGAGTACCTGCTGGTCGGCGCGTACGGTGTCGGCCTCGACGAGGCCACCAGCCTGTCCTACCTCGGCGGCCTACTGATCCTGGTTGCGGGCACCCAGCTACGGCGAACGACCGCGGGCCGGACGATTAGCCAATTGCAGCCGGCCAGCTTGGGGTGATCCGGCCGCCCTAACCCCGAGTTGCCACGTGCGGGTTAGGACCGGCGACGGCGGATTACCACAGCGACGATCGCCAGCACGACCACCGCGGCGGCGGCGATCGGGGCGACTCGCTTGACCACGGCGGGTCCGGCCGAGGCCATCAGATCGATCGGCTCGACCTCGCGCGCAGCAATGGTTCGCGGAGCCGGCGAGGCAACGGCGGCCGGCTCGGACGCGACGGCCGGCTCGGACGTGGCGACCGGCTCGGTGACCGGCTCGTCCTCGATCGCGGCCTCGGCGAGCCCGGCGGGCTCCTCGGCGGCCCGTTCAGCTTCGCTGGGCTGGGGGGTGGCCGGTGCTGCCGGGGTGGTCTTGGTGGCCGCGGCCTTCGCGGGTGCCTTGGCCGCCGCGGCCGTGGTCTTGGCCGGAGCGGCCTTGGCCGGCGCAGCCTTGGTGGCCGCGGCTTTTGCGGGCGCACTGGGCGCAGCTGCTTCGGTACTGGCGGAGGAGCCCTCGCCGAGTTGGGCCGAAAGGGCGTCCGCGAACTGGCCGATCAGCTTGTTGCCGACATCGACCATTACGCCGCGTCCGAACTGGGCCGGCTTACCGGTGATATTGAGGTCGGTCAACACGTCGACGCGGGTCGAGCTGGCGCCGTCAGCGGTGAGCGTCGCGGTCACGATCGCCCCGGCCGTCCCGTTGCCGCGTGAATCCCGGCCCTGGGCGTCGATCTTGGCCCGATGGGCCGCCTCGTCCTTCTCGACGAAGCTGGCCTTGCCCTTGTAGGTCAGCGAGATCGGGCCGAGCTTGACCTTGACCGAGCCGGTGAAGTCGTCACCGTCGACCGTCTCGAGCGCCGCGCCCGGCATGCAGGGGGCGACCCGCTCGATGTCGAGCAGCACCTTCCACGCGTCGTCGATCCCGACCGGAACGGTGAAGGTGTGCTCGAGCTGCATCTCTGTCCCCAGATTCCCACTGAATAAGGTAGCGGCGGTCCCCGCGCGCTGCGTCAAACGATCCGATCAAATGAGCGTATCGCCTCGGCCGCCCGGCAGGATCTACTGCTCGGTCGGCTCGACGCCGCGCTTGGTGTAGTAGTCGCGAACATGATCGACGTAACCCTCGACGAAGCTGATGAACTTGTTCGCGCCCGGCGATTCCAGCGCGATCGCGCGGGGACGGGTGGGGGCGAGCTGTTCGGCGCCGGCGATCCCATCACCGAGCTCGGCCAGCCGGGCGGGTGAGCAGACCGCGGCCAGGTCGATGAACAGCTGATGCTGGCGGGTCACGTGCGCGGCGAACTCGCCCTGGATGTTCGCCCAGATCGTGGCCAGCCGATCGGCGGCGAGGTCGGGATCCTCGAGACTCTTCAACTGCCGCTCGATCTCACGGTCGGCGCTGAAGCCGGCGTCGGCTTGCGCAGTCCCGTCCGAGAGCTCGTCGCGAACCGTGGGGTACAGGTACTGCTCCTCGGCCACGAAGTGACCGACCATGTCGATGACGAGCTGCTCACGGCGGATGATCGCCGCGTCCGTGTGGGACGCGTTCGACGGGTCGGCCAGCTGCTCGGTGATCGCGTCATGGTCGCTGCTCAGCGCGTCGAGCATGGATTGGGAAGGTGTGGTCACCCTTCGAACCTAGCGTTCAGCCCGAACTGATCGCGGCGGCCAGCTCCTGGAGGGCGGCGAAGCTGTGCCCGGCGACGAGCGCATCGATGTGCGGCAGCGCGGCGAGCATGCCTCCGGTGGCCGGCGCGAAGCCGTCCCGTCCCTTGTGCGGGTTGACCCAGATGACCGAGTGGGCAAGGCGAGCCAGCCGGCCGAGCTGGTCGCCGAGCAGCGTCGGGTCGCCCCGCTCCCACCCGTCCGAGCAGAGCACGACGACCGCGCCGCGGGCGACCCCGCGCTGACCCCACAGGTCGAGGAAGGCCTTGATCATGTCGCCCAGGCGGGTGCCGCCGCTCCAGTCCGGGATCGCGCGACCGGCCGCGGCCAAGGCGTTGTCGGCGTTGCGGCGGCGCAGCTCGCGGGTGACCCGGGTCAGCCGGGTGCCGAGGGTGAACACCTCGGTCCGGAACGGGGCCGATCGCACCGCGGCGTGGGCGAATCGAAGCAAGGCGTCGGCGTAGGGCTCCATCGAGCCGCTGACGTCGATCAGGACGACCAGCGGCCGCGGCTTTCGGCGCCGCTGCCGCCGGGCCAGCTCGGACGGTTCGCCGCCGTGCCGCAGGACTTCGCGGACGGTCCGGCTCAGGTCGACCGGCCCCCGGTTGGACGGGTGGTAGCGCCGGGTGCGGCGCTGGCCCACCCGGGGCACGAGCAGCTCGAACAGCCGATTGATCTCATCGCGCTCGGCCACCGTCAGCGCGGCGACGTCGCGACGCCGCAACGCATCGGCCCGGCTGGCCCGCACCGCGGACGACTCGATCGTGGTTCTCGCTCGGGTCACCGAACGACGGCTCCTCGCCACCTTCGACGCTGACCGTCCGCTCCCGGGTGGCGTGGGTCGACTTCGGCGGCAAGGGCAGCGCCTGATCGGCGAAGTAGGCCGCGAACGCGACGTCGTAACGGGGCAGGTCGGCCGGTTCGGCGCAGAGCGTCAGCCGCCCGGCCCAGTAGACGTCGTCGGTGACCAGCACGTCGAGGTGATCCAGGGCGGTGATCATCGCCTGGACCCGATCGGGGGTCGCCGCGACACCGGAGTACCGCAGGGTCCGGGCGAATCCGAGCAGGGCCCCGACCAGCTCGTCCGGGCCGAGCTCGGCGCCCTCCTCCGCCCCGTCCAGCGCGTCGGTGGCGTCGTCCACTGCTAGGCCCCGACGAACTCTTCGAGCACGCTGGCCCGGACTCGCACCGCGTCCTCGTGGTACTTCAGCACCGCACCCAGGGTGGCGGCGGCCCGGTCACGGTCGAGGGTGCGGGCGCCGAGCAGGTGCAGGGCTTGGGCCCAGTCGATCGACTCGGCGACTCCGGGCGGTTTGACCAGGTCGGCCTGGCGCAGCCGCCGGACCGCCCGGGCCACGTCGTTGGCCAGTTCATCGGTGATCTCGGGCAACCGACGGCGCAGAATCGCCACCTCGCGCTCGAAGGAGGGGTGCTCGACCCAGTGATAGAGGCAGCGCCGCTTGAGCGCGTCGTGCACCTCCCGGGTGCGGTTGCTGGTCAGAATCACCAGCGGCGGGGTGGTTGCCCTGATGGTGCCCAGCTCCGGGATCGTCACCGCGTTGTCGGCGAGGGCCTCGAGCAGGAACGCTTCGAACTCGTCATCGGCCCGGTCGATCTCGTCGATCAGCAGGACGGACGGGCTGTGCTCGATCGCCCGCAGGATCGGTCGCGCGATCAGGAAGCGGCGGTCGTACAGCGATCGCTCGCGCTCGGCCACGTTGCCCGAGCCGGCGACGCTTTCCATCGCGCGCAGATGCAGGATCTGGCGCGGAAAATCCCAGTCGTAGAGCGCCTGCGAGGAGTCGATCCCCTCGTAGCACTGCAGCCGGATCAGCTCGGCGTGCAGCACCTGGGCCAGCGCCTGCGCGAGGCTCGTCTTGCCCACCCCGGCATCGCCTTCGAGGAACAGTGGACGGTGCATCCGCAGGGCGAGGTGCACGGCGACCGCCAGCCCCTGGTCGGGAAGGTAACCCTCGACCTCGAGGGCCGCGGCGAGGGCGGACGGGTCGGCGGGCAGCTCCACCCGTCCAGCATGCCGTACTCGCAGTTCACCGTTCGTACCGTGTCCGAGACGCCGTGCTCTTGCCAATGGTCGTCGGGCCATAGACATTGAGTGCCAACGACTCGTCCGCGAGAGGACTGCCACCATGCTCAACGCAGCTGACAACGAAGTACTGACTCGTGTCGGACCGGGCACCGAGATGGGCGACCTGCTCCGGCAGTACTGGGTGCCGGCGTTGCTGTCGTCCGAGCTCCTGGCGGCCGACGGCGATCCGGTCCGGGTGTTGCTGCTGGGTGAGAGACTCGTCGCCTTCCGCGACACCTCGGGCCAGGTCGGGTTGATGCCGCACAACTGTCCCGCACCGCGGCGCCAGCCTGTTCTACGGCCGCAACGAAGAGGGCGGCCTGCGCTGCGTCTATCACGGCTGGAAGTTCGACGTGACGGGCCGGTGCCTCGACATGCCCAGCGAACCGGCCGAGAGCACGTTTAAGGATCGGCTACGGGCCCGGGCCTATCCGTGCGTCGAGCGCGGCGGCATCGTGTGGACCTACATGGGACCGCGGGCGGTGCCGCCGCCGTTGCCGGCGATCGAGGCGAATCAGGTACCCGAGGGCGAATGGCAGGTCACGGCCGTCCACCGCGGGTGCAATTGGGTGCAGGCGCTGGAGGGCGATATCGACACCAGCCACTTCAACTTCCTGCACACCGGGGCGCTCGACCCCGAGGACGCGACGCCGGGAACCTTCCTGCGCTATTCGCTCGAGCAGCGCGCACCGCGCTACGCAGTGGTCGACACGCCCTACGGCAGCATGTACGGCGCCTACCGCAAGGCCGATCCGGGCCGTAACTACTGGCGCATCGGTCAGTTCCTGTTCCCCTTCTTCACCCAGATCCCGACCGGTCTGCTCGGGGACAAGGTGCTCACCCGGGCGTGGGTGCCGATGGATGACGAGAACACGATGTTCTTCGACATGAATACGACCCGCACCTGGCGGACGAGGGAGAAGACGCAGGGCGCGACACCGACGACCTCGACCGTCTACACCGGGCAGCTGCCCAACACGACGGACTGGCTCGGACGCTTCCGGCTCATCTCCGATCCGACGAACGACCACCTGATCGACCGCGATTGGCAGCGGGCCGGCAGCTACTCGGGCATCCAGGGCATCCATGCCCAGGATCAGGCCGTCACCGAATCGATGGGCCTGATCTTCGACCGATCGACCGAGCACCTGGGGACGTCCGACATCATGGTGATCCGGGTCCGCCGGCGGCTTCTCGACGCGGCCCAGACGCTGCGCGAGCGCGGCGAGGTTCCGCAGAGCGTCGACGACCCCAACGTGTACAGCACTCGATCCGGCGGCGTCATTCTGGACGAGGGCGCGGACTGGATCGCCGCGACCGAAGACCTTCGGCAGGCCTACGTCGAGCACCCGGATCTCGATCTGATGCTGGACCGCGCATGAACGAGCAGTGGGTGACGCTCAGCCATGGACGGACGCGGTATCTGTCGGCGGGCGACGGTGAGCCGGTATTGCTGCTGCATGGCGCGGGATTTGTGTCGGGCGCGCACAGCTGGCTGCCGGTGATCTCGGGCTTGGCCGACAACTTCCACGTCGTTGCGCCGGACATGCTCGGCTGGGGCCCCGGCGATCAATTGACCACGCCCTATTCGTTCGGATACCTGGTCGATTTCGTCCGCGAATTCCAGGACGCGCTCGGGCTAAATCCCGCTTCGGTGGTGGGGCATTCGATGGGTGGGTGGATCGCTGCGCTGCTGGCGTACGAGAGCCCGGAACGTGTTGGCGATCTGATCATTGTCGCGGGCGGTGGGTTGGCGACCCGGCAGCTCGCCAGCATGACCCAGTTCCAGGCGCCGACCCGGGCCGAGATCGACGCCGGGATCGGCCGGCTCGGATTGCCGGCCGCTGAGACGGCCCGGATCAGCGACGAGCTGGAATCGCTGGCGTCCGACGACGCGCGGATCGAGCGCTTCCGCGGGCTGATGCAGCACATGTCGACCCCCGAGAACCGGGTGCGTTACAACCTCGAGCGACGGCTGCCGATGGTGTCGAGTCCGACCCTGGTGCTGTGGGGCACCGCTGACGAGGTCAACGAACTCTCACTAGGCCAACGCACCGTCGAGCTCATCCCGAAATCGGAGCTGGTCACTTTTCCCGGTGCTGGCCACTCGCTCGTCGCCGAGCGGCCGGCCGAGGTGGTCAGTTCCATTACGACGTTCCTGTCGCGGGTCTGATGGAACTCGAGGATTATCTGGCCATCCCGTTCGTGGTCGAGGCGTGGTCCGAACCGACGAGCGGTGGCTGGGTGTGTCACGCCCGGCTCCCGGAGCTGCCGGAGTGCGACCTGTCGGGGCCCCACGCGGTCGAGGTCTTCGCGCGACTCGATGAGCTGCGGATCGATGCGATCGTCGCCCGGTTCGAGGCCGGCGCGTTCATTCCGGTGCCGCGGTCACCCCTGCGGACGGCGCCGGCTTAGCGGCTGGTCTATTTTTGTTGGTCGATTTTCTTGGCCTTTCTGTCCGAGTATGCGTGGCAATCGTGCTCGGTTTGAGGTAGAATCGAACGTATGTTCGAGCGCGCGCCATTACGGAGCGGGAACGCCACGGCTCGCGCCGCTCTGGTCGATTCGTTGGTATCTGGCGCAGAAGCAGCTCGCGTGGTGGGCGTCGGTTGAGGCGACGGCGTCTGGCGGGTCTGCATGCACTCGACGATGTGGATCTGAGTGATGTCCCTGAGCCGCTGCATGAGGTTGTTCGTGAGCAGGCCAAGGATTGGGTGAGTGAAGAGGTCGCGCTGGTGTTGCGGGTCTCGGCCCGTTCGGCGCGGGATCGGATGATTACCGCCCACGAATTGGTGACGCGTGTGCCTGAGACCTTGGCAATGTTGCGGGCTGGAGCGATGACGCCGGTGCAGGCGCGCACTGTTGGCTGATGCGGTCCTGGGGCTCGCCGATGGGGTCTGTTCGCGGGTACAGGACCGGGTCATCGTCCGCGCTCCGGATCAGAGCAACGCGCAGTTCGCCCGGTCGTTACGTCGGGCGTTGCTGGCTGAGGCGCCGGTCAGTCGGGATGCGGCGCTGGCCGCCGCGGTGGCCGAGCGTCGAGTGGTGATCACCCCGGCCGCCGACGGGATGGCGGAGTTGTGGGCGTTGCTGCCGGCGCCGGAGGCGATGCGGCTCAAGACGGCGATCTGGCGTCTCGGTCAGCAGCGCAAGAACCGGGCTGATGGGTCGGCCGCTCTCACGGGCCAGTCGGTGATGGGTTTGTGCGGGCGGATCAGCGTCGCGCTGATGCGTTGGTGGAGTTGGGTGATCGGTATCTTGCCGAGTCGGATCGGGATGGGGTGTTGGGTCGGCAGTCGCCGGCGGTGCAGGTCACGGTCAGCCTGGCGACGTTGATCGGCGCTGATGATGAGCCCGCTGAGTTGGCGGGGTATGGGCCGATCCCGGCGCCGATGGCTCGCCGGGTCGCGTTCGACCCGGACAGCACCTGGCGGCGGCTGGTCGTGGATGAGCTGGGTCGGTTGGTCGATTACGGCCAGAGCAGGTACCGGCCCCCGAAACGTCTCGCCGATCATGTTCGCGCGCGCGAGCAGACCTGCGTCTTTCCGAGTTGCGCCCGCCGCGCTGAGTCATGCGAACTCGACCACACCATCGACTGGCACCACGGCGGAACCACGTCGGAGGACAACCTGGCCCCGCTATGCCGTCGGCACCACCACCTCAAACACGAAGCCGGCTGGAAACTGCGAAACGGTCAAGGTGGCGAGCATCTTTGGGTCAGCCCATCCGGGGGCACCTACGCAAACCCACCAACCTCATTGGCCGGATGAAGTCTGCGGTGAAGGTGGGCCGGGTCGGGTCAGGTTGTCGCCGGGGTTATGACTTCTGCTTCGGGAGCCGGCTTTTCGTAACGGCGGAACGTCGGCAAGAGGCTGGTGATCACCACGAGGCCGACCAGGCAGCCGAGACCGCCCGAGACAACCGAGAACTGGTTGCCGCCGAGCGCCGCGGCCAGGCCCGCCTCGCTGTTGCCCAGCCGCGGTCCGCCGGTGACCACCGCGGTCTGGATCGAGCTCAATCGGCCTCGCAGTCGGTCCGGGACCTCCTGCTGGATGATCGAACTGCGGAATACCGCTGAGAGCACATCGGCCCCGCCGGCGATTGCCAGCAGCACTAGGGCGATCCATAGCGGGTGGACCAGACCGAAGGTCGCGATCGCGATGCCCCAGATGGCGACGACGACCACCACGGCCCGTCCTTGTCGGACGATGCGCGGGGTCCAGCCGCTGAATAGCGCGGCCAGGAACGCGCCGGCCCCAGGCGCGGCGTAGAGGTAACCGACCGCCTGCGCGCCGCCATGGAAGTAGTGGACGCCGAGCGCTGGGAAAAGCGCAGTCGGCATGCCCAGGATCATCGCGTTCAGGTCCATGTAGAAGCAGCCCTGCACGGCTTGGCGTCCGCGCAGGAACTGGAATCCCTCCAGCACCGACTGCAACCCGAACCGGGTGCCGCCATCGCTCGGCGGATGCGCGTTTAGCGATGCGACCGCGAGCAGCGCGACGCCGAAGGTGACGACGTCGATCCAGAAGACAGTCTCGATCCCGACTCCGGCCAGCAGCAGTCCGGCGACCGACGGGCCGACCACGAGCGCGATCTGCTGCAGCAGCGTCCGCAGCGCGTTGGCGGCGACGAAGCTGTCCCGTTTGACCAGCATGATCATCATCGCGTTGCGCGTGGGCTGGTCGACGCCCGAGGTGGCCGCGCTGAGCGCGCCGCACACGTAGAGCGGCCAGATCGCCGGATGGGTGACGGTCGCATTGACCGCCAGCCCGACCGTGCAGACCGCACCGCCCACGTTGGTGAAAAGAAGGATCGTGCGCCGGTCGATCGCGTCGGCCATCGAACCGCCGATGATCGGCCCGATGATCGCCGGCCCGAGCTGAGCCAGGCTGATCAGGCCGACGTCGAGGCTCGATCCGGTCAGTTTGTAGACCTGATACGCCACGGCGACGATCGTCAGCTGCGAGCCCAATTGGTTGACGGCGTAGCCGAACCACAGTCGCCGATATTGCGGGCTTTCGCGCAGTGGAGTGATGTCAACGAAGAGCCGGGCCACGATAGGCAACGCTAACCGAGCGAGCTGTGCGGACGACAGCGAGTCGCCCAGCGCTAAACGGTTGCTCGCACCCGCCGATATGACTTGGGTGAACACCGATGTGTGGACGGTCGTTTCGAACGGTCAGCTGATCGGACGCTTTCCCGAGCCTCAACTGGTTCATTGGGTCGCCTCAGGACAGGTCAGCCCCAACGATCTGTTCTTCCGGGACGGCATGCGGGTGGCCGCGCCCGCGCACACGATCCAGCCGTTCGCGGCGTACTTTCCGCCCTTCCTCCGTGCCGAGGCCTACCCGACCCGAGGCAGCGATCCGACCCTGCGCTGGATTCTGCCGGTCGGTCGATCGTCATGGTCGATAGCAGCCGGCTACCTGGGATTATTCAGCATCCTGGGCGTCTTCGGCCCGTTGGCCATCCTCGCCGGTGTTCTCGGGCTGCGTCAGATCAGCCGCAAACCGCAACTACTCGGAACGGGCCGGGCAATCTTCGGGATCGTCGCCGGTGTGATCGGCACCCTGATTTTGGCGGTCTGGCTCACGACGCGGTGAGTTCAGCGCGCGGCGCGCCAGCCCCCCGGGCCGACGGCCCAGCTGCGGCGCAGCGCGTGCGCGGGATCGTTCCAGCGGCCGTGAACGGGCGGCTTCGGAGGCGCGCTCCGCGGCTGCCACGCCACTCGCAGCGATCAGGACGGCGGTCAGGGCGGCCAACTCTTCGTCGGTCGGCGTCCCCCGAACGATCCGGAGTAGTGGTGCGTCCATCGCTCACGGCGCTCACAGTGCTCATAGTGGGATGTTTCCGTGCTTCTTCGCCGGCATCGATTCCCGCTTGTTGCGCAGCATCCGAAGCGACCGGATCACGTACGAGCGGGTGTGCGACGGCGGGATCACCGAGTCGACGTAGCCTCGCTCGGCCGCCACGTACGGATTGACCAACGTGTCCTCGTAATCGGCCACCACCTCGGCCCGCAGTGCCTCGGCGTCCTCGGCCGCGGCCAGCTCACGTCGGTAGAGGATGTTGGCGGCGCCCTGGGCCCCCATGACGGCGATCTGCGCGGTCGGCCAGGCGACGTTGACGTCGGCACCCAGGTGCTTGGAGCCCATGACGTCGTACGCGCCGCCGAAGGCCTTGCGGGTGACGATGGTGATCAGCGGGACGGTCGCCTCGGCGTAGGCGTAGATCAGCTTGGCGCCGCGGCGGATGATGCCGGCGTGTTCCTGGCCGACGCCGGGCAGGAACCCGGGCACGTCCACCAGGGTGACGACCGGAACGTTGAACGCGTCGCAGGTGCGCACGAACCGTGCCGCCTTCTCGGACGCATCGATGTCGAGGCAACCGGCCAGGTGCAGCGGCTGATTGGCGACGATGCCGACCGGGCAGCCCTCGATCCGGCCGAAGCCGATCACGATGTTCGGCGCGAACAGCGCCTGCACCTCGAGGAACTCGCCATCGTCGAGCAGATGCTCGATGATCCGATGCATGTCGTAGGGCTGGTTCGCTGAGTCCGGGATGAAGGTGTCGAGGAACAGCGTCGTCGTCATCGACCGTAGTCGACACCTCGGATTCGACCACCGGCAGCGGGTCGAGGTTGTTGCTCGGCAGATACGACAGGAGTGCCTTCACGTAGTTGATCGCGTCGTCCTCGTCGGCGCCGAGGTAATGCGCCACCCCGCTCAACGTGTTGTGGGTGCGGGCGCCGCCGAGCTCCTCCAGCGTGACGTCCTCGCCAGTGACCGTGCGTACGACATCGGGGCCGGTGATGAACATCTGCGACGTCTTGTCGACCATGACCACGAAGTCGGTGAGGGCCGGCGAATAGACGTGGCCGCCGGCCGCCGCCCCCATGACCAGCGAGATCTGCGGGACGACCCCGGATGCCAGCACGTTGCGCCGGAAGATCTCGCCGTACAGCCCGAGCGAGACGACGCCCTCCTGAATCCGGGCGCCGCCGCCCTCGTTGATGCCGACGACCGGGCAGCCGTTCTTCATCGCGAAGTCGAGCACCTTGACGATCTTCTCGCCGTACACCTCGCCGAGGCTGCCGCCGAAGACGGTGACGTCCTGGCTGAAGACGCAGATCGGGCGTCCGTCCACCGTGCCGTAGCCGGTCACAACGCCGTCGCCGAACGGGCGGTTGGCCTCCATGCCGAACGTCGTCGAGCGGTGCCGGGCGAACTCGTCCAGCTCGATGAACGAGCCCTCGTCGAGCAGCGCCGCGATGCGTTCACGGGCCGTCTGCTTGCCCCGGGCGTGCTGGCGTTCGACGGCTCGAGCCGAGCCGGCGTGCACGGCCTCGTCGTAGCGGTGGTTGAGGTCGGCGAGCTTGCCGGCAGTGGTGTGCCGATCGCCTACGACTGTCATGGCCTCGGAGCCTAGCGGCCGAGGATCGGGTCGCTAGCCTGGATCGGTGATCGATGCGGCGCGTGCCCCCCTGGATGCGGCCCGGGTTTGGGCGCGCTCGATCCCATGTGGACCCAACTCGAGGTGGTGGACGAGACCGAATCGACCAACGCCGATCTGCTCAACCGGCCCGACGTGGCCACCGGATCGGTGCTGGTCGCCGAGCACCAGCGCGGCGGCCGGGGTCGCTTGGATCGGTCCTGGGTCTCACCCCGCGGGGCCGGACTGCTCTTCTCGGTCGCCGTCCGCCCGCGCGTCCCGCCGCCCGGATGGGGCTGGCTGTCGCTGCTGACCGGTGTCGCCGTCGCCGACGCCGTCACCGCGGTGAGCGGGCGAGCGGCGGTCCTCAAGTGGCCCAACGACGTGCTGATCGGCGAGCTGAAGCTGGCCGGGATCCTGGTCCAGGTGAGCGGCGGCACGGCCGATCATCGGCGTTGGCCTGAACGTCAGCACCGATCGCGACGAGCTGCCGGTCGACACCGCCACCTCGCTGGCGATGGCCGGCGCGGTGGTCGACCGGGGCGAGCTGCTGATCCGGATCCTGGCCGAGCTCGCCCGCCGCTACACGCAGTGGACGGACGCGGTCGGCGATGCGTCGCTCAGCGGCCTGGCCGAGGATTATCGGGCGCTCTGTTCCACCATCGGCCGAGACATCTCAGTGGTCACCGCCACGTCGGCCCAGGCGGCGACCGCGCTCGGGATTGACGAGGACGGACGGCTGCACGTGCGATGGCAGTGATCCGGTGCCGGGCCAGCAATCCGAGCACTCGATCGCCGCGGGCGATATCGTGCATCTGCGGGTCAGCCGGCCCGCCGACTAGCGGGAGGTTGCCGTGTCCTTCCCAGAGAAGGTTCTGGCTGACGACGAGACGGTGGCCGAGCATCTGCATCCGCACTGGATCTCGCTCGTGCCGGCCACGCTGTGGTTCATCGTCATCTGCGCGGCCGGTGGCTTCGCGATCGCGTTTCTGCCGAGCGGTCACACGACCCACCTGGTGCTGCTGATCGTCGTCATCGTCGTCGGGCTGCTGCTGCTGTCGTGGTTGTCGTTCTCGAAGTGGATCAGCTGGCGAACCACGCACTACGTGTTCACCACGCATCGGGTGCTGATCCGGCGCGGCGTACTGCACCATGTCGGCCGCGACATCGCGCTGCAGCGGATCAGCGATGTCGGGCTTCTCGCAGACGCTGTTCGACCGCATCGTCGGCGCCGGCTCGCTGACGATCGAGTCGGCCGGTGAGCACGGGCAGGAGCAGCTGACCCAGATGCCGCACGCCGACCGGATCCAGCAGACACTGAACCGGTTGATCGAGCAGGACAGCGAGCGGCGGGCCCGCCAGGCCTCGGGTGCGGCGCCGCCGACCTCCTACGGTCACCACGTGCCCGGGCAGCCGGGCCAACCGGGTTACCCACAAGCCGGGCCAGCCGGGCTACCACCGGCCGGCAACCGGGTACCCCCGGCCGGGCAGCCGGGCTATGCGCCGACCCAGCCCTATCCGCCGCAGTACCCGCCGCAGCGTTAAGGGCGATGACATGAGCCTGGGTGACGCGAAGTACGTCGCGGCCGCGACCTACCGCAAGACGCGGCGTTCCGGTTTCGACGCCGACCTGGATCGTCGCGCTCGACGGCGGGCGATTCGGCTTCTGGACCTCGTCGTCGACCGGCAAGGTCAAACGGTTGCGCAACAGCCCGCGGATAACGCTGACGCCGAGCGACGCCCGGGGCCGGGTCAAGTCCGACGCTCAGGCGGTCGAAGGCACCGCCACGATGGTGACGTCCGGCTCGGCGTTCGACGACGTCCAGGCGAAGGTCAGGGCCAAGTACGGCGTCCAGGTCGCGGATCACCAAGCTGCTCGGCAAGCTCGGTCACATCGGCAAGGCCGAGTACCGGTACGGCGACGTCGTGGTTCTCGTGACGCCGTCGGCCGCAGACTCAAAAGCCGCAGACTCAGAAGCCGCAGACTAGAGCTAGCCCGGGCTGGTCGCGTCCTCGTCGAGATCGACCACGTCGACGCTGCTCTGCCCGATCGGGATCAGTTGGGTCTGGTCGAGAATGTAATAGACGATGGTGGCCAGGTAGAGCGCGTACATTGCCAGGACCGAGAAGAGCCCGACGACGGTGACGACCGGGTACAACAGGTTGCCCAGCCCGAATCGGATCACTCCGCGTCGGCGGGCGTCCGGCGCGATGGGCCCGGCGACCAGCGGCTTGTAGAGCATGTGGCGCACGATCAGCAGGAAGGCGATGGCCATGCCTTCGTTCGACACCCCGTAGAGCAGCACGGCGACGCGCACGTCGTCGGTCGAGCCGTCCTTGATGTAGTCGGCCAGGGCCGAGGTCGTGAAGGGGATCGTGCTCACCCAGAACAGCAGCAGCAGGTTGTAGAACAGCATCGCCCGGTCGACTCGTTCGATCAGGACGAACAGCGCGTGATGGTTGACCCAGATCGTGCCGATGACGAAGAAGCTGATCAGGTAGGCCGTGAAGGCCGGCCAGTCGTCCGAGGTGAGCTGCTGCCACAGGCTGTGCTCTTTGTCCGTCGCCGAGACGTGCAGATCGAGGACGAGCAGCGTGATCGCCACCGCGAGGACGCCGTCGCTGAAGGCTTCGAGCCGGCCCTTGCCCATCATCGACGGCCGAGCGCTCATGGCGCGAGATTAGCCGAGGGCCGACACTTCGCGCTTGATGTCACGGACGGCGGTCTGCAACCACCGTCCGTACGCGGGGTCGAGGTAACTGCCACCGCGATAGGCCTTCAGATAGCGCGCGTGCAGCACCGGATCCTCGTTGGCCAGCCAGCTCAGATAGATGCTCGCGGGTGCCCGGGCGCAGATGCAGCGGCAGCACGCCTAGGATCCGTCCGCCGGTGCCGGTGATCGCCTCGATCACTTCCTTGAGTTGATCGCGCCGATCGGACAGGCCCGGCAGGATCGGCGCGATCAGGGCGCCGGTGCGGATTCCCCGGGCCGCCAGGGTGCGCATCGCCTCGATCCGGCGGCGCGGGTGCGGCGAACCGGGCTCGCTGATCCGCCAGACCCGTTCGTCGAGGGTGCCGATCGAGAAGCTGACGCTGACGTCGGCGTGCCGGGCCGCCCGCTCGATCAGGTCGATGTCGCGCAGCACGAGCGGCGATTTGGTCAGGATCGAGAACGGGTTGCCGTGGTCGGCGAGGGCCTCGACCACTCCGCGGGTCAGCTTGTACTTGCCTTCGCAGCGTTGATAGGGGTCGGTGTTGGTGCCCATCGCGACCCCCTCGCCCGTCCACGCCGGATCGGCCAGTTCGGCCCGCAGCTTCTCGACGGCGTTGATCTTGACCACGATCTTGCGGTCGAAGTCCTCGCCGATCCCGAGCCCGAGGTAGTCGTGGGTCGGCCGGGCGAAGCAATAGGTGCAGGCGTGGCTGCAGCCCCGGTAGACGTTGATAGTCCAGCGGAACGGCATCTGCGACTGGGCCGGCACCTGGTTGAGGATCCGTTTGGCGGCGACGTGCAGAAACTCCAGGTGCGACAGAGCGCCGGTACCGCGCTGCGGTCCGACCAGGTCGTCGACCCCGAACAGGGCCGGTTGCCCGTCGCGCTCGGCATCGGCCAGCTGCCAGCGCAGTGACATTAAGCTGCGCTCCTTGCTCGCTTCGCATCGCTGCGAGGCTCGGCACAAGCGACGACCAGGCGCCGGCTCATCGGAAGTTCCGGGCGGTCGATCGCAGGCCGAGCGGCAATCTCTCGATGTGCTCGGCCAACACGTTCGCCACCCCGTCGGCCCGCTCGAGCATGCCCCTGATCACCAGGCCACCGGAGTCACGGGCGACCTTGCGATGGCGTCCCCAGACGGTGGCATCGCAGATGACGTTCACCATGCCGGTCTCGTCCTCGAGGTTGATGAAGGTGACCCCGCGGGCGGTGGCGGGGCGTTGGCGGTGGGTGACGATGCCGCCGACGGTTACCCGGGTGCGGTCATCGAGCGTGCGCAGGGTGGCAGCGGTGACGATGCCGAGCGCGTCGAGGCGATCGCGAATAAGCATGGTCGGATAGTTGTCGCGGGTGACCCCGGTCGCCCACAGATCGGCCATCAGCTGTTCGGGGGCGCTCATCTCGGGCAGCGCCGGGATGGTCGAGGTAGTCGGCAGGTCGAGCTGATCGGGGCGGTTGATGGCGGCGGTGGCCGCGTCCCAGAGCGCCTCGCGGCGACTGAGTCCGAAGCCGGCGAAGGCGCCCGCAGTGGCCAGCGCCTCGGCCTGATCGGTGCTGAGCCCGACCCGGTGGGCAAGCTCTGACATCGAGGTGAACTCACCGCCGCGGATCCGTTCGGCGACGATGTGATCGGCTAGGTCGGCCTCGATGGTCCGCACGCTGGTCAGCCCCATCCGCACCGCGAATTGGTGCGGACCCGGACCGGCGTACGTCCCCTCGTCGGTCGGTTCGAGGGTGGCCGCAGCTCCGCTGACGTTGATGTCGGGACCGAGCACCACCACCCCGTGCCGCTTCGCGTCGTGCACCAGCGATTGCGGCGAATAGAACCCCATCGGCTGCGCGTTGAGTAGGGACGCACAGAACGCAGCCGGATGGTAGAGCTTGAGCCAGGACGAGGCCAGCACCAGGAAGGCGAAGCTGATCGAGTGGCTCTCGGCGAATCCGAACGCCGCGAACGCTTTGATCTTTTCAAAGATCCCGTCGGCGTCAGCTCCGGTGATGCCGTTGCCGGCCATGCCGTCATAGAGCCGTTGCTTGAGCGCCCCGATACGTTCATCGGATCGCTTGGAGCCCATCGCCCGCCGCAGTTGGTCGGCCTCGGCCGGTGAGAAGTCGGCCGCCGCCACCGCGATCTGCATCAGCTGCTCCTGGAACAGCGGAATGCCCAGCGTGCGCTCGAGGGCATCCTTGAGCTTCGGATGTGGATAGGTGACGGCTTCTTTACCGTGCTTGCGGCGGATGTAGGGATGCACCGAGTCGCCCTGGATCGGCCCCGGGCGGATCAGCGCGACCTCGATGGCCAGGTCATAGAACGTGCGTGGTTGCAGCCGGGGCAGCGTCGCCATCTGGGCGCGCGACTCGACCTGGAACACCCCGATCGTGTCAGCGGCGCAGAGCATGTCGTAGACGAGCGGATCATCGTCGGGGATGTTGTAGAGGTCGTACTTCTCGCCCGTGGCCTGCTCGATGAGTTCGAAGCAGTAGTGCAGGGCCGACAGCATGCCCAGCCCCAGTAGGTCGAATTTGACCAGGCCGATCGAGGCGCAGTCGTCCTTGTCCCACTGCAACACGGTGCGGTTGGGCATGCGGCCCCATTCGACCGGGCAGACCTCGACAACGGGACGGTCGCAGATCACCATCCCGCCGGAATGGATGCCGAGATGCCGGGGCACATCCTGCAGCTCGGCGGCCAGCTCGATCACCGCCCGCGGCACGGTCAGGTCGGGTTCGGCGTCACCGCCCTCAGGGGTGGCCTGTTCGCCGTTGAAGGTTCGAGGCGTCCAGTAATAGCCCATCTCGATCTGCTTGCTCCAGGCATCCTGCTGCCCGGTCGAATAGCCCAGCGCCTTGGCCACATCGCGGATCGCCGACCGCGGCCGGTAGGTGATGACGTTGGCGACCTGAGCGGCGTTGTCGCGTCCGTACTTGTCATAGACGTGCTGGATCGCCAGCTCACGACGGTCGGATTCGATGTCGACGTCGATGTCGGGTGGTTCACCGCGTTCGGGGGCCAGAAACCGCTCGAACATCAGGTTGTGTTTGACCGCATCGACGGCGGTGATGCCGATCGCGAAGCAGACGGCCGAGTTGGCCGCTGATCCGCGCCCCTGGCACAGGATGCCGTTGTTGCGGCAGAACCAGACGATGTCCCAGACGACCAGGAAGTAGCCCGGGAAACCCAGCTGCTCGATGATCTCGAGCTCGTGGTCGAGGACGTCGTACGCGCGGGGATTCTGCTCGGGCGTCCCGTACCTCGACCGGGCCCCGTCATAGGCGAGTTGACGCAGGTAGCTCATCTCGGTGTGGCCGGGTGGCACCGGCCACGGCGGTAGCTGGGGGGCGACCAGATGCAGGTTGAACGACAGCTCCTCGCCGAGCTGGGCCGCGGCCCTGACCGCTTCGGGCCAGCGGCTGAAGCGAGCGGCCATCTCGTCGCCGCTGCGCAAGTGCGCGTCGGACCAGGCCGGCAGCCACCCGTCCAGCTCGTCGAGACTGCTGCGGGCGCGGACGGCCGCCAGGGCGCTGGCGAGAGGCCGTCGCGGTGGGGCGTGATAGTGCGCGGCGGTGCTGGCGACGATGGGCAGGCCAGCCTCGTCGGCCAACTGGGCCAACGCTGCATACCGTTCGTCGGCGATCGGGTCGCGGGCGTAGGTCAGCTCGACGGCGACGTTGTCGCTACCAAAGCGCCCGACCAGTTCGGCGAGCGCCCGGCGGGCCGGGTCGAGGGCGAAGGTGCCGGGCCCCGCGCTCTCGAGGGCTGCGCGCACCGACCCTTTCCGGCAGCCGGTCAGGATCAGCCAATGCCCGTCGGCCAATCCGGCCAGCTCGTCGAGGTCATAGACGGGGTGGCCCTTGCTGCCGCCGCGGCGCTGGGCCGCGCTGATGCCCCGGCACAGCGACGCGTACCCGGCGGCGTCGCGGGCGAGCACGAGCAGATGCCGTCCGGACGGGTCGGGGCGACCGGAGCGGGCGCTGGTCAGCTGCTCGGATTTAGTCCGTGGGGCCTCGATGTCGATCCCGAGCTCGGCGCCGAACATGGTCGACAACCCGAGCGCCTCGGCCGCCTCGGCGTAGCGCACCACGCCGTAGACCCCGTCGTGATCGGTGATCGCCAGCGACTGCAGGCCAAGTCGGACCGCCTCTTCGGCCAGCTCGACCGGCGAGCTGGCGCCGTCGAGAAAGC
Organism: uncultured Actinomycetes bacterium; assembly: GCA_963730855.1. GTDB lineage: Bacteria > Actinomycetota > Actinomycetes > Mycobacteriales > Jatrophihabitantaceae > CAVSTK01. The sequence goes on from CAVSTK010000009.1 coordinate 513,788, forward strand.
TGAACGACGAGTGGGCGTGGAGCTCGGCGTAGGGCACTGAAGTCTTCGGGGCCAGGATCGGGCCGGCGCTGGCCGGATTCGCCGGGTCGTACGGGTCGCGCTTGCGCGACCAGGCGGGGGAGTCGCCACCATCAGGCGTGTCGGCCGGGCGGCCCGAGAGCTGGCGTTCGAGTTCGCGCCACGAGACGGGCGGGTTGGTGAAGCCCATCAGCCGGTCGCCGTATCGAACATACGTTCGAGAATAGCAGCAGCTGAATTGCTTCCGTCCGCCTCGCGCCAAGGCAACGCTGACTTAGATTCGGATGTAACGTGACCGAGGGCAGGAGCTGAGATGGTGAAGATCAGACTTGCAGTCGCTGCGTTCCTTCTTCTGACGGTAACTGCGTGTACGGCGGGTCGCCCACGGGACGCCGAAACCCGAGCGTCGACGACGTCGATTTCACCGATGACCGCGGTTTCGACCCCGACGGCGACCCAGCCACCGAGTGCAACGATGATCCCGAACGCGCCGACGTCGGCGGCCCTAGGGGCCACGGACGACACGTGCCAAACGCAGAACCTCAAGCTAACTTTCGGTGGCTTCAACGGCGCCGGCGGAACTGCCTACTCAGCTGGCTACCTGACCAATGTCGGCACCACAACTTGCACGATGATCGGCTACCCCGGGCTGGCTGGCCTCGACGAAAGCGGCAACATTGTGCAGCACGCCGCTACGCGCAATCCAGGGATGCCGATCGAACGAGGTCCGACTTCCACGCTCGTCACGTTGACACCTGGCGCACTAGCAGAATTCGGCATCACCAACTCCGACACCGTCCCAAATTCGGATTGTCCGAGCGAGTTTCCAATCGCGCAGACTCAGGTCTATCCGCCTAACCAGACCATCCCAATTCGGGTTCCGTCCGACGTACGTGCGGGGATTTGTGACCTTACCGTCGGATTCGTGCAGCCAGATTCCTGACCCCGAAGAAGCTATTGGCAGGGTCAGAGCCAGCTGCCGTCGCGGGGGATCTTGACCAGGGCTCCGATTGAGCTCGGTTTTGGCTCGGCCTGAGCCTTGATCGCGATGATCGCCGAGCCGCGAACGACTACTCCACTACCCCGCTGGGTCTCATGCAGTTGGTCGGGTGCGGTCTCGGCTAGCTCTTTCCAGCGGGTGGCCACCAGATTTGCTGCCTTAACGTCCGGCAGCTCGCTGCCGACCACAACGCGGGTACCGCTACTCAATTCCAGCCAGACTTCATGCGTAGGCATGACTCGAGTCTGACGCACGCATGTTCGCCTGCAGCACGCTGGTTGGCCGACCAAGTTTACTTTCCAAGATCATCAGGTAAAGTTTGTGTTAGCGGGTCGACCAGCGGGGACCTGGGAGTTCTTGTGTTGCGGCTGACCACCCGGCATTTCCATGTCCGAATCGCACTTATCGGGCTCCTCGCCATCACTTTCCTGACGCCGTCGACAACCTCCTCCAGCTGGCATCCTCCGACTATCCGGCTTGCCGCTGCTGCTGCCGCTGCCGTGGCCGATGGGGCACCCATTCTGCGTAACCCGGTCGCGAACATTTCTGCGGCTCCGGCGTATCCGCGCAGCTGTCAGACCGCTCCGATGGGGAGTACCTGCGAGACGGCCGCGATCGCGGCGCTGAATAACGCGCGGTCCGTGATGGGCCAGCCGGCGTACGTACTGCCGGCAAACTTCACGTCGCTCGGCGCCCTGGACCAGCTACTCGTCTTGTCGAATGCCGACCGGACGTTGTACGGCCTGAGCGCGATCGTGGGGTTCAACGCGACGCTGAACACCGCAGCGCAGGCGGGTGTCACCCAGGACGCCGACCCCGTGGGGCCCTCAACGGTCGATGGGGTCGGCTTCCGGATGTGGGCATCCAATTGGGCCGCCGGCTGGGCCAGCCCGCTCTACACGTACTACGAGTGGATGTATGACGACGGCGTCGGCGGCACCAACATCGATTGCACCGTCACCAACCTCACCGGCTGCTGGGGCCATCGCGATAACACGCTGGCCGACTTCAGCCCGAACGACGTCTATATGGGCGCCGCCACCGGCACAAGCCCCAGCTATAGCAGCACTGCTTTCACCGAGCTGTATGAATCGTTCGCGGCCGGGTCGGCGATAACAACGACATCGGCCGGCGTGACTGGCCCCAGCAGCCCCGGCGACCGCACGGCCGCTCCTGCGGCAGTCGGCGCCCCCAGCCAGTCGTGGCGACGTCGCAATCTGTTGGAGTCGGTATTGAGGTCAGCTTTATCAGGACGACGGAAGCGATCGACGGGTTCGCCGACGGGCGATCTCGTGGTCGAGCCGGGTCGACTCGACGTGTTCGGGGTCAACTCGAGCGGCTCGTTGATGCAGAAGTTCTATAGCGGCGGCAAGTATGGACAGGCTATCAAGAGCCTGGATGGGCAGTGGGTGGGTCAGCCGACTGCGGTATCATGGGGTAGCAATCGATCGACGTCTTCGGCCAAGGTGACTGCGTGGAACATTCAGCGCCGGTACGACGTCTTTTCGGACGGCGCCCATGGCAGGGGCACCGAAATCCTGGCAACTGGTGTAGCGAGCGGCTCCGAGGGTCACGACCTGGGCGTCCCGGTCGGTTGGAACGTTGATGTCTACCTCGACTCGGCTGGTCATCTGTCGCAGACTTTCTATGACGTTGCAGTCGGCACACGGAAATGCAACGAATGTTGGATGGTACTTGGAGCGGCCGCGCGGGTCTGCAGTGGCCTGGGCGGCGGCACGGATCGACATTTTCGGTGCAGGCGCCGGAATGGCTTGCAGCACCTTCGGTACCCGGCGCAGATCGTCGGCTACCGAGAGCCTGGACGGGCACAGCCGGACGCTGGGGGCCGCACGGCGCGCCAGATGGGCGGCCGGCCGCCGCGATGTCTGCCGGATCAGCAGCAACGGATCGCTGCAGCACCTTTGGTACAGTCGGTGGTTGGTCCGGAGCACGCGAAAGCCTACGGCGGTGCGCTCGCAGGAGCGCCGGCGGCAATCTCGTGGAGCCGACAATCGGATCGATGTCTTCGCCGTCGGAGCCGACCGATCGCTGCAGTACATTTTCCACGGATGGCGGTACGCTATACGCAGTCAGTCGGGTCGGATGGCAGTCTCTCCTGCGCGGTCGGCTCAGTCGTAGCGGGCCTCGAGGGTCCAGCGGACCGGCTGGCCGGCGATCACGGTGCAGGCGGCCAGGAAGGCCTGCCCGCGGACGTCCACGAGCTGGAATCGAGCTCGTGCCGGTTGGTCGCCGACCCACCAGCGTTCGTTCACCGGCCATGGCCCGGCCCACGAGCTGATCGGGGTGAGGGATTCGCCGGGCAGGGCCAGCCGGGCGGGGGAGGCCGACATGGCTCCGCGGTCGGTCACATAGACCGGGCGGCCGGTGTCGTCGAGCACCTGGATCGGCTGCGGCGGATCGATGAGGACGGACGGGGCCGGCGGCGGCAACCGCCCGGGCCAGGGCTGCTGCGGGGAATGCAGCGCCACCGGCTCGTCGCCCCACGGCACCAGCCGGGTGCGCTGATGCGGATCACGACCACCATCGAGGACGGCCGAGAGCACCGAGCCGTGCCCCAGCAGGGTCTGGACCCGGGCCAGGGCTCGGTGGGCCCGCTCGTCCTCATCACCCGAACCGCCCCAGAGCGCCCGCTGGTGGGCACCGGTCGGCACGCACTCGACCGGGACCAGCCGCAGCCGGATCACCCCGCTGCTGGGGCGCCAACCCGAGAGCTGCCAGCGGATCCGGTCGAGGACATCGGTGGACTGCAGCACTCCGGCGTGCCGCCATCGGCGCACGGTCTCTTCGCCGCTCTCGGTGCAGGCCTGCAGCTCGAAGCAGGTGCAGGCCAGCCCGTGCGCGGCCAGGTCGCCGATGAACCGTTCGGCCAGTTCGCGGGACGAGAACGCGATCGCGTCGACCCGGTCCAGCGCCGGCTCGAAGTCCACCTCGGCGCTGAACTCGACCGCAGGACGCCGCCCGGCCACCGGCCGGTCGTCCTGCCCACCCGCTTGGCGATGGGCCCAGGCGCCTACCGGGCCGAACCGGGTGAGCACCTCGCGCGGCGGTAGGGCCGCGAACTGGCTCAGGACGAGTAATCCGAGTCGCTTGAGCAGATCGATCAGGGCGCCCAACTCGGCGTCACCGGTCGGGTCGAGGGTGCTGACCGGCATCGGTCCCAGGAAGCTCGGGGAATCCCCGGGGGCGACGATCATGGCCCGCCGGGCGGCCTGTTCGGCGGCGAAGGCGCCGTCGGCGACTCCGATCGACAGGTCGACCTCGACCCCAGCCACCTCGCGAGTCACCGCGCGGGCCAGTTCGGCCAGCACGCCCGGCTCGCCGCCGAAGTAGCGGGTCGGGCCCTGGGCGTTGATCGCGGCCAGCCCCGGCCGGGTGATCTCGACGCCGGGTGCGATCGATTCAAGGGCGACGACGATCGGCTCGAACAACCGGGCCTCGGCCGCCTCGTTACGCGCGAGGACGATCAGCTCCGGACAGCGCGACTGCGATTCGCGCCGTAGTAACCCGCGGCGCACCCCGGCCTCACGAGCGGGATATGAACAAGCGACCACCCGATTGGCGGTGACGACCGCGATCGGCGCCTCGGGCGGCAGCTCCTCGGTGATCCGGGCGGTGGTCACCGGCCAGTCCGGGCACCAGACCGCGATCATCCGCTGATTCATTTGTCAGCCGGCCAATTCGGTTGGTTCATCTATTTCGGTCAGCGTTCGAACGTTGGCCGGCTCGATTCCACCGCCGACTGCTGGCAGCCACACAGTGGCTGTGCGGGGGCGGGCGGCCTGACCGCGTCCCTCGGCCCGCACGGTGAGTCGCCGCTGCTGCAGCCGGCCTTGGCCCGCGGTGCTGCCGGTACCGATCCCGGACCACTCACCCTCGACCGCGCTGAGCCGGACATCGGTGCCGGGCCAACTCTGGTCAGGGCCGGCGCCCGTCCTCGCGCTGGCCGCTTTTGAGGCGGCAGTTCCTAAATAGGTAATCAGGACCGCGTCATGGCTGCGGGCGCGCGCGGCCAACCGGCGGATGTCGCCCGGGGCCAGTCGCGGCGGTGGCCGGGCGGCGACGATATCGACCGCGTCGAGCAGCGCGCCAACCGCGGTGGTCCACTCATTCGCCTCGGTCGAGGCGACGATGGCCAGCCGGGACAGCTCGATGCCTTGCTCGGTGGCGGCCTCGGCACTGATCGCCGGCAGGCCGACCAGAACGCACCAGGCACCGGTCGCTGAGGCGCCGCCGAGCAGGGCCAGCAGTAGCGAGATCGAGCCGGCGACACTTACCGTGCTGCCCCGACGCAGGCCCGTCGGAAGCAGAGAAGCTAAGGCCGGTGACACCGGCAAAGGAGGGCGGGCAGTGCCGGGATTGCGGCCGAGATCGACGACCAGCTGACCGTCTAATCGTCGAACCGCCACGTCTAGCATAGGCGTTATAATCGAACAGATGTTCGAACAAGTCAACCTGAGCAGATTTGGACCGCTAGCGTGAGCTGATGCGGCAAACTTCAATGCTGGCCGAACTCGTGGACCAGCGGCGGCACGTGGTGAGAACCCTTACTGGTCTCAGCGATTTCCAGCTGCGAACCCCTACGCCGCCCCGCACCTGGGCCCCGATCGCGGCCGTGCACCACTTGGCCCTCGACGTCGAGCGGTGGTGGTTCCAGGCGGTCGTGGCCGGTGACGCCGGCGCCAGGGCCTACTTCGAGGCCCACCCTGGCGGGGCCTGGTCGGTACCGATCGGCGCGGACGTAATGGGGCTCTACGACAGCGAATGCACCGCGAGTGACGCGATCATCTCGGCGGCGGATCTCGATGCCACCCCGGCCGCCTGGCCGCAATCCTTCGGGCCGCCCCAGACCATCGGTGAGATCGTCCTGCACGTCATCAGCGAGACGGCCGCACATGCCGGCCAGCTCGACATCATCCGCGAAATGATCGACGGACATCAGCATCTGGTCCTGGATTGACGCGGTCGCGAGCCGTTTACGCTCAGCCCCATGGGAATCGTCACCAGCCAGCTCGTCATCTCCCTCGACGGCTACCTTGCCGGGCCGAATCAGAGCATCGAGAATCCGATGGGCGAAGGTGGCATGCGTCTGCACGCGTGGCGCTTCAACCCGGTCGGCGCCGACGCCGAGGTGGCCGAGACCTTCCTCGATGGCAACGGCGCCTACATCCTCGGCCGCAAGATGTTCGGTGGTGTCGGTCCGGCCGGGGATTGGGACCTCGATTGGACGGGCTGGTGGGGCGATGACCCGCCGTATCACGCTCCGACGTTCGTCCTCACCCATCACGAGCGCGAACCGTTGCCGATGCAGGGCGGCACGACGTTCCACTTCGTCACCGATGGGATCGAGTCAGCGCTGGCCCAGGCCCGGGCGGCCGCCGGGGACAAGAACGTCGCGATCGGTGGCGGGGCGAACACCATTCAGCAGTTCCTCGCGGCCGGGCTGCTCGACGAGCTGCGACTGCACATCGTCCCGGTCATCCTCGGCGGCGGTGAGCGGCTACTCGACAACATCGGCAACCCGACGCTTGAGATAGTCAAGGTGGTCGATTCCTCGGCCGTCACCCACATCGACTATCGGGTGGTTCATTAATGGCTGATTGGGACGATGTCCGGGTGCGCGCGCTGGCGTTGCCCGAGACGGACGAGGGCGAACGGCGGGGTACCCCCAGCTGGACGGTCAAGGGAAAGCTGTTCGTCTGGGAGCGACCACTGAACAAGGCCGACCTGAAGAGATTGGCCGCTGTCGGTGAGGCCGCACCCGTCGGGCCGATTCTTGGCGCCCGGGTCGCCGACGAAGGCGTGAAGACCGCATTGATCGCGAGCAATCCCGATATTTACTTCACCATCGAGCACTTCAACGGCTATGCGGCGATCCTGGTGCTGCTCGACCGCATCCCGCTCGACGAGCTGGACGAGCTCGTCACCGAGGCATGGCTCGCCGTCGCTCCGGCGAAGGTCGCCAAGGCCTTCTTCGGCTGAGCTCGCCGCCGACTCAGGCGGCGAACGAGTCGATGGCCTCGGTCAGGTCATCGCCGGTCAGGGGCAGCTGCTGTCGGCTGAGGCTGGCGGCGATCAGCGGCAGCGCATCCTCATCGCTGGCCACGCTCACACAGGCGAAGTCATGGTCCGGGACCAGCAGGAGCGCTGCCCGGTAACCGGGGAGCCGCCCGTTCAGATACAGCTGACCGGACGGGCCGATCGCCCAGCCGAGGCCGTAGGCCATCGGATCGTCGGCGCGGGTGCGTCGCCGCCCGATCACGTCCAGTAGGGCATCGTCGGCCAGGATGTGCTCGGCGAAGGTGAGCAGGTCATCGACGCTCGACCACAGGCCGCCGCTCGGCCGTCGTGCTCGTGGATAGGCATAGCCGGGTAGTTCGAGCGGACCGTCCCAGCCGTTGATGGCGTCGGACGGCCGGTCGAAGGTCGACTGCGTCAGCTGCCAGGGATCGAGGATCAGCTCAGCCAGGGCGGTCTCATACGTCGATCCGTGCAGCTGGGCCAGGATGGCGCCGGCCAAAAAGTAGTTGCCGTTGTAATAGGACCACCGGGTGCCGGGATCACGCTCACTGCCGGCGCTCACCACCATCCGCGCCACCACAGTGATGGCGTCATCGTCCTCGCCGGCCGCGAGTGCCATCGGCGCGTCGACCGACTCGCGCAATCCCGCAACCTGACCCAGCAGATCGGCCACGGTCAGTGTTCGGTCGGCCCGCCAATCGGGGGCGAGGTCGGGAAGCAGATCGATCGCCGGAGTCTCGAGTGGGATGCCCTGGCTGCGTAGTTCGCAGATCAGCGCGGCCGAGGTTAAGGTCTTGGTCAGCGATGCGATCCGGAACGTCGAGCTGCCGTCGACGTCGAATCGACCAGTACCGGCAACGCTCCAGCGGCCGGCCGAACTGGTGCCGAGCACCGCGGCCGAGATGTCATCCGGCCACCTGTCGAAGACATCGACGAGCGTCACCCAGGCATCCTGTCATCGGTTCCGGCAGAGAATCTAGGGTTCGAGCGGCCGGTTAGTCGCTAGTGGATCCGAGGCTCCGCTCGTCGTGAGGGGGTTGCCTGGCCCATATCTACTTCAGGTGCCATCATTCGCGACGTGAATGCACTGAACCAAACTAGGTGTGTTCCTGCACTGCGACGGATACGCCTGTCGGTCGTTTCGCTCCTAGCCGGAGCTGTCACCGCGTGCGCCTCAGCCAACTCGTCGGCGCAGTCTCCGTCGCACTCCTCGACCGGAGCGAAGCCAACCCCGGCCAGCGTCTCAGAGACGAGTAGTCCGCCGTTCTCTCCTAGCGCGTCCGTGCTGGCATCTGGCTACGAGAGCGATTCCGCCCTGAACGGTTCGGCCACCCAGGCCGCCGAGCAGCTTGTTGCCCAACTCGCCGTATCGGTGCCGGACGCTTACAAGAGCGCCTTCGCCGGCACGGCGATCACTTCTACCGGTTTGGAGATCAGTCTCGCGGGACCTGGCGCATCGACCATCCGAGCTGCCGTACCGGAAACCGTGAATGGCGTTCCAGTGGCCGTGCGCATCGTCGCTCACTCTGACGCGGACCTTCAAAAAATCAGTGACAAAATAGGTCGCGACAGGACAACATGGATTGCCCAAGGGATCACGCCATCGTCGTGGGGCCCCGATTACCAGTCGAACAAAATACTTGTCTATCTCGAGAAATATTCGACGTCAGCAGCGACGGCCATCGAAAACAAGTACGGCAAGGATCTCGTCGCGGTGAGTACGGAGAGCAGGACGATCAGCGCGAGCTAGCCGAATTATTCGGCGAGCTCGACCTCGAGGTCGACGTCCTTCGCGTGCACCTTGTCCGGGTGTAGGAAGACGAACCGCTTGTAGGACCAGAACCGGAACAGCGTGCCGATCCCGATCGTGCCCAGGTTCACCAGGTTCATCACCAACCGGTCGGATTTGAAGCCGAACGGGTACTCGAACAGACCGATCGCGGCGAGGCTGAAGATCAGGGTCGCGACGTTGATCCCGAAGAAAAGGCTGGTCTCGCGGGCGATGCTGGTACGGGCCCGGTGTGAGAACGAGAAGTACCGGTTGCCCACATAAGTGACGATGACCGCGACCGTGGTCGAGATGCACTTGGCGATGATCTGGCCGTCATGGAAGAACAGGTTGAACAGGCTCAGGTCAATCACGAAACCGACGGCACCGACCACGCCGAAGGCGGCGATCTCTTTGGCCAGAATTCGCCAGGACGCCCGGATATGGGCGAGCAGGCTCTCATCAGACGTTGCGCTAGACATATTGACAGAGACTCTAGACGTAAATTCCGTCGGCTTCTAAGCGCCGGCCCGACCATCAGTAGAGTCACAGCTCGTGGACGCCCGCACCGGACTGCCCGTCGTCGGGATGGTCGGCGCCGGCCAGCTGGCCCGGATGACCCACCAAGCCGCCATCGCGCTGGGTCAGTCGGTGCGCCTGCTCGCCGATACCGCCGATGACGGCGCTGCCTTGGTCGCCGCCGACGTCGAGATCGGGGACTACCGGAACCTGGCCGACCTGCGCCGGTTCGCCGTGGGCTGTGACGTGGTGACCTTCGATCACGAACACGTGCCCCAGGAGCATCTGCTCGCGCTGGCGGCCGACGGCACCGCACTCGCGCCGGGCCCCGAGGCATTGCACTTCGCGCAGGACAAGGTGGCGATGCGTACCCGGCTGGCCGAGCTCGGCATCGCGGTCCCGGCCTGGATCACCCTCGCCGGTGCCGATGACCCCGCCGAGGCGTTGACCGCCTTCGGTGATCGGCACGGCTGGCCGATCGTGCTGAAGGCCGCCACCGGTGGCTACGACGGTCGCGGCGTCTGGGTCGCAGCGACTTCGGACGAGGCCGCGGGGATCGCCACCGAGCTGATCGATCGCGGCATCGAGGTGCTGGTCGAGCAGCGCGTCGCCCTCAAACGCGAACTCGCGGCGGTCGTGGCCCGATCACCGTTCAACCAGGGGGCCGCCTGGCCGGTGGTCGAGACGGTGCAGCGCGACGGCATCTGCGTCGAGGTGATCGCGCCGGCCCCCGGGCTGAGCGACGAGCGGGCCGACCAGGCCCAGCAGCTGGCCCTACGGCTGGCCCACGAGCTCGGCGTCGTCGGAGTCCTGGCGGTCGAGCTCTTCGAGGATCAGGACGGGCAGCTGCTCGTCAACGAGCTGGCGATGCGCCCGCACAACTCGGCGCACTGGACGATCGAGGGGGCTCGTACCTCGCAGTTCGAACAACACCTGCGGGCCGTCCTCGACTATCCGCTGGGCTCGACCGAACCGACCGCCCCGCACGTGGTGATGGTCAACCTGCTCGGCGCGGCGGGGGACGTGGTGCCGGCCGGGATCGACGAACGGGTGCACCATTTCATGGCGCACTGGCCCGACGTGAAGCTGCACCTGTACGGCAAGGGCTGGCGCGCCGGTCGCAAGGTTGGCCATGTGACGGCGCTGGGCACCGACCTCGACGCGACTCGCCAGCGAGCGCGCGAAGCCGGCAACTACCTGATGAACGGGGACGCGAAATGACCGAACCGCTCGTCGCGGTGATCATGGGCAGTCAGTCGGACTGGACGGTCATGAGCGCCGCCGTCGACGCGCTGGCCGAATTCGACGTTCCGAGCGAGGTCCACGTCGTGTCGGCCCATCGCACTCCGCTCGATATGGCCGCCTACGCGCAGTCGGCCGCCGGCCGAGGGCTGAAGGTGATCATCGCCGGGGCCGGGGGAGCCGCTCATCTGCCCGGGATGGTGGCGGCATTGACTCCGTTGCCGGTCATCGGCGTGCCCGTCCCGTTGAAGTACCTGGACGGCCTGGACTCGTTGCTGTCGATAGTGCAGATGCCCGGCGGGGTGCCGGTCGCGACTGTGTCGATCGGGGGGGCCCGCAACGCCGGCCTGCTGGCCGTCCGCATCCTCGGCGCGAGCGACCCGGTACTGCGCGATCGGGTAGCCGACTTTCAGCGCACGTTAGCTGAGAGCGCCCGTAGTCAGGACGCCGCTCTGGCTGAGCTTCTGACTAGCCTGGACAAATCGTAAATCTTTTGGCCTGGACGAAGCGGCGGCGCTGGCTGGCCGCAGGCCTGGCGGTCTGCCTCATCGCCGTTCTGGCCGGCGTCGTCGCGGTCGTCACGCACACGCCGGCCATTGCCACCCGATCCGCCTTCGTGGCCGGCACTCCCGAGAGCGACGGCGCGCCGGTGCGCCTCGACACGACGCTGTACCTGCCTGCGTCCACTCCGGCTCCGGCGATCCTGCTGGCGCACGGGTTCGGCGGTACCAAGACCGATGTCGCGAGCGAGGCCAAGAGTTTGGCCCAGCACGGTTACGTCGTGCTCGCCTACACGGCGCGCGGGTTCGGCCAGTCCGGTGGTCTGATCCACCTCGACGCGCCGGACTATGAAGTGGCCGATGCGCAGAAGCTGGTCAGTTATCTGGCCACCCTGCCCGAGGTCATGAAGGACGCCCCCGACGATCCGCGGGTCGGCGTGGCCGGCTCGTCCTACGGCGGTGGTCTGGCTCTGTTGCTGGCCGGTTACGACAAGCGCATCGACGCGGTCGGCGCCGACATCACCTGGAACTCGCTGACGACGGCGCTCTTTCCGAACGCGGTTGGTGATACGCCCGGCGTCTTCAAGAAGCTGTGGGCCGGCTACCTCTTTCAGTCCGGCACCGGCAGCAAGTCACCGACCGTGTTCACGTCCGGGGTGCCGTCGACCAAGTCGGCTGGCATCGGTTCGGTTGCCTGCGGTCGGTTCGCGGCCGATCTGTGCGCGGCCTACCAACAGGCGGCTGGCACCGGCCAGGCCAACCCGGCGATCGTCTCGCTGCTGGCAGCGTCGAGCCCGGCGAGCATCCTGGGCCGGATCAAGGCGCCGACGCTGTTGACGCAGGGCGAGCAGGACTCGCTGTTCCCGCTGACCGAGGCCGATGCCAACGCCAAAGGCATCGCCGCCACGGGAACCCCGGTGAAGGTCGATTGGCGGTCCGGCGGCCACGACGGTGGCACCTCGACCTCCGAGTTGGTCAGTGATTTGACCGGCTGGTTCGACCCGATCCTGAAGAAGAACACGACCCCGTCGAAGACGCAGTCATTCGCGATGGCGCTGATCGGTTCGGCTATCTCGTCCGAGACCGGTCAGACGATCGCCGAGACGTTGCAGGTCAACGGCGGGTATCCGGCGCTGACCGGCGCGCACACGACCACACTGCCGGTCGCCGGGCTACCGCAGGTGATCAGCGCTCCGGCCGGCGGAAGTCCGTCCGCGATCACTGACGTCCCCGAGATCGGCGGGGCCCTCAGTCAGGCCGCCGCGCTGACCGGCAGTACCGCGCTGAGCACGATCCCTGGTCAGGTGGCGGCCTTCGCCTCGGCCAAGCTGAGCCGTCAGATGCTCGTTGCCGGTGCCTCGACGGTCTCGCTGCAGATCACCGCGACCTCGACGACCGATGCGACCCTGTTCGTTGCGCTGCACGATGTGGCGAGCGACGGCCGTGACACCCTGCCGGCCAGCCTGGTCGCGCCGCTGCGGTTGACCGGCCTGACCCCGGGCGCCGCCCAGACGGTGACCGTCCGATTGCCGGCGGTCGCGCACGAGTTCCCCGCCGGGCACCGGGTTGTCCTCACGGTGGCCACCACGGACCTCGCCTACCAACTGCCCTCGGACGCCCGAACCTATGCGATCTCGCTAGCCGGCGGGACGGCCTCGCTGACCGTACCGAGTGTCGACGGTCACGTAATCCGCAACGGCTTCCCGGCCGGCTGGCTGATCGTCGGCGTGATCGCGATATTGATCGCGATAGCGATCGGGGTCCTGCGTTCCTGGCGCCGGCGCCGGGCGAACGCGATCGATCCCGACCTGGTCGACGTACCGGTGGCCGTGACCGATCTGGTCAAGGAATACAAGGACGGCTACCGGGCCGTCGACGGGGTGACCTTCCGGGTCGAACGCGGCCAGGTAGTCGGCCTGCTCGGTCCGAACGGCGCCGGAAAAACGACCACCCTGCGAGTGCTCATGGGCCTGATGGAGCCGACCAAGGGCAGCATCAAGGTGTTCGGCGAGACGATCATCCCGGGCGCGCCCGTCCTTGCCCGGGTCGGCGCCTTCATCGAAGGACCCGGCTTCCTGCCGCACCTATCCGGGCGCGACAACCTGCGGCTCTACTGGGCCGCCACCGGACGTCCGATCGAGGACGCCGAGTTCGAGACCGCACTCGACATCGCCGGCCTCGGGTCGTCGCTCGATCGCCGGGTCAAGAGCTACAGCCAGGGCATGCGGCAGCGTCTCGCCATCGCGCAGTCGATGCTCGGTCTGCCCGAGTTGCTGGTGCTCGACGAGCCGACCAACGGCCTCGACCCGCCGCAGATCGCCGAGATGCGCGAGGTGCTGCAGCGCTACGCCGAGACCGGACGCACGGTCGTGATCTCGAGCCATCTACTGGCCGAGGTGGAGCAGACCTGCACGCATGTCGTCGTCATGCACAAGGGTCGCCTGGTCGCCGCTGGTTCGGTGGTCGAGATCGCTGGCAGCGGCGGTCTGCAGCTGGTGGTCGAGGACCCGGATCGGGCAACCGCCGTGCTGGCCGAGGCCGGAATCAGTTCGCATACCGTGCCGGCCCGGCGGGCGCTCGAAGACGTGTTCCTCGACCTGGTGGGTGGCGAATGACTGATCAGACGATTGCGGCGACGCGACGCGGGGTGCACGAGCGGCTGAGCCATCTGCGTCCACCCGACGCCGCGAGGGCGACGTCCTTCGATCCGCGCAAGACGTTGAAGTTGCGGGTCGAGTTCGCCCGCCAGCTCAAGCGACGGCGCACCCAGCTCTCGTTGCTGCTGCTGCTCGCGTTGCCGGTTGTCATCGCGATCGCGTTCAAGGTCGGCGGCGCGCCGAGCGGTGGCGACAATCGTTCGGCGTTGGTCAGCATCGCCGCGGTGGGGGGCGCCAACTTCGCGCTGTTCACCGAGTTCGCCTCGGTTGGATTCCTGTTGGTGGTCATGGTCGCGCTCTATTGCGGCGACACGGTCGCCAGCGAAGCCAGTTGGGCGTCACTGCGCTACCTGCTGGCGATGCCGGTCCGACGAGCCCGGTTGCTGCGGCAGAAGCTGATCGTGGCGCTGGCGTTCGCGTTGGCCGCCAACCTGATCCTGCCGGTGTGGTCGTTTCTGGTCGGTGGCGTCTTCTTCGGCTGGGCGCCGGCCCGGTCGCCGGTCGCCGGTACCTTCGACTTCGCCACGACCATCCAGCGACTCGCGATCGTGATCGCCTTCTGTGCGCTGCAGTCGCTGGTCGTGGCCGGGCTCGCCTTCATGCTCAGCGTGCTCACCGATGCCCCGCTCGGCGCGGTCGGTGGGGCCGTCATGCTGGTGGTCGTCTCGAACATCCTGGATCAGATCACCGCGCTCGACCCTTACCGGCAGTACCTGCCGACGCACTTCCAGTTCGCCTGGCTCGATGCCCTCGGGCCGAGTGTTGTGTGGGACGACATGTTGCGGGGTACCGGCTTGGTGCTCGTCTATGCGGCAGTGTTCTTCGCTATCGCTTGGTGGCGTTTCGACCGAAAAGACATCACCTCGTGACGGTGTTCACCCGGTGCTGAGAGGATGAGCGCATGACCAGTCCGGTGACCACCCCACTTCGTCAACGCGCCGCGTGGACCGAACTCGAGGCGCACCACGCCGAGATCGCGGCCACGACCATTGCCGCGCTTTTCGCGGCGAACCCCGATCGCGGCAATCAGCTCAACGCCGAGGCCTGCGGGATCTTCGTCGACTACTCGAAGAATCGGATCACCGAGCAGACCCTGACCCTGCTGCGCCGGCTTGCTGAGGAGTCGGGTCTGCGCGAGCGGATCGACGCCATGTTTCGTGGTGACCGGATCAACATCACCGAAGACCGCGCCGTGCTGCACGTCGCCCTGCGGGCCCCCAAGCGGGAAAAGATCCGGGTCGACGGAATCGACGTGGTGCCGGCCGTGCACGAGGTACTTGGCCGCATGGGCGAGTTCGCGACCCGCGTCCGCGAGGGTGATTGGCGCGGCTACACCGGCAAGCGGATCACCGCGATCGTCAACGTCGGTATCGGCGGATCGGATCTTGGTCCGGTCATGGCCTACCAGGCCCTGCGGCACTACTCCACTCGTGACCTGACGTTTCGGTTCGTCTCCAACGTCGACGGCACCGACTTCGCCGAGGCGACGCGCGACCTGGACCCCGCGACGACCCTGTTCATCATCTCGTCCAAGACCTTCACCACGCTCGAGACGATGACGAACGCGAACACCGCCCGGGCCTGGACGCTGGCCGCGCTGAAGGACGACGCGGCGGTCGCGAATCACTTCGTCGCGGTGTCGACCAACTCCAAGGCGGTGTCGGCCTTCGGCATCGACGTCATGAACATGTTCGGCTTCTGGGACTGGGTCGGCGGTCGCTACTCGATGGATTCGGCCATCGGCCTGTCGACGATGGTGGCGATCGGGCCGGACGCCTTCGGTGAACTGCTGGCCGGCTTCCACGCGATGGACGAGCATTTCCGCACCGCGCCGTTCGAGGCCAACCTCCCGGTCATCCTCGGGTTGCTCACCGTTTGGTATTCCGACTTCTTCGGCGCCCAGACTCAGGCCGTGCTGCCGTACGACCAGTACCTGGCGCGGTTCCCGGCCTACCTGCAGCAGTTGACGATGGAATCGAACGGCAAGCACGTCACGCTGGCCGGCGAGCAGGTCGATTACGACACTTCGCCGGTCTATTGGGGCGAGCCTGGCACCAACGGCCAGCACAGCTTCTATCAGTTGATCCATCAGGGCACCCGGTTGATTCCGGCCGACTTCATCGGCTTCATGCGCTCGCTCAACCCGCTTCCCGCAGCCGACGGCGCCAGCCACCATGATCTGCTGACGGCCAACGTCTTCGCTCAGACCGAAGCGCTCGCGTTCGGCAAGACGGCTGATCAGGTTCGCGCCGAAGGCACCCCGGACTGGTTGGTGCCGCATCGGGTCTTCGAGGGCAACCGACCGTCCAACACGGTGTTGATCGAGGAACTGACGCCAACCGCGCTGGGCTCGCTGATCGCGCTGTATGAGCACAGCGTCTTCGTGCAGGGCACGATCTGGAGCATCAACTCCTTCGACCAGTGGGGCGTCGAACTCGGCAAGGTGCTGGCCAAGACCGTCGCCGACCAGTTGGTCGATTCGAACGAACCGCAGTTGCAGCACGACAGCTCGACCAATGCATTGATTCGGCGTTACCGCGCGGCCCGCAAGTAGCCATTCACAATCCAAGGAGTTCGCAAATGCAGCTGGGAATGATCGGCCTGGGCCGAATGGGCGCCAACATCGTGCGTCGACTGATGCGTGACGGGCACGAGTGCGTGGTCTGGGACGTCAGCGCCGACGCGATCGCTGCACTGGTCGCCGAGGGCGCGACGGGCGCGGCGACCCTAGAGGAGTTCACCGAGAAGCTCGTGACGCCGCGGGTGGGCTGGGTGATGATCCCCGCCGGGCTGACGGGTGACACGGTCGAGAAGCTCGGCGGCATGTTCGAGAGTGGCGACATCATCATCGACGGCGGCAACTCGAACTACCGCGACGACATCCATCGGGCCGACGCGCTGCGTGAAAAAGGCATCCACTACATCGACATCGGCACCAGCGGTGGCGTGTTCGGTTTGGAGCGCGGATTCTGCCTGATGGTGGGCGGTGACACGGACGCGGTCGAGCACATCGACCCACTGCTCAAGACGATCGCGCCCGGACTCGGCGACATCGAGCGCACCCCCGGCAACACCGGCGATCCCACGACCGCCGAGCAGGGCTACCTGCACTGCGGCCCGAACGGGGCCGGGCACTTCGTCAAGATGGTCCACAACGGCATCGAGTACGGCATCATGGCCGCCTACGCCGAGGGCCTGAACGTGCTGCACCGCGCCAACATCGGTAACGAGTCGGGTGAGGTGTCGGCCGAGCTGGCCCCGCTGGAGGAGCCGCGGTACTACCAGTTCGACATCGACACGCCGGCCGTCGCTGAGGTGTGGCGCCGCGGTTCGGTGGTCGCGTCCTGGCTGCTGGACCTGACCGCCTCGGCGCTGAAGGAGAACCCGACACTGGACGGACTGGCCGGACGCGTCTCGGACTCCGGCGAGGGTCGATGGACCATCAAGGCCGCGATCGATGAGGGCGTGCCGGTGCCGGTGCTCTCGGCCGCGCTTTACCAGCGGTTCAGCTCACGCGGCGAGGCGAAGTACGCCGACCAGCTGCTCTCGGCCATGCGCCAGCAGTTCGGTGGGCACAAGGAGCTGGCGTCCGGCGATTCGCTCGAAGCCGGTGCCGCAAACTCCGACCACGGGTAAGGGCTGCGGGGTGTCTGGGCCGCATGATGAGGGATCACCTTGTGCCGATGTCACCTCGTCGGATGGTTCAGCAAATAATTCAGATCGTGGTGATGTAGTAGCGCCCGAATAAGGCCAATGAAACCATCGCCGTGAAGCAGTAGGTGCCCAGTTTGAGGCGCGGCGCCTGGAGAAGAGCGAGCACCCCGAATATGTGGATCTCGCACCATAGTGCGGAACTCGGCTGGGTCGTTATTCCACACAGCAGCGGACAGGCTGACGGCAAGTGCAACCGCGAGCGCGAGCGCCGTTCGGGTCAACACCGAGACCTCTCGCAGTACCGGCAGCATCAGGGCGAGCAGGAGCACCAAGCTGCAAGTCCCAGTCAAGGCGAGCATCGTCTCGGGCGTCGGTCGCAGCATCCACCCTGCAAACGCGTGCACCGCCGCAACACCCGGTAGGCCGGTAGCGCCTTGCGCCGACAGCACCGGAATGACGCCGAACGCATGGGCCAGAATCGCTTGCCATCCTATGAAGACGACCGTTGGCACTCCCCAAGCGATGTCGCTCGGACCAAACCCATGCTGTCGCCGGAGAAGGCCGACCACGCGGACGATCGCCAATGCCGCGACCAGCACTCCAACTGATTCACGTGCGAGCACGCCCACTGACAACAAGCCCGCAGCCCAGAAATAGCGCTCTCGTCTCAAACTTAAGATCGCCGCCAGCAGGAGCACGCTGCTTGTCAGTTCGGTGAGATCACGCGACAAGGTCACGACGAAGCCGCCGAAACAACAGAACGCAAGACCCCACCACGGACTGCGATGGAAGGACTCCGCGACGAGCGCCCCTAGCCAAGCCAGAGTCGCGAAGAGCGCCACGTTAACCATGACCATCGCCAGCGGTACTTGGTCGGCTTGACCGACCGGTGACGACCCAGATCAGTACCGAGTAGGCAATGCGCTGACGGTGCAGCGACGAGTCCATCGATACGCCATTAACCAGCCTGCCGAGCTGAAATGGATCGATCGCCATTCGGTAGTAGAACTGTCCGTCATAGCCATACCCCGGAAAGACAAATGCGTCGTGCACGTTGCCCGGCGCCATGTCGCGACCAATGACAATGTTCCGGCTGATGTCGCGATCATCTGGTCGTAGCCAGCGCAAGCCGGCGAAGACCGCCGCAGTGAGAAGCGCGATCATCGGCACCGCGGCGGCGGGAGTTAGCGATCGCGAACGGTCCGGCCGGACCTTCGTGAGCGCCACTAATGTCACCGTTTCTCCCGATTTTTGAATCTGCCGCACGTTTAGTCGACCGCGATGACGACCGGTACGACGACCTCATCGACCGTGAAACCTCCCGATCAAGCTGGCCGCGTGGAAGATGTGACGCTCAAGACCTGTCCGGCACTGGCGCTGATCTGTCCGTTCCGACCGGATGCGCCAGCGCCGTGTTTCACCGTGCGCCAAGGTTCCACCGCAGCAGGTCGGCAAGGCGGCCGATTAAGTGCGCATATGTCCGCGGCAAAAGCCAAGGCAATGGCGCCCACACGCGCGTCGACCACATCCGAACGCACGTGGCCGATGGCGGGCGCTAGTTTGTCGGGGTGAGCCAACATACGGTTGCTCGTGCAGCTAAGTCATGTCCCCTCGAGACCGGCAGCGATCGGAGCGCCGGCGCGCGACGGTTCGGTCGCAGCTGGCTTCCGACCCAGGCGTCGTCGTTCTAGGAAGCATCGGCTTGTACCTGGCTCTGTTTCTCGCCCTGCACTACCTAGGCCTTCACATCACTTTGCCGAACGAGAAGGCTGACCCAGTGGATGCCACTGGCGGCATTGCCGCAGCCTCGCGTGAGCTCTTGGGTCGGACCCAGCCGACTGACTTCTTTGCTGACTACGCCAGTGCGCATGCGTTGACCCACGGCGGCGACGCCTACGCACCGATGAGGACTCTCTTCCACGGTTTGGGGCCCGACTGGGATGTTCCGGGTTCTGATCCGCACCCACCAACGACGCTAGCTCTTGTGCTGCCGCTGACGCTGCTTCACTACGGTGGGGCCCTTACGGCCTGGGCTCTGGCGATGGTCTTCTCGCTGGTGGCAACGCTACGACTCGTCGGTCTGCGGCTCACCTACGCGATCGGAATCGGAGTCGGCCTAGCGATCACGTTTCCTGGCGCCTACGGAATCGCCAACCCGGTCCCACTCATCGGACTCGGGGTGGCTCTCGCTTACCGCTATCGTGATCGACCGGCGATCGCCGCTTTGGGGTTGGTGCTTGCGGCGGCCCCGAAAGGGTCAGGACTGATTCTTGCTCTCCCCTTCGTCGCAGCCGGAAAGATCAAGACAGTCGTTTACGCGGCCGGTTACTACTGCGTCCTTGCCGTTGTTCCCATGTTGTTCCAACACAACGTCTGGAAGCGCTACATAAAGTCGGCCCCCGACACGATCAGCTTCAACGCCAACCGTCCAGATAGTGGTTCATTGCTGCGGCTCGGCCACACATGGTTCGGTTGGTCCGACGTCGGCACGCTGTTTGCGATCGTGGTCATCACTGCGGCACTAATGGTGCTCAGCCGAGATTTGTTCTGGCCGATCGTGTGGGCCATGGTCGCCACGCTGCCGATCTCGTGGATGTACTCGCTCCTCACGCTGGTGCCATTAGTCGCGCGCGCGGTACTGGTCTCGCCGCGTCGCGTCGGCTTGATGGTCGCGTTGGCAGGCGGGGTGATGATCGCGTCACCCCCGGTAGGACTGTGGACGCCCGTGAGCTCGCCGGTCGTCGTCGGGCTCGCGGCTCTGGTCTGCGTCCGCGGTCACGGACCGGTGCCCGACCTTTGGGTAGCACGCGCGCTCACTGAGCGTTTCACGATCTTGCGCCCGCTCGGGACCAAGGCGCGCGATCGGCCAGAGCCGGCTGAGATCTGACCCCGGCTAGGCCTACAACCCAATCTGCTGAGGCAGACCGCCATCACCAACCTGATCGAGCACCTCGAAGCGCCCGAACGTGGTAAGTCGGTAGCCGATCTTGTGCGCGTCCAACAGCCGCTTGATCGTTTCGTCGCCCGGGTCCGTCGTGTCGATCACATAGGAGACCTTGGACACAGTGGCGAAGAATGCGAGGACGTCGCTGAAGCGTTCCGGGCCGACGACGACGACGGCCGTAAGACGACCGCCGGCAACGAACTGAAGCGGCATAGCCGTCCAGTACCCGGAACACACGACCGAGTCGTTGTTCGCCGACAGGAATCGTGTGATCGTCGCGAGAGTAGCGTCGCGCGCGTGCGCGTCCGGCGTTGTGCGAGCGAAGAACAGCAAGCACGAGCCGGCTACCACGGCTACCGAAACCAATGATGCGGTTATGAGACGCAGCGGCGAACGGCGAGGAAGGAGCGCAGCCACGCCGATTGCGAGGATCGGATAGAGGGCCACCAGGTATCGCGGGTCGACAGTAATTGCACTAGCCCCGGTCGGCAGGTAGAGAGCGACCGTGATTGGCGGTACGAGAAGCAGCACGTCAATCGCATCGCGATCAACCAGTCGACCACGCAATAATTGCGCCAGGCCGTACCTGCGGCGCCACAGCAGACGCAGGTAACCCACGCCAAGCGCGATCTCGGTGATGACGAGTAGGACAACCATGCCCCCGTCGTGGATGCGGCCGCCACCAGCCCCGAATCCTAGGAACTCAGACATCACCGGACCGAAGAGCGCATGAATGCGATAGGCGATGCTGGTCGGTGGCCCGAAGTCCGATGGGATCGCAACGACATCATGGGTGTGATAGGCCAGCCGGATCATGGGGGCTCCGCCTGCCAACGCAGCGAAGGTGAATGCGACCATTGCTCGCCAAGACCGCAGAATAACTGGGGCCAGCCACACCAGTACCGGGATCAGCACGTAGGCCGAGATGAGTGAATTCCAATAAGCGAGCCCGCAGCACAGTCCGAGTCCGATAGCCCACGGCCACTGCCGCTCGGCTTTCGAGAGGCGGATTGCGAAGTAGAGACCGGCGGCCGCGAAGAGTTGGCTGACCGCATAGAAAGCCATAGCCATCGCACCGTTTTGCACGTTGAAATATGGCCCGACAGCGAAGAGCATCGCCGCCGCCGCAGCGTGCCATCGGCTCGCCAACATGCGGGCACCGGCACCGTAAATGAATGCGCAGGTGATACCGCTGATCACCAACTCCGCGAAACGCAGGGTCAGAGCGTTCTGCGGCAACCGGAAGACTAAATACGTGAGCGACTCTAGATAAATCTCGAAAGTTCCGCCGTAGTTCTGGCCGGCGTAGAACCAGAAGCGTTGACCATGAACGATCCGCCGCACCATGAGACCCGTGACGGCCTCGTCAGCATTGAAGCGATCCGCCGTGCTCAGTAGATACGCGAGTCGTACGCCAATCGTCACCGCGATGGCAGTTGCCGCGGGAGCCCAGCGCCAGAAGCCTGCGGACGGACGCCCGCTAAGCGAGTCTTCCCGTGGTCGCTCCAAGCGGTCGACCTCGGTTACCACCCGACAAAGATAGCCGAACCATAAGCTCGAGCGTCTTTGCGATGGACGGTTGGATCGGCTTCGGGTCAGCTGAGGTTGAGTCCTGGATACAGCGGGTGCTTTGCCAGCAGGTCAGCGGATGCTGACTTCACCTTGTCGGCCACGCCGTCGGCCAACTCGTACCTAGCCTTGGACGGACCGGCGCTGGCCGCGGCCGGCGACGTCCCTGACAGCACGTCGACGATCAAGGACGCGACCTCGTCGAACTCAGCTGCGCCGAACCCACGCGAGGTCAGCGCGGGCGTACCGATCCGAACGCCTGAGGTGTACCAGGCGCCGTTCGGATCGTGGGGGATGGAGTTGCGGTTGGTCACAATGCCCGCGTCGAGCAGGGCCGACTCGGCTTGGCGCCCGGTCAGGCCGTAGCTCGAGACGTCCATCAGGACGAGGTGGTTATCGGTGCCGTTGGTGACGAGCCGGACGCCGCGCCGCATCAAGCCATCGGCGAGGGTGACCGCGTTGTCGGCGACGGCTGAGGCATAGGTGGCGAAGGACGGCTGACGGGCCTCGGCGAATGCGACCGCCTTGGCCGCCATGACGTGTGACAGCGGGCCACCGAGCACCATCGGGCAGCCGCGGTCGACCGCGTCGGCGAACTCAGGCTGGCACAGCACCATGCCACCGCGCGGTCCGCGCAGCGACTTGTGGGTGGTTGTCGTGACGACCTGCGCATGCTGGATCGGGTCGAAGTCGCCGCTTAGTACCTTGCCGGCGACAAGACCGGCGAAGTGGGCCATGTCGACGAGCAGCACCGCGCCGGCCTCGTCCGCGATCTCGCGCATCTTGGCGAAGTTGATGCGTCGCGGATAGGCCGAGTAGCCAGCCATCAGGATCAGGGGCCGGAATTCCAGCGCCTGCGCTCGGACGGCGTCGTAGTCCAACAGCTCGGTCGACGGGTCGGTGCCGTAGGAGGACTGATGAAACATCTTGCCGGAGATGTTCGGCCGAAAACCATGGGTTAGATGGCCGCCGGCGTCCAGTGCCATGCCGAGCATCTTCTGGTTGCCGAGGGCCGATCGCAGCTCGGCCCAGTCAGACTCGGTGAGATCGTTGACGTGCTTCGCGCCGGCCTTCTCGAGAGCCGGGGACTCGACCAGCTGGGCCAGGATTGCCCAGAAGGCGACCAGGTTGGCATCGATGCCCGAGTGCGGCTGGACGTAGGCATGCGGCGCACCGAAGAGCTCGCGAGCGTGCTCAGCGGCGAGCGACTCGACGGTGTCGACGTTCTGGCAGCCGGCATAGAAGCGGTGCCCGATCGTGCCCTCGGCGTATTTGTCCGAGAGCCAGTTGCCCATCGTGAGCAGGACGGCCGGCGAGGCATAGTTCTCGCTGGCGATGAGCTTCAATGACTCGCGTTGATCGGTCAGCTCGGCGCGGATCGCGCCGGCGATGCGCGGCTCGACCGCGCCGATCACCTCGAGGGCGTTGCGGTAAGCGGCTGAAGCCGCGGCTGCGTCGAACGGTGCTGACATCGAGAGCCTCCTGGGCAGGATCGTGCGGTCGTGAGCCCAGGCGCGCGGCGGTCGATCCAAGCCGCTCCCCGGTGGTAGGGCCCACCTGTACAGCGCCAGTCACGGCTTGAGCCGAGCATAGTGCACCTGATCCAAGCGATTTAGCGGCCGCTTCGGGTCTCCGGGCGTCCTACGATCGGTCTATGGCCTTCGGGAATGCCGACTTCGACGTGTACCGATTGCCGGATGAGTACGAGCAGTTGCGGGCGTCGGTCCGCAGTCTGGTCGAGGCGAAGATCGCCCCGCGGGCCGCTGAGATCGATCGCAGCGGCGAATTCCCCTTCGACGTCCACGACGCGCTGGCCGGCGCCGGGTTCAACGCCATCCATATCCCCGAGGAGTACGGCGGATCGGGAGGTGATTCGATCGCGGCGGTACTGGTGATCGAGGAGGTCGCCCGGGCGTGCGCCTCGTCAGCACTGATCCCGGCGCTGAACAAGCTCGGGACGCTGCCGCTGATGCTGGTCGGATCGGAGGAGCTCAAGCGGCAGGTGCTGCCGGCCGTCGCCGCGGGCGACGCGATGTGCAGTTACGCACTTAGTGAGCGCGAGGCCGGTTCGGATGCCGGCGCGATGCGTACCCGCGCGGTGCGAGACGGCGACACCTGGGTCCTCAACGGTACGAAGTGCTGGATCTCGGGTGCGGGCGTATCGACGTTCTATCTAGTGATGGCGGTGACCGATCCGTCGGCCGGGTCGCGGGGGATCTCGGCCTTTGTCGTGCATAGGGACGATCCCGGCTTCTCGGTCGGCGGCAAGGAGCGCAAGCTCGGCATCAAGGGCTCCCCGACGTGTGAGATCTACTTCGACAACTGCGTTATCCCAGCCGATCGAATCGTCGGCGAACCGGGGACCGGCTTCAAGACCGCGTTGCGAACGCTCGACCACACCCGTTTGACGATCGGGGCGCAGGCGCTCGGTATCGCCCAGGGCGCGCTGGATGCCTCGATCGCGTACGTCCGCGAGCGCAAGCAGTTCGGTCAACGGGTCGCTGACTTCCAGGGCGTTCAGTTCATGGTGGCGGACATGGCGACTCGAATCGAGGCGTCCCGCGCCTTGATTTACGCCGCCGCGTCGTGCGCGGAACGCAATACGGCCGACCTCACCGTCATGTCAGCCGCCGCGAAGGTGTTCGCATCCGACACTGCCATGGCCGTGACCACCGATGCGGTGCAGCTGTTCGGTGGCTATGGCTACACCGAGGACTTCCCGGTTGAGCGGATGATGCGCGACGCCAAGATCACTCAGATCTACGAGGGCACCAACCAGATCAACCGAATGGTCATCGGTCGTAACCTTTTGAAGTAGCCCGTCAGCGGATCGGCGCGAACCGCTCCCGGGCAAGGATCCACAGGGCCTCGACGCCGTCGCGCCAGGTCAGTTTCTTGCCCTCTTCGCGGCTGCGGGCCTTGTAGCTGATCGGGATCTCGTACGGACGGATGCCGCGGCGCAATAGCTTCCCGGTGATCTCGGCCTCCATTCCGAACCCGGTCGAATGGATGTTCAAGCGACCGATAGCGCGTGACCGGCATCAACTTGAAGCAGGTTTCAAGATCGCTGATGTAGCAGTTGAACAAGACATTCGCGGCTGTCGTGACGCCGCGGTTGCCGAGTACGTAGAGGTAGGAATAGGCGTTGTGGCTACCGAAGGTGCGTGTGCCGTACACGACTTCGGCCTCACCGCTTAGAACGGGTTCGAGTAGGCCGGGGATCTCGCTCGGCGCATATTCGAGGTCGGCGTCGCAGATGATCAGGTATTCACCCTTGGCCAACTCGGCCGCCTTCTTGATCGCCGCGCCCTTGCCCTGATTCTTGGGCTGCAGGTGTACTCGGACCTGCTCGTTCGCTTCGATCTCGG
Organism: uncultured Actinomycetes bacterium; assembly: GCA_963730855.1. Taxonomy (GTDB): domain Bacteria; phylum Actinomycetota; class Actinomycetes; order Mycobacteriales; family Jatrophihabitantaceae; genus CAVSTK01. Next base: position 539,066 of record CAVSTK010000009.1, read on the forward strand.
TGTAGAGCTCGCGGGTACCGTCAGTGCTGCCGTCGTCGACTATCACCAGCTCGATCTCGCACGGATAGTCGACGCTTAAGACGTCCTTTACGGCTGCGATCAGGGTCAATCGCTCGTTGTAGACCGGCATCAGGATGGACAGCATCACGAGCGAAGATGCTACGCCATGATCAGGCCCCTGATGTGCGTTGATCGAGCCTTGCCCACGGCTTCTGGACAGATTCCGCAGACCTATGCGGCGGGAAGTTCGCGGAAATAGTGCAACCGTGCGTTCGAGGCCGACCGTGAGATCGATGGTGGGTTTCCAGCCGAGTTGAGATGCTGCGCGTTCTATGTTGGGTCGGCGCTGGGTGGGATCGTCCTGCGGCAGCGGCTGAAACTCGATCGTCGCTCGAGCTGCCGACGGCGGCGAGTACCTGCTCGGCCAGCTCGAGCATCGTGAACTCGGAGGGATTGCCGAGGTTGATCGGGCCGGTAACGTCGGTTGGCGATTCCATCAAGGCGATCAGGCCGTCGACCAGATCGTCGACGAAGCAGAACGACCGGGTCTGCGAGCCGTCCCCATAGATCGTGAGCGGCTCGCCGCGCAGCGCCTGCATGATGAAATTCGAGACGACGCGACCGTCGTCAGGGCGCATCCGGGGGCCATAGGTGTTGAAGATCCGGGCGACCTTGATCTGCAGGTTGTGCTGACGGTGGTAGTCGAAGAACAGCGTCTCGGCGCAGCGCTTGCCCTCGTCGTAGCACGACCGCGGACCGATCGGGTTGACGTTGCCCCAGTAGCTCTCGGTCTGCGGGTGCTCCGACGGATCGCCGTAGACCTCGGAGGTCGAGGCGAGCAGGATCCGCGAGTTCGTGCGTTTCGCCAGGCCGAGCATGTTCACCGAGCCGACGACGGAGGTTTTGGTGGTCTGCACCGGATCGCGCTGGTAGAAGATCGGCGACGCGGGGCACGCGAGGTGGTAGATCTCGTCGACCTCGACGTAGAGCGGGAAGGTGACGTCGTGGCGGATTATCTCCAGCTTCGGATTGTCGGCCAGCTCGGCGATGTTCGACCGTAGACCGGAGTAGAAATTGTCAGCGACTAGGACCTCGTGGCCCGCGCCGAGCAATTTTCGGGTGAGATGCGATCCGATGAAACCCGGATCCGCCGGTGATCAAGATGCGACGGTTGGACATCGGGCGAGGTTAGCAGTCAGTCGCCGGTGATCTCGAGAACGACCTTGACGTCGTTCGGGGTCCGGTCGAACGCCTCGGCGTATGAGGCCAGCGGCACCCGGCGTGAGATAAGCCGAGCGAGCCAGGCCGGATCGGCCGCCGAGAGCGCGGCCACGCCGAGGTCGTAGTGCCGGCGGTTCGCGTTGACGCTGCCGAACGCGACGTTGTTCTCGAGCACCAGCTTGCGGTTGATGGCGCCGATGTCGGTGGGGATGGACTTGCCGATATCCGAGACACCGGTCAGGCAGACGATGCCATCGCGGCCGACTTGGTTCAGCACGTCGACGATCACTGAAGCGACGCCGGTGCATTCGACGATGATGTCGGGCGCTAGGCCCGAGGCCGGCAACGAATCCGAGTGATAAGTGGCGCCGAGGTCGGTGACAAGACCGGGCTTAGGGCCATCGGTCACACGGTCGAATACATGGGTCTCATAGCCGTGCTGCACCGCGAGCAGCGCCGCCAGCAGACCGACCGGCCCGGCGCCGGTCACGGCGGCCACCTTCGGCGCCCAGAAGGCCCGCGGGCCGATGTGCTCGATCTGCTCCCAGGCCTTCGCCACGATCGTGGTCGGCTCGAGCAGCACGCCCAAGTTGCCGAGCGACGGATCGAGCTTGACGATCGCGTCCGGCTCACCGCGCCACTGCTCGCGACCGAAGCCGTGCAGGTGATCGATGCCGTGCTCGAGATAGCGCCCGTTGAGGCACATGTCCCATTCACCGGCTGCGCAGGCCGCGCAGGGCACCGGGTCGGGGCGACGCACAATGCCAACGACGAGGTCGCCGGCCGCGAAGCCCGAATCGGACGGCGCCGAGATGACCCGGCCGAGGTTCTCGTGGCCCAGAACCAGGAAGTCGGCGCCGGCGGGCGCGTTGCCGTACTGGGCGTCGATGATCTCGGAGTCGGTGCCGCACAGCCCGATGGCCAGGCCCTGCACCAGCACCGGGCCGTCGGACTCGTCGGGTTCGGCGATGTCGGCCAGGTTGAGTGAGTCCTTCGTGCCGGGCCGGACGGTCAGCGCTCGCATGAGCATCGACGCTAGCTCACCCGTCGCCGGGCCGCGCGCTAGACCCTCTCGAGCAGCACCATCTCGGTGAGGTCGTCGGCCTCGACGAGCGGCGGTTCGGTCGCCGCCCGAACCTCGTGTACGGCCAGGCCCGGCGCGACCTCACGCAGGAGCAGGCCATCCGGGGTCACGTCGATGACGGCCAGGTCGGTGATGATCCGATTGACGCAGCGCTTGCCGGTCAAGGGCAGCGAGCACTGGTTGACGACCTTCGGGCTGCCGTCCTTGGCCACGTGCTCCATCATGATGATGACCGACTTGGCGCCGCGGACGAGATCCATCGCGCCACCCATGCCTTTGATCATCTTGCCGGGAATCGCCCAGTTGGCCAGGTCGCCCACGTTGGACACCTGCATGCCGCCGAGGATGGCCAGGTCGATGTGGCCGCCGCGGATCATGCCGAACGACAGCGATGAGTCGAAGAAGGCCGCGCCCGGCAAAACGGTGACGGTTTCTTTTCCGGCGTTGATCAGATCGGCGTCCAGTTCGTCCTCGTACGGGTAGGGCCCGACGCCGAGGATGCCGTTCTCGGAATGCACCACCACGCGGACGTTCGACGGGACGTAGCTGGGCACCGTGGTCGGCAGGCCGATGCCGAGGTTGACGTACTGCCCATCACGCAGCTCGGCGGCGACACGCGCGGCCATTTCGGCTCGGGTCAGGCTCATCGGGATGACTCCTCGCTCGGACGGGGACGGGTGGTCGGGTACTCGATCAGCTTGCCGTCGGAGTCGACCTCGACGACGCGCTGGACGAAGATGCCGGGCAGCTGGATGTCGTTGGGATCGAGCTCGCCCGGCTCGACGAGCTCCTCGACCTCGGCGATCGTGATCCGGCCGGCCATCGCGGCGACGACGTTGAAGTTGCGGGCGGAGGTCGCGAAGATCAGGTTGCCGTGGCGGTCGCCACGAGCGGCCCGGACCAGCGCGAAGTCGGCGGTGATCGCGCGCTCGAGGACGTACTCGACACCGTCGAAGACGCGGACCTCCTTCGGCTCCGAGGCCAGCACGACCGATCCGTCCGCGCCGTAGCGGATCGGCAGGCCGCCCTCGGCGATGAGCGTGCCGACGCCGGTCGGGGTGTAGAAGGCCGGGATGCCGGAGCCGCCGGCCCGCAGGCGTTCGGCCAGACTGCCCTGCGGGGTCAGCTCGAGCTCGATGTCGCCTTCGAGATAGCGCCGGGCGAACTCGGTGTTGTCGCCGACGAACGAGGCGGTCGACCGGCGGATCTGGCCGGCGCTGAGCAGCAGGCCGAGCCCCTCGCCCTTGATGCCGAGGTTGTTCGAGGTGGTCTCGAGGTTGGTGCTGCCGAGCTTGTTCAGGGCCTGGATCAGCCGGATCGGCACGCCGACCATGCCGAAACCTCCGACCGCCAGCTTCGCGCCGTCGCCGATATCGGCCACAGCCTCCTCGACCGACGAAACGGTCTTGTCCACGGGCAAACCCCCAAGTCCGAGCGAAGCCTAGAGAATACTCACCGCGGTGACCACGTTCCGGGGCGAGGCGGTGCCCGGGGATGCCCGCTGGTTGCGGGCGGTCGCAGCTGCGCCGGAACTATTGGCCAGCGCGATGGCCGGGGCGGCGCTGCCGCTGATGATCCTGTTGCTGGCGGGCCACCTCGACTGGCCGCTGGCGTTCCCGTTGGGGATCGTCGGCGCAGTCGCCGCGGCCGGCGGATGCGCCTGGTCGCCCGAAGATCGTCGACCGTCGCATCGCCTTGAGCAGCGCTGCCGCAGCAATCATCTGCGCCGTGTGGGCAGTGATAAACAGCAGCTACTTCGCCGAGGATCTCTACGCCCACCGCGACCCGACCACCTACAACTTGGGCGCCCGCTGGCTCATGGACCACCCACGGATGCCGATCCCGACCCAGCCCGGGCTGTTCGGGTCTCCGGCCGGATTCACTGACGCGTCCGCCGGCTTCGGCAACTCATCGGCCGGGCACGTCTACGCGCAGGGCAATCACCTGCTGCCGGTTCTGTTGGCGGCGGTGGGCAAGGTGTTCGGCGTCGGCGGATTGCTGCGGGCGAACGTAGCGTTCGCGGCGGTCGCGCTGTTCGTGTTGTTCGGGCTGGCGCGTCAGGCTGGTCGGACCGGTCTGGGCGTTGGTCGTGATGACTCGCGCTGGCCGTGTCGCTGCCGATGATCTACGTCGCCCGCGACACGCTCTCGGAACCGCTGGCGTTGCTCTACCTGATCGGTGGGCTATTACTACTGCACCGCGCGATCGCCTATCGCCGGCTGCGCGACTTCGCGTTGGCCGGCTTCGTCACTGCGACCGCGGCGATGGTGCGAATCGATGCCTACGTCGCGTTGCTGGCGCTGGTTGCCGTCGGCGTCGTACTGCTGGTCGTCGCTCCGGTCGGGCGGCGGCGGGTCGCTGCCACTCAGGTGGGGGCGTTGCTCGGTGCGGCCGTTGTGCCGGTCTGGCTCGGTTGGGCCGACGTGGCCTGGCTGTCGAACGGGTATTACCACGACGAGCGCACCCACATCCTCGAGCAGATCGTCGCGATCATGTCGTCGATATTGCTCGGCGCGCTGCTCGTGCTCGTCAGCTGGCGCCCCTCGGTACGGGCTTGGCTCGCGGCTGCGTCCACCCGCCATCGCGTCGCCACGATCGGCTCATGGGCGTTGGTGGCGGCATTCGCCTTCCTGGCGCTCCGTCCGCTCTGGCTGGTGGCGCATGGCGGCGGGCTGGACCTCTACCTCGAGCAGGTTCAGCGGCAGGCCGGCGATCACATCGACATCGGTCGTACCTACGCCGAGCAGTCGGTGAGCTGGCAGGCGCTGTACTTCGGCTGGCCGACGGTGCTGCTCGCGGTCGGCGGGTATGTGTTGCTGCTGCGCCGGTTTCTGCGCGAACGCGAGTACGACTTGGTCGGATTCCTGGCGATGGGGCTGTCGCTGAGCGCGCTGTACCTCTGGGCGCCGAACATCACGCCGGATCAGGTGTACGCCGCCCGTCGCTACGTGCCGGTGATCATGCCGGCACTGCTGATCGCCGCCGCGTACTCACTGCGGTTCGTCTTCGTCCGCGTCGATCGAGTCGGACGCATCAATCACGTCGGACGGGGGCTCGCGATCGTCGGCGCGGTGATCATGGTCGCGGTGCCGGCCGTCGTCACTGCGCCGGCGTTCGGCATCCGCGAAGAGGTGCCGCAGTTGACGCAGGTCGACGCCATTTGCGCCGCTGTCGGCCCGACCGGTGCCGTCGTCGAACTCGACGCCAGCACCCAGTACAGCTATCAGCAGACGATCCGGTCGTACTGCAACGTGCCGTCGCTCGGGCTACCCGATGGGGCGTCGCCGACCGTCCTGGCGGTAGTACGTGAGTCGGTCGCCCGCGCCAACCGGACCCTCTACGTGCTGGCGTCGACACCCGATCCGATCCCGTTCGCGCCGGCCGCACCATCGGCGCCGTTCTCGAGCGTCACGACCACCCGCTGGCCGAGCACGCTGCACACCACGCCGGTGGGATCGACGACCGAGGTGGTCAGCGTCTATCTGGCTCGGGTCAATCCCGATGGTTCCGCGCAAGCGGTGGCTAAAGGACGGTCGTGACCTGTTCCTGCTCGATGCGGCGTTCGCGCTTGCTCGGATCGGCGTTCGCGACCAGGACCACTGAGCCACCGACCGTCAGGGCCGCCAGCAGCGACGTGATCCAATCGGCTGCGACCGTCCACGGCCGCTCGGTCATCACCCGGGCGCCTGGCGGCAGACCGAGATCGGCGGCGGTCTCGTTGGCGGCCGTCACCAGGGCCGACCGACTCAAACCGGCCAGCGCCGGATCGCCCGGACCGGCCGGCGGATGGACGCTGGCCCACGTGTCGGGCTGCGGACGGACCGCGGCCACGTAGTCGGCCGCGCCGGCCGGCGGCGTGGCCGCGCCGAGGAAGCCGCGGGTCATCGACGCGGGGTTGATCGCGAAGACGTCAGCCGCTGCGCTACCGGCCTCGGCCGAGGTCAGGGTCTCGGGCGTGCCGAACGCGACGGCGCTGCTCGAATCGGGCTCACTGAGCACGCACAGCCCGGCACTCCAGCAACCGAGCAGTACCGGCACCGTGATCCAGTCGAGCGGTAGCGCGACGACCGCGCTATCACCGACGCCGAGTCCGAGTTCATCGATGAGTAGGAAGTGCGTCTTGGCCACCCAGTTGGCCAGCGAGCGGGCCGACAACTCGATCCGCTCGCCGGACGCGTCGTCGTAGAAGGTCACCAACGGACTGGTCGGCTGGGCCGCCAGCGCGGCCGCGAACAGCGCTTCGGCGCCTGAGCTCATGTGGCCGGTGCCTAGTCGACGCAGCCGGGCTGGTTCGGCACGTTCGGTACGCCGGTGCCGATGACGACGTTCGAGGCCGGCGTGCTGGCACTGGCAGTGCTACCGGCACTGGTGCTCGGGCTCGTCCCGGCAAGGCCCTTGACCTGCTGCCCGTCGGTCCCGAGCTTGAGGGTGACGGTGGAGACCGACGAGCTCTGCACGAGCGTCGCGCCAGGGATCTGCGCCAAGAGCGTCTTGGCCTGGCTCACCATCGACGCCGGGTAATCGATCTCGGTCGTGGCGACCGTGCCCGAGTTGTTGGTACCGACCACAGCCTTGAACCCCGCCGTGTTGAGCGAAGCCGCGTTCTGGGTGGCTACCCCGTCAGCGTCGGAGGCGTTGAGGACGGTCACGGTGAACGACCCGGGGGCGACCGTCGCCGCGGTCGCGACCGCCGACGGCGTGGCGGCGCCGATCAGGGTTTGCACGAACGCCTGCACCTTCGAGGGGGTAACCAACACCACGCTGCCGGCCGAGTTGTTGCCGAAGCCGTCGTCGGGAATCGTCTGGAAGGTCAGGTTGCCCTCGGCCATAGCTGAGAACGTGTCGGCCAGGCTGAGCAGGTTCACGCCGTCGGTGAGCAGCGACGAACTGACCGCGTTGAGCAGACTCTGCACGGTGAACGGATTGAGCAGTGCTCCCGAACCGGTCAATTTGTGGAACACGGACTTGATGAAGTATTGCTGGCGCTTGATCCGGTCGAGGTCGCCGAGCGGCAGGCCGTCGCGCTGACGTACGAACGCCAATGCCTGGGTGCCTTGGATCGTCGATAGGCCGGCCGGCAGGTTGATGCCCGAGTTCGATTCCTTCTGCTTCTGGCAAAGGACCACCGGGACGCCGCCGATGGCGTTGCTGATGCGGTAGAAGCCGAGCAGGTTGATCATGATGTAGTGGTCGATCGTGAGACCGGTGAGCTGCTGCAGCGTCTGCCCGAGCAGGCTCACTCCGGCCGACTCGGCTGCCACCTCGCTCTGTCCCGCCCCTTTGGCGGCGTTGTAGCCGTCGGGGTAGGCCGCATTCAGCTTGGCCATGCCGTGCCCGGGGATCGAGACGTAGGAGTCGCGCGGGAACGAGATGACCGTCGCGTTCTTGCCGTTGCCTGGAATGTGCATCAGCATCATCGTGTCGGTGTTGGCGCTGCCGCCGTCCTGCTGGGTGCCGAGCGCGGCGAGCTCTGCGGCCGTCGCTCCGGTGCGGCTGTCATTACCGAGCAGCAGGATGTTCTGGTCCTTGCCGTCGATGTCCTTGGCCTTCGAAGTCGAGGACCCAGAACCGGTCACCAGCGGGGCGATCTTGGCGCCCACGGCGATGTTATTGGTGAAGTTCGACCAGGTGTTCCAGACCCAGTAGCTGCCGACGACGATCGAAAGTGAGAGGAGTGCGGCAACGATCTTGGTTGTGAGGATCGCGCCGCGGGCGATGTCGCGCCCGACCGGACGTGAGCCCGACCGACCGGGTGCGGCGGCGCCCTGCGTGCGGAGCCGCTGGTGCCCGGCCCGGCGACCGCGGGGATCGAGGTCCGGCGGCAACGGCTCGTACGGCGGCTGCTGGGGGCCGCCCGGAAGACGTGGGTCAGACACGTTCGACCACGTTACCGGCCCTTACCTGGCAGAACGCCAAAACGACGCTTTCACCCGCCGGCCGTCGATATGCCCGAATCGCAACGGTGCGGCTCGGTGCAGCGCTGCGTGCCGTGATTCCCGCCCATCAGAGCTGCTCTATCGTCATTCCGTGTCTATTGCCAAAGATCTCGCTATCAAGGCGTGGAAGCAGTTGCCCGTCCCGGTTCGGGCGAGCCGCGGCGCTCAGGAGTTCCGTCGACTCATCCGCACCCGTGTGATCGTCGTGCGCCCGCCGCTGCCGGCCGTGCCGCAAGTCGATATCGAGGTGCAACGCGTCGTTCGAACCCTTGACCAGCTTGACGTCGAGCTGACCGAGCTTGAGCGCCTCGAGGCGATCTCGGACGACGCCCTGCGCGCTGGTTTCGCGAAGTTCCGGATGGAGCTCGCGGATTCGATGCCCGCCGATCCTTGGTCATCCGAATATCGGGAAAAGGTGTTCGAGCTCTACGAGTTTCTACATGGCAAGCCATATAGCAACGCGAATGAGGTAACCGACTTCGACATCGAAAGCCATGTTCGCGGCCCTTTCCCGTACAGCACAGGTAGCGGCGCGACCGTGGGCGCACACCTGATTGGGGTCGGCCACGTCATCCGTACCCTCGACCTCCCACCGAATAGTCGAGTCCTCGAGCTTGGCCCCGGTTGGGGCAATACGACCCTCGCCCTGGCGCAGATGGGCCACGACGTCGTCGCAATAGACATAGAAGCCAACTTCGTGAAGCTGATCGCTGAACGTGCCTCTCGCGTCGGAGCCACGATCGACGCACGTCAAGGCGACTTCGCTCTGATGAACGAGATCGAACCGGGCTTCGATGCGGTCCTGTTCTTCGAGTCGTTTCATCACGCAGCCAACCATCTCGAGGTACTCGCCTCGCTTGATCGCATCGTAAAGCCAGGTGGCCGGGTGCTGTTTGCAGCTGAACCCATCTACGCCGGCTTTACTTATCCATGGGGACTGCGTCTGGATGGCGAGAGTCTGTGGGCGATCCGCAAGCACGGCTGGTTCGAGCTCGGTTTCCACCCGGACTACTTCAAAGAGGCGCTTGCTCGGGCCGGTTGGTCATCGACTCAAGTCGATTGCACCGACACCCTTTGGGGCTCGGTAGTAGTAGCTCGCCGGACGAGCGAGTCGTAAGTCAATGCGCGTATTGGTCACTGGTGGCGCCGGCTTCATCGGCTCTCAATACGTAAGAGACCTGCTTACCGACGCCTATCCGGCATTCGCCGGAGCCGAGGTCACGGTCTTCGACAAGCTAACCTACGCCGGCAATCTAGCTAATCTTGCGCCGGTTTCTGACAACTCCAGGCTCATGTTCATCCGGGGCGATATCTGCTCAGCGAGTGATCTCGATGCCGCATTGCCCGGTCACGATGTGCTTGTGAACTTCGCCGCCGAGTCACACGTTGACCGATCCATAGTCGGCGCCGCCGACTTTATCCAAACAAACGTCTATGGTGCGCAGCAGGTCTTCGAGGCTGCGCTACGCCACGGTGTTGGACGCGTGGTGCACATATCGACCGACGAGGTATACGGGTCGATCGACGAAGGGTCCTGGACGGAAGACCACCTGCTCGAGCCGAACTCGCCCTATTCGGCTGCCAAGGCATCATCGGACTTGATTGCCCGCGCGTACGCCATGAGCTATGGACTCAATATCTCGATCACCCGTTGCTCCAACAACTACGGCCCGTACCACTTCCCTGAGAAGGTCATCCCGTTGTTCGTCACCAACCTACTGGACGGCCTGAAGGTGCCCCTTTACGGCGCCGGCGCAAACGTCCGCGACTGGCTCTTCGTTGCCGACCACTGCCGTGGGATCCAGCTTGTGGTCGAACAGGGCAAGGCCGGTGAGTTCTACAACATCGGCGGCGGCCGCGAAATGTCGAACCGCGAGCTGACCGAGCAGTTGCTCGCCGCTACCGGCCGGGACTGGTCATTTGTCACCGAGATTGTCGACCCGCGCGGTGGCGGCCACGATCTGCGCTATTCCGTCGACTACAGCAAGACCTCTGCCTTGGGTTACACCCCGCAGGTTAGTTTCGAGGACGGCCTGGCGCAGACGGTGCAGTGGTACCGCGACAACCGGGCTTGGTGGGAGCCATTAAAGATAGGCGCTGCCCTCGATCACATCCAGAAGGCCTGACCTTGCGCTGGCTGGTTACCGGCGCGAGCGGCCAGCTGGGCACCGACCTAGTGCGGGTGCTGGCCGACGACCGGGCCGAAAAAGTGCGGGCCGTCGATCACCGTGGTCTTGACATCACCAACTCGGCGGCGGTCGAGGCTGTAGTCGCCGACTTCAAGCCCGACATCGTCGTCAACGCGGCGGCGTACACGGCGGTCGATCAGGCCGAGTCCGACGAAGCTGCAGGCCTACCGGGTGAACGCGATCGGGCCGGCCTTGCTTGCGACCGCGCTGACCCGACACGGTGGCCGGCTGATCCAGGTATCGACCGACTATGTGTTCGCCGGCGATGCGTCCCTTCCCTATGCGGTCGACGCTGAGCCGGCGCCGAAGTCGGCCTATGGACGGACGAAGCTGGCCGGCGAACTGGCAGTGCGTGAATTGTTACCGGACCGTGGGTACGTGGTTCGCACCGCCTGGGTCTACGGCGCGGTCGGAAGTAACTTCGTCAAGACTATGGCCCGGCTCGAGGGCCAACGGGACACAGTGAGCGTGGTCGACGATCAGCGGGGATCACCGACGTGGTCGGCCGACCTGGCGCGAGGATTGATCGAGCTCGGCCGCTCAGCGACCCAAGCCGGCATGTACCACTGCACAAACGGTGGCGACACGACCTGGTACGGATATGCCCAGGCCATCTTCGGTCAGTTGGGCGCCGACCCAGCCCGGGTGCTGCCTACCACTACTGACGCGTTCCCTCGCCCGGCGCCGCGCCCGTCTTATTCGGTGTTGTCTGATGCCGCGTGGAGAGCGGCCGGTTTGACGCCG
>CAVSTK010000010.1:0-169839 GCA_963730855.1 uncultured Actinomycetes bacterium
TGCCGGGTTTGACGGTTGAGGAGAATCTTCTGCTGGGTGCGAGCCTGGGTGGTAAGCCGTTGGATTGGGCGGAGGTGTCGCGGTATTTCCCGCGGTTGCAGGAGCGTAGTTGGCAGAACTGCGCGAGCCTGTCGGGTGGGGAGATGCAGATGTTGGCGATTGCGCGGGGGATCGCGGCGCGGGCTCGGATTTTGTTGTTGGATGAGCCGTCGCGGGGGTTGGCGCCGTTGATGGTGGCGGAGGTGTATCACGCTCTTGAGCGGTTGAATGCGGATGGTCTCGGGATGATTTTGGTGGAGCAGAAGACGGTGCCGTTGTGGCGGGTTCCGGACGAGACGATTGTGTTGGCGGGCGGCAGTGTGGTGCATCGGGTCCGGGATGCGGTGGTGGATGAGGCGACGTTGGCGGAGTTGTATTTGACCGGCGCCGACGGTGCCGCTGCCGTTTCTGGTAGCGCTGCTGCTGATAGCGCTGCTGCTGGGTCGGGGGTGGCGTTGTGATTTTGAAGCGCGCGGATGCGGTGTTGTTGGCGCTGTGCGCGGTGGTGATCGTCATCGTGGTGCCGTTCCTGACGAGTGATTATTGGATTTTCACGTTCGGGACGGTGGGTGCGGTCGCGATCAGTGTGATCGGTTTGAATGTGGCGTTGGGGTGGGCGGGGTTGTTGAGTTTCGGGCAGCCGGTGTTCATGGCGATCGGTGGGTATTCGACGGCGATTTTGACGACGCGGTATCACGTGAATCCGTGGTTGGCGTTGGTGTGTGGGATGGGGTTCGCGATGGTGTTCGCGGCGATCATCGGGGTGCCGGTGTTGCGGTTGGAGTCGCATTATTTTGCGGTGTCGACGTTCGCGATGAGTTTGATTGTGCTGAGTGTGGTGAATGGGGCGCAGCAGTTCACGGGGGGCGCGATCGGTATTTCCGCGATCCCGGCGTTGACGATCGGGGGGACGAGTTTTCGGGATCACACCCCGTATTACGTGTTGGTGTGGGTGCTGGTCGGGGCGTCGTTGTTGTTTACGTATGCGGTGCGGGCGTCGCGGACCGGCCGCGCGTTCCGGGTGTTGGCGTCGCGACCGGATGTGGCGGAGAGCCTGGGTATTCAGGTGCGGCGGTATCGGGTGATCGCGTTTGTGATGTCGGCGATGCTCGGCGCGTTGTCGGGGTCGCTGATCGTCGAATACTCGACGTATGCGTCGCCGGATAACTTCAACGGTGACGTCGGGATTTTGGTGATCGCGATGTTGTTCATCGGGGGGGCGCGGACGGCGTCGGGTCCGTTGGTGGGGGCGGGGATCGTGACGATCATCCCGGTGGTCGCGACCAGCATCGGCAAATACAGTGCCCTGTCCTTTGAGGTGTTGTTGATGCTGATCCTGGTCATCTATCCGCAGGGTCTCGGGATCGGGGTCGCGGAGGGGGTCGAGAAGGCCCTCCAGTCGGTGCTGGGCCGGACCGGGGTCGGGAAGAAACCCGGCTCCCGCGGTGGGTCGCATGACTCGCCGGGCGCGCATGCCGCCCCACCCGAACCGGTGCAGAGCGGGGCCACGGTATGACCAGCACCGACATTGAGGCGGCCATCCCGCAGACCACCAGTGATTCGACCGCTGAACTTGGTCGTGAGCAATATTTCGAAGCGGTTCAGTGGGGTGCAGGCGGTCGCTGATGTGAGCCTGACGGTGAAGCCGGGTCAGGTGCATGGCCTGGTCGGGCCGAATGGGGCGGGGAAGTCGACGGCGTTGGGGTTGATCAGTGGGTTCATCCCGACCGATACCGGGTCGATCACGTTCGGTGGGAGGGATGTCACCGGGTTCTCCCCGGATCGGTTGGTGCGGGTCGGGGTGGCGCGGACGTTTCAGGAACCGTCGCCGATCGCGGGGTTGACGGTGCTTGAGAATGCGTTGATCGGGCTGCATATCCAGGGTCATGCGGGCACCATCCAGGCGGCGTGGCGTTCGCCGATGCTGCGCAAGGAGGAGAAGAAGCTCCGCGGGCAGGCCCTCGCGCTGCTGGAGGAGGTCGGCCTCGGGTCAGCCGGGCGAACGCGGAGGCGACGGACCTGTCCTTCGGTGAACTGCGCTACCTGGAGGTCGCCCGGGCGCTGGGCACCGGCGCGACGATGCTGCTGCTGGATGAGCCGGCGGCCGGGATGGGGCGCACCGAGATGGACCGGCTCGAGACTGTCATCATCGACACCCGCAACGGCGGGCGGGGGGTGCTGCTGGTCGACCATGACATGCGGTTCATCTTCGGCCTGTGTGACGTCATCACAGTGATGGACTACGGCCGGGTCATCGCCCACGGCACGCCGAGTGAGATCGAGAACAACCAGGTCGTGCGCGACGCCTACCTCGGCGGCGACGCTGAACGCCTCACCACCACCACCACCACCACCAGTTCAACCACCAGCGAAGGGGTGTAGTCGCATGTTGGCTCTGGTTGTGTCGGGGTTGGTCATCGGCTGCATCTACGCGCTGATCGCCGCCGGGTATGTCATCGTCTACCGCACCACCGGCATTCTGAACTTCGCCCAGGGGTCGTTCGTGATGCTGTCGGGGATGGGCGCGTCGTGGCTGATGCGCGATGAGCACTGGTCCTACCCGCTGGCCGCATTGGGTGGGTTCGTGTTGGCGGTCGCGGTCGGCGGGGCGATCTGGATCCTGCTGATGGCGCCGCTGCTGCTGCGCCGCATCGGCCTCGGCATCGCCGTCATCGCCACCCTCGTCGTCTCCTACGCGATCACGAACGCGGTGCTGCTGTGGCAGGGCCCGAACCCGCAGTCGCTGCCGGCGCTGAGCCCGTCGTTCGCGTTCACCGTCGACAACACCCGCATCAACTCGGGCGAGATTTATGTCCTGGTCGGGATGATCATCATCCTCACCGCGCTGGCCGCGTTCCTCAAATACACCCGCCTCGGCCGCGCCACCCGGGCCTGCGCGGCGAACGGGGAGACCGCGCAACTGCTCGGCATCAGCCCCATCCGCGTCGGCGGGTACGCGATGTGCATCAGCGCCGCCGTCGGCGCCCTCGGTGGGCTGCTGATCACCCCGATCCAATTCACCTCCGCGTCCGGTGCCACCCAACTCGCCCTCTACGGCTTCGTCGCCGCCGTCCTCGGCGGCTTCGGGCGCCTCACCGGCGGCGTCGTCGGCGGCCTCGCCATCGGCATCCTCCAAGAATTCGTCTCCCGCTACATCTCCACCGCCTACTCCGACGCCATCGTCTTCGGCGTCCTGCTCCTCGTCCTCGTCCTCCGACCCCAAGGCATCCTCGGCGCCCCCGACATGGGCCGCGCCAAAAAAAGCCGCACCAAAACCACCCCCACCACCAACAGCCCCACCCCCGCCACCACCAACCCCGGCACCACCACCGCCAACGCCGAAGCCATCAACGTCTAAACACCATCACCACGAAATAACGACCAGCAATAAACGAACGCAATGAACGCACGGCAATCTCCTCATTGGTGCTACACAAACAAGATCGGTGGACAGCATGAAGAAGAGACTTATCTTGAGCGCCGCGGCAGTGGCGGCGCTGGCTTTGACGCTGAGCGCCTGCTCATCGTCGAAGTCATCGACTAAGACCACGGGCTCCGGCTCGTCGTCGGCGGTTACTTTCACCGGTTCTTCGGTCGTTATTGGTCAGGAGGTTTGCCAGACGGGGTATTTGGCGTCGGCTGATGCGTACGCGGTGGCGGGTGCGCAGATCGCGGTGAAGTTGCTCAATGAAAAGGGCGGCATCCTGGGTCATAAGGTTGAGTTGCAGACGAAGGACACGCAGTGTGTGGCCTCGAATGAGATTCAGTTGGGTAATGCATTTATCAGTCAGTCGCATGCGAACGCGATCATTGGTGGGTTCCAGTCGGCGGCGATCACGGGCTTGATTCCGGTGGTGAAGGCGGCGTCGGTTCCGTTTATCGCGGCGGGGACGCTGCCGGTGCAGTCGGACTGGGGCATTACGACGTTCCCGTCGAACAGTTTCGTGCCGGATGCGTTCATGAGTTACATGGCGCAGACCAAGGGTGTGAAGACGCTGGGCAATATCACTGGTGACACCCCGTTCGGTCAGGCGGTGCAGGCGCTGGTGGATACGTCGGCGAAGAAGGTCAGCGTGTCGACGAAGGATGTGCAGATCGCGAACGCGGCGACGACGACGACGCCGGTGTTGCAGCAGATGTCGGGGACGGATGCGATCTTCACCAACACCTCGGGTCCGATCAATCTGATCTTCGCCAAGGACGCGCAGACGCTGGGCTTGAAGAAGCCGCTGATCTTCCAGGACGCGACGTCGACCTGTGAGCAGGCGGCGGCCAGTTACACCCCGGTTTACTGCGTGGTGTTACAGCCGGCGGTCTACCCGAACATCGCCGACCCGACGATCAAGGCCAATGAGACGGCGCTGTGGAACCTGTATCACGCAAATGGGGGTCTGCTGACGAACTTCTCCGGCGTCACCGTGGGTGCGGACCAGGTCAACCTGATCGCCAAGGCGATGACCACGGCCAACTCCACCGATGGCGCCGCGGTGCAGAAGGCCTTGTCGAGCATCAGCTACACCGGTGCACAAGCCGACTACAAATTCACCGCCGGCAACACCTTCGGTGTCGTCACCAACGCCTACGTCCTCACCTCGGCGTCCAGCAGCGCACTGACGGTCATCCCGACCACCGGCTCGTCGTCGTCGGCTTCGTCGTCGGCTAGCAAGTAAGGCACACGGCGTCGATCTGACGTCATCGAACGTCACCGGCGGCGGGAAGGGCATCCAGTCCTACCCGCCGCTGTGGCGTTGCACTGATAGCGCCGCCGCGCCGCGACCGGTGCGGTCACACACCAGCGATCAAGCGAGAGGAGGCCGCGGATGGCCCGGACTCCGGCCGGAAATACCGACATCCATAGTGACGGGGGTCGCCTCGCAGATCGCGACGGCCTCCGGGTCGCTGCCGTTCCCGCACCCGTCCGATCTCAGCTCCTGGTGAACCTTCGCGGAGCCATCCTGAGCGGCAAACTCCAACCGGGGCAGCATCTGGGCGAGCGCGAGCTGATCGAGCTCACCGGCGTCGCCCGCGGCACCATTCGCGAGGCACTGCGCCAGCTGTCGGCCGAGGGTCTCGTCACGACGGTGCCGAATCTTGGCTCCGTCGTCACCGTCTTGACCCTCACTGCGCTTCAGCAGATCTATGAAGTCCGGTCGGCGCTCGAAGGCCTGGCCGGGCGCTTGTTCGTCTATCACGCGAATGCCCCGCAGCGACGCGCGCTCGGTGACGCGCTGCGGGCGATCGAACGTCGCGCTGAGGCCGACCAGCCGACCCTGGACGAGCAGTTGGCCTTCCAGCAGCTCATCTATCTCGGTACCGACAATCCGCCGTTGCAGGCGCTGGCCGACACGATGCGGGCGCGCGTGCAATATCTGTGGAGCGTGTCGCTGCAGGTACCGCACCACGCGCGGCGCAGCGTCACCAGCGCGCGGGCCGTCGTCAAGGCGATCGGCGCGAACGATGCCGACGCTGCCGCCGCCGCCTGCGCGCGCCGGATGGCGACCGAGCGGGCCGCGGTCGAAGTCGCCCTGGCCGTTCGGACGACTCGGACCGGGTCGGCGCTGACCTGATTCAGTTGTCGGCGGCTCGACCTGGGATCGACGTCGAGGCGCGGTGGCAGGGCAGGCACCGTGACACCGATGGCAGCACTTCCAGCCGCTCGATCGGCACGGCCGAGCCGCAGTCGACGCATCGACCGAAGCGGCCCTCGATCAAGCGTCGCTGGGCCGCCTCGATCTCGGCCAGGGCGAGCTGGGCCCCGTCCCGCAGGATCGCATCGACCTCGAGGTCAGCCGCGGTCCGACAGCGGCTCGCAACGCGAGCTCCGACATCTGTGCGGGACTGTCGCAATTGCTCGAGCCGAAAGCGCCGCTGCTCGTCGAGCTGAGCGGCGAAGTCGGCCAATTGGTCAGCGGGCAGGGCTGTCTTGCTCAAAGGAGTGTTCATCACTCGGGTCCAGTCTGGAAGGTGGTGGACGGGGACGCGTCTAGACGGCGTCCAACACCGGCGGTGCTCGCTGCGAGACCGCGCACTTGATCGCCGCGAGCACGACGCTCGCTTCGATCGACACCTGGGTGACCGAGCGGTCGGTTACCGAGCTCAGGACCGGTCGCACCCTTGCGATATCCAGACCGCCGCGCGCGGGGACGGGCGTCGCGTGGTGAGGCGCGGTCGCCATCTGGTGCGCCTCCGCCAGCTCATGGGCCGGGGCGGGGCGTGCTTGCGAAGCCGACACAGCAGAACCGTGGGTCCAGTGGGTCCGCTCAAGGCCGGTCGATCCGACCAGCGCCAGCACGGTGGCCAGCATGAATGCCAGTGCCGCAGCCAGCGGTCGAACCCGTACCGGCACCTTCATATCCCGATAACGGTGCGCCGGTCGCGATCGTTACAGCGCTGGGCTCAGTCTCAGCGAAGGCTAAGCGCAGCCGACCTATCGCGGCTGACGCTCCTACAAGCCCAGCTATTCATGCGTGATTCACATTTCACTCATGGCCCGGTGGCCACCCCGCCCTACCTTTGGGGCCGCAGCCAACGGGCTACATCCGAGCCGGGACGGCCTCTTGAGGGGTTATGGGTGGCGGGAGCAAGAATTCAGGTGCTGTACGGGTATGCCGCCAACGGCACCCTGCGGCCGCAGTCCCGGCTGCGGAACGAGCCCGCTCATTTCGGCTGGCGGCTGATCGGCGGAAACAACCGCGAGCTGGCACGGGGTGCCCAGTCGTACGCCACCTACACCGAAACCTGCGAAGCGGTCCAGG
Organism: uncultured Actinomycetes bacterium; assembly: GCA_963730855.1. Taxonomy (GTDB): domain Bacteria; phylum Actinomycetota; class Actinomycetes; order Mycobacteriales; family Jatrophihabitantaceae; genus CAVSTK01. The sequence goes on from CAVSTK010000010.1 coordinate 6,795, forward strand.
TACTGCGCGGTGGCCTCGACGCTCTGGACTGGTGCCTGCGCAATGACGCCCGCACTGGAAAATGGCATTGGCAGGCGGAAAGCGCGGGGGCCGCGGTAATGACCGGGGGTCGCTCCTACGAACGTGAGCGGGACTGCCGCGATTCCATCGGGCACGTTCGTGTGGCCCTGATCGACGCTGCAATCACACCAGGGGTGACGGTCCTACGACCCAACGACGGTCCCTCGATCGTGCGCCCCATGGTGCACCGCCGTCCGATCGTGTCGGACGCGTCGTGAGCCTGGATCAGCTGCTCGACTGGCCGCCCGTACCCGAACCCGATCGCGGCCCGGTGGCGCGTCGATTCACGACCAACCACGGCCTCGCTGATCGCACATTCCGTGGCTTGCTCTACGGCGGCGGCGGCCTCGTGCTGGTCATCATGGTGATGGTCGGCGGTTTCCTCTTCTACCGAGCGTGGACCGCTCTACACAAGGCCGGCTTCAGTTTCATCACTACGCAGGACTGGAATCCCGATGGCGGCGGCTTCGGCATTGCCGCGGTCATAGTCGGCACCGTGTTGATCGCGCTGGTCGCAATAGTCCTAGCGCTGCCCCTGTCGCTGGGAACCGCGCTCTATATCTCGGAATACGCGCCCGCTCGTTTCAAGCGCACTTTCGTAGCGATCGTTGATCTTATGGCCGCGGTGCCTAGCGTCGTGTACGGCCTGTGGGGTGCATTTCTGCTGCAGTGGAAGGTGATCAGCCTGTCGCGCTGGATCAGCGACTGGTTCGGCTGGTTTCCGCTGTTCAAGGTGGACGGCGCGCACCCGCACGACCCTTTGGCCACGCCGACCGTCTACACCAGTTCCTCGTTTATCGCCGGGCTGGTGGTCGCCCTGATGGTTACCCCCATTGCCTGCTCAATCATGCGTGAGGCCTTCGGTCAGGCGCCGGCCGGTGAGCGTGAAGGCGCGTACGCGCTGGGCGCGACTCGCTGGGGCATGATCCGCTCAGTGGTGCTGCCGTTCGGCAAGGGTGCGATCATCGGCGGGACGATGCTCGGGCTGGGTCGGGCGCTCGGCGAGACGATCGCGGTCGTCATGATCATCTCGCCCATCTTCAAGATACAGCCGCACATCCTGCAGAACGGCACTAGCTCGATCTCTTCGCTGATCGCGCTGCGTTACGGCGAGTCGAGTCCATTCGCAATCAGTGCCCTGATGGCCGCAGGGTTGACCCTGTTCATCTTCACGTTGCTGGTCAATTTCGCGGCCGCATCGGTGGTGGCCCGATCTCGGTCGGGGGCGACGACCCAGTGACAACGACCATCCAGCTGGCTGCCTCGGTTGAGACCACAGCGCCATTCACCGGAATATCGGACGCTGAGGTCACCGGTGTAATACCCCGGATAGAACCACCGCCCATCGACCGTCCGTTAAGGGTCTACCCCACCGGAACCGCAGCCGCGCCCGTCGTACCGCGTCGTATCGGCGGCGCTCGCTTCAGCGACGTCTTCTCGCTCATCGCGGCGGCGGCGGCCGCGTTGTGCACCTCCGGACTGTGGTGGATGGACCTTTCCCCATTCAGCGGCGTTCTGGGCTTCGTCGTTGTGACCTGGTTTCTATTTCTGATCTTTTACGGCGCGCTCGTGAGCTTCGACGAGAAACGCAGCACGGTGGTCGACCGGATCGTCCAAGTGGTTGTCAGCTCGCTGGCCTTAGTTGTCTTCTCGGCCCTTGCCCTCATGATCGGCTACACGGTCGAGCAGGGCTGGCGGGCGCTGGTGCACGTCAACTTCTACACCCGCGACCTTCGGACTACAGCGCCAAACGATCCGCTGAGCAAGGGCGGCGTACTTCATGCCCTAATGGGCACTTTGATCGAGTTGACGCTTACCCTTGGCTTCGCGGTGCCACTCGGAATCCTCGGCGCGGTCTTTCTCGCAGAGGTGCCGGGTCGCTTCAATCGGTTCGTTCGCACCGTTGTCGAGGCGATGACCGCGCTACCCGACATCCTGGCCGGACTATTCGTATACGCGACCCTCATCCTGATATTGGGCACCGGCTTCTGCGGCTTCGCTGCCTCGGTCGCCTTGGCGATCACGATCCTGCCGATCATCATGCGCACCGGAGACATCGTGCTGCGACTAGTCGCAGGCAACCTCAAAGAGGCGTCCTACGCGTTGGGTACCAGCCAATGGCGCACTGTCTGGCACGTCACCCTGCCTACGGCTCGGGCCGGACTGACGACCGCCGTCATCCTCGGTGCCGCACGGGCGATCGGTGAGACGAGCCCAGTGTTGCTCACGGCCGGATTCAATACGAACTTCAACTCCAACGCGTTTAGCGGCCCAATGGTGTCATTGCCGCTCGAGGTCTACCAAGACGTCGCGACGCCCCAGAAGGTGTCTATCGAACGCGGCTTCGGTACCGCCACACTGCTACTCGTTCTGGTCGTCGTTCTTTTCTCGATCGCGCGCATCATCGGGGGTCGCGGACCGGGCGAACTGACCAAACGCCAGCGGCAACGGCGGGTCGCCGCGTCCCAGCGCGACGTCGCACGGATGACTGAGGGGGAGCGGCGGCGCGCTGCCGCGCAACACGCCGCTCAGCAACCCTTTCCTCAATCGCCCGGCCTGGATCAGCCATATCGACCACCCCACCAAGGATTTCAGCCCCCGAGCGACGCTTATCCCCCCGGAGCTTTTTGATGTCACGCCGTTCAATCCCTACACGGCTGCTCGCCGTCGCGGCGGTGATGCTGGCCTTTGCCGTCTCGCTCGTCTTCGCGACGCCGGCCGGGGCCGCATCCTACGTCCCGATCTCAGGCGCCGGATCGACCTGGTCGCAGACCGCGATAAAGGCCTGGGACGCCAACGTCGCGCAGTACGGTATGTCCGTCAACTACGCCGGAGGCGGCTCGACCGTTGGTCGCAATGACTTTCGTGACGGAACCGTCGACTGGGCCGGCTCCGACATTCCCTACGGCGTCAAGGACGGCAACAACGTCGATCCACCGCCCGCCCGGGGCTTTGTCTATATCCCGGTCGTCGCCGGTGGCACGACGTTCATGTACAACCTGAAGGTCGGAAACAGCCGGGTCACAAACCTGCGCCTGTCCGGCGCGACCATTGCGGGGATATTCACCGGCACCATCACGAAATGGAACGACCCGACAATTACGGCTGATAATCCTGGATTGACCTTGCCCGCAATTCCGATCGTTCCGGTCGTGCGCAGCGATGGCTCGGGAGCAACCGCCCAGTTCACGCAATGGATGATTGCGACACAGGGCAATACCTGGCCGAATTATTGCGCCAAGGTCGGCCGCAATCCATGTACGCAAACGTCGGCATTTCCGGTGCTTTCAGGTTCAGGGATGGTCGGGCAGCCAGGAGACCAGGGTGTGTCGGGGTACGTGTCCCAGTCACAGGCGATTGGCAGCATCGGCTACGTCGAGTATTCGTACGCACTGCTTACCGGCTTCCCGGTCGCCAAGATGCTCAATTCTGCGGGCTACTATACGGAGCCGACTCCGGGTCACGTGGCAGTATCACTGCTGGCGGCGAAGGTCCACGGGGTGGACGACTCTACGGCCGCGACCGACCCCAGTTACCTGACTCAGGACCTTTCATCGGTCTACTCGAATACGGACCCGAGAACGTACCCGCTCTCGTCCTATTCCTACATGATCGTCCCGACAAAGGACGAAGACGGATTCACTGACGCCAAGGGCAGCACGCTCGGCGACTACGCAAAGTACGTGCTCTGTCAGGGCCAAAATCAAGTGGATGCGTTGGGTTACTCTGCCTTGCCTATCAACTTGGTGCAGGCAGCGTTCAATCAAGTCAAGAAGGTCCCGGGATCGAATATCGGCACCTTGAGCGTAGCGTCGTGCAGCAATCCAACATTTTCGACCGACGGTACAAACACGCTTGCGAAGAATGATCCGCAGCCGGCCGCCTGTGACAAAAAGGGCGCTTCCGAATGCACAACCGGAACCGGCGGCGCGTCTACGGCGACGAATCCGGTCGGCGGGTCAGTCGCTTCGGCCGCGGCCAAGGCCAGCACGGCGGGTGGCTCGGTCAGTGGTGGAGCGATCGGTACTGGCACGGTCGCCGGCGGGTCGGCCAGCGGAACCGCGGGTGCCGTCGCGGGTGCGGCTGGCGCGGCCGGTGCAGCCTGTGACCCGGACGTCGGATGTGCCGCTGGCGTGAACGGAGGAGTTGATGCGGCAACAGCCGGCTCGGCGGAGGTCGCTGCGAAACCGGTGTCGACGGCGGTGAGCCTCGGCGACCCGTTAGCAGTGACCTTGATGATCGTTGCCGCCGTCCTGTTAGTCGGCCTCGGGCTGGGTCCCGCGCTGGTCACCCAGGTAGCCCGGAAGAAGAAGGGGTCCTCGTCATGAGCGCCGGAGTTCATCGTCCCCGGACACCACGAATGGACCCGGTGCAGCGCGTCAGCGCGCTGGTCTTGGTGGTCGGCCTGATTCTTCTGCTTACCGTATGGAGTCACCAAGCCGGTGCTGCCGACGCCAGCGATCAGATCACCGGGGCCGGCACGACCGAGTCGACGGTAACGACTAGTTGGTCGGACGGATTGCTGGGAACGAACAACGCAACGGTGGTCACGCCACGAAGCCAAGGTTCATTGAACGCTGCGTTCTACGCCGGCGAGTTCAATGACTTCAAGAACATCAAGGTTACCGTCAGCCAGACGCAGGATCTGGTTCACCAGGCGGTTCAGGTGACGTGGACGGGGGCTTCTCCGACCGCTACGAACATCGGCTCGGACTACTTCCAATTGATGGAGTGCTACGGCGACGCCGCGACCGGACCTGATCCAGAAGACTGCGAGTACGGCGCCGATGGCCTTACTGCGGCTGGGGGCGCCGCTTATGTGAATACGCGTAGCGGCAACGAGTGCCCGGTGGGCAACGTCGTGTCTGGCTGCGATCCGCTCGAGACCGATTCAAGCCACGCGAGCCCGAGCCAAACGGGCCTTTACCAAATTCCGTTTGTGCCGGTCGGAACGACCAATAATGTGGACGACACCCCGGCGACTGGTCTGCTATCGCAATACTACGACAAATACACCAGTGACGAGGTAGAGCAGGCGGTGACCACACCCGCCGGTACTGGAAGCCAGTACTTCCAGGTGCTGACTGGCGCAGAAGCCCCAGGCTTGGGGTGCGGTGAACCGGACTCCGCCACTGGTGCAGGTGCCGATGGAGAACGAGATTGCTGGTTGGTCATAGTCCCCCGGGGGGAGTACAAGCCCAACGGCTTTCAGATCAACCCCAACGCCAACGGCCCGGCCAGCCAAATTACGGGCTCACCGCTGCAGGCCTCGGACTGGGCGATGCGTATGCAGATTCATCTTGGTTTCGTGCCGATTCCGGCGCCATGTCCGATCGGGTCGGCCGCGGAGCGCGAGATGGTCGGAACCCAACTTGCCGCGGACGCCGTCTTTTCTTGGCAGGTCGCGCTTAATGCTCAGGCCAAGTGCAGCAGGCTATACGGCTACACCGAGACGCCGGAAGCGACCGCGACGACGCAACTCGCTGCCGGCACCGCCGGCGGTGCGGCTGGAATGGCGTTCACCACGATTCCAATCGGTAGCGAGGCTGGTCGAGAATCGAACACTCAGACTCCCAGTCCGGTGCCAGTGACCTACGCGCCGGTCGCCATTTCCGGGCTGACACTGAGCTTCCAGGTCAATCTGAGCACCGGCTACCGCACTCAGCCGATCAAGCTCACGCCACGCTTGGTAGCGAAGGCCCTAACTCAGTCCTATACATACGACCTGCCTGAATACACGCCCGGGGCACCGCAGGGTCCGCTACCGGTGTGGGCCAAATCGAACCCGGCTACCATCGTCTTCGATCCGGAGTTCCAAGCGCTTAATCCCGGTGTGCCCTCGACCATCGGCGGGATCCATCCCACCGCTCCTTTGATGGGCGAGGACCACTCGTCGGTCAACGAACAACTGTGGCAGTGGGTCCTCTCGGACCCCACGGCAGTGGCCTGGCTCAATGGAACGCCAGACCAGTGGGGCATGGTCGTCAACCCGTCCTACGGGTCCCTGAAACTCGGCGCCAGCCCGGCTGACTCCTTCCCGCGCGCCGACCCCAATTGTCTCGACACCGGTCAGGGAACTGTCGGCCACCCGTCCACGCGGTGCGGCCTGGACATGGTGCCCTACGTCGACGACTTCGCAACGGCTGCGGTCGATATTCGTTCCGGGCTCAATCCCGAAGGAGCAATATGGGATCCGACCAAGACAGCTCCGGACGGCAGCTCTGGCTGGTGGTCCGACGGCAGCATTGAGAATCCTGGCTCGACGTTCTTATGGGGTTTCACCGATACTGCGAACGCTGCCGGTTACGGTTTGGTCGCCGCGGCGCTGTGCAATGCGGATGGCACAAGTTGCGCCACCTTGTCCGAATCCTCGGTTAATGCAGCGCTCGGCGTCGCGTCGGCAGATAGCGCTGGGCTGTTGCATGTCGATCCGGCTAAAGCCCCCGCCGGTGCTTATCCGCTGGTCGATGTCATCTATGCCGCCGCTCGTACCAATGACAGTCCGGCTGCGGTCGCGGACTACGCCGACTTCATCGCCTATGCTGCGGGCCCGGGGCAGACCGTTGGCGAGGCACCGGGCGACCTTCCACGCGGTTACCTGCCCCTGACCGATTCGCTCGAGGAAACCGCACAAGCGGCGGTGACCGCATTGCGTTCCGCCGCGTCGGGGAGCGCCTCAGCGACTGCGTCCACCCAGACGGCTACTCAGGGAACGACCGCGAATGGGCTTGGCAGCACGAGTGTCGGCGGCGGGTCCGGCGGAGATGGATCAGTCGGAGACGGTGCCGCCGCTCAACCGTCGAGCGGCGGTGCTGACGCTGCCAGCGCGAACCAGTCGGTTGCGACTTCCAGCGCGGGACCGGCAGCAGTCATCAAACCGACATCGACTCCGATCGCCTACGCCACTCCGGCCCAGCCGGCTCCGACCGCGCGATTCGCAACGATCGGGATAATCCTCGGTGGTGTCGTGGGGCTCGTTGGTGGCCCATTAACGCGAATTGTCGGACGGCGTCGCGCGCGCCCGTAAATCCTCGCGCTGGTTCATCCGTGCTTCATGTTCGCGTCCTTGTGAATACCCCTAGTCGCCGTGAAGAACGTCTTAAGGACGGGCGCTGTCAACCGAGATGCTTTGGTCGCCTCTCGACCGGGGGGAATCGACCAATGGGGAGACTTGAATGACCTCGACTTCAGTGCCGGCTCGTCGCCGGCGAAGCCCTAAACGGCTGGTGGCATTCGCTGCCGTCGTTGCGGGCGTATCTGCGATCACGTTGTCGGTGGCCGGACCCGCGTCCGCCGACCCGTACGGCCAAGAGGTTGCCGTCGGCTCCGATACCACCCAGTACGTAATGGATGCCTTGGCCGTTGCGGCCGGCGGCAACCTGCTGGCCTCCTACGACGCGATCGACCCTGCCAGTGGTCAGACGTACGCGACCGACACGAACGCAAAGATCAAGACCAAGGGCCTGGCTGCCGCGATCAGCCGTCCGAATGGATCCAAGGACGGCGTCCGCGCCCTCAAAGCTGCCAACGGTGGCACCGAGGCTTCGCCGTTCAACGCCGTCACGCCTAAGTCCATCGACATCGCGCGTTCCTCGGCTGGCCCGTCCGAGCCGGGCGGTGCTCCGGGCGGCGGCACTCTGGTCGCCAACGGAACGATTACCTTCATCCCGTTCGGTGTCGACGCCGTCACCGTTGTCACCGGACCCGCCAGCGCGATCGCCGATGCCGGCGTTACGGGTGGCACCGACCTGAAGACGAATCTGCCGACGGTCGCCTCGTTCAGCAAGCAGAATCTGATAGATCTGTATTGGACCGGGGTTAACACCATTGCGGGAGGTGTCGAGTACCACCCGGTTGGCACCACGACGACTGCCTCCGGGGCGGCCGGACACGGCGCGGGGAATGTCCTTGCCGGCGCGGACACCGTTGCTGGCGGAGTCACGGACCCGAGCAACAGCAATGACCCGGTCGTGAACATTCACCTCTACGTTCCGCAGAGCGGCTCCGGCACCCGGAACTTCTTCATCGGCGTCGTTAGCAGCAACGCCGACACCGGCGGCGCACTTCCCGCCAACGGCGCGGTATATGACCACTACTCGCTCGGCGCAGGTGCACCGATCGAAGAGCACAACGGCGCCGTAGTGGCCACCGACGCGAACGGCATAACGCCGTTCTCGGTCGCTCAGTACATCGCTGAGTCGAAGGCTGGGACCCTGGACACGGTTGACAACCGGCACGGGGCTCAGCTGATCAGCCTCGGCGGAATCAACCCCGAGAACCACGCCGGGTCGACGTTCTTCGTGAACCCACTCTTCCCGATCGTGCGCGATGTTTACAACGCGATCCCGTCGTACAAGCTGCCGGCATCCGATTACAGCGGCGATGCGTTGAATACCCCCGGCGCACCGGACGCGAAGCTCGACAAGCTGCTGGTGGGCGCAACTTCGACGGTTTGCGGCAACAGCTCGGTCATCCACACCTACGGCTTCGGCGTGCTCTCCGACGGCGATGCCGACGGTTACACCTGCGGTCAAGACACGGTCCGGTCGTACACCACGTTCAACGGCGACACCTGATCGGTGGGGTGTGTCGGGTGAGAGCCCGACACACCCTCCGCTCAAGTTCTCCGAGGTACTTCGAGCATAAATCGGCACATCACGCCATTAACGACTAACCCTTGAAGGGGAAGAGCGAATTCTCATGAATATTAAAATCGGCCGCACAACGGCCTTGGCCAGTGCGCTCGCCATCGCCGCTGGAGGCCTTCTAGCCTTCGCCGGCCCTGCGTCAGCCACCGAGCCACCGGCTTCATCGACGCCCTTGATCGGCAGCACCCAGCTGCCAGCGAGCGCCAATGGCAAGCTGCTGTTCAGCGTTGCCGCCGGCGCAGAGACCGATCCCGTGACTTGGTCGACCAGCACCTCCATCGGCGCATCGGCACAGAGCGCGGCCCTATTCACCGAAACCTCCAGTGGCATCCAGGAGATCAGCAATGCGATCTCGGCCTCACAGGCCAACAGCCAATTGAGTTTCGGCAGCCCGATAGCTACCCAACCCGTCAGTGAGTGGAGCAGTCCTGGGTCGCTCGTCGACTCGATCCTTGGCGCCGCGTCCGGTGCCGACAACGCGAAGGTTTCGAGCACGGGTGCGACGTTCGAGGTGTGGGTCGCCTCTGGTGACGCCAACAGCAACTACACGCCGGTGTTCGACGCCTTTGTGACGATCTTCCCGGACTACGGATTCCAGATCAGCGCAGCCAACCCCGTCTCTGGGCGGGCCGCCGCGACCGTCACCGTTGGCTCGCTCGCACCCGTCAACAGTGGTTCCACCGCATCGTTGACAGCGACCATCAGCTCCGGCGCTTCCGGCACGTTGGTGTTCTACGCCGACGGCACTGCACTCGGTGCCGGTACGCCGGTTGCCGCTGGCGTCGTCACACCGCAGACCGTCACGACCGGCGCCGCTCCGCTCGGTGCCGGTTCGCACAACATCACCGCGGTCTTCACACCGAACGGCTCGTCAACGGTTGGCAGCGGTTCCGACACCGTTGGTTCCGCTCTGGTAGTCAACGCCGTTGCCGGTACGTACGGCGAGAACGTGACCGTCACGGTCAAGCCGGAAGAAGGACAGTTCACCTACACGGTCGGCACCGGAGCAGTGTCGTTGCTGGCGACGACCGGCGCTAACGGCCACGTCGGAGCGTTCGGCAGTGGCACATTCAACTACTCGGCGAACATGAACCCGGTGACTGTGACCGACCTGCGCGTGCAGAGCGCGCCCGGCTGGCACGTCGACGGCGCGGTCACTGACTTCGCCGGTTCAGGCACAGCGGCCAACCACACCATCCCCGGTTACGACCTTGGATGGGTCCCGGCCGTCACCACGCAAGACCCGGCCAGCGATGTCACCGCGGGCCCGGCGATCGCGCCTCAGACCAACCCGGGCCTGAGCGGCGTCTTCACGGGCGTCGACCCCAACGACGGCACCGGCGGGACGTCAGCCCCCGGCGGCGGCAAGCTCGCTCTCGCGGGCGTCGGCAAGGGTCTGCAGACGACCGTGCTCGGCGGCGCCCTGAACCTGAAGGTTCCGGACAGCACCAAGGACGGCGTCTACAACGCGACGCTGACCTTCACGGCGATCACGACGGCAGCCCCGTAAGTCGCCCAGTCATAACGCAGTGACGCAGTAATCCAAGCCGGAGGGTGTGCGCGAGGGGCTTCTCGCGCACACCCTCCTCCGGCACTTTTCCCGAAGCCCCGAGAGAAAGCCGAAACGTCAATGTCCTACCGATCGGTCACCATCCGCGTCGTGGCGCTCAGCGCCGTGGTGCTGCTTCTCACCCCGGCGGGATCCGCGCTAGCCGCGTCCTCGCCCGCGCCATCAGCAACGCCGCAATCCATTCCGTCCGAGGTGATTCCGCCGAGCACGGCCGGCAGCGGCAAGGTCACATTTGCAGCGGGCCCCGGGAACGCAACGAGCCTCGATAGTCGTAACAGCTTCAGTTATAACCGGATCGCGGCCGGCACGGTCATTCAGGACTTCCTGGGCGTCAGCAACTTCAGTGATCAGCCAGAGACCTTCACCCTTGGCTCGGCCGACGCGTACACAAATACCGGCGGGGTCACGACCCTGAAGGAAGATAATCAGCGATCGACCGACATCGGATCTTGGATAACCTTCGCCCATACGCAGGTGACGATCCCATCTCATGCGCGATTGAATGAGCCCATTACTATCACGGTCCCGTCCAACGCGAAGCCCGGTGACCACCAGGGTGGCGTATTCGCCGAATACAGGATCGGCAGCGGGTCAAGCGGCTCGAACTCGTTCGCCCAGGATCACCGCGTCGGGGTCCCGGTGTACATCTCGATTCCCGGAGCCGTGGTAGCGAAGCTCGGAATCAGCTCGCTCACCACCAGCTACAACGGCACCGTCAACCCGATTGGTGACGGCAGTACCACCGTCTCCTACACCGTCACCAACGCCGGCAACGTGAACTTGACCGGAACCCAGAACATCGCGATCACGGGCTTGTACGGGATACCGCTCGCGTCGGTGAAGGCGACGAAGCTGCCCGAGTTGCTCCCGGGTGACAGCTATCAGGTGAAGACGAGTGTCCCGGGCGTCTTCGCGCTGAGCTGGATGACGGCCAAGGTCACGATCCAGCCGATACAGACGCATCCGAACAGCGCCGGGCCAGCGCCGAAGATTGCCGCGGCCACGAAGAGCGCGGGGCTCTGGGGCACGCCCGTCCTACTGCTGGTGATCATCGTCGCGATCGTGGTCGGCGTCGTGGGCGGCCGGTTCTGGTTTCGCCGCCGGCAGGCCCTCGCCGAAGACCGTCTTTACGACGCGATCGAGCAGGCGCGTCGCGAGACCGCAGAGCAGCTGACTGGCGGCGCGTGACCAGCGCCGCGGCGCCCGGACCGTCCACCCTGCGTCGCCCCGGTCGTCTGAACCGGCCGGGGCGACCGGGACGATCGAGCGGGCGACCACGCGCGGGCTCACGTAAGCGCAAGCCGCTCGCCCTACCGACCACGCGACGGTCACCGGCCCCCCCGCCGACATTCGGGGTCAGCGTCGTCTCGACCACGCTGATCACGTTGGCCGGCGTGTTGCTTGGCTTCGTGGTCTACCTCGCGCTGCTGTCGGGGCTCACGCACGCACATACTCAGCACCTCGCATACGCCGACTTCCGCAAGCAGCTTGCCTTGGGCACGGCGCCGACCGGCCCGACCGATCCCGCCGATCCGACCAAGCCGCTCGCGCTCGGCTCTGCAGTGGCCGTGTTGGACATCCCGAAGATCCGCGTGCACGATGTCGTCTTCGAGGGCACGACCGGATTGGTACTGGAGAAGGGTCCAGGCCACCTGCGGGATTCGGCGTTGCCCGGCCAGACGGGGACCAGTGTGCTGTTCGGACGGGCCACGGCATTCGGTGGTCCATTCGGTGATATCGACAAATTGCAGCCGGGTGATCAGTTCACGGTCACCACCGGTCAAGGCGTTCAGCGTTACAAAGTGCTCGACGTCCGTCGTGCGGGCGACCCGGTCCCGACCGCCGCGCCTGCCAACAGCGATCGACTGGTCCTCGACACCGCGGACGGACCACCACTAATGGCGAGTGGCGTTCTGCGAGTCGATGCCAACCTGACGTCAGCGGTGCAGCCGGCGCCGACCCAGATAAACTCCGTCGCCAGCCTGTCGGGAGCCGAACAAGCTTTAGGAACGGACGGCAGCGCCTGGGTTCCCCTGGTGCTTTGGGCCCAAGCGCTGGTGTTCGCAGCCATCCTGCTCTCATGGGCTCGAACCCGATTGGGGCGCATGCAGGTTTGGATCGTCGCCGTACCAGTACTCGGGTTCTTCGCCTTCGCGGTGGCTGAGGCCGCGAGTCGCCTACTACCCAACCTCACGTGATCCAGGATCCCCGAAGGAGCCGACGATGAGCCTTGCCGCCCCCACGACCGCACTGGCCGAGCTGGATGCCCTTGCCATTACGGCCTGGTTCGGCGAGCGCAAGGTGCTCGCCGACGTCTCGCTGACGATGGCCGCCGGCGAGGTGACCGCCCTCATCGGTCCGTCCGGCTGCGGCAAGTCGACCTTCCTGCGCATCCTGAACCGGATGCACGAGATGATCCCGTCCGCTGCGCTGGCCGGAGAGGTTCGGCTCGATGGTCACGACATCTACGACCCGTCTCGCCGCCTGACTGAGGCCCGTCGTCAGATCGGGATGGTCTTCCAGAAACCGAATCCGTTCCCCGCAATGAGCGTCTACGACAATGTCCTGGCTGGGCTCAAGCTCACCGGTACCAAGGCCGACAAGGGCAGCAAGGACGCGTTGGTCGAGGAGTGTCTGACCAAAGCGGGCTTGTGGCGTGAGGTGCGCGACCGACTGCGGCAGCCCGGTGGTGCATTGTCGGGTGGTCAGCAACAACGTTTGTGCATCGGGCGGGCCCTCGCCAATCGCCCGCGCGTACTACTGATGGACGAACCTTGCTCGGCGCTGGACCCGACCTCGACCCGTGTCATCGAAGAGACCGTCAGCCAGCTCAAGCGCGAGGTCACCATCGTCATCGTCACCCACAATATGCAGCAGGCGCAGCGCGTGAGCGACCAGTGCGCGTTCTTCCTGGCCGAGCAGAACACCCCCGGTTACATCGTCGAGCACGGATTGACCACGGCGATGTTCGGCAGTCCCCAGGACCCGCGTACAGCCGACTACGTCAACGGCCGCTTCGGGTAGTTGTAACACCGCTGGTCTCCGGGCCGACGGCGCGGGTACGGGCTATGCCGCGCCATGGTCTTGGTACTTCGCTGTCAGCATGTCCGACCACGGCAGCTGGAGCATCCAGAACGGTGGTGGGTTTATCGGCCAGCGGCACACCACGCCGTATTGCCATGTCACCCACGCCGTCACGTCGTCGGCGGCATGGACGCCGTGATGGTCGTTCTGGAGCTGGCATCGGCCCGCGTCCACGTCGACGTCGTCGCATCGGTGGAGCGTCGCGGTCTGATCGCTATTCATCGCCTCAGCGTCCCCGGTCGGAGCTGAACTAGACGCTGCCACCGAGATGAACATCGGCCGAACCGCGATGCAGGCGACGTGCGCACCGGTCAGGCCTGCAGTCGGCGCCGCCTTTGTTTGCGCGGGCAATTATGTTCATCTTGACGTACTACAGTCCGTCGACATGACCGAACCTGAGCTCGACAAGGGAGCCATAGCGGACGCGGTACGCCATGACGCGAAGATCGAACGGGACGAAGACGTGAACGAGCAAATCGAGCAGATCGACCGCTTGGCCGAGGCCCTCGCTGAGGACGAGCCCACTGATGATTGACCGATGAACGGGCGTCGACGTGCACGTCGGTGGCACCAAGCGTCGGCGAAGCCTCAGGACGCCGATCCAGTCGCCGTCGGGCTTGCCGCACTCGGCGTGGTCGACGGGGTTGGACTTGCCGAAGCGGGTGGACCCGACGGTGTCGGAGTCGGCGTGACCGGGCTCGGAGTCGCGGTAGTCGGTGCGGGAGTTGTCGTGATGAGGCTGTCGGATCGGCTGGGCGCGATCGAGCTGGCCGCAGAGTTCACCGGCTGGGCCGATCCGCTGGGCGCGCTGACGGCGACCGGCGTGCTGGTAGACGGCGTCGTACTGGGCGTCGTCGGGATCGCCGGCGGCGTCCCGGGATTTGCCGGCGGCAGCGGTGCGGCCGCGGGCAACGGGGTCGACGTTGTCGGGACGGCCGGCACGCTGATATTGGCCTGCGCAGCATAGGTCTGTTCGAGGCTGAGCACGGTATTCAGATAGACGTCGGAATGGTTGTAGGCGAGCACGGCCCGTTGCTGATCCGTCAGGGTCGTCAGGTCCCCGCCGGCGGTGCAGAGGTAGCGCGCGGCAGTCGTCGCGGCGTCGTAGATGTTGAAGGGATCGGCGGTTGCGTGGCCGGTCGCGGCCAGGGCGTACGCCGACCAGGTCGACGGGATGATCTGCATCGGGCCGACGGCGTGGTCGAACTGGTGATCACCGTCGAGCTGTACCCCGAGCACAGTGGCCCGAACGAGGGCGGTGCCGACACCGTTGAGGGCGATTCCGATAATGCGGGGGGTCGATGTTCCGTCGACGCGCAGCACCGAACCGGCGAATTGACCATGGTTGGACTCCACCCGCCCGATCGCCGCGAGGAGCGGCCAGGACAGCTTGCAGCTCGGGTCAGCCTTGTCATATTGAGCCGCGGCGTGTTGGTAGGCCAGCAACGCCACCGACGGAATGCCGTTGGATGCGAGGTCAGATACCAGCACCACATTCGCCGCGCTCGACACCGGAGTGGTGGCGACGGCGGTCGGACTTACCGGTGGCGTCGAATCAACCGACGGCGCGGTCTCGGACGAGTCGTCGTAGGAGTAGGAATACTGAGTCGACGGGGCAACGATCGCATCCTGGCTCATCGCAATCGACGACGGACGCGTCGGCGTTCCGCCGCTTGCCACCGATGCCACAACGGTAGCCGCGATAACGACGGCGGCAACCGCTGAGCTGAGGGCGGCGATCTTCCACCGCGGAGCGGTATTCACCAAGCTGGGCAGCGCGTGTCGCGGAGCGTATCCGACCGGCGGGTCGGTCGGATCGTTGGTGGGGCGATGAAGGCGAAGTGTGCGATTGACGCGGTTGAACAGTGGCTCGACGACCAGTCGGGCGCGGGTGAACAGTGTCGGTGCTACCGACGACAAGGGAGGATCCGTCGCTGTGTCCAGCGCAATGCCCATCGACCGGGTCGAGAGCTCTGCATGCAAAAAAGCAATGTCGACAGGATCGATCGCAGCGATACCTTGATGAAGAACGGCTTGAGTGGCTACATCATCGTTGAAATAGCGGTACTCGTATCGACCGAATGGGTCGCGGTGCCAACCTTGCAGGGTGTCATTCATCAATCCGGTCCGTCGTTCGAATGGCTCAGGTGTGGCGACGACGATCGCGCTGCCCGCGAAAGGCTATCGACGCAGCGCGATGGTGAATGAACCATCAAGTTGACAGATCATGAATTCGGCGGTGCCGGCGATCGGGACTTCTCTCCAGGCGAAGCCCGGATGATTGTCAGCTGAACGGGGGATGCTGATCCGGCGCACATAAGACACGTGACGAGACGTTCGCCGGCCCAGTTAACGATGCGTGTATATGTTCATCTGCTGGCAATCCTGTGTATCCGCACATCGTTGAGCCGACAGATAACGTCCGGCAAATGATCGGATCATGTCTCGTGCCGTCTGACCAGTTGCGGTTGCCCAATGACTGACGCACTTCAGGGTTGGCAGCCGGATCCATTCCGTCGTCACGAGCTGCGCTATTTCTCGGCCGGCGTACCCACCTATCTGGTTCGCGACGGGGCGGTTGAATCGTCGGATCCGCTCGTTGAGCCGATTGCGCCTCCGAGGGTTGAGGCTCGGCCGGCGGATCAATTCTCGGTCGATCGCACTCGTCCGGTCGAACCAGCGCCGGAGCCCGCGCCGGCTCCGTGGGCCGCGCCGTCGCCATCGGCGACAGAGACGATGCTGGTCGAGGGTTCGGGCCCAACGCTGGGCTACCAACCTGCGCCGAATTATGGAATGCCATACGGCTATGGCGTCCCGGCGCCCGCATACGGAGTTCCTTACGGGTACGGGCCGCCGGGCTATGGGACTCCACCCGGATACCCACCCATGGCCGGTTACCCGCAGGCTCCCGCCAACTATGCGCAGGCGTCCGTCGCCGGGTTCGCACCGCCGCCGGGCTATGCACCGCAGTTCGCGGGGGCACCCGTACCGACGTCACCGCGGGTGACCGACCTCGGCTCGACCCCGTCGACGATCGCCGCCGACCAATCAGTAGCACAGGCTGCGACCGCAGGGACGAACGAACCGGTTTCGTCGATCGCGCCCGCCGCGCCGGACGAGCCGAGCGCCGAAACGGATCGGGCGACCGTGCTGACTGAGCCCGCCGAGCCGACCGAGCCCACCGAGTCGACCGCGACCGCAGAGCGGATCGAGCCGTTCCCGCCGACCACGGATCCGGCGCCCACGCCGCCACCGCCGATCGGCCAGCCGACGGGGATAACACTCCCGTCGCCCGACGCTCCCATGTTCGCTATTCCGCTGTACGCCCTGGTGGTTTATGCCCTGCCGCCGATCACGGCGCCCGGCCAGGCGGTGCTTCCGCCGACTGTCCCGTCGACGTCGGCGTCGGCGTCGGCGTCGGCGTCGGCGCCGTCCACGTCAGCTCCAGCGGCCGGATCGGTCGGGACGGCGACGACTCAGGCTCAGGTTCCGCCGCTATCTCAATTGCCGCAGCTGTCGCCGTGGCCGCTCCCTGATCTGTCCGTGCCGCCGCAGGCGACGTACGTCTCGTCGCCCGCGTACTCATCGAATGGCAGCTCGACTTACGCGTCGCCGAATGGGTCGGGTGTGTCATTGATCGACCAGCCCCGGGTTGGATCGCTGGCCCAGACGCTGCGCACAACCACGTTCTTCGATCCACAGCCCGCCGAAGCGCCGACCCGTGCGACGACCACGGCCGGCCCTACGATGACGCCGCCCGCGTTACCACCGGAGTACGGTCTGCCGCGGACTCAGACGACCACAGCGTCGGCCGCCGCCGATTCACTCGATCGGCGTAGCGCCGTCTCGTCGCGAGATACGATGCCCAGCGAGTCTCGCCGCTGGCTCTGGTTTGCGGTGTCAGCCCTCGCCGCGATCGTCGTGATCGTGGTGGCTGGACTGATCATTCACTGATTAGTCCAGTTCCGAGGAGGCTTGCGGTGACCGGCGGCACGGCCCACTTCCAGCTGTTCGCGTTGGACGGCAAAACCAACATCCGCTGGCGGTTGCTGTCGGCCAACAACCGCGAGCTGGGGCGCAGCTATTCGACGCATCCGACGACGGATGAATGTTTCGCAGCAATCATCTCGATGGTGGCCGCGTTGGACGGACTCGTCGTCACTACCCGCCGCCGCGATCAGAGCTTGTGGGAATGGCTGCTATTCGATGCCGACCGACCGATCGCTATGAGCGGACGCGGCCATGACCGTCAGATTCGCTCGATCGAGGCAGCGGCGCGATTTCGGTGCTACGCGTCGCTGGCGCCGGTGAGCGATGCGCTGGCCCACACTGGCGCGCGCCGATGGGTTCGAGCGTCGTTGCGCCGCACTGACTGAAATGGCGCGCTGGGTTCATCACGCATGGAGCGAAGGCGCCACGGTGAAGTCGAAGCTGACCCAGGTCGGGATCGCAACGCTGACGGTCGTCGAATCCGGCGCGGACGGCGGGGCGGATTCGGCATCGTTGCCAGGGCCGGCGTCGGTGAAGGTCAGCGATTTCGACCCTGGAGCGACGGCGCGTGGGACCTCGTAGACCATTCGGACGACACCGCTCGAACCAGCGATCAACGTCGGCCCGGACTCGGATCCACCCAGTTGCGGTCTGACACTCGCGCCCGGTCCGAACCCGCTGACAGCGATGACGATGCGGTCTCCGGGCATGAGCGTCGGGTGCGGCCCGAGCGGATGCGCGGCGAAGTCCGTGGCGACCACGCCGCCCGAAGCTGAGTTGCTCACCACCGACCGGCGGACGCGGTGGGCACCGGCGGAGACGTCGACTGGGACACGACCGATACCGCCGGCTGAGCCGCCAGGACGATGATTGCGGTGGTGCCCGTCAGCCCGATCTGGATCAAGTGGGCAGCGGCGAGCGCAATATTGATCGGTATCGAGAACGCGATGAGCTCGCCGGTTCCGTCCCGCCGCCGGCCGTGTCCGTACCGACGATCCGGCCGCGGTCGTCATACAGCGGGCCGCCCGAATCTTCCGGCCGGATCTGCGCGTTAGGGTCGATCAAGCCGGTCAAGTGTTCGGGTGCCGACCCGTCGTCGGTCGTCGCGACTATCGACTGATGCAGACCGGTGACGGTGCCGGGTGCGGCGGCCGGCGTGCCGCCGCCGCCACCAGCATTACCAATGCCGATCACGGCGTCGCCCACCTGTAACGAGTCGGAGTCTCCGAACGGGGCCACGGCGAGTCCGCTCGCCTGCGCCAATTGCACAACGGCGGCGTCGGTCGTCGCGTCCCTACCGACGACCGTCGCCGTGTAGCTCACGGCAGTGGCGATCACTGCGACCTTGATGCCTATCGCGCCGGTGATGATGTGATTGTTCGTCAATACTTCGCCAGTCGAATTCAGCACCACGCCGGTCCCCGCGGCGCCGGCGTTATCGCCGAGGGCGGCGTCGACGTCGACCAGACCCGCCTCCTGCGTAAGAACTGCTAGTGGAGCGGCCGGCTGGGCCGGCGGCGGATGGTCGAGTGCAGGCGGAACGACCGACACCGATCCGGCCTGAGTGGTCGTCGGGTTCGGGGCGGTCGGGGTTGCGGTTGCCGCCGACGTGGTCGACGGGCGGGATATGGCGATAGACGACGAATCGACGGCCGCCGGCCGACTGGCCACGGCCGAACCGCGTGACTCGTGCGCGAGGACGACCACGCCGTCGAATGATTTCGGCAACCGGAATCGTTGTCCGGCGCGCAACCGCTGGGTAGGGTCCGGGCCATGACGAGTTCAGCCCGCGTTGTCGTCGTTCGACCCGGTACTCGCAAGCTCGACATCGTCGATGTACAGCTGCCGGATCCGGGTCCGCACGAGGTGGTCGTCGAGCAGCAGGCCTCCGGGGTCTGTCACAGCCAGCTGCATCAGATCCACCGGGACCGGACCGCGCCGGTCCTGCTCGGGCACGAGTCGACCGGCGTCGTCACCGCGATCGGGTCAGCGGTCGAGCACGTCGGGGTCGGTGACGATGTATTCGTCACCTGGGTACCGCGCAGTCCCCAGCCCGTCTACCGCGCCCCCGGGATCGCGACCCTCGACCTGGGCGACGGGGTCACCGCGATCTCGCAGAACGTTTTCACCTGGGGCACGCACACGATCGCGGACGGCGCCTACGTCGTCAAAGCACCGCCGAATTCGCCGAAGGATGTCGCCTCGATCGTCGGCTGCGCGGTGATGACGGGCGCGGGCGCGGTGATCAACACGGCCGACGTGCAGCCGGGCGAGACCGTCGCCGTTTGGGGCGCCGGCGGCGTCGGATTGTCGGCGATCGCCGCAGCCCGCCAGGCCGGTGCCAGTGTGATCATCGCGGTCGACCTCGACGACGACAAGCTCGAATTCGCGAGACGGTTCGGGGCCACCCATGGCATAAACGCGGCCACCGGTGACGCGGTCGCGCAGGTCCGGGCGCTCACCCCCGGTTCGCGCAGCACCGATCTTGGCGGGGTCGATTTCGCCTTCGACTGCATCGGCCGGTCCGTCACGATCGTCGCGACCATCGAGGCGACCCGAAACGGTCATTGGACCGAGACCCGAGGCGGTACGGCCGTGCTCGTCGGCATCCCGACCGAGAACGTGACGATCAATCCGATGCTGATGGTCAGCGGCGAGCGCCGTTTCATCGGCAGCGCCGGCGGATCGTGCGTGCCCGAGGTCGACTTTCCGAGGTTCATCCAGTGGTATCACGACGGTCAGCTCGACCTCGACGCGCTGGTCACCGAGCGCGTGAAGCTCGACGACATCAATGAGATCGTGGCTGAGCTCGAGGCCGGCCACGTGACCGGTCGCGCGATCATCGACCTCACCTGAGGACCGGCCACCGTAGGATTGCCCGGTGGGTCAATCCGTCGGAATCGAGCATCGAACCGTCTATCACTTCGAACGACCCGCAGTACTCGGGCCGCATATCGTCCGGCTGCGCCCGGCGCCGCATTCGCGTACACCGATCGAGTCCTATTCGCTGCGTGTGAGCCCGGCGAATGCTTTCGTCAATTGGCAGCAGGACCCGTTCGGCAACCACGTTGCCCGACTCGTGTTTCCGCAAGCCGTCAGCGAATTGTCGATCACGGTCAACCTGGTCGCGGACCTGGCCGTCATCAACCCGTTCGACTTCTTCGTCGAGGACTACGCCGAGACGTTCCCATTCGCCTATCGCGATTCGCTGGCCGCGAGCCTCGCCCCGTTCCTCCTGCCGATCGATGACCCCAGCGGGTCCGTCACGGCGTTCCTGGCCGAGTCAGGCTTGGCCAGCCGCCCCGCGCAGCCGGTCGTGCGCTTCCTGTCCGAACTGAATCGGACGGTCGCCGACGCGATCGACTATTCGCTGCGGATGGAAGAGGGAGTGCTGACTCCCGAAGAAACCCTGCGGCGCCGAGTCGGGTCCTGCCGTGACAGCGCCTGGCTGCTAGTCGCCCTCGCGCGTGAGCTGGGGCTGGCGGCGCGGTTCGTGTCCGGCTATCTGGTCCAGTTGGCGCCCGATGTCGCTGACCCGAACCGACCGCTCACCGAGGACTTCACCGATCTGCACGCCTGGGCCGAGGTGTATCTGCCGGGCGCCGGATGGGTCGGCCTCGACGCGACATCTGGTCTATTCGCCGGCGAGGGACACATACCGCTGGTCGCCAGTCCGCACTATGCCGATGCGGCGCCGCTCACCGGCACCCGGACCGGCGGTGGCGCCACCGATCTCGAATTCAGCAACACGGTTCGCCGGATCACCGAGACTCCACGTACGACCCGGCCGTACACCGATGGCCAATGGCGGCAGATCCTCGACCTCGGCGACGCGGTGGACCGGCGACTGGACGACGACGAGGTCCGGCTGACGATGGGCGGCGAGCCGACGTTCGTCTCCTCCGACGACACCACCGCGCCCGAGTGGAACATCGCCGCGGACGGTGAGGACAAGCGGCAGCGCGCGGACAAACTCGCGGTGCAGCTGGCCGAGCACTATGCGCCGACCGGACTGGTGCAATACGGGCAAGGCAAGTGGTACCCGGGGGAGCCGTTGCCGCGGTGGCAGATCGCCATCACCTGGCGCACCGACGAACTTCCGCTCTGGTCGCACCGCGAGCTGCTCGATTCGCCGTGGATGGATCCACGCCCGGATGCGACGACCGAGGTGGCGGGCGCGCTGCTGGCATCGATCGCTGCGCGGCTGGGCATCGAGGACGACTTCGTGCTGCCGGCGTACGAGGACCGGCTGGCCCAGGTGGTCAGCGAGACACAGTTGCCGACCGGTGAGGTGCCTGAGGTCGACATCGAGTCCTCCCGTCCGCGCGACGCTCGGGCCGCTCTGGTGGCCGAACTCGACCGCGACATCGGCGATCCCACCGGTTGGCTGCTGCCCCTGCACCGGAGTGAGGACGGCGCCCAGTGGTCGACGAGCCGCTGGCGTACCCGACGCGGCCGGATCGTGCTCGCGAGCGGGACTTCGCCGATGGGAATGCGGCTGCCGCTGCGGTCGATCGCCTGGTCACCGGGGCCTGGCCACCCCGATCCGTCCCCGTTCGCGGCCCGTCATCCGTTGCCCCCGAGCGAGCAGGCGCTGGCCGCGGCTCGTCTCCCCGCCCTGGTCGCCGACCCCGAGGACGTGCCGACGACCGCGCTCACCGTCGAGGCCCGCGACGGGCACTTGTTCGTGTTCCTGCCACCGCTGACAGAGACCGACCACGCGGTCGAACTGCTGGCGATCATCGAGGCCGCCGCGGCCGAACTCGACGCCCCGGTCGTCTTCGAGGGGTACCCGATCCCCTCCGACGAGCGGCTGACGACCCTGACCGTCACGCCCGATCCTGGCGTGATCGAGGTGAACGTCCACCCGGCCGCGTCCTGGCGGGAGCTGGTCGAGATCACGACCACCCTCGCCGACGCCGCGCTGGCGTGCGGGCTGCGCAGCGAGAAGTTCCAGTTCGACGGACGGCACACGGCCACCGGCGGCGGCAGCCACCTGACGCTCGGCGGACGGACCGCGGCCGACAGCCCGATCCTGCGCCGGCCCTCGCTGCTCACCAGCATGCTGGCCTATTGGCAGAACCATCCAGGCCTGTCCTACCTGTTCTCAGGCCGCTTCATCGGCCCGACGAGCCAGGCACCACGGGTCGACGAGGCCCGGCACGAGTCCCTGTACGAACTCGAGATCGCGTTCGCCGAACTCGACCGGCTGGCCGACCTCGCCCGTCCGTGGACCATCGACCGGGCCCTGCGCCACACCCTCACCGACATCACCGGAAACACCCACCGGGCCGAGTTCTGCATCGACAAGCTATTCAGCCCGGACTCCGAGCGCGGCCGACTCGGGTTGCTCGAGCTGCGCGGCTTCGAAATGCCGCCGCACCCGCAGATGTCACTGGTGCAGGCGTTGCTGGTACGCAGCCTGGTCGCCCGGTTCTGGCGCGAGCCCTACGCCGCTCCGCTGGTCCGTTGGGGCACCCAGCTGCACGATCGGTTCTTGACGCCGGCCTTCGTCGAGGCCGACCTCGCCCATGTGGTCGATGATCTCAACGTGCACGGCATCGCCTTCGATGCGAACTGGCTCGAGCCGTTCCTGCAGTTCCGGTTCCCCGTCATCGGACGCGCGCAACTGGGGCCGGCGCGGCTCGAACTGCGGGAGGCGATAGAGCCGTGGCACGTGCTGGGCGAGGAGGCCACCGGGTCGGGGACGGCGCGCTACGTCGACTCATCGATCGAACGGGTTCAGGTCCGGGTATCCGGGCTCGTCGCCGGGCGGCACATCGTCACCTGTAACGGGGTGTCGGTACCGCTGCACCCCGTTCCCGGGTCGGCCGATCTGGTGGCCGGCGTGCGGTTTCGCGCCTGGGCGCCGCCGTCAGCGCTGCACCCGACGATCGGCATCCACTCGCCGCTCGTCTTCGAGGTGGTCGATTCCTGGAACGACGCGCCGCTGGGCGGCGTCACGTATCACGTCGTTCACCCGGGTGGACGGGCGTACAAGAGTCCGCCGGTCAACGTCCGTGAGGCCGAGGCCCGTCGGGATGCGCGCTTCGTCGTCGGCGGTCATGCCGAACCGGTAGCGGTCGGTCCGCGCGCCGCGAGTGCCGAGTATCCCATCACGCTCGATCTGCGGCTGGTGCTGCCGGGCGTCGGCGCGGTCGGCGTCGATTAGGTAACTGGTCAGCTGGTCGGTTCGCGGAATAGCCCGTGCATCAGTTCGAGCAGCGTCTTGCGCTGGCGGGCCGACAACGGGCCGAACAGCTCGTCCTCGGCCTCGGTGATCAACTTCTCGGCCTGAGCGATCCAGCTCAGGCCGAGCGGCGTCACCCAGATGTTGTAGTGACGCTTGTCGACGGGATCGCGCTCGCGCTGGACGAGGTCGCGGCGCTCGAGCTCGTTGATGACCGCCACCATCGTGGCCCGGTCGATGCGCAACTTCTCGGCGACCTGATGCTGGGCCCAGGGTCCTTTGTGCCGCAGCACCGACAGCGTCTGGTAGTGCCGAGTCTTCAATCCCTGCGGAGCCAGGACGGCGTCGATGCTGGCCTGCACCCAGGTGGCCAGCTTCATCAGGACCAGACCCTCGTGATGCGCGATGCCGGCCGGCATCGCCTCCGGCCGTTCGACGCCGACCGGCTCGTCCATCCGATCCTCCGTTGCTGGCTGTTTGCCCGTCACGATACACATGAGGTAGCGTCGCCAACAATTAGCAGTACAAACGATTGGGCAGCGAACGCACTGTCCGGGAGTGTGACATGACCTCAGCCTCGACGGCGGCGACCACCGCGGGCGCGACGAGCCCGGCGGTGGCGCGGACCGGCTGGGTGCTGGCGCTCACCGCGGCTGCGCAATTCGTCCTTCAGCTCGACTTCAGCATCGTCAACGTGGCCCTACCGACCGTGCAGCACGACCTCCACTTCAGCCCGGTCGGATTGCAGTGGGTAGTCACGGGCTACGCGCTGACGTTCGGCTCGCTGCTTCTCGTGGCCGGGCGCCTCGGCGATGTCATCGGTCACCGGCGGACGCTGATCACCGGACTGGTGCTGTTCGCGCTGACGTCGCTCACCGGCGGCCTGGCCACCTCGGCGGCGACGCTGGTCGCCTCTCGAATGGTTCAGGGCGCCAGCGCGGCGCTCATCGCCCCGGCCGCACTCGCATTGCTGACCCACGCCTATACCGATCCGGCCGCGCGCACCCGCGCACTCGGCATCTTCCAGGGGAGCACCGCCGCGGGCGGGACGGCCGGCATCGTGCTCGGCGGTCTGCTGACCGAGTACGCCGGCTGGCGCTGGGTGCTGCTTGTGAACCCGCCGGTCATCGCGTTGCTGATCCCGTTCATCCTCACTCGGCTGCCTAAAACACCGGGTCACGCCAGCGGCGCGCGCCTCGATCTGCCGGGCGCGGGCGCGGCCACCGGGGCCATCGCAGCGCTGATCTTCGGCGTCAGCGAGGGGCAGCAGCGCGGCTTCACCGACGGCTGGTCGTGGGGTGCGCTGATCGCCGCCCTCGTGCTGGCGGTCCTGTTCGTGACGATCGAGCGCCGATCGGCTGAGCCGATGCTGCCGAGCTCGCTGCTGCGTGATCCGTCGCGACGGGCCGTCGTGGTCGCTGTCTTCCTCCTCGGGGCGGTCTTCGCCGGCTACGTCTACTTCGTCTCGCTCTACCTGCAGCGGGTGCTCGGCTTCTCAGCGGTAGAGACTGGACTCGCGCTGGTCCCGGCGACCGGCACCGCGCTGTTCATGGCCACGCAGGTGGCGCGCCGGCTGCTGAGCCGGTTCGGGGCGAAGAAGGTTCTGCTGCTCGCCCTGGTACTGATCATCGGCGGCCAGCTCTGGCTGGCGCAGATCTCGGCCACCGGCAGCTATGCGGTCAACGTGCTCGCCGGCGTCATGATCTCCGCCGCAGGCATTGGTCTCGCCCTGCCGACGACGGCGTTCGCGATCACCTCGAACGTGCCGCCACAGCAGCGCGGCGTCGCCGGTGGCCTGTTCGTCACCGCCCAGCAGGTGGGTGCAGCGGTCGGCTTGGCCGCGCTGGCGACCGCGGCCGCCGCCCGGACCGAACACACCGGGACGCTCGTCAGCGGTTATCGGTTGTCATACTTCATCGCGAGCGGGCTGATCGTGCTCGCGCTACTGGTCGTCGTGCTGTTCGATCGTCCCAAGCGGTCCACTGCCGCAGCTGTGTGATTCGCGGAGGTGATCCGATGAAGGCCAAGAGCGCGCTGCTGAGCCTGTATGCCATCGAGCCCGGTCGGCATCGCGAAGCGGCGATGTGGCACGACGCCGACCACAAGGCCGAGGTGATCGGCAGCCTGGCGACGGTCTTCATCTCGCAGCGCTGGGTAACTCCGCCCGAATGGCTGCCGCTGCGCTTCTCCTCGAACCTTCCCGACGGTGGCGGCGAGTACGTCAACCTTTACTGGAGCAGCGCCGAACCGGCCGAGCTGCAACGCAACTTCAGTGCGTTCGGACGGGCAATGACGCTCGCCGGTCGCATGGAGCCAGTGCGGTACATGACCAAGACCTGGCCCGAGGGGTCGTCCGTCCCGGCGGTTCCGGTGCTCGTCGAGAGCGGGCCGGGTCGGCCGATCTCGGGCCCGGCGGTGACCGCGTCGACGAGCATGACGGCGCTGATGACCGTCATCGAATCGGTCACCGACGAGAGTGAGCGGAGTGCGTTCGCGCAGTGGCACGAGCAGGTCTACCTGCCGATGGTGCTCAGCACCGGCCTGTTCGCCGGTGTCGCGAAACTGGCGATGGTGTCTGATGACGCACCCGGTCAGTTCGTCACGCTGTATTACCTGGACTCGCCCGACCCGGGTGCGGACTACACCCGTTTCAAGCAGACGGCGGCCCGGTGGGGGAGCCAGCCCGAGGTGGCCCCGCCGGTCAGTTCGACCTATGAGCTGATCTTCGAGAGCCTGGCCTGCCCGAGTATCGGCCGCTACGACTTCTACGAATAGTGGGGACTTCTATGAATAGTGGGCCGACGGGTCCGTAGCGATTGTCTAGCGGAATACTGGGTAAGGACATTCCATTGTTCTGACATGACCCGGACGGAAGACGATCAGATGGCGGTCTTGGGCAACTTCGCGAGCCCGGTCGACATCGCTGCGTACGGCGAATACCGAGTCACCCGCCGGCCGGGCGATGACCGGCCGCTGTACCGGTTCACCGGACGAATCACCGCGGACGGGTCGAGCGGTTTCCGGGCCGAGCCGGGTCGCTATCACCTCTACGCCGGCTGGTTCTGCCCCTGGTCACAGCGCACCACCATCCAGCGCCAGCTCAACGGACTGGACGATGTCATCAGCGTGTCCTATGTCGACGACCGCCGGGACGGGCGCGGCTGGGCCTTTCGTGACCACCGCGGCCCCGATCCGGTCAATGGTTTTCGGCTGCTGCGCGAGGCCTATGAGGCCACCGAGCCGGGCTTCGACGGTCATGTCAGCGTGCCGACGCTCTGGGATCGGGCGACCGGACGGATCGTCAGCAACGACTACCGGTTCATCGGCATCGACCTGGCCACCCAGTTCGGGCACTGGAGCAACGGGGCCGACACATTCCCGTCGGATCGCCTGGACGAGATCGACGAACTCGACGATTGGCTCGGCCCGGTCGTAAACCGGGGCGTCGGCGCAGCGGCGGGCTCGGGCCCGGCAGCCGAGATCGCGCGCGCGAACCTGCATCGGTGCGTTGGCCGACCTCGACGTGCTACTAGCGGGTCGCCGCTACCTGCTGGGTCGTCAGATCACCGAGCCGGATGTGCGGCTATGGGTCAGCCTGGTTCGTTACGGCAGCGGCGCCGGTCACCCGCTCGCCGAGTTCCCGAACGTGTGGGATTACGCCCGTGATCTGTATCAGCAGCCGGCCTTCCGCGCTACGACCGACTTCACCGCGTTCACGCCCACCGGTTCGAGGCGGCCGGATTGGCACGCACCCCATCAGCGAGCGAGACTGGATAACGTTCGACGGGAGGTCGCACCGCGATGAGCTCAGACTCTCGGCTCCACCTCGCCGTCGCGCTGGACGGCACGGGCTGGCATCCGGCCAGCTGGCGCGAACCCGACGCCCGTCCGGCCGAACTGCTCGCGGCCGGCTACTGGACCGATCTCGTGCAGGAGGCCGAGCGCGGCCGATTGGATTTCGTCACGATCGAGGACGGGTTGCGGCTGCAGTCCGAGGATCGGCTGGGCGATGACCAGCGCACCGACCGGGTCCGCGGCCGCCTTGACGCGGTCCTGATCGCGGCTCGGGTGGCACCGAAGACCGATCACATCGGACTCATCCCGACGGTGATCGTGCCGCACACCGAGCCGTTCCACGTGTCGAAGGCCATCGCGACGCTCGACTACGTGAGCACCGGACGGGCCGGGGTCCGGTTGCAGGCCGCGCCCGGACGTCCGGAGGCCGAGAACTTCGGTCGCCGAACGGTGCCGGAGTTCGCGGCTGGTGACCCGGCCGCGCAGGTCTACCTCGAGGATCGCTTCGACGAGGCGGCCGACTATGCCGAGGTGCTGCGGCGGCTCTGGGACAGCTGGGAGGACGACGCCGAGATCCGCGACATCAGCACCGGTCGGTTCATCGACCGCGACAAGCTGCATTACATCGACTTCGAGGGCCGCTGGTTCTCGGTGAAGGGCCCCGGGATAACCCCCCGACCGCCGCAGGGCCAGCCGATCGTGACGGCACTGGCCCATCGAAGCGAGCCGTTCCGGCTGGTCGCGCGCAGCTGTGACGTCGGCTTCATCACCCCGCACGATTCGGCTCAGGCGACGGCGACGATCGAGGAGATTCGTGGCTACCAGGTCGCGGCGGGTCGCTCCGATGAAACGATTCACATGTTCGGCGACCTGGTCGTTTTTCTGGACGACACCGCGCGATCGGCGAGCGCGCGCAAGGCGCGTCTGGATGAGATCGCGGGCGCCGAATACACCAGCGACGCGACGATCTTCACCGGCACCGCGGCGCAGCTCGCCGATCTGCTGCTGGACTGGAGTGCGGCCGGGCTGACCGGATTCCGGCTCCGTCCCGGCGCGCTGCCGCACGACCTGAACCAGATCACCCGAGCGCTGGTGCCCGAACTGCAACGACGTGCTGCATTCCGGACGGACTACGAGGCCACCACCTTGCGAGGTCTGCTGGGGCTGCCCCGCCCCGCAAATCGCTACGCGACGGTCTGACGAGAGGTATCGACGATGAGCAAACCGATCAAGCAGGTCCACCTCGCGGCGCATTTTCCGGGCGTCAACAACACCACCGTGTGGAGCGACCCGGCCGGCGGCAGCCACATCGAATTCAGTTCGTTCAAGCACTTCGCCCAGACCGCTGAACGCGGCAAGTTCGATTTCATGTTCTTGGCCGAGGGACTGCGGCTGCGCGAACAGAACGGGCTGATCTACGACCTCGATGTCGTCGGCCGCCCCGACACCTTCACCGTGCTGGCCGCGCTGGCCGCCGTCACCGACCGGCTCGGGCTCACCGGCACGATCAACTCGACCTTCAACGAGCCGTACGAGGTGGCCCGCCAGTTCGCCAGCCTCGATCATCTGTCGGGCGGCCGGGCCGCGTGGAATGTCGTGACCTCGTGGGACGCGTTCACCGGCGAGAACTTCCGACGCGGCGGCTACCTCGCCAACGATCAGCGCTACGAGCGGGCGCGCACCTTCCTGCAGACGACCCAGGAGCTGTTCGACTCGTGGTCGGGCGATGAGATCCTCGCCGACAAGGAGTCCGGGCAATTCCTAGCCGCGCCGGCGCCGGGACGATTCGAGCACCACGACGCGCAGTTCGACATCAGCGGACAGTTCAACGTGCCGCGCAGCCCGCAGGGCCGGCCGGTGATCTTTCAGGCCGGCGACTCGGACGAGGGGCGCGAATTCGCGGCGTCCGGTGCCGACGCGATCTTCAGCCGGCACAGCACACTCGAAGCGGGTCAGGCCTTCTACGCCGACGTGAAGGGCCGGCTGCCCAAGTACGGCCGCGCACGCGGCGAGCTGCTGATCCTGCCGGCGGCAACCTTCGTGCTCGGCGACACCGACGCCGAGGCCAAGGAGCTCGCCCACGAGGTGCGATTGGCCCAGGTCAGCGGGCCGACGGCGATCAAGTTCCTCGAGCACGTGTGGAACCGCGACCTCTCAGACCACGACCCCGACGGGCCGCTGCCGTCCGTCGATCCGAACCCGGGTGAGAACACCATCGCCCGCGGTCGGGCGAGCGTGCGGATGTACCGCGACCCGATCGCCACCGCCAGCGAGTGGCGGGCCAAGGCCGAGGCCGAGCACCTGACGACGCGCGAGCTGATCATCGAGGTGACGGGCCGCCAGTCGTTCATCGGGTCGGCCTCGACGATCGCTGAGTCGATCAACGACTTCGTGCAGAACGATGCCAGCGACGGCTTCATCCTGGTCCCGCACATCACCCCGACCGGACTCGATCCGTTCGTCGACCAGGTCGTGCCGCTGCTCCAGGAGCGCGGGGTGTTCCGGACGGAGTACGAAGGCACGACCTTGCGCGATCACCTCGGATTGGCGCCACTGGACGCAGCGACCGCTCCGGCCGCACCGGCCCTGCCCGCACTCGCCACCGGCTGAGAGGCATCGTCATGGCTAGCACCGCGCTGACCGTCCTCGACCTGGTTCCGATCTCGTCCGGCTCGAACGCCGCCGAGGCGCTGCGTAACAGCATCGACCTCGCGCAGCAGACCGAGCGGCTGGGCTACACGCGGTACTGGTTCGCCGAACACCACCTCAACCCCGGCGTCGCCGGTACCTCACCCGCCGTCCTGCTGGCGTTGACGGCGGGGGCCACCTCGACGATCCGGATCGGGTCGGGCGCGGTTCAGATGGGCCATCGGACCGCGATCTCGACGGTCGAGGAGTTCGGTCTTATCGACGCGCTCTACCCGGGTCGTCTCGACCTCGGGCTGGGGCGATCCGGTGGCCGTCCACCCGACCCGACCCGCCAGCCGGCCGTGGTCGGCGGCCGGGCGCCGGTCGTCGACGGGTACGCGCCCAATGGGCTACGGGTGCCGGCGGCGTTCGACAATCGGGCGCTGCGCGCGTCCCCGCGGTTCACGCTGCAGAAGACGTTGCTCCAACTGCCGGGTGCGCAGCCGCAGAACTACACCGATCAGGTCAACGATGTGCTGGCGCTGTTCGCGGGTACCTACCGCTCATCCGACGGCGCCGATGCCCATGTCGTTCCCGGCGAAGGTGCGCAGGTGCAGATCTGGGTGCTCGGCAGCAGTGGCGGCGAGAGCGCGATCGTGGCCGGCGAGAACGGGCTGCGCTTCGCCGCGAATTATCACGTCGCCCCGGCGGCGATCCTCGAGGCGGTCGACGCGTACCGAGCCGCGTTCCGTCCATCGGCGGACCTCGACCGTCCCTACGTCAGCGTCTCGGCCGACTGCGTGGTGGCCGAGGACGAGGCGACCGCCCGCGAACTCGCCACCGGGTACGGCCTATGGGTGCGCAGCATCCGCACGGCCGAGGGCGCGATCCAGTTCCCGACGCCGGCCGAGGCCCGCGAATACGTGTGGACGGACGAGGCTCGGGCGCTGGTGGCCGACCGCGTCGAGACCCAGTTCGTCGGCTCGCCCGGGCAGGTCGCCGACCGGCTCGAGCAACTGCGTGATGCCACCGAGGCCGACGAGCTGATCATCACGACGATAACCCACGACGCACGCCGACCGGGTGCGTAGCTATGAACTGCTGGCCCAGGAGTGGGCGCGCCGCTGAGTCCGTCCCGATCCGGGGAGGTTCTGCGTCCTCAGGACGCAGAACCTCCCCGGATCGGGTAGATGGAGGGCGTCAGACCTGCGACTGGCAGATCAGCACCTCGAAGGCGGCAACGGACGCCTTCTGGTCGCTCGCGGCGAACACGGTGTTCCGGTCAGCGGCGACCCAGAACCCGACGAATCCGGCTGGCTGAGGCCGAACTGACCCGATCGGGGGAGGTTCTGCGTCCTCAGGACGCAGAACCTCCCCCGATCGGGTAGATGGCGGACGGGCATCAGGGTGCGCGTCAAGAACGCCAGGTAGCACTCGAGCAGTTCGAGCCGCGCCGCCTGCGACCGATACTCGTGACCCTCGCCGGCCAGTTCGAGATAGCTGACCTCGCCGCCGTTGGCCTGCACCGCCGCGACGATCTGCTTGGCCTCACCGATCGGCACATTGGTGTCGTGCTCGCCGTGGATGACGAGCAACGGTGCGCGGATCGCCGCGGCCCAGTGCAGCGGCGAGAGGTCGACCAGCAGGGCATGGTCGCGTTCGGGGTCGCCGTACTTCGTGACGGCCGCGGTGGCGATCCACGGTTCGGTGTCGCGAAAGAACGTCAGCAGGTCTGACATGCCACACATGTCGACGCCCGCGGCGAACAGTTCGGGGTAGCGGGTCAGCGCCGCGAGGGTGAGGTACCCACCGTAGGAACGTCCGGCCACGGCCAGCTCGCGCGGATCGGCGATCGCCGCGCCGACCAGGTAGGCGGCGCACGACCGCACGTCAGCTATCGCGTCATAGCGGCCGTACCGGTCATCGATGTGCGCGAACTGCCGACCGAAGCCGGCCGAGCCCCGGATGTTGGGCGCGAACACCGTGATTCCGGCCGCGGCGATCGCCTGATGGTTCGGGCTGAATCCGGGCCGCTCCTGTGACTCTGGACCGCCGTGCAGATGGATGACCGCCGGCCCCGGCACACGCTGAACCCGCGCGGTAGAGCCATCCGCTGAGCGGCAACCCGTCGTGCGCGATGAATTCGACCAGCTCCGGCTCGATCAATTCGATGGCGTCGGGTCCAGCGGCGAATCGGTCAGCTGCCGCCAACCGAGCTGGTCGCAGTCGAGCCGCCACAGCTGCTGCGGCGTGTTGTGCGCTTCGATGCTGAGCACCGCACTGCGACCGTCGCGGGCCAGCGCACAGCCGGTGACGACCGAGCCCGGCAGCGAATCGATCGCGATTCGTTCGCCGCTGACCGGATCGAGCAATTCGACCATGCTCCGACCGCCCACGTTCCAGACGAGCAGCAGTCGCCGCCCGGCGTCGTCGGCGTCGAAGAACTCGAGCTCGCCGTCGTCCCGCTCGGCCACGATGCCCACCTCACCGCGGACACCGTCCGGCCCTAGCTCAACCGCGGCCAGCATGAAGCGGGGCCGGCCGGCGTCGGTGGTCAGATACGCGATCAGGCCGTCCCCTGCCGGCGCGGGTCGTAAAAGACCATGTTCGGTCGACCCGGTCTCGGGGTAGGGGAGCAGCGGGTGGTCGTGATCCTCAGCGCGGTCGAGCGTGACGCAGAAATGCGCGCCGCGGGTGCCGTCGCGCAGCAGGGCGAACCGTTCGTCCTCGGACAGACTGAGCACGTTGACCAAGCCACCGCGGGCCAGCGGCTCGCGTCCTCGTCCGGACGGGTCGGGGTCGACCAGATCACACACCGAGACGTCATCGGCGCTCCGGGGCGGACTCATCACGACGATTCGGTGGCCGCGCCGGGTCCACGGACCGAGCACCATATGCCGCGTCGGATCGAGCCCCAGCGGGTGTGCGTCGGTGCCGTCCGGACGCAGCGCCCAGCACTGCGTGCGGACCCCGCCGTCGATCGCGACCGCGGCGGCCAGCCACTGCCCGTCGGCCGACCAGGTGACCCGGACCACCGGATCTTCGCTGAAGGACCGCACCGTCGCCGGCCCGTCGTCGGTGTCCATGATCCATAGCTCGGGATGGCCGCGGCGATCGCTGATGAAGGCGACCCGTCGGGCGTCCGGTGACAACGCGGGCGCCCAACTTCCCCATGCCTCGATCAGGTGGGCCAAAGTGCTGGAATGCATCGTCAGTTGATACCCAGGTTCTGCAGCCACATCTCGAGCAGAGCCAGCTGCCACAGGGCGTTCGAACCGAGTTGGGTTCGCGTCTCGTTGGGTGCGGCCAGCATCTTCTCGACCGCGCCGGTCTGAAACAGTCCGCGGGAGCGGGCCGCGGGGTCACTCAAGGCGGCCCGGACCCGGTCGAGGTACGGCCCGTCGAGCTGGCGGATCGCCGGCACCGGGAAGCTGCCCTTGGTGCGGTCGATCACGGCGTCGGGGATCAGGCCGCGACTGGCCCGCTTGAGCACGCCCTTGCCGCCATCGGCCAGCTTCAGTTCGGGTGGGATGCGCCCGGCCAGCTCGACGAACTCGTGGTCGAGGAAGGGCACCCGCGCCTCGAGTCCCCAGGCCATGGTCATGTTGTCGACCCGCTTGACCGGGTCGTCGACCAGCATGACGGTGGTGTCGCTGCGCAGCGCGGCATCGACGCTCGTCTGCGCGCCCGGCTCGGCGAAGCGGCCGCGAATGTAGTCGAACGCGGCGTCGTTGGGCAGCTGCCATTCGGGACTGAGCAGGCTGCGCAGGGCCTGGTCACGCCGGTCGAAGAACACGTTGGCGTAGGCCTCGGGCGCGTCCGTCACGCGGCACCGAGGCCAACGGCGGGTACCAGTCGTAGCCGGCCAGCACCTCGTCGGCGCCCTGCCCGGATTGGACCACCTTGACGTGCTGCGAGACGTCCTGGCTGAGCAGGTAGAAAGCGACGCAGTCATGGCTCACCATCGGTTCGCTCATCGCCGCAATGGCCGAATCGATGCCGGGCAGCAGCCGCGAGCTGTTGATCTCGATGCGGTGGTGGTTGGTGCCGAAGTGGGCCGCCACGAGATCGGAGTATTCGAACTCGTCGCCGGATTCGCCGCCGGCAGCCTCGAACCCGATGCTGAAGGTGGTCAGGTCGGTCTGACCCGACTCGGCCAGCAGGGCGACGACGACGCTCGAGTCGATGCCGCCCGAGAGCAGCACACCGACCGGGACGTCCGCCACCATTCGCCGGCGTACTGCGGTTCGCAGCGATTCGATCAGGGCGTCCTGCCAGTCCTCGCTGGTCATCGACGCGCGGTCTGGATCTCGCGTGAAGCTCGGCGTCCAATAGACCCGGTCGGTGCTGGTGCCGTCCGGATCGACCACCCGGATCGTCGCCGGCGGCAGTTTGCGCACGCCATTGAGGATGGTGCGCGGTGGCGGCACGATCGAGTGGAAGCTCATGTAATGCGCGAGCGCAACGCGGTCGATCGAGGTGTCGACGCCGCCGGCCGCCAGCAGTGCGGGCAGGGTTGAGGCGAACCGCAGTCGCTCGGCGGTCTGGTCGAGGTAGAGCGGCTTGATGCCGAGCCGGTCGCGGGCCAGGATCAGGCGGCCGGTGTCGCGTTCGGCGATCGCGAAGGCGAACATGCCGAGCAGCTTGTCGACGCAGCCGGTGCCCCATTCCGCGTACGCCTTGACGATGACCTCGGTGTCAGAGGTCGAGAAGAAGCGGTAGCCGCGGCCCTGCAGCTGTTCGCGCAGCTCGCGGTAGTTGTAGATGCAGCCGTTGAAGACGATCGTCAGCCCCAGATCGGCGTCGACCATCGGCTGCTCGCCGGAGGCGCTCAGGTCGATGATGGACAGCCGGCGATGACCGAGCGCCAAGGGTCCGCTGCACCAGATGCCGCTGCTGTCGGGTCCGCGGTCGGCCATGGCGGCGCAGCTGCGCTCGACCGCCGCCACCTGGGCGCCGTATCCGTCAAAGCGGAGTTCGCCCGCCAGCCCGCACATCTACATCACTCCCTGGTGGTTGCACATCGTCTCAGTCGCCGGCTTCGGGGGTCGGTCCGAGCAGCCAGGTGTCCTTGGCGCTGCCTCCGCGCGAGGAGTTCACGACCAGGCTGCCCGCGGGCGCCACCCGGGTCAACGCGAGGTCGGCCACATGCACGTCGTCAGCATCGACCCCGCTGAGATAGACGAACGCGCGCAGGTCGACGTGCCGCGGCTCGAGCCCGTCCGGGGTCACGGTCGGGTGGGTCGAGAGCGACACGACCTCTTGCGCGATCCAGCGGGCTCGGGTCGGCCTCCAGGTCGCGCCGCCGCTGAACGAGTTCGATCTCAGTGGCGTGCGGCCCGATCAACACACCGCCGCCGCCCTGCCCGTCGACCGGTTTGGTGACGAGCTGGTCGAGTCGTTCGAGCACCGTCGTCAGCTCGGCCGGGTCACTGCAGCGATACGTGGGCACCGGGTCGAGCAGGGGCCGCTCGTTGAGGTAGTAGCTCATCAGCTCGGGTAGGTAGCAATAGATCGCCTTGTCGTCGGCGACGCCGTTGCCGGGTGCGTTGGCCAGGGTGACGGCGCCCCAACTCGCGGCCTGCATCAGCTCGGCGCCGATCTCGCGGCCGTCCTGGTCGGTCAAATCGACCAGGTCGACATCGAGCCGCAGATAGAGCACGTCGACGCGCTGACCGAGCACGGTGACCATGCCGTTCTCGACGGCGACCTCGTGGGGCTGGGCGAGCAGGAAGCCGGCCCGTTCGGCGAGCAGCCGGTGTTCGAACCAGGCCGAGTTGCCGGCGCCGTCGGAAAGCAGTGCGATCGTCGGATCGGGAATGGCCGACGCCTCGGACAGCACTCGTCGCAGCAGCGCCGGCGCGGTGTGGGACGCGAGGAGTTCGGCCGGACGGGGCAGGTCGGGCATCACCGCGTCCAGCAACTGTCGGGTCGCCATCGCGTAACCGGCACCGGACGGGACGCGCGCGTTGTCCTCCAGCACCCGCCAGTTGGCGGTCTCGTCGCGGACGAGGTCGAAGCCGAGGACCGCCGCGCGAACCGCGCCCTTCGGCAGCGCCCGCGCCTCGTCGCGCCAGCCGGGCGACTCATACACCGCCGAGGCCGGCACCACCCCGTCGCGGATCACGTCGCCGGCACCATAGATGTCGCGCAGGAACATCTCGATCGTCCGGGCCCGCTGCACCAATCCGCGCCGCACCGCCGCCCATTCGTGTTCGGGGACGATCCGCGGCAGCAGGTCGACGGCGAAGGCCTTCTGGTCACCGGCCACACCGAAGGTCATACCGATCGCGGCCGTCCACCGGTCACGCTCGTCCAGGCGCTCACGCAGGACGGCCGGCCCGATGGTGTCGAGCGCCGCGAACAGCGGCCGGTAGCGCGGACGGACGGCCGCGGGGTCACCGAACGCCTCGTCCGCCGGCGTCCAGGCGTACGTAGTGTCGGCACCGGCCGGGGTGGCCGCGCTCAAGCCGGCCGACGGGCCGGTCTGTTGGGTCTCGGCGACGACCTGCAGGACGACATCGGCCAGCCGGCCGCGCTCGGACAGCGCCGCCCGTTGTCGCATCGCCGAATTCCCCCGGCTCAACGTTGCCTCGGCCAGGTCGGTGACGGTGTCCCAGTCGCCGTTGTCCTCGAGCTGCGGGCGCAGCCGCGCGACGAGAGCCCGGATGACCTCGGGGGCCGGCTTCGCCTGCGGTC
Organism: uncultured Actinomycetes bacterium; assembly: GCA_963730855.1. GTDB lineage: Bacteria > Actinomycetota > Actinomycetes > Mycobacteriales > Jatrophihabitantaceae > CAVSTK01. The sequence continues at coordinate 43,459 of CAVSTK010000010.1, forward strand.
GTGGGCCGTCATCTAGCAGGTCACCGGTGAGCCCGCTGCGGGCGGCCCGCCACATGGCCGCGCGATGCAGCGGCGGTGGCACCGGCCGGGGCGCACGGCCGGTCTTGACGGTGTCGATCGCCTCGCCCACCATCGCCCGGAACAGGCCGGCGATCAGCACGGCGTCATCGACGATCGGGCAGGCATCCAGGATCCGCAGCTCGAGGGTCGGTGCGTGCGAGTTGGGTCGGACGTCGAAGTACGCCATCTTCTGATCGGTGATCACGCCGGAACTGATCAGGTCGGTCAGCAGGTCGTCATACTCTGCCGCGGTCGACAGTGGGCCGAACAGGCCGGAGGTGGGCCAGCGCTGCCAGATGATCGTTCGCATGCTGGCGTAGCCCGTGTCGGAGCCGTGCCACAGCGGTGAGCTGGCCGACAGGGCGAGCAGCAGCGGCAGGTCGCGGCTGAGGTATTGCGCCACCTGGACGGCCAAGTCGCGACCGGGCACGCCGACGTGGATCTGCGTGCCGCAGATCAGCTGTTCATCGACCAGCAGCCGGTAATCGTCCTGCATCCGGGCGAACCGACCGGTGCTGGTCAATTCGAAGTCGTCGGCGGACGCGATCGGCACCGTACCGACCGCGGCAATGCCCAGTCCCTCGGCCGAGGCGATCTTGATGACCTGTGATCGCCGCTGCAGCAGCTCGGCCCGCAGTTCACTCAGGGTGTCGCAGACCTCGGTGTTGGTCTCGACCGTCGTCCGCTGCAACTCGGAGGAGAAGTTCGCGGGCGGAAGCTGGGCGAGCAGGGCCGGAGCGCGAGGAGCCAACCGGAAGGTCGACAGGTCGATCAGATGCAACTCTTCTTCGGCGCCCAGGGTCAGCATCAGGTGACACTCATCAACGAGACGACATCGTCAACCGGCAGCATTCCGTCGATGATCGCGCTCACTTCGGTGTACAGCAGCTCGGCGTAGCCGCCGTAGGTCGACATGAACGCGGTGTCGGCGGCGTCTCGGCCGGTCGCGATGCGGACCAGACTCGATCGGGGCGCGAGCAGCGTCGCATCGACCACTTGCCAGGTGTCACCGACGGCCGCCTCGGCGACCGCGTGGAAGTCCATCGGCTGTAGGCCCGGGGCATAGACCGCGACCAACCGGGCCGGCACATCCAGCCCGCGGAGCAGCGCCACGACCAGATGCGCGTAGTCACGGCAGACGCCCTGCCGCTTGAGCATCGTGTCGACGGCCCCGTCGGTCGGCTGGCTGCTGCCGGGGACGTAGCTGAGCTGCGAGCCGACCCAGGACGAGACGGCGGCCAGCAGTTCGGTCGGGTCGGTGAGCCCCTCGAACTCGGCCTGGGCGATCGGGCCCAGCCGGTCCGACTCGGCGTAGCGACTCGGCCTCCGGTAGATGATCCGTTCGGCATCGGTGACCTTCGGGACGGCCGCCCGGCCGGTGACCACGGCGCAATAGTTGATTCGAAGCTCGCCCGGCGGCGGTGAGCAGACATGGATGCGGCCGTTACCGGCCACATCGATCTCGGTGAGGTCGACGGCGTTGACCGGCACTGGTGACGCTCAATGTTTCATCGACCGTCGCCGGGTCGAGGCCGGACGCAGCCACCTGCAAGGTGATCCGGACGGGCTCGTGGACGGCGACGGTCAGGGCCGCCGAGACGCGTCGTACGGTCTCACTCATTGCGTTAAGTATCCGGTACTGCGTTGCTACGGGGTTAACCGAGCTTGGGCATCTGCCGACACGGCTGCAGCCTGCCCACCCGGGCCGCGTTCTAATCCGGGCTAGCTGAGCTCAGTCCGCAGCAGCCGGGCCCCAGCGGCCATGGCCCGGATCTTGCCCTCGGCGATCGGCCGGGGCAGGTATTTCATCCCGCAGTCCGGCGAGATGATGATCTTGTCGGCGGCGACGTACGCCAGCGCTCGGCGGACGCGTTCGGCCACGGTCTCGGGCGTTTCTATCGCCGGGTCGGCCAGGTCGATGACCCCCAGCGCGATCGTCTTGCCGGTGAGCTCGGCCAGGATCGAAAGATCGAGCCCGGATTGGGCCGTCTCGATCGAGATCTGGTCGACCGAGGAGTCGGCGAGCTCGGGCAGGAACGAATAGCCGGACGGCCGGTCAGCGACGAGCGCCGCATAGCCGAAACACAGGTGGACGGCGGTGGCGCCGTCGACCCCGGCCAGCGCGCGGTTCAGCGCCGCCAGCCCGTATTCACGGGCCTGGTCGGGGCGGGCCTGCATCCAGGGCTCGTCGATCTGCACGATGTCGGCGCCAGCGGTGAACAGGTCATGGACCTCGGCATTCACGGCGTCCGCGTAGGCGTAGGCCAGTTCGCGGGGATCGTGGTAGTAGTCATCCTGGGCCTGCTGCGACATGGTGAACGGACCGGGCACCGTGATCTTTATGGCGCGGTCGGTCTGCTGACGCAGGAAGCGGACGTCGGCCACTTCGATCGGCGCCGGGCGACTGATCGGCCCCACCACGCGAGGCACGGTGCTGAGCTGCCCGTTGCGGCCGTGGACGACGCCCGGATGGTCGAGATCGATGCCGGTCAGAGCGGTGGCGAAGTGGTTGGAATAGCTCTCCCGGCGCACCTCGCCGTCGCCGATGATGTCGAGACCGGCGTCGCGCTGCAGCCTGGATCGCGAGCCGGGTGGCGTCGTCCTGCGCCTCGATCAGTTGCTCGGGGGCCGGGCGCCAGAGCTCGCGCGCCCGCACGCGCGGCACGAACTGGCCGAGCCGGGCCCGATCGATCAGCCAGTCCGGTTGCGGTGTACTGCCGACCAGCTGGGTCGGGAACAGCGGCAGCGCCGCCATGACCTCGGTGTCGGACATCGTCAGGTGGTGATGTCGGGGTAGGGCAGGTCGAAGTGGGCCAACCGGGCGCCGTAGTCGAGCTGCATGCCGAGCGGTTCGTCGAAGTCGCGTTCGAACATCGCGATCCACAGGGTCAGGGTCAGGAACGGGTGCGCGCCGAGGGCGAACAGCGCCACGTGATCGTGGGCGACCAGCGCCGCTCGTTCGTCCTCGGTGAACGACAGCCAGGTGGACGCCTCGGCCGCAATGGCGTTCAGCAGCTGGTTGGCCCGCTCGGCCTCCCACCACGCGACCGTCCCCGCCGGATCGTCGCGGTAGCGCTCGACCAGTTCGGGGTCGCGGTCGATCGTGAACAGGAACTTGTCGACGAGGTAGCGGCTCATGCGTCCACTCCGTTCGGATACCAGGTGAAGTACGCCTCCATCGTGTGGAACAGGTCGAGGTGGTCGGCGTAATCGGCCTTCTCGTTGCCGGCCACCCCCATCATCAGCATGAAGTCCATGAAGCCATGGGTGGCGTTGCCGGGCGCGTGCAGGCTGTCGAGGGTGACATTCGCAAGGCACGCGTCGATGTCGCCGCTCGCGATCCACTCGATCGGCCTGCGCGTCGAATTCGGGGTCGGGACCGTGGGGTCCGAACTGGCGCGGGCCGCCGAGTTCGAGTGACAGATGACCGGTGCCGATGACGGCGACGCGCAGGTCGCTCGGCCAGGCGTCGATCAGCTCGCGAATCGTCCGTCCGAGCTTGACGAAGCGATCCGGGCGGGGCAGCGGCGGCGCGAAGATATTCGTATAGATCGGCACCACCGGCAGGTCGTTGTCCGGGCGCACGGTGAGGATCGGGCAGGTGATCGAATGGTCGACGCGCAACTCGTTCGAGAACGCCAGATCGAACTCGCGATCGATCCCCTCCCGCAGGATGTAGGCCGACAGCTCCTCGTGCCCGCGCAGCAGCATCCGGGGCAGACCGAATTCGCGCTCCTCGTTGTAATAGTTGGCGTCATAGAACGGTGCCTTGCCGACCAGGAACTGCGGCATGTTGTCGAGCCAGAGCTGGTGGAAGTGATCGGAGTCCGACCATCACCAGCACATCGGGACGGGCGCGGGTGAGCGTCTCGCGATAGGCCGCGACCTTGCTGACCCACTCCGCGGCGAACGGCGGCGCCTCGTCCGGATCGAGCCGGCTGGTCTTGTAATAGAACGGATGATGCGTGGTGGCCAGAATCGCGACCAACTTCGCCATTGGGTCACCCCTTGTCGTCGGCCGGGCGGCGTCGTTGATGGACACTAATCCCATGACCGAATCCAGCACATCCGCCGGGGCGCCACCAGAGTTACCCGACGTCGCTCGGCGTCTCGACCGTGGACTCGATCTCACTGCTCGGACGGGACCTGGCGACCGAGCTGATCGGAAAGGTGAGCTTCGGGCACCTGGCCTACGAACTCATCATGCTGCGGCCGCCGACCACGTCCGAGAGCCGCGTCTTCGAATCCGTGCTGGTCGCGCTGGCCGATCACGGCTTCACTCCGATCGCGATCGCCACCCGGCTGACCTACCTCAGCGCGCCCGACGCGATCCAAGGTGCGCTGGCCGCGGGCCTGCTGGGCGGCGGGTCGCGCTTCCTCGGCGTCAGCGAGGACACCGGTCAATTCCTGCACGACGTGATCTCGGCCGCCGACGCGCTGCCCGGTGATGACGCCGGCTGGGACGCGCTCGCGGCCGCGGCCATCCGGGCCCGGCGCGCGCAGGGCGAGCTGATCCCGGGCCTCGGGCACCACCTGCACAAGAACGGTGATCCCCGAACGCCCGTCCTGATCGCCATCGCCCGGGAAGAGGGCACCTACGGCCCGCACCTGAGCCTGTACGAAGCGGTGGGGCGGGTGGCGCCGGCCGAACTGGGGCGCACCCTGCCGCTCAACGGCGCCGGCGTCTGCGGCGCGATCCTGTCGGATCTGGGCATCCCGACCCCCTTGCTGCGCGGGGTGGTCCTGCTGGCCCGCTGCGCCGGACTGCTGGGCCATATCGCCGAAGAGATCCGCAACCCCATCGCCCGGGCGATCTTTGACGACGTCGAGTCACACGCCGTCTACGTGGCTCCGCCCGGCGAATAGCGCTGATCCGCGCCGGGGGCGTTGAAACCGCCAGATCTCGGGTAGTACCTGCGCATGGCTGACATCGTTGAACTCATCTTCGCCGACCACCAGTGGCTGCGCCAGCAGTTCTTCTACCTGGACGACGCCAAGTCCAACGATGAGCTGCAGGCGGTCTGGGAACCGCTGGCCACCCGGCTCGACACGCACGCGGACGCCGAAGAGACCGTGTTCTATCCCGCGTTGCTGAAGAAGGGGAAGGCCGGCGACCCGGAGGACGAGACCGAGGACGCGATCGATGATCACAACAAGATCCGCGACGCGGTGGCCGAGACCCGCAAGCACAAGGTCGGCACCAAGGCTTGGTTCGACGCGGTCGGCGAGGCGCGGACCGAGAACGGCGAGCACCTCGACGAGGAGGAGCGCGAAGCGATCCCCGACTTCATCAAGAGCGCCACGCTGGATCTGCGGCACGAACTGGCGATGAAGTGGCTGGCGTTCTACCACGACCATCCGAGCGGCAACGGCGTCGACGAAGCCGACAAGGACGCCGACACCTACATCGCCGAGAACAGCTAACGGTTTGGCGGCGCGTCCGAATGGGCAAATCGTGCTTATGCCCGCCGTCGAACGCACCTTCCAAGTCACGCCCAGCCCGGCCGTCGTCCTCGAGTACCTCAAGGACTTCGCCCACACCGAGCAGTGGGATCCGGGTACGCAGAGCACGACCCGGACCGACTCCGGTCCGATCGGTCGTCGGCTCGACCTGGCATAACGTGTCGAAGATCGCCGGCGTCGAGACCGAGTTGAGCCTACACCTTGCGCGAACTCACGGCCGACAAGCTGGTGTTCGTGGGAGTGAATGACACCGCGACCTCGACCGACTCGATCACCGTGCGCCCGTCCGGCACCGGTAGCGAATTGACCTACCATGCCGACGTGGACCTACACGGAATGAGCAAGCTGGCCGCCCCGGCGGTCAAACTGGTTTTCGAGAAGTTGGCGCACGACACGGTGCAGCAGATGACCGAGGTGCTCAACGGCCTGAGTGGCTGATGGACCTCGTTCGGCGAATCGTCGGATGGGCTGATCGCTGGCAGCGCGGTAACCGCCCCGCCGGAGCCGCGTACGGCGTCGTGAAGAAGTTCAGTGACGACAACGCCAACCTGCTCGTGGTCAGCCTGGCGTGGTACGGCTTCACCGCCATCTTCCCGCTGCTACTGGTCGTGGTCACCGTGCTCGGCTTCGTCGGTCAGAAGTCACTCGGCTCGACGCTGGTCAGTACGCTGCACGAGTTCCCGGTGATCGGTGACAGTTTCAATCCGGGCAGCAGCGACCGGTTCCACGGCAGCACCGTCGGCCTCGTTATCGGTCTGCTCGGCCTGCTCTACGGTGCCCAGGGCGTGACGCAGACGGCGCAGCAAGCGATGGCATCGGTGTGGGACGTGCCTCGGGTCGAGCGGACGGGTTTTCTGCCGCGTCTGGGCCGCAGCTTCGCGGCGCTGATGACGATCGGCAGCGCCTTCCTGATCAATGCCGTGCTGGCGACCTATGTGACGCGCCCGGGTGAGAGCTACGTGATCCGAGTGCCCGTGCTCGCCGGCCTGCTCGTGCTGAACGCCGCGCTGTATTGGGCGAACTACATGCTGTTGACGCCGAAGAAGATCAAACCGGTGCCGCTGCTGCCCGGTTCGATCCTGGGCGGCGTCGTGTTCACGTTGCTGATCACGATCGGGACGGGTCTGCTCACTCATCAACTCAAGAACGCCTCGAGTACCTATGGCGCATTCGGCTCCGTCATCGGCATCGTCACGTTCCTGCTGCTGCTGGCCAAGCTGAGCATCTATGCGGCCGAGCTGAATCCCGTCCTGCATCGCAAGCTCTATCCGCGGGCGCTGCCGATGGGTGATCCGACCGAGGCCGACGCTCGGGTCGAGGCCGCGCTGGTCAACGAGCTACGAACCAGCTGACGTAACGCGGCTATTCGCTGGCTAGGCGGACGATCGCGGCCGATTGAGCCGGAAGGTCGACACCGTCGGCGACCACGAACGGCCGAGTCGGTGGCAAACAGCAATTCGTCGGTGTTGACGACGACGGTCTGCGCGACGTCGGCCAGGTTGAGCACAACGCGCAACGCCCCGCGCGAAATGACCACCCAGTTCTTGTCCTCGTCGAAGTCGACGTCGACCAGATCCAGCTGCGGGTCGGCCAGGTCGGGTTCGGAGCGCCGCAGCTCGATCAGCGACCGGTATAGGTCCAGCATCGACCGATGCTCAGGCTCGGCGACCTCGTCCCAGCGCAGCACCGCGTCATGGAACGCCTTCGGATCCTGCGGATCGATCATCTGGTCGGTGTCCCAGCCGTGGCTGCCGAACTCTTCCTTGCGGTACTTGCCGATGTCGGCCAAGCCGGGGTCGGTGTGCGAGGTGAAGTACGGCCACCGGGTCGACGCCCCCCACTCCTCGCCCATGAACAGCATCGGGGTGAACGGCGACGTCAGCAATAGGACGGCCGCGATCTGGCGCATTCCGAGCGGCGCTATCTCGGTGAGGCGATCGCCGACCGCGCGGTTGCCGATCTGGTCGTGGTTCTGCAGCGAGACCACGAAGCGGTAACCCGGCAGCAGGTGCCGATCGATCGGCCGTCCGTGCATGTGCTCGCGGAACGTCGAGTAGGTGCCGTCGTGCAGGAACGCCGAGGTGAAGACCTTGGCCAGCACGGGCAGCGAGCCGAAGTCGACGTAGTATCCCTGCCGTTCGCCGGTGACCAGCGCGTGGATCGCGTGGTGCACGTCGTCGTCCCACTGCGCGTCCATGCCGTGCCCGCCGGCAACCAGCGGATTGACCATCGTCGCGTCGTTGAGGTCGGACTCGGCGATCAACGGCAGCGGCCGGCCGAGGCGGGCCGACAGCGCGTCGACGTCGTGCGCGAGCTCGTCGAGCAGGTGCGGGGTCGAGGAGTCCTGCAGTGCGTGGACGGCATCGAGACGCAGCCCATCGACGTGGAAGTCGCTGAACCACATCAGCGCGTTGTCGACGATGAAGCGCCGCACCGGCCCGGAGTTCAGGCCGTCGAGATTGATCCGGTCGCCCCAGTCGTTGCTGCCGCCGTTGAAGTACGGGCCGAACCGCGGCAGATAGTTTCCGCTCGGGCCGAGGTGGTTGTAGACCACGTCGAGCACGACGGCGAGGCCGAAGCCGTGGGCGGCGTCGACGAATCGCTTGAGCCCGTCCGGGCCGCCGTAGGGCGCATGGACCGCGTACCAGTCGACGCCGTCATAGCCCCATCCCCACTGGCCGCTGAACGCGTTGACCGGCAGTAGTTCGAGGTGGGTGACGCCGAGCCGGGCCAGATGCGGCAGGTGCGCGATCGCCGCGTCGAAGGTGCCGGTGCGGGTGAACGTGCCCGACGTGCATCTCGTAGATGATCGCGCCGGGCAGGGCGCGGCCGGTCCACGTGGTGTCGGTCCATTCGTAGGCCGACTGGTCATAGACGCGGCTCGGCTCGTTGACGCCATTGGGCTGCCATCGGGTGCTCGGGTCGGGCAGCACCTGCTCGTCGTCATCGAGCAGGAAGCCGTAGTCGGTGTTCGGCGGCAGCTCGACGTCGGCGGTCCACCAGCCGTCATCGTCGACCTGCATCGGGTGGATCTGGCCGTCGACCCAGGCTCGAACCTGCTTGGGGACCGGCGCCCAGACGCGGAGTTCGGTCATGACGGTGTCACCGCCATGAAAACCCCCGAATGATCAGTGATGCGGCTCGACCAGGTGATCAAGCGGCTGAGCGCGCACGCGCCTGCTGCCATTGTCCCCGATCGAGGTCCTCGCTAATCAGGGCGTCGTAGATTTCTTCCGCTTGCAACTGCGACTGGCAACCCCACACGGTGATCGTCTCGCCGATTCGGCGGCCGATCCACCACTCGTGGCGAGCCAGCAGCAGGACGATCTCGTCGGTGTCGGTATCGGTGACCCGAAAGGCCTGCCGGACAACCTGCATCTCGGGGCGATAGCGCCCCAGCAGGGCGGCGCGGACGTCGGCGCCGACGATGGGAGCGCGCCGGGCCTGCTGCGTAGTGGCGCTCGAATGTGCGTGATCGGGGTGGCAACTGCCGTAGGTGACATCTCGTCGCTCCATCAAGCTAGGTCCATCTTGTTCGTCTCGGCCCGGGCGGCGATGGACGGGTCGATTGGACTACGCATACCCAGCGCGCGCGCCGCGTCTAACGCGCCGGCTCGCGCTGCTCACGGGCCTCGGCCGAGGCGGCGGTGCGAACCGCGGTCCCCTTGGCCCAGGTGCCGGTCGTGGTCAGGGCGACGACGAAGACCGCCACGCCGCAGCCGCAGATGATCCACCAACTGTCACGCGACGCGGCGGCGAAGGCGGCCTTGCTGCCCAGGGCGCTGAGCGTGCCCCGAGCCGGTGGCCAGGATCGAACCGACGATCGCGACGCCGAGCGACTGGCCGACCTGGCGCGTCGTCGACGTTGTCGCCGCGGCGACCCCGGCCTGTGAGCGAGGCATGCCGGAAACTGCGGTGTTGGTGATGGCCGCATTCATCATTCCGATGCCTACCCCGACCAACGCATAGCCGAGGATCAGTCGCGAATCGGGCAGGTCTGCGCCCCAGACGGCGAACAGGCCACCGGCCAGCGCGAGGGCGACCGCGCCGATCGTCAGGGACAGACGCGGCCCGTACTTGCTGACCAGATAACCCGACAACGGGCCCAGTATCAGCATCGCGCCGGCCATCGGTAATAGGTACAACCCGGCGCGAAGTGCGGACAGGCCGCGCACGTCCTGCAGGTAGAGCGTGTTCAGGAACAGGAATCCGCCGAGCGCGACGAAAGCACTGATCGCGACGACGCTGGCGCCGGTGAACGGCGCGCTGCGGAAGAAACGCAGCTCGATCAGCGGCTCGAACCGGTTCAGCTCGTAGTGGATCAGCAGCGCCGAGGCTGATCGCCGCTGACCGCGAAGCAGCCCAGGATCGGCGCCGACGTCCACCCCCGGTCGGGGGCCTCGATGATCGCGAACACCAGCGACGCCAGCAGCGGCGATGATCAGCACCTGGCCGACCGGGTCGATCCGGCGGGCCTTCGTCAGCCTTGGAGTCGGGCACGTATCGGTACGTGAGCGCCAGCGCGAGGAGGCCGACCGGAATGTTGATCCAGAACACCGACCGCCACCCGACCGAATCGACCAGGGCGCCGCCGACGATCGGGCCGGCGGCGATGCCGAGCCCGACGACGCCGCTCCAGGCGCCGATGGCCCGCGCGCGCTCCTTCGGCTCGGTGAAGGTGTTGGTGATGATCGACAGCGCGACCGGGTTCAGCATCGACCCGCCGACGGCCTGGATCATCCGGAAGGCGATCAACCAGCCCAGCCCCGGGGCGATGCTGCACAGCAGCGAACCGGCGACGAACACGGCCAGCCCGACCTGGAATACCTGCCGCCGCCCGAGCCGGTCGGCGGTCGATCCGGACAGCAACAGCAACGAGGCGAGCACGAGAGCGTAGGCGTCGAGCGTCCATTGCGCGCCCGAGATCGAAGCGTGGAATTCGTGCTGGATCGACGGCAGGGCGACGTTGAGGATGGTGATGTCGAGCCCGACGATCAGCAGGCTCAGGCAACAGATCGCCAACACCAGAACCTTGCTGTACGGCGCTGCACCGGCTGCGATCGTCTCACTGGCCGAACGGTACAGAGCGCGATCGCAGCTCGTGCGGAGCCTCGCAGCGATGCGAAGCGAGCGAGGAGCGCAGCTGAATGACTTAGCTTGGCGGAGCCTCGCAGCGATGCGAAGCGAGCGAGGAGCGCAGCTAAATGAGTGCGCAGCTGAATGTTTCGTCAGCTCCATCGGAAGGCGAGGATGGCGACGTCGTCCTCGGTCCCGTCGCCCGTCATCCGGGTCAGCACCTCGGTGAGCCCCTGCTCGACGGTGCGATCCGGTGAGATCGCGGCGCCGGCCGCCGCGAGCCAGCCGCGCCCGTCCGACGTCGAGGTCCTCGTCGCGGCGCTCGATCAATCCGTCGGTGAACGCGATCAGGGTCGATCCCGGCGGCACCGAGACGGTGGTGGACGGATAGGTGACCGAGGCCAGCACGCCCAGCGGCGGTCCGACCGCGGTCTCGATGTAGCTGGCGGCGCCGTCGGTGAGCAGCAGGGGGTCGAGATGGCCGGCGTTGGCGAAGGTGATGGTTCGCGCGGCTGAGGTCACCGAGGCCGACCAGGACGGTCGCGAAGTGCAGGTCGACGTTGATGTCGATCTGGCGGGCGCATAGATCCAGCGCAGCGGACGGCGGATGTCCCTCGAAGAGATATGCCCGCAGCGTGAACCGGATCCGAGCCATCAGCGCCGCCGCCTCGACCCCGCGTCCCGAGACGTCGCCGACGACGAAGCCGAAGTGGGTGTCGTTCAGATGGATGATGCTGTACCAGTCGCCGCCGATGTCGACCCCGCGAACGCCGGCAAGATAACGAGACCCGATCTCGAGCGCGGGGATGTTCGGATTGACCTGGGGCAGCAGGGCGTGCTGCAGGGTCTCGGAGATGGTGCGCTGCTCCCCGAACAGCGCGTCGAGCCGGTCGTAGAGCCCGGTGATCGTATGCGCGTCCCGTTCGGCATCGCGCCGGCGGCGGACCAGTTGGCCCACCACCGCGGTGGTGAAAGCACTGAGCAGCGCGCCCGCCACCAGCAGGATCCACGGCAGCTGGTACCCGAGCGCACCGCCGAGGTGACCGATCGGCGAGGTGACCAGCGTCAACGTGGTGTCACCGAACGGGATGGCCTCCTGATCGGTATTGCCCCTCAGCGGCAACTGGTTCGGTGGCCGGTCGGTGGTCTGCAGGTTGGCCATGTCGGTGCCGCGGCCCAAGTAGGTGGCGAAGTGCAGGTCAGCAAAGGCCGAGGTGCTCTCGATCTGTACTCGACGGTTGGCTGGAATCGGGCGTTCGGCGTACACCGCGAAGCTCGATGAGGTTGACGCCAGCGCGTAACCGATGTGCAGCTGGCCGACCGACGACGACACGGACGCGACGTCGAAGCTGGTGGAACGGCTCGCGCGGATGATTGCCGCGGCCGCGCTCGGGTCCGGCGTCGCCGCCGTGGCTCCGCTCGACTCGACGATGGCGGGGGTGCCGTTCGTGATCTTCCACAGACTGACCGAATCGTACGTTCCGCCCGACCGCGTGTAGGGCGCGATGAACTGCGCGAACCGCGCGGGGTCTCCATCGGTTGCGGTGGCGATGTCGACGGCGGTCTGCAGCGGGTTCTCGATGCTCACGATCGCTGAGGCGAGGACGTTGGCCGCCTGTCGCGTCTGCGCCTGCAGCAGGCGGTGTTCGGTGTTGCGGTCGATGCGCCAGGTCGTGATCGAGACGGCCGCGGTGACGAGCGACTCCGAGCAGCGCGATGAGCGCCATGACCACCAACGGGTTGGCCGTCCAGCCGAGCCCTTGATTACCGACGGCGTCCGACCGGCGCAGCGGCCGATGCCGGACGGGCGAGGACGGGGGACGGTACGGAGCCTCCCGATCCACCAGCGCCTCCGCCCGATTGCATCCGATCCACCCCGCCGGGCGCCCTGGAGTGTAGTGATCGGGCGCGCCGGGTAGATCGAGACCCATGACTCGTTTCGGCTACACCCTGATGTGTGAACAGTCCGACCCTCGTGACCTCGTTTACGATGCCGCGCGCGCCGAGGCGGCGGGCTTCGACTTCGAAGTGATCAGCGACCACTACTTCCCATGGCTCGACACGCAGGGCCACGCGCCCAACGCGTGGGCAACGTTGGGGGCGATCGCCCATGTCACCGAGCGGGTCGAGCTGATGACGTACGTGACGTGCCCGACCGTCCGCTATCACCCGGCGATCGTCGCCCAGCAGGCAGCGACCGTCGGTCTGCTCAGCGAGGGTCGCTTCACCCTTGGCCTCGGCGCGGGTGAGAATCTGAACGAGCACGTCGTCGGCCGCGGCTGGCAACCGGCGAACATCCGCCACGAGATGCTCACCGAGGCGCTCGAGATCATCACCGAGCTGTTCGGCGGCGAGTACGTCAATTACCGCGGCACGCATTTCACGGTCGATTCGGCGAAGCTGTGGGACATCGGCACACCGCCGCCGCGGATCGGCGTCGCCGTGTCGGGCGCCCAGTCGTGCGAACTCGCCGGGCGCTACGCGGACGCCATGATCGCCGTCGAGCCCGACGCTTCGCTGGGTGAGAAGTTCGACGCGGCGGGGGGAGCGGGTAAGCCCCGCGTCGGCCAGGTTCCGATCAGCTGGGACCCCGACCGCGACACTGCCATCAAGCGCGCCCACGAGCAGTTCCGCTGGTTCGGCGGTGGGTGGAAGGTCAACGCCGAGATCCCGGGCCCGGCCGGGTTCGCCGCGGCCAGTCAGTTCGTTCGCGAGGACGACATCGCCGACTCCATCTCGTGCGGGCCCGATGTCGCCGAGCACGTCAAGGCGGTCCAGAAGTTCATCGACGCCGGCTTCACCGACGTCGCGGTGATCCAGATCGGCGGCGACACCCAGCCCGCGTACCTGGACTGGGCCGAACGCGAACTGCTGCCCGCCCTGCGCAAAGCCGGCGCGACCCGCATGAGGGACGACGGCCCGTCCGGGGTGCTCTTCGACGTCGACGGAACGCTGGTCGATTCGAACTATCTGCATGTGACGGCGTGGCAGAAGGCCTTCCACGACGTCGGACGGACGGTGCCGGCCGGGCGGATCCACCACTGCATCGGGATGGATTCCGCCGCGCTGCTCAGCGAACTCCTGGGCGAGGACGCGCAGTCGCTGGGTGATCAGGCCAAGCAGCGGCACTCGGAGGCGTATGCCGAGACGACCCCGCTGCTGGCGCCACTGCCCGGAGCTCGGGAGCTGATTCGAGAGTTGGCCGGCGACCACATCCGCGTCGTCCTGGCGACATCGGCGCCGAGCGATGAGCTCGCGGTGCTGCGGTCGACCCTCGCGGTCGATGAGTTGATCACGGCCAGCACCGACGCCGACGACGTCGATACGGCTAAGCCCGAGCCCGACATAGTCGAGATCGCGCGGCAGCGGTCAGGTTGTTCACTCGAGCAGGTGGTGTTCGTCGGGGACTCGGTGTGGGACATGGAGGCGGCCCGGCGCGCGGGCATCGACCGGATCGGTCTGCTCAGCGGCGGGGTCGCGGCCGCCGATCTGCGCGAGGCGGGCGCTCAAGAGATCTACGACGATCCGGCCGACCTGCTGGCCCGTCTGGACGCCAGCCGACTCGGCCGGCTGCGATGACGGCTCAGGCGGCGGTGAGCTTCGCGTAGCCGAAGCGCATTGCGCACCGCGTGGCCGGATCCGTCGTTGTTGAAGTAGGCATAGATCGACCGCCCGGCGGCCGACCACTCGCCGACGCGGTCGGCCCACCAGCGCAGATCGGCATCGCTGTACGAACCGCCGTACAGGGCGCTGGCGTCGGGTCCGTGCAGGCGCAGGTAGACGAAGTCCGCGGTCGCGCGCAGGATGCACGGCAGGCCGGCGCCACTCATGACGCAGTAGGCGGCGTTGTGGCGCTCCAGCAATCTGAAGACGTCTTCGACCGGCCAGCTCGGGTGTCGGAATTCGACGGCGACCCGAATCCACGGAGCCCGCGCCCGTAGGGCGCCCAGGAAATAGTCCAACCGGCCGTCGTCACGAACCTGGTTGGGGCCGAGCTGAACGAGAAAGATCCCACGCCGATCACCCAGCTCGTGCATACCGGCCGCGACCCGTTCGATCCACGGCTGCGGGTCATACAATTTCTTGGCGTGCGTCAGTCCGCGGGGCGCCTTCACCGTCAGCTCGAAGCCGTTCGGTAGTCGCCTGCGCCAACTGGCGAACGTGGCGTCGCGCGGCCACCGATAGAAGCTCGCGTTCAGCTCGACCGTCGCGAAGTGCTGGGTGTAGATACCAAGCCGCTGCGCCGGTGGGGTGCCGGGCGGGTAGAGGACGCCGTCCCAGTGGTCGTAGCTCCAGCCCGAGGTGCCGATCTCGATGCTCACATTGGCGCGATTCCCTTCCGCCGGCCGGCCTTAACCGCCTCGGGTTCGGCGCCGGTACAACTGGGTAGTAGAAGCTCCGACCGTCCACACCAATCGAAGGGCCCACGTGAGCAACGCCGACCGATCCTTTCCCTACCCACTCGGCGTCAGCCTGCGCGACGGTCTCGTTAACGTCGCGATATACAGCGGAACCGCCCAGAAGATCGAATTCTGCATCTTCGCCGACGGCGCCGACGAGCGCCGGGTCGAGCTGACCGAACGCACCGGCCATGTGTTTCACGGCCTGGTCCCCGACGCCGGCCCCGGCACCCGCTACGCGCTGCGCGTGCACGGCCCGTGGGATCCGGCCGCGGGCATGCGGCACAACCCGAACAAGCTTCTGCTCGACCCCCATGCCCGAGCCGTTTCAGGCGAGTACACCTGGGGACAGGCGGTCTTCGGGCACGATATGAACGACCCGTCGCAGATGGATGAGACCGACGGCGCGGGCTCGACGCCGTTGTGTGTGGTCACCGGCGCCGACTTCGACTGGGGCAATGACGAGCACCCATTCACTCCGCTGGCCGAGACGATCGTCTATGAGACCCACGTCAAGGGATTCACCAAGCTGCACCCGGACGTGCCCGACAACATTCGCGGAACCTATGCCGGTCTCGCGCACCCGGCCGCGATCAAGCATCTGGTCGATCTGGGAGTGACTGCCGTCGAGCTGATGCCGGTCCAGCAGTTCGTACAGGACAGCCACCTGCTCGAGAAGGGGCTGCGAAACTACTGGGGCTACAACTCGATCGGTTTCCTCGCCCCGCACGGCGAATACAGCTCGGCCGGTGACGGCGGCGCCCAGGTTAACGAGTTCAAGGCGATGGTCAAGGCGCTGCACGAGGCCGGCCTCGAGGTGATCCTCGACGTCGTTTACAACCACACCGCCGAAGGGAACGACCGCGGCCCCACCCTGTCGTTCAAGGGAATAGACAACGAGGCGTACTACCGCCTGGTCGAGGGCGACGAGGAGCATTACTTCGACACGACCGGCACCGGCAACAGCCTCAACGTCGCGCACCCGGCCGCACTCGGCGTGATCATGGACTCGCTTCGGTACTGGGTGACCGAGATGCATGTCGATGGCTTCCGATTCGATCTGGCTACAACGCTTACCCGGCAAGACGGTGATGCGACCCGGCACAGCGCCTTCACCGACATGATCGCCCAGGATCCGATTCTGGCGCCGGTGAAGATGATCGCCGAACCGTGGGACACCGCGGGCTATCAAGTGGGCGGCTTCCCGGCCGACTGGTCCGAGTGGAACGGCAAGTTCCGCGACGACGTGCGGGCGTACTGGGCCGGCGAGGACAGCGTCCTAGGCACTTTGTCGCAGCGGATTCTCGGTAGTCCGGACGTCTATGAAGGCTCGCGCCGCTCACCGACCGCGGGCGTCGGCTTCGTCACCGCCCACGACGGCTTCACGCTGCACGACCTGACCTCCTACAACGAGAAGCACAACAGTGCCAACGGTGAGGACAACAACGACGGCGAGAGCGACAATAAATCGGCCAACTTCGGCGCCGAAGGACCGACCGACGACGAGTCGGTGAACGAGCGACGCGCACGGGCTCGTCGCAACTTCCTGGCGACCGTGCTGCTGTCGGCCGGCGTGCCGATGATTCTCGGCGGCGACGAGATGGGTCGCACCCAGGGCGGCAACAATAATGCCTACTGCCAGGACAACGAGATCTCGTGGTTCCACTGGGACTCGGTCGACCTCGAACTGCTCGAGTTCACCCAGAAACTGATTGCGCTTCGCCGCGACAACCCGGCCCTGCGCCCGATCTGGTTCCGGCAGGCGCCCGGTGAGGGAGTCGTCGACTGGGTCGACGTGCTGCGCTCGGACGGCCAGGGGTTCAGCGACGAGGACTGGGACAACCCCGAGGCGCGAAGCGTCATCTTCGTCGTCGGCCACGAGGGCGGCGACACCTTCGCGCTGCTGCTGAACTCGGCCTCGAACGGCGTTGAGTTCACCGTCCCCAAGGCGCCCAATGTGGAGTGGGTGCTGGCAGCGTCCAGTGATCCCGAGCAGCAGGTCGAGTCGCCGGTCACCACCCTGATCGTTCGCGACGAGTCGTTCACATTGCTGCGTTCGGCGCGGTAGGTCCATCCTGGTCCGATGCAACCGGTCGAGCCCGAGTCGATGATCGATGGCCGGGGGCTGGGGCGTGATCTGCGTATTGCTGAAGGACGAGGCGCGCGGCAGCGCGTCTCTCGTTCGCAGCTCGGACCGTGGGACCAAGCGTTGAGGCGTCAAGACGCGCTCGAGGTCATCGCCGCGCAGAACGTCATGCGGGCGCCGGATCTGATTCCGATCCGGTACGCCCGAATGGCGGCCTCGCCTTGGACCTATTTCCGCGGCGCGGCGGCAGTGATGGCCGCTGACCTGGCGACCATGCCGCACACGGCCATCTGGACCCAGCTGTGCGGCGATGCGCACGTCCTGAACTTCGGCCTGTGGGCGACTCCGGAACGGCATCTCGCGTTCGATCTGCGCGACTTCGACGAGACGTTGCCCGGTCCATTCGAGTGGGACGTCAAGCGGTTGGCGACCAGCCTGGTCGTGGCCGCACGCGAGAACGAGCTGCCGCCCGCGACCGCGGTCGACGCCATCCGGTCGGCCGTCGAGGCCTATCGGGTGCGTATGTCGAGGTACGCCGGGGCGTTCGAGCTCGATATTTGGTATGACCGGGTCGACGTCGACGACCTGATCGATTACTTCGTCGAGGAGGACCGCGGCCGGCTCGAGCGATACATCACCCGCCAGGCCAATCGGCAGACGAGTCGGGGGGCATTCACCAAGCTCACCGAGGTCGTCGACGGGCGCGTGCGAATCCGCGAAGAACCGCCGTTCCGGGTCCGGTTCGACGACCTGTCGCAACGCGATGTGGTGCGTGAGGTCATCGAGAGCTACCGCGCATCGCTTCAGCCGCACGTCTGGCATCTATTCAGCCGGTTCACGTTCGTCGACGTCGTCCGTCAGGTCGTCGGGGTCGGCAGCGTCGGCATGCGGGTCTACCTCGTTCTGATGCAGGGCCGCCTGGGCGATGACCCGCTGTTCCTGCAGGTCAAGCAGGCCGGTCCGTCGGTGTACGAGCCGTACCTGGCCCCGAGCGCCTCGGCCAACCACGGCGCCCGGGTCGTCAACGGCAAACGGCTACTGCAGTCAGCCACCGACATCTTCGCCGGCTGGACCTCGGCCAACGGAATGGACTTCTACGTTCGGCAATTCCGCGACATGAAGGTGATCCCCGACAGTCAGCGGGTCGGTCAGGGGCTGGTCGAATTCGCGGTCGCGTGCGGTGAGGCGCTGGCCCGGGCGCACGCCCGCAGCGGCGATGCGGCCACCATGTCGGCCTACATCGGCAAGGGTGATCGATTCAGCGACTCGATGGTCGCCTTCGGCTTGTCCTACGCCGACCAGAACGAGCGCGACCACGCTCAGCTAGTGGCGGCGATCGCCGACGGAACGGTGGCCGCGGACGCTGCGGCGGGGTAACTCTTCGTCGGGCGAAGACTCAGCTGACGGTGACTTCGCTTAATTGACCAGGATCGGCCGGGTGGGTTCGAGGTCGGCGGTTGCGATCTCGATCCGGTCGCGCCCGCTCCGCTTGGCGACGTAGAGGGCCGAATCGGCCAGCCGCTCCAATCGCTCGGTCGTGGTGGCGTGATCGGGGTAGGAGGCGATGCCGACGCTGGCGGTGATCGTCAGATCGAGGCCGGTCAGGCGTATCTCGGCGATCGCTGCTCGGATTCGCTCAGCGGTCTGGACGGCACCGGTCGAGTCGGTGTCGGGTAGCAACACCGCGAACTCCTCGCCACCCGTCCGTCCGGCGAAGTCGCTGTCGCGCAGCGCCGAGCGGATTGCGGCCCCGACGTTGGCCAGCGCCTGGTCACCGGCCGGGTGCCCGTAGCAGTCGTTGATCTCTTTGAAGTGGTCAAGGTCGAGCACCAGCATGCTCAGCGGTGAAAGCGCGCGTGACGAGTGCGCCAGCATCCGCTTCAGCGTGTCGCCGATGGCCCGCTTGTTGGGCAGGCCGGTGAGGGAATCGGTCGCGGCCCGCAGTTCGGCGATGGCCAGGTTACGAAGGTTCGCCAGGACCGGCGCGGCCTGACCGACCGAGTCGCGGATGTGCTGCTGTTCGGACGCGTTGTACTGAGCCGCTCGATTGACCAGAACGGACCCGATCACCTCGCCGCCCACGGTCAGCGGGGTGCAGGTCGAATTGCCCGGACAACCGGAGCAGACCGGGCAGCCCATGAGCGCCGGCCGATGGACGTCCTCATGGTGGGTGCGTCCGGATCGCACGGCCAGGCAGGAGCGGGGTTCGGCATGGGCGAGGCGTGGGATCAGCGGTGACTCGGCGGCCAACGCGGTGACCGCCTCGAGCCGGTCGGCGCTGTTGTTGCGGTTGAGGACGGTCACGGTGCTGTGGGCGACGATGCGTTGCAGATGGCGTTGCAGCAGCTGGTGCGCCTCATCCTCGTCCTCGGCCATCTGCAGGGTGTCGGCAAACTCGATCTGGTCTTCGCCGGGCTCGACCGCGCGCCGCAATCGGCGTGTTGCCAGCCACCCGAGGCCGATGGTGGCCAGAACCGCGACCGCGACGGCGCCGGCGATGACCCACCGGGCCCGCTCGCTGTCGGCCGAGGCGCCGGCCTGGTCAGCGCGACCGTCACTGTTCTCGCGGTCGATCAACGCGACGATCTCGTTGGTCAAGGGGTGGTACGCGGCGCTGAGCCGGTTGGCCAGATCGGGATCGGCCCCAGCCGCAGGCGTGGCGATTGAGGCGGGGCTGAGTAGGTTGCGTAAGGTCGACCACTGGTCGGACACCGTCGTGATAGCGGCCAGTTCGGCCGGCGCGTCATCGGCGTGGATCCGCTGCAAGGCGCCGAGGGCCGCCTCGGCGTCCGGGATCTGCTGGTTGTATAGCGTCGTGGCCAGTTCGGTCCGCGCATCGGTCGACGCCGTCAGGGCCAGTGCCTGGCCGGCCGAATAAACCACACCGAGTTTTTCACCGAACTGCGCCGTGACGGTCGCGGTCGCCAATTCGTCCCGCGTGATCGAATTGCCGGTACTGGTGGCCGAGCCGACCGCGAGGACGCCGAGGGTGCCGATGGCAGCGGCGACGACGGCGAAGAAGACGCATGCCCAGATGACGCCGATTCCGAGGCGGGCGGAAAGGCTGCGCACTGTCGTCCTCCGTCCCGGTGGGCCTGATCGACGCGGCAACCAGTCACACCGTCAATTTCTCCATCGGCGGCGATCAGGGGAACTTGATGGCACGGACGGGCCAATTCACTGATTTGGCTCTCAATTCGGACAATATTGCCTCAGATAACGTTGGTGAACCGTTACGCCGAGTTCGAGGGGATCGTTTCATGACCGACGCGGTCGATCAGCACGCGCAGCCGGACTTCGGTCGCCGAATGGTTGATTTCTATACCGGTGCGGTGGTCACCCAATTGGTTGACGTCGGCACCCGCACCGGCCTGTTCGACGCCGCGGCGATCGGCGCGGCCACCAGCGCAGAGCTGGCCGAGCGCGCCGGACTGGCCGAGCGGTATGTGCGCGAATGGCTCGGCGTCATGGTCGCGGCCGGCATCGTCGACTACGACCCGTCCGCCGGCACCTTCGAGCTGCCTCCGGAACACGCCGAGCTGCTGACCGGGACGGGCTCGCGCAACGTAGCGCCCATGAGCCAGATGCTGGGCGGCTTCAGCAAGCATCTGAACGCGTTGACCGAGGCATTCCGTCACGGCGGCGGGGTGCCCTATTCCGAGTTCCGTCCCGAGTTCACCCAGCGGATGGATGACGTCTGGCGGCGGATCTATGACGAACGGCTCCTCGACGGATTTCTGAGCGAGGTGCCGGGGCTGACCGAGCGACTGGCGGCCGGCGTGTCGGTGGCCGACATCGGCTGCGGCACCGGTCACGCGGCCAACTTGATGGCGCAGGCTTATCCCGCCTCGTCGTTCGTGGGCTATGACCTCGGCGCCGACGCGATCGCCACCGCGCAGGCCCAGGCGGCGGCTATGGGGCTGAACAACGTCCGGTTCGAGACGTTGGATCTGTGCACGCTGCACGTCGAGCGTCCTTTCGATGTGATCACCGGCTTCGACGTGATTCACGACCAGGCCGATCCCGTCACCGTGCTCGACCGGGTGCGGGCGGCCCTGGCGGACGATGGCACCTTCGTGCTCATCGATTTCAAGTTCTCGAGCAAGCTCGAGGCCAACATCGGCAATCCGTTCGCGGCCCTCTACTACGGGATCAGCACGATGCACTGCATGACGGTCTCGCTAGCCGAGGGCGGCGCCGGTCTGGGCACGGTATGGGGCGTCGAACTCGCCGAGTCGATGTTGCACGACGCCGGGTTCCGTGAGGTCGAGGTCCTCGACTCGCCCCGTCCGCAGAACTGCATCTACATCTGCCGACCGTGAGCGTCACCGGGCGTCACTCAAGGCGTCCGGCAGATCGTGACGACCGGTAACGGCCAGCTTGCGGTAGGCCCTGGTCAGGTGGTTCTGCACGGTGCGGACCGAAATCTGCAGCCGGGACGCGATGGCGGCGTCCGGTTCGCCGGCCGCTGCCATCAGCGCGACCTCCTGCTCTCTGGGGGTGAGCATCTCGGCGCTACGGAATCCGCTCGCCCACGGGATGGACGCGTTCTCGCAGCGCGCATGCAGCCCGGTCGCGAGGACGGCGGCCGCGGCGGCCGCCCGCCCAGCCCCGATCTTGCGATGAGCGCGAGCAGCGGCGTACGCGGCCTCGGCGGAGTACAGCAGCGCGCCGAGGTGTTCGAACTGACCACTGACCGCCAGCAGCGCAGCCGGGTCGCCGTCCACCCGGGCTCGGGCGTGATCTGCCAGGCATCGAAACAAAGGTCCGTCGGTGCGGTCCGCGACCGCCGCGAGCAACGCTGCCCCCTCGGTCGATTCGGTGTAGCGGACCGCGTCATGCGCGGCGATCGCCAGCGTGGCCAGTTGGCCGAGCGAGCCGGCGTGGCGGGCGGCCGACAATGCCCGGTCGGTGGCGGCGGCGAAGTCGCGGTCCGCGGCCAGGAGCGCGGCTTCGGCGATCAGCCAGTCCGCCTCGAAGAGGGGGAAGCGCGGTCCGTCGATGCTCGGATGAAGCGCCTGCCGCGCCTCTTCGACATATCCAGCTGCCGCGGCCCCGCGAGCTAGCCAGGACAGGTTGTAGCGCAGGAACTGCTCGTCCAACCGATTTAGGGATCCGACGGTGATCCGGAAGTACCGAGTAGCCGTGCGAGCCTGGCCGCGGATCAGTGCCGCCACGCCGAGACCGGACGCCCCCCGGGGTCGCAGCCACTCGTCGTCCTCGGCCAGGGCACGGTCATACAGCTCCTGCCCGATGGCTTCGGCCGCCTCGAGGCGACCGCTCTCGGCCAGGCCGATGCTCGCCGCGACCATGAGGTTGCCCAGACCCCAAGGTATTGCCGTTCGGGCGCCTTCCGCGATCGGCTTGACCTCCTGCAGCACCCGCGCCGCGGTGCCGGGGTCGCCCGTGAATACGGTCCCGGCGATGAGGGTGTTGGCGGCCATCGTGCGGGTCACCGGATCAGCGCCGCGGTCGGCGGACAGCGCGCTCACGACCTCGTTGGCCTCATCGATGCGACCGTCCAGCATGAGGGCCTGTCCGTAGATCGCTTGCAGTTGGCCGGAGTCGGCCGCAGTCACCTCGGCGCCGATGATCATCGCGATCACGTTGCTGAGCTCGCCCAATCGGGTTCGTCCGAGCGCCTTGCCATAGGTGACGGCCTGGCGCTCGGCAACTGACAAGGAACCGCGTTCGAGATCGTCGAACAGGGTGTCGGCCTCGGCCACCCGACCCTGGATAACGAGGAGTTCGGCCAGCAGCAACGTGGCGTCGACCGGTCGGTCCGCGGCGAGCGCCATCTGGGCCAACCGCTCAGCGGTGGACGGACTCATCGCGCGCGCCGACCGGGCGGCCGCGAGCAGCTCGACGCTGTCGACCGCATCCCCGATCTCGATGCGCCAAACGACAGAACGAAGCAGGTCGTGCGAGTTCGGTGATTCGGACCGGTTGAAGGCCGTGACCAGCGCTCGCCGCAGCCGGCGAAGACGCAATGGTGCGATGTCGCCTCGCAGGACGTCGCCGTAGAGGGGATGACGCAGCGTGAGGACCGCCACGGCCGGCGAATCGACCAGGGTGACGACTCGCTTGGCCTCCAGTGCCTCGAGCACGGCTGGATCGATGATCGTTTCGGCGATCTCAAGCCGAAGCGGCTCGGCGATCGCGATCAGCTCGGCGCCCTGGAGCTCAACCGGATCGAGCGCGGCCAGACTGCCGCGGATCATGTCGGCCGCGCCGGAGCCGAGCGGCAGCTCGCCGGTCAGTCGCCACACCCGTTGTCCACGCCCGATTGCCCCGGAGTCGAGGCCGGCGCGGACCAACTCGCGCAAGAGTAGGGCGTTGCCCGCGGACCGGTTGATCAGCAGTCGAGTGAGCCGATCGTCGACATCGCCGCCGAGAACGACTTCGAGCAGCCGGCGGACATCCGGTTCGGCCAGCGGCGCAAGGTCGAGCCGATCGCACGATCCGCCCGTCCAGAGTCGGGTCACCCGATCGGGCACCGGTTCGCCGGCGCGAACAGACGCCACGACCTGGTTACGCGGCTGCCGCGCCAACCCCCAGAGCAGGTCGGCCGAGTCGTCGTCGAGTAGATGCGCGTCGTCGACGACCAGCGTCTGGCCCTGAGCCCGCGCCGTCAGCTGGCGCAGCGGAAAGTCCAACCGACCACTACAGAAAATCAACTGAGAACGCTCACCTCGGTCCAGCAGCCGTCGGTGCACTTCGCCGACCAATGCACTCTTGCCGAGCCCCGCCTCGCCGACGACGACGGTTCCGACCCCGCGCCTCAGCGCGCCCAGGACGGAGGTTAATTCGGATTCGCGTCCGATAACCGGCCACGCCGCCGAACCAGCTGCTGGCGCGGGCTTCGTCATTTCCGCCAGCGTAGACGCGATAGCTGAGTAGTCCAGGGCGCGCAACTGAGTAGTCGCAGCACTCATGCATCGGACGGGCGATCAAGAAATGATCATGGTGCGTCACTCGCGGGGGTGGGTGACGCACCATTCCGGATCGAACTGGTCATTTACGTCCAGCTTCAGAAGAGCGCTTCAGGAGAGCTACGTGAACAACCTGCGCCGGATCGCCGTCGCCATCTGCGCGCTGACACTGCCGTTGATCGTCCTGACTGGGTGCTCCGGCAGCAGCACGAAGTTCTCGCCGCCGACCGGCTCGAACGGGGTCGGCGCAGGTGCTGCGGGCAGTGCTGCCGCTGCGCTTTCCAGCGCCCTGAACGAGCTCACCGGAGCGCCGACCAGTGCGTCCACCGGTGCTCTCAGCCAGATCAAGCTGCGAATCGTCAACCTCTTCGCTCCCAACAAGACGCCGGGACCGGCGATCGACATCTACGACGTGCAGCTCACCGGCGAGAAGGCGACCCCGATCGCCACCGACGTTGCCTACGGTGGCGTGTCGTCGTACTTCAGTCCGCATGTCGAGGGCAGCTCGTCGGTCTTCGCACTTGTAGCGCTGCCGGCCGGTGAGGATCCGGTCGCCGACAAGGGCGACGCGCAAGGTCTAGGTGGGGCTCAGGACGACGGGTCGCATCCGCAGCTGACCTGGTTGTTGACCGCTGATACCGGCGCGACCTTGTCGGGTGGGCCGCTCGGCGGGTTGAGCTTCAGCGTGAAGGTCGAGAAGGGCACCAACAATGGGGACAAGGCCCCGCTGGCCCCCGCGCCGCCCTCGGGCCAGGGCGAGATCATGGTCGACACGCAGGCGGTGGCCGACGCCACGATCGGCATCTACCTGATGATCGACGATTCGTGCACGCCACCGCTCAACGGCGATCCGTTGAGCCCGGGTCTGCCGTACGCGTTTGCCGCCGATGGTCAGGCCCCGGTCTCGAGCTACGCGCTCTTCGCAACAACGCCCGGCAGTCATCAGGTGTCGGTGGTCGGGTGGACGGACTCAACCGCGCCGACGTGCGCCCAGCTGACCGCCCGCCAGGCCTTAACGACCGTGCAGGTGAGCGATGGCCAACAGATCGAGGCCTATGTGTATGGAGCGTCGAGCACCGACCTGCATCTCGCGCTCGCCCCGATCACGTCCTGATCCTCAGCGCCGGTCGATGAGCGCCTGAACTCCGTCGAGGATCCGGTCGACGCCGAAGAGGAACTCCTCGTGCTCATCAAAGCCGGACGGGCCGTCGCCGATCCCGTCCGCCCAGGCAATCCCGTGCAGCAGCGGATAGGTGTCTTCGTCGACAAGTAGCCGAAGCAACGCCTCGAAACTGGGCGGAGCGGCGTCGGCCGAGGTCGTCGGAGCGTTCCCGTGGGCGGCGCGGGCCGCCCGAGCCGCGCGGGCGGCATCATGCGCCATTCGAGCTTCGCTCAGGGTGTACGAGCTGAGCAGGCCGATCACCCGGAGCTTGTCGATGTCGGCCAGCCCGGTTCCGGTCAGGGCGGCGAGACCGTGTTCGACGAACGTCAGCGAGTTCGGGGCGAGCGGGGGAGCGGCCATCGGCATCTGGGTGATCCACGGATGACGATCGATCATCTCGCGCTGCACGATCGACCACATCCGCAGTCGGGCCCGCCAGTCGTCGCCGACCAGGACCAGGTCCTCGGCGCCGCGCGCGCTCGCGTTCCACATCAGCTGCAGCAGCTCGTCCTTGCTCGCGATGTGCCGGTACAGCGACATCGGTGTGAAGCCGAGGTCCTTGGCGACGCGCGCCATCGAGACCGCGTCCAGTCCCTCGTCGTCGGCGATCGCAACCGCGGCGTCGATGATCGCGTCCACGGACAGGCCCGGCTTCGGTCCGCGCTGGCCGCGTCCGCGGCGTCCCCAGAGCAGGTCGAGGCCGGGCGGTAGCGGCACCGTCTCGTCGCTATCCATGCCCGCCCTCCCTCGTCGAACCTGGTGATTGACTGCTTCTGTTTAGCATGTATACAGTAAGTATATGACGTACACAGTTATTGCCTCGGGCATCTGCAAATCGTTCGGCGACGTCGTCGTACTCGATCACGTCGACCTCGCCATCCCGACCGGTTCGGTATTCGCGCTGCTGGGACCGAACGGCGCCGGCAAGACCACGATGGTCCGCATCCTGGCCACGCTGGTGGCGCCGGATGCGGGCACGGCCACGATCGCCGGCCATGATCTGCGGACGGACGCCCGCGGGGTCAAGCGATCGATCAGCCTGACCGGTCAGTACGCCGCCGTCGACACCGTGCTGACCGGGCGCGAGAACCTGCAGATGATGGGGGAGTTGCGACACCTGTCGCGCCGCCAGGCCGCCGCGCGTGCGGTCGAGCTGCTGGCCGAGTTCGATCTGCTCGATGCGGCCGATCGCCGCGTCAGTACCTACTCGGGCGGCATGCAGCGCCGACTCGACCTCGCGATCAGCACGATCGAACGTCCTGCGCTGCTGTTCCTCGACGAGCCCACGACCGGACTCGATCCGCGCGGTCGCGAGCAGCTCTGGAACACGGTGCGGGCCATCGTCGCCGACGGCGTGACCGTGCTGCTCACGACCCAGTACCTCGACGAGGCCGACCAGCTGGCCAACACCGTCGCGGTGCTCGGCCGCGGACGGGTCATCGCGCAAGGAACCCCGGATGAACTCAAGGCCAGCGTCGGCGTCGAGGTGGTTCGGCTGAGGTTCGGTGACGCGAGGAGTTACGAGCGGGCCAGCCGCTGCGTCGAGGTCGCCGGGCGGGACGAGCAGCTGCGCACGATCGATGTGGCCACCGACGGCTCGGCCGACGACGTGCTGGGTCTGCTGCGGCGGCTCGACGAGGCCGCCGCTCCGGCCCTGACCGTCTCGACGCACCGACCCAGTCTCGACGACGTCTTCATGGCCCTTACCGGCGACACGAGCAATTTCGCCCCCAACCATTCCAAGGAGGTGGCCCGATGAGCCCCAGCTATGCATTGATCGAGTCGCGCGTGATGGCGCAGCGCGGTGTGCGGCGGTCCTTTCGAGACCCCGAGGCGTTCTTCACCGCGCTGATGCTGCCGGTCGTCCTCATGCTGCTCTTTGTCTATGTCTTCGGCGGCGCGCTGAACACCGGCGGTTCCTACGTCGACTACGTCGTGCCCGGCCTGATCGTGCTCTGTGCCGGCTTCGGCGCCGGGACGACCGCGGTGGCGGTGGCCACCGATATGAGCACCGGCATCGTCGACCGGTTCCGCTCGATGCCGATCTTCGGCCCGTCTGTCCTGATCGGGCAGGTGGTCGCCAGCCTCGCCCGCAACCTGATCGCCACCACGCTGGTGATCGGGGTCGGGCTCACGATCGGCTGGCGACCGGACGCCTCGCCCCTTGATTGGATCGCCGCGGCGGCGATGATCGTGCTGTTCATCCTGGCGCTGTCGGGACTGGCCGCCGCCGTCGGCCTGCTCGCCCGCAGCGCCGAGGCGGCCAACTCGTTCACCATCGTGCTGATGTTCATCCCCTATGTCAGCACCGCCTTCGTCCCGGCCAGGACGATGCCGGTCGTGCTACGCGGATTCGCCGAGCACCAGCCGTTCACGCCCGTCGTCGAGACGATGCGCGGGCTCTGGATGGGACGCACCTCGACCGGTGCATCGATCGCGCATGAAGGAACGCTCGCCATCATCTACTGCACGGTAATCCTCGTGATCTCGCTGGTTGGTTCCTCGTGGCTATACCGCAATCGGACGGCCAACTGAGCCTCACGCACAGGTTCAGACAGTGTCCAGGCCGATGTCGAGCGACGGGGCCGAATGGGTCAGCGCGCCGACGGCCAGGAAGTCGACGCCGGTGGCCGCGTAGGCCGCGCGCGACGTCGAGCGTGAGCCCGCCGCTGGCCTCGATGACGCACCTCGGGCGCTCGCGATCGGATCCGGGCGACCGCCTCGCGGCACTGCTCGACGTCGAAGTTGTCGAGCAGGATCTGCGGGCGCTCCGTGCGCGAGCGCCTCGTCGAGCTGGTCGAGGTCGTCGACCTCGACCTGGACGACGATCGACCCGCGCGGGTGGGCCGCCCACACCGCGTCGAGCGCGGCGCCGACACCGCCGGCGGCGGCGACGTGGTTGTCCTTGATCAGCACGGCGTCGTCGAGGCCGCGGCGGTGGTTGACCCCGCCGCCGCAGCGCACCGCGTACTTGTCCAGCTCGCGCAGCAGCGGCGTGGTCTTGCGGGTGTCGCGGACCTGCGCGCCGGTGCCCGCGACCGCGTCGACCCAGCGCGCGGTGACCGTCGCGATCGCCGCACAGGTGGCCGAGCAGGTTCAGCGAGGTGCGCTCGAGCGCGAGCACGGCCCGCGCCGGTCCGCTGATCTCGGCCAGCGCCGTGCCCGGGTGCGAGCGGATCGCCGTCGGCCACGAGCAGCTGCGAACGTCCAGCCGCCGTCGCCGGCCGAGCCCGATGTCGGCCACCGCGGCCAGCACCGGAAGCCCGGCGGCGGTGCCGTTCGCCCGGCTGACGTAGCGCGCGCGCGTGATCGGCGTCGGCCGGGACGGTCGCGGCCGAGGTGATGTCGCCGGCGGTGCCGAGGTCCTCGGCCAGCGCGGCGCGGACGATCAGCCGGCGACCGCGTCGGGGTCGAGGCCGGCCGCGTCGCAGGGCGGCGATCGGTCGTCGCGGCGAGAGCGCGCTCATGCGCGTCACCGCGCCGCGGTCTGCGGCCGCGCGACCGGCCGTCCGCCGTCATCGAGGCGCACGACGACGCGGCGCTGCCCACTGCTCGCTGGTGTGCGGGTAGTCGGCGCGCCAGTGGCAGCCGCGGCTCTCGTGCCGGGCCTCGGCCGCGGCGACGACGGCGCGGGCGACCGTGGCCAGCGGGCCGTCGCCGAGCCCGTCGAGCTCGCTGCGCTCGCCTGGGCCAGACCGGCACCGTCGCGGCGGACGCCGGCGTGGCGGCTCAGCACCGCGCGAACCTGCGCCGCCGCGTCCGGTCGATCGGGCGCGGTCAGGTCGGCATCGGCGTCGGTGCGGCGGCGCCGGCAGGTCGAGCACCAGCCGCGCGGCGACCCGGCGGCCGAACACCAGCCCCTCGAGCAGGCTGTTGGACGCGAGCCGGTTGGCGCCGTGCACGCCGGTCGCGGCGACCTCGCCGACCGCGTACAGCCCGGGCACGTCGGTCGCGCCCCACCGGTCGGTGCGCACGCCGCCGCACAGGAAGTGCTCGGCCGGCGCGACCGGGATCGGCTCGCTGGTCGCGTCGATGCCGATCCGCGCGCAGGCGGCGAGGACGGTCGGGAAGCGCGTCGCGCAGAGTGGTCGGCGCCGATCGCGGTGGCGTCGAGCCAGACGTGAGTCGACCGTGCGTCGCGGCGCATCGACCGCGTCGATCTCGCGGGCGACGATGTCGCGCGGGGCGAGGTCGGCCAGCGGGTGCCGGCCGGCCATGATCGGCCGGCCGGCGTGCGTCGAGCAGCACGGCGCCCTCGCCGCGCACGGCCTCCGATCACCAGCGGCAGCTGGCCCGCTGCGGTCGCGCCGGTGATACAGCGCGGTCGGGTGGAACTGGACGAACTCCATGTCGACCAGCTCGGCGCCGGCGCGCAGCGCGAGCGCGATGCCGTCGCCGGTGACGGCGGCCGGGTTGGTGCTGGCCTCGTAGGCGTTGCCGATGCCGCCGGTGGCCAGCACGACCGCGCGGGCCGACACCGTCGACGGCGCCCGCCGGCGATGTCGACGAGCGCGCCGGTGACCTGGCCGCGCGGCGCTGCGGGTCAGCCGCGAGCGCGGTCGCCGCCGTCGACGATCTCGACGCCGGCCGCGGCGCCGGCGGCTCGCAGGGTGCGCGCCACCTCGGCGCCGGTGGCGTCGCCGCCGGCGTGCACGACCCGGCGGCGGCGGTGGCCGCCCTCGAGGGTCAGTCGACAGCCGGCCGTCGGCGCTCGCGGTCGAAGCGCGCGCCGGCGGCGATCAGCTCGGCGACCCGCAGCGGCCCTTCCTCGACCAGGCAGCGCAGCTCGGTCGTCGCTGCACAGGCCGGCGCCGGCGACCGCGGTGTCGTGCGCGTGGTCGGCCGGGTCGTCGGCCGGCTCGACCGCGGCGGCGATGCCGCCCTGGGCCCACGGCGTGCTGCCGTCGCCCTTGCTCAGCACCAGCACCCGGCGGGCGCCGGCCAGGCCGAGCGCCACCGAGAGGCCGGCGACGCCGGCGCCGATCGACGAGCACGTCGACCTCGTCGAGTCGCAGCTCATTCGCCGCCACCGGGGTTGCCGATCGCGATCATCCGCTGGACGGCGCGGCGGGCCCGGACCGCGACGTCGTCGGGCACCGTCGATCTCGTCGCGTCCCTCGCGCAGGCAGCGCAGCAGCAGCTCGGGCGTGGTCATCTTCATGTACCGGCACGACGCCTTGGCGTTCATCGGCAGGAAGTTCGTGTGCTGGTTGACCTTGCGCAGCTGGTGCAGCATGCCGATCTCGGTGGCGATCAGCGCGGTGCGGCGCCGTCATCGTGCGGGCCGCGTCGACCATCCCGCCGGTCGACATGATCCGGGTGCGGTCGGCCGGCAGGTCGCCCTCGCCGGCCAGCCAGATCGCCGAGGACGCGCAGCCGCACTCGGGGTGCACCAGCAGCTCGGCGTCGGGGTGCGCGGCCACCTGGTCGCGCACGTCGGCCGGGCTGATGCCGGCGTGCACGTGGCACTCGCCCAGCCAGACCTCGATGTTGTCGCGGCCGGTCATCCGGCGCACGTGCGCGCCGAGGAACTGGTCGGGCAGGAACAGCACCGGGCGTCGCCGGGTCGATCGACTCGACGACCTCGACCGCGTTCGAGGACGTGCAGCAGATGTCGGCCTCGGCCTTCACCGCCGCGCTGGTGTTGACGTAGGCGACGACGACCGCGCCCGGGTGCTCGGCCTTCCAGGCCCGCAGCTGGTCGGCGTCGATCGTGTCGGCCAGCGAGCAGCCGGCCGCGGCGGTCGGCACCAGCACGGTCTTGTCGGGGCTCAGCAGCTTCGCCGTCTCGGCCATGAAGTGCACGCCGCAGAAGACGATCGTGCTCGGCGTCGGTGCTCGGCCGCGATCCGCGACAGGGCGAGCGAGTCGCCGACGTGGTCGGCGACGTCCTGGATCTCGGGCGACTGGTAGTTGTGGGCGAGCACGACGGCGTCGCGCTCGCGCGGCCAGCCGGCGGACCTCGTCCTGCCAGCGTCGAGTGCCGACTCGGCCGGTCGATCGTCGATGGTCATCGGACACCTTCCCGAGGTTTTCGCCTGATAGGCGATTACTCCTCGTCGACCGTAGCATCAGCACTGTGGCCGACCGCGACCGAAGGTGACCGAGCGCGACCTCGGCTGGCCGAGCTACCCGCACGAGGTGCTGGCCGTCGTGCTGTCGGTGCGCGCGGGCCGGCTGTGCGTGCTGCTGTGGCAGCGGCAGCCAGCCGCCGCACCGCGGCCGGTGGGCGCTGCCCGGCGGCGGCGTCGCGGCCCGACGAGCGGCTGCGCGACGCGATCACCCGCCACCTGGCCGACCAAGGTCGACGTGCGCGAGGTGGCCCACCTCGAGCAGCTGGCCACCCACAGCGCGGTCGCAGCGCGACCCGCGCGGCCGGGTGCTGGCGACCGCCTACCTCGGGCTGGTGCCCGTCCGACGTCGAGCCCGACGCTGCCCGCCGACACCGCCTGGCAGCCGGTCGACGAGCTGCCGCCGACCGCGTTCGACCACCACTTCTTCATCGACGCGGCGGTCGACCGGCTGCGGGCGAAGCTGTCCTACACGAACATCGGCTTCGCGCTGGCGCCGCCGCAGTTCACGATCGCCGAGCTGCGCGACATCGTCAGCGCGGCGCTCGGCTACCAGGTCTCGTCGACCAACCTGACCCGGGTGCTGACCCGGCGGCGCGATGATCGAGCCGACCGACGACCACGCGCGCCCGGGCCGAATGGCGGGCGGCCGGCCGGCGACCGTCTACCGGTTCGTCGACACGCGAACTGACCGTCACCGACCCGTTCGCGGTGCTCAAACCGCCAAGCCTGCGCAGCAGTTAGCGCCAGCTGTGGCGGCGACTGGTCCGACCCATGATCAGCAGCACGATTACCGCGCCGATGACCGAGCCGATGATTCCGGACGGCTGGATCGCGCCATTCTGCGCGTCGTGATGGAAGAGCACGTAGCCGAGGAATCCGCCGACGAAGGATCCGATGATGCCCACGAGGATCGTCATCGGGATCGAGATGTTCTGCCGGCCCGGGATGAGCAGCCGGGCCAGGGCGCCGGCGATGAGTCCGACAATGATGAGGCTGACGATGAGGCCGAGCATGCTGCACTCCTAAGTTGGTTGGTTGCCATCCGAGGAGTTGATACCCACTATTCGGCGTGTTTGAACGGATGAAGCAGTCGATAAAAGTTGACCCCGTAGCCCCACCCGTACGTCTTCGGCGTGAACAGACGCCGATCGTCCGGGTTCCACGACCGCCGCTTCCAGCGTTCGGTGGTGGGTTTGTCGAAGTCGTACGGAAGGCCGGCGTACTTCTTCTCGTCCGGCGATTGATTCGTCATGAGACCACTCGATTCATGAGCTCGACGCGGAACTGTCTGCCGTTCTCCGTCGACCGTACCTCGCGTCTCAGATAGGTGAACCGAACCGGATCACATTGCCATCGGGATCGGTGTGGACCCCCTCGTGGCGCCGCCACGGCATGTCGGCCGGCGGCAACGTCTCGCCGCCGATCCCGGCCGCGGTCCAGGCGGCATAGACCGCGTCGGCGTCATCCACGTGGATGTAGATGCAGGCGATCGCGCCCGCGTGGAAGTAGCTCGTCGGCTGATAGGTCAAGTGCAGCTCCACGTCATCGCGGGCGACGAATCCGTAATCGCCACCGTGGTCGTAAGCGCGGACCTCGAAACCGAGCCGACGGTAGTGCTCGAGCCCACGCCGCAGGTCACTCACCGGCAGGATCGGATTGACCGCGGTCAGTCGGAAGTCAGTCACCGGTCCAGGTTAGGGCCACTGTGGCGGAGGTCTCGAAAAAAACGGAGTCATGACCTCCGGATCTGCGCTACGGTGGACAAGAAGCGGAGGCGTGACCTCCGGAAAGATAGTCGAAGGGACCACCGTGACCACCAGCCTGTCCGACGAGGTGGCCGGTCAATCGACCACCGCCACCCGCACCAGCCACCCGGTGGCCGAGCGAGCACCCGAACCCCCACCACGCCAAGCGCTGGTGGATTCTCGCCGTTCTGGCGATCGCCCAGCTGATGGTGGTCCTCGACGCGACCATCGTGAACATCGCGCTGCCGACCGCGCAGCACGCCCTCAACTTCTCCAACGGTGACCGGCAGTGGATCGTCACCGGCTACTCGCTCGCGTTCGGCAGCCTGCTGCTCATCGGCGGTCGGCTGGCCGACCTGCTCGGCCGCAAGCGGGTCTTCCTCGTCGGCCTGGCCGGCTTCGCGGTCGCCTCGGCCGATCGGTGGCGCCGCCAACGGCTTCGAGATGCTCGTCACCGCCCGCGCCGTGCAGGGTGGGTTCGCCGCGCTGCTCGCGCCGGCCGCACTGGCCCTGCTGACGACGACGTTCACCGAGGCCAAGGAGCGCGCCACCGCGTTCGGCATCTACGGCGCCATCGCCGGCGCCGGCGCCGCGGTCGGGCTGCTGCTCGGCGGCTTCCTCACCGAGTACGCCTCGTGGCGCTGGACGCTGTACGTCAACCTGATCTTCGCCGTCGCGGCCCTGGTCGGTGGCGCGATCCTGCTGCGCCACGTGCCGTCCGAGACCCGGCCGAAGCTCGACTGGCCCGGCACGATCACCGTCTCGGCCGGCCTGTTCGGCATCGTCTACGGCTTCTCGCACGCCGAGACCGACGGTTGGGCGCAACGGCGTCACCATCGGCTCGCTGATCGCCGGCGTCGTGCTGGTCGCGGTCTTCGCCTTCATCCAGACCCGCGTCCGCGCAGCCGCTGCTGCCGCTGCGGGTGATCCTCGACCGCAACCGGGGTGGCGCATTCTTGCGATGTTCGCCGCCGCGGCCGGCATGTTCGGCGTGTTCCTGTTCCTCACCTACTACCTGCAGGCCACCAAGCACTACAGCGCGGTGCAGACCGGCGTGGCGTTCCTGCCGATGGTCGGTGCGCTGGTGGTCGTCAGTGCAGTCGTCACGACGCGGCTGGCGACCATCGGTCAGCCCGAAGATCCTGGTCCCGGTCGGCATGCTGTTCGCCGCGGCCGGCATGTTGGTGCTGACCGGTCTGCACCGTCAGGCAGCAGCTACGTCGGCATCGTGCTGCCGGCCACCTTGCTGGTCGGCGTCGGTCTGGGCAGCGTGTTCGCCACCGGCTTCAGCCTGTCGCGACGCTCGGGGTCGACGCCGATGACGCCGGTGTCGCCTCGGCCACGGTCAACACCATGCAGCAGGTCGGTGGTTCGGTCGGCACCGCGCTGCTGAACACGCTGGCCGCGACTGCGGCGGCGAGCTACGCGGTCGCCCACGTCGGCAATCCCGCAGGTGGCCCAGCTGGCCGCGGTGCACAGTTACGTCGTCGCGTTCTGGTGGGCGGCCGGCATCTTCGTCGCCGGTGCCGTCGATCGTCGGCGCTGCTGCTGCGGCCGGGCGTGCCCGACTTACAGCTCGGCGGCCGAGGGACATGTCGTAGTCTGACCAGCAATTGATCAACGATTATGCGGATGGACGGGAGGTGGCGCGATGACGGTGCAAGATGTCGCGCGCCTCCCGTCCACTGCGCAAGGACGCCGCGCGTAACCGCGAGCTGCTGATCGAGTCGGCGCGGGTGGTCTTCGCCCGCCGCGGGCTCGAGGCCAGCCTCGACGACATCGCCCACCAGGCCGGGCTCGGCGTCGGCACGGCCTACCGGCACTTCGCGAACAAGTACGAACTGGCCACCGCGCTGATGCAGCAGACCATCGACCTGATGGTCGACAGCGCCGAGCAGGCATTGACGGCCGACGATCCATGGGACGGGCTGGTCAGTTTCCTCGAGGCGGCCCTGACCGCGCAGACGGTCGACCGGGGTCTGCGCGAGGTCCTGATGGGCGTGCACGATCCCGAGAAGATGGAGCAGGTGCACGACCGGCTGATCGGCCCGATCAGCGAGCTGCTGCTGCGAGCTCAGCGGGCCGGCCGGATCCGGGCCGACGCCGACACCACCGATCTCGGCTTCATCATCGGCATGCTCTGCACGGTCGCCGACATGGCCGCCGCGATCGCCGGAGCTGTGGCGGCGCTACCTGACCATCTGCTTGGACGGGCTGCGGCCGGGCGGCACGCCGTTCACGACCCCGCCGCTGACCGAGCCCGAGTTCCGCCAGGCGATGGCCACCCACAAGCAGCTGATGACCCGTCGCACCTGACGGGCATCCGACTGCAACTTATTCGGCGGCGGCGTTCAGCGATCGGTCGACGGCGTAGAGATCGCGTCCTTGAGCCCGGGCGTCAGATAGGTGGCCTGGTCAGGTGCGCCGACGTCGGTGCCGGGGGGCACGATCTGCGTCGATCTGATCCAGGACGTCGTCGGACAGGACCACGTCTATGCCCGCGAGCAGGTCGTCGAGGTGCTCCATCGTGCGCGGTCCGATGATCGCGCTGGTCACTCCGGGGTGCGTGATCGCGAAGGCCACGGCGAGGTGGGTCATCGGCAGGCCGGCCGCTTGAGCCAGCGGAATTATCTGCTCGATGGCGTCCAGTCGGGCCTCGTCGGTGAAGCTCGAGAACCGCTCGGCCCGCCGCAGATCGGTCGGCTGCCCCTTGCGGATGCGGCCGGTGAGCATGCCCTTGGCCAGCGGACTCCAGACCAGCGTGCCCATGCCGTACCGCTCGGCCACCGGCAGCACTTCGGACTCGATGGCGCGATCGAGGATCGAGTACGTCGGCTGCTCGGTGCGGAACCGCTCGAATCCCCGGCGCTGCGACACCCATTGGGCCTCGACCATCTCGGACGCCGGCATGGACGACGATCCGATCGCGCGCACCTTGCCGCTGCGGATCAGATCGGTGAGCGCCGACAACGTCTCTTCCATGTCGGTGTCGGGATCAGGTCGGTGGATCTGATAAAGGTCGACGTGGTCGGTCTGCAGTCGGCGTAGCGAGTTCTCGATCGCTGTCATGATCCAGCGGCGCGAGAGCCCCTGCTGATTGGGGTCGCTGGGGTTGTCGCCCATCACGTTGCGCATCTTGGTGGCCAGCACGACCTCGTCCCGGCGCCCCTTCAGGGCCTTGCCGACGATCTCTTCGGACTCACCGCGCGAGTACACGTCGGCGGTGTCGATGAAGTTGATCCCGGCATCGAGCGCCTTGTGGATGATGCGGATCGAGTCGTCGTGATCGGGGTTGCCGATGCTGCCGAACATCATTGCGCCGAGCGCGTACGGGCTGACATTGATGCCGGTCCGGCCGAGGGGGCGATACTGCATGGGGCTCCTACCGATCGAGTACTTATCTGGCAGTGATTTGGCGTGGTGCGCGTGGTAGCGGATGGCCGAGCTGCCCGCCAATATAGTTCGGTCCGATTTGGGTAAGGCCACGACATGTTGGTATTGGTTACCGGTGCGTCCGGGTTCGTCGGTGCGCGCCTGATCCCTGCTCTGATCGATGCCGGCCACACGGTGCGGGCGATGACCCGCACCCCTTCGACCTATCAAGGTGCCGGCGAGGTGGTCGAGGGCGACGTGATGGATCCGCGCAGCCTGCACGACGCACTGCAGGGTGTCGACGCCGCCTATTACCTCGTCCACTCACTCGAACGGTCGGATTTTGTCGAGCGCGACGAGACCGGCGCCCGTAATTTCGCCGCCGCGGCGTCGGCGGCGGCGCTGGAGCGGATCATCTATCTCGGCGGGCTCGGCGTTGACGACGGCGCGCTGTCGGCTCATCTGCGATCACGCCGGCGGGTGGAGAAGGTGCTTCAGTCGGGGACCGTCTCGGTGACCGTGCTGCGGGCCGCCGTTATCGTCGGCCACGGTGGGATCTCGTGGGAGATCACCCGTCAGTTGGTCGAGCACCTGCCCGCCCTGCTCACCCCGAGATGGGTAAGCACCCGAACCCAGCCGATCGGCGTCGATGACGTGATTCGCTACCTGGTCGGCGTGCTCGAACCCGAGGAGGCCCGGGGCCAGACCTACGAGATCGGCGGCCCCGATGTGCTGCGCTACATAGACATGCTGACGCGCGCTGCTGCCGTTCAGGGCAAGTCGCTGCCCAGCCTGACCGTCCCGCTGCTGACGCCGCGACTGTCGTCGGCGTGGCTGGCGCTTGTCACCGACGTCGACCTCGCCACCGCTCGCAACCTGGTCGATTCGATGACCAACGAGGTAATCGTGCACGACGAGTCGATCCGCGACGTCGTCCCGGGCGACACGATTCGTTATGAGGATGCGGTTCGGCGAGCGCTCGACGAGCGGGCCGCCGCCGGTGCCTGAACCGGAACCGGATGCCCGCCGGCCGCTCGTCGTCGGCCTCACCGGTCATCGCGGCGGCCGTGCTCCTGGGCCTTTCGTTCGCGCAGCCGGCCGGCTCGACCGCGTTCTACCTGTACACGCTGATCCTGGCCGGGGTCAGCGTCCTCGGCGCCCGGCTGTCCGGGCCGCTCCCGGTCGGCCGCTTCCCGGTGTCGGGGCGCCTGCGGTCCCCGGCCGCCGCGATCGGCGTCGGCGTCCTCGCGGGCGCTGTGTTCGTCGCCGGCGCCGCCGTCGTTCGCGAGATCAGCCCACTGCGCGGTCTTGTCGACGATGTCGTCACCCATACCCATGGCACGTCGTTCGCGCTCATCCTGCTGGTGACCGTCCTCAACGCGATCGGCGAGGAGTTGCTCTTCCGCGGCGCCGTTTATGGCATCGCCCGCCGATGGAGCTGGGCGCCGCTGACGACGACCGTCGTGTACACCGCTGTTGTCGCCGTGTCGGGCGACCTGGCCCTGATCTTTGCCGCGCTGGTCCTCGGCGGACTGCTGGCGTTCGTCCGCAAGATCAGCGGGGGAGTGATGGCTCCGATGCTGGTCCACGTCACCTGGTCGGTCATCCTGCTGCTCGCCCTACCGCCGCTGTTCGGTCACTGATCCGGTCGTCGGCAACCATCCGGCCGGCCTCGAAGAGCACTTGCGGTCGTTCAGATCCACCACTAACGTACAACCACATGGTTGTACGTATCGCGTCGGACGACATCACGGACCGCATCTTCGGGGCCCTGTCCGACGCGACCCGGCGCGACATCCTGACTCGCTCGATGGGGAGCGGCCAGTCGGTGTCGACGCTGGCCCGGGGCTATGAAATGAGCTTCGCGGCAGTGCAGAAACACGTGGCCGTCCTCGAGCGGGCCGACCTCGTCACCAAACAGAGGTCCGGCCGGGAACAGATCGTGCGCGCCAATGCGACGACCCTGCGACAGGCCGCCGAGTTGCTCCAGGCCTACGAACAGCTGTGGATCCAACGCGTCGACCAGATCGCCGAGATTCTGGCCACGGAGAACGCAGACGCCGAACGCCAAGAAGGGGAGTCCAGCATGACCGTCATCAGTTCCACCAAGGACGAGAGCGCAATGACGCTCACCGTGGTGGCCGAGTTCAAGGCATCGCCCGGAGCAGGTCTGGGACGTGTTGGCCGATCCGCGCAAGCTCGAGCGCTGGTGGGGTCCGCCTACCTATCCGGCCACGTTCACCCGGCACGAGTTCGCGGCCGGCGGTGAATCCCGCTACTTCATGACCGGTCCGAGCGGGCGACACACCGCACGGCTGGTGGCGCATCAAAGCGGTCGAGCAACCCGTCCGGCTCGAGTTCCTCAACGGCCTGGCGGGCGAGGACGGTGAGCCGATGCCCGGGATCGAGCCCAGCCGGCGGCATTGTCACCTTCGAGGCCATCGAGGCCGGGACAAGGATGACCGCGCTGACCCAATTCGTGAGCGTCGAGCAGATGAAAATGATGCTGGGGATGGGGATGCAGGAGGGACTTGCGGCCGCGGTCGGCCAGATCGACGGCGTTCTGCAGGCGACGCCCAGTCCGACGCGCTAGTTTGGGGCGGCCGACGAGATGGGTATGACGCAGGGCGCGTAGCTGCGTTTGATCCGGCGCCGGCGCACCTACTCACGGGATGGCGCATGGCAACGGACGACGAGCACGGCAATGATGCTCGGCCGGTCCGGATCGCCGCGGGCCGACGGCCGCGTAAGCGGTATCAACTGCGCTGAATGCGCCGAACCCGCCGGACCGGCCGTGTCGCCGACGTGCATACCGACATCCACATCGAGCTGCCGGTTGACGCCAACCCGGCTCACCCGGCCTATGACGGGTCACTGTTCGACGTCATCGACGACGCCGACGGGATCGGCCAAGTTCGGCGAGCCCGGACCGCCGTTCGTCCGGTCGGCCGCCTTCTATCGCGGCTTCTGGGGCGGCGTCGGCCTGCTGCTGGCGTTGGGGGCCGCGCTGGCGGTCACGCGAGCTCGCGTCCGTCCTGCTGCTGGTGGTGGTCTCGGCGCTTCCTCGCGGTCGGGCTCAACCCGATCGTCGAGCTGCTGATCCGGACCGGCCTCAAGCGCGGACTGGCCGTCCTCGTCGTCGCGCTCGGGGCTCTCGCGATCGCGTCGCTGATCGTCTTCGTGCTGGTCAGCGTGATCAGCAACGAGGTCACGTCGTTCTTCAAGGACGGGCCGCACCTGTTGGACGGGCTGTTGAAGCACGCCTGGATCCGCAACCTCAACGACAAATATCACTTCATCACCAAGCTGCAGGACCGGCTCAAGAACCCGGACCTCTCCTCGCAGGTGCTGCACAACGTCTTCAGCGAGGGCATCACCGCGGTCGAGGGACTGCTGAGCACGGTCGTCGTCATCGTCTTGACGCTGTACTTCCTGGCCGCGCTGCCGCAGCTCAAGCGCGGGCTCTACACGCTTGGCGCCGGCCTCGCGCCGGGTCCGCGTCGGCCAGCTGGGCGATGAGATCCTGCGCCGGACCGGCCGATTCGTCGTCGGCTCGTTCATCG
The DNA here is from genome assembly GCA_963730855.1 of uncultured Actinomycetes bacterium. Taxonomy (GTDB): domain Bacteria; phylum Actinomycetota; class Actinomycetes; order Mycobacteriales; family Jatrophihabitantaceae; genus CAVSTK01. The sequence goes on from CAVSTK010000010.1 coordinate 83,392, forward strand.
TGGCGCTGCTGGCCGGCACGGTGACCCTGATCCTGCTGCTCAGCGTGGGCCTGGGCCAATACGCGCTGCCGCTGGCGCTGTTCGTCGCGTTGCTCGACCTGGTGCCGCTGGTCGGCTCGGTCACCGGAGCATGCGGTGGTGACGCTGATCTGCTTCGCGTCATCGCTCGACGCGGGCCTGGCCGCGGCCGCCTTCTACCTGGTCTACGAACCGCTCGAGGGCTACGTGATCTATCCGCGGGTCATGCGGTCCTCGGTCGACGTGCCCGAGTACGTCACCGTGATCGCCGTCCTCGCCGGCGGGGCGCTCGGCGGCGTCGTCGGCGCCCTGCTGGCGCTGCCGATCGCCGCGGCGGTGCTGCTGCTCATCCGCGAGGTCTGGGTCCGACGCCAAGACGTCACGTGATCGGCTCGACCGTGGGCGCCCGGCTGCCCCGGCTCTCGCATCACCACATCACCACTCACGTCGCGTTGGCCGCCGGGCTCGCACTTGCCTCGGCGCTCGCCTTCGCCGTCGCGACGGTCGTGCAACAGCGCGCGGCGGCCCAGGTGTCGGACACGCACGCTCGCAGTAGCCGACTGATCGTCCAGTTGGCGCACGATCCGCGCTGGTGGGCCTCGACGCTGGGCAACGGATTCGGGTACGGACTGCAGGCCCTGGCCCTGGCCTTCGGATCGCTGCTGGTCGTCCAGCCGCTCTTGGTCACCTCGCTGCTCTTCGCGCTGCCCCTCGGCGCCCGATTGGCCCATCGGCGGCTGCCGAGATCGGCCTGGATCTGGGGTGCCGTGCTGGCGGCGTCGCTGGCGGTGTTCGTCGCCGCCGGCAATCCGAACAATGGCGCCAGCCATGCATCCGGGCGCCATTGGCTGCTGGTGGCCGCGGTCGGGGTGCCGGTCCTCGCTCGGGTGTCTGGTCGCCGCCAGCCGGACGTCCGGCTCGATCCGGGCGAGCCTGCTGGCGATCGTCGTTGGCATTCTGGGGGGCGTTCTGGCGGTGCTGACGAAGGAGTTCGTCGGTGCCCTCCGCCATGGCGGCATCGAACTGGCGCTCAGTACCTGGCCGCTGTACGCCTTGGTGGTGGTCGGCGCGGCGGGCATCTACGTGCAACAGCTCGCCTTCCAGGCCGGCGCGCTGCAGGCCTCGCTGCCGGTGATCACGGTGCTCGAGCCGTTGGTCGCCGCTGCCCTCGGGCTGACCCTGCTGCACGAGCAGTTGCGGGCGAGCGGTGGGCGGTTGGCGCTGCTGATTCGTCGCCGTGGTCGTGATGACGATCGCGACGATCACGCTGGCCCGCGGCCGGGCTCACGTCGAAGAGGCCGCTCTGACGACAGCAATTTGACATCAAATGACGTTGCAATGACATCATAATGATGTCATGATGGAGTCATGGAGCTTGATGGTTACGTCCGTGATGTCGCCCAGCAGCTGACGGCCGCGGCCGCCCTGGGTGACGACCGGGTGCGTGAGATCGCAGCCGCGCTGGCGACGGCCGCGGCCCCCGCCGTCCGGTTGGCCATTCTGGGCGCGCTCGCGGCTGCGGCCGACGAGATCACCGCGGCGCTGCTCGACAGTCCGGGCTCACCCGCGGTCGCGGTCCACCTGGATGCCGACGACATTCGTATCGCGGTCAGTGTGCCGGTCCCCGACTCGACCGAGCCGGTGCCGCCTCGCGCCGATGACGGCGACGCGTCGGCCCGCATTTCGTTGCGTCTGTCCGAGTCGCTCAAAACCGATATCGATGCTGCGGCGACCCGGGACGGTATCTCGGTCAACACCTGGTTGGTGCGGGTCGCCACGGCCGCGCTGAACGGCCCCGGACCGGGAGCGCCGTTCGGTCGCCGCGGGTCCGGCTGGGACCGCGGCGCCAACGCACACCACGTCACCGGCTGGATCAACGGTTAACAGGAGTTGATGAGATGACTACCCAAACCTTCGCGGTCGACCGGCAGCTGAAGCTCGTCGTACGCATCGGGCACGGATCGTTGCGGGTTACGGCGGTGGACGGGCTGAGCGAGGCGACCGTCACGCTGAGCGTGCGCTCCGGCCCGTCCACCGTGATCGAACAGACCACGGTCGAACTGCGCGGTTCGACGTTGCAGATCGCGACGCCACGAACCGGCGGCATCTTCGACCTGATCGGTGGGCGCACTCAGGACGCGGTCGACATCGAAGTGACCGTGCCGAGCGGCACGCCGATCAGGATCGGGTCGTTCACCGCCGACATCTCGCTGCTCGGTCGTTGTGGCGGCGTGGATCTCGGGGCGGGAGTCACCGAGTTCACCGCCGAGCAGATCGACGGCGATCTGCGGCTGCGTTACGGCAGTGGCAACTCCTCCATCCAGCGGGTCACCGGCTCGGCCACCGTGAAGTCGGGTTCCGGGGTGGCGCATTTCGGCGAGGTCGGCGGCTCGCTCACCTCAGCCTGCGGCTCGGGCCGGCTCGTGGTCGACACCGCCCGCGGTCCGGTGCGCTTTCGGACCGGTTCGGGCGAGGCCGAGCTGGGCGCGATCTTTGGCAACGTCGATCTGGCCAGTGGCTCGGGAGCTCTGAGCATCGGCGTCCCCGCCGGGGTGGTGGCCCGGCTCGACCTGACCAGCGGCTCCGGTCACATCGATCCACAGCTGCCGGTGTCGGCCAAACCGGACCGTGAGCGCGGATCGATCACCATCAGGGCCAAGACCGGCAGCGGCGACGTGCGGCTCTTTCGCGCGGCCTGAGCACTCTGCCAAGGAGGAGGATCGATGTTCCGCGATCTGATCCGAATCGGTCTGTGGCACGGCGTCGCCCCGTCCGGGCCGCCCGCGACGAGGACGACCGATGCCGAACTCAGTCCGCCGTTGGCGCCGACCGCCGAGCTCGACGCTTACCTTCGTGCATGGCCTGCACCCGAGCGATCGGAATCGTCCGGCCGTGTTCGACCAGTCCGTCATTGAGTGACTGCGCGGCGGGTAACGCCTCGGCCCACGGGTCGCGTCCGTTGGTCAAATCAACGACATTGTGCAGCGTGAAGTCGCTTGGCCCGATGTCGTCGAGATCGTCCCAGCCGACCGGGAACGACACCGGCAGACCGGGACGCAGCCGCGGCCCGTACACCGCGGCCACCGTGGCGCCACCCGCGCGGGTCGAGTCGATGTAAACCTTGCCGGCCCGCTCGTCGCGTACGAACGCCGTGGTCGCCAGGGTGGGATCGAGTTGCTCGGCCCGAGCCGCCAGGGCGCGGGTCGCAGCGGCGGCCTGTTCGGCGGTCGACCCGGTGATCGGCACGACGATATGCAGTCCCTTCGCACCGCTCGTCTTCACCGCACCGGTCAGTCCGGTCGCGGCGAGCGCCTGACGGACCAGCCGGGCGGCGGCCACCGCGAGCGAGAACGGCGCGCCCTCGGGAGGGTCTATGTCGAGCACCAACTCGGTCGGATTCTGCGGCGCATCGATGCGGAAGAGGGCCGGGTGATACTCGACGGCCCGCTGGTTGGCCAACCACAGCAGGGTGCGCCGATCGTTGCCGAGTGGGTAGGAGATCTCACGCTTGGAGGCCTCGGCCCACATCGTCGCGCGCGGCACCCAGTCCGGTGTGTATTTCGGCAGGTTCTTCTGCATGAAGGGCGGCTGGCCCGGTCGCACCCGGATCACGGAGAGCGGTCGATCGTGCAGATGCGCGACCATGCGATCACTCATGGCGTCGAGATAATCGACCAGGTCGCGTTTGGTGGCTGGGTCCTGGTCGAACAGCGCCTGGTCGAGGTTGGTCAGCCGAACACCGTCGCGTTCGTCGTCGTTGGTCATCTATCGGCCACCGATCAGACCGAAGGTTTCCAGCCGAGCGCCGGACCGAGCCGGGTCGCCAGGTCGGTGAGGATCTGAACGTAGTCGTCATGCTCGAAGCTGAAGGGCAGCGCGACGGCCACCTCGTCGATCTCGCGGAAGGCTGCGTGGGCGTATAACTGCTGCGCCAGCTCACCGGAGGAACCGACGAAGTCCGGTGAGAAGACCATCCGGGCCGGTCCCTGCGGAGTGCGGGTACGAGGTAGTCGAGCCTGCGCGTACTGCTGGTACTTCTCGCGCTGCCCGGGCGACGCCGTATCGGTTGGGATGATCACGAGCCCCTGTGACACCCGGGCCCTCGCGCCATCGGGGTGGTGCGCTCGGAACGCCCGGATGTGCGAAAGCTGCGTCTCGGCGAAGTCCTCGGAGGCCTCGGCCTTGACCACGCTGCTGGTCAGAAAGTTCATCGAGTGCTCGCCGGCCCACTGAGCCGACCGGACGCTGGCCCCGCCGTACCACATCCGGCTGCCGAGCCCGGGGGAGTGCGGCTCGACCCGCTCGGAGTAGGCCTCGATCCCTTCGGTGCCGCTGAACGAGCTGGCCGGCTCGCCGCGGATCAGGCTCAGCAGTCGGGCGACTCGCTCGTAGCTGAAGTCCTCGAGGTCGGCGGTGTCCGGGTAGAGCGACTGTTTGAGCTCGTCGAAGTGACGCGGCGGCCCGACGCTCAGCCCGGGATTGAGCCGGCCGCCGGACAGGATGTCGACGGTGGCGAGATCCTCGGCCAGCCGCAGTGGGTTCTCCCAACCGAGGGGGATGACGGCGGTGCCGAGTTCGATCCGGCGGGTTCGTTGCGAAGCCGCGGCCAGCACGGCGACGGGTGATGAGATGCCATATTGCAGATGCCGGTGACGCACCCAGGCGCTGTCGAAGCCGAGCCGCTCGCCGAGTGAGATGACCTCGAGCGTCGACTCGTGGCCGGCCCGCGGGTCGGCCCGGTCGAACTGGCCGATCGTCAGGAAGCCGAGCTTGCGCAGCGGCGCCGAGGGCACAGGCACTGAGTTCTCCTTCGTCCGTACGCATTCTGCCGCTGGAAGCGCTGGCCCGTGCTCAGCTCGAGAGTGACCGCAGCACGGACCACAGATCGTCGGGCACCTCGAAGCCCGACTGCATCGTGGCGCGCCGGCGTTCGCGGGCCCGGTCGCCCGGAACCAGGATGGGCTGATCGCTGTCGGCCCGGGCGCTGTCGCGCACCAGACCTAGGTAGGCCCCGATGGTCGACGCCACATCGGTGCCCGGTTGGAAGACGATGAACACGTCGCCCTTCGTGGCCGGCCGCTCGGAGTCGAGCGTGCCGTGAACGCCGGTGCCGAGCGCGCTGGCCGTCAGCCCGGCGACCAGCACTTCGAACGCCAGCCCGAGGCCATAACCCTTCGGGCCGCCGAACGGGCTGATCGATCCGGTGCGGGCGGCGACCGGGTCGGTCGTGGGTCGCCCCTCGGCGTCCGCAGCCCAGCCGGGTTCGAGCGGCCGGTGCCGGTTGGCGTGGTCGATCACCTTGCCCATCGAGACGGCCGAGGTGGCCATGTCGAGGACGAATGGCTCCGGGTCGGCCGGGACGCCGATCGCGATCGGGTTCGAACCGACCATCGCGGTGCGTCCGTTCCAGGGATGCACCAGCGCCTCGCTGGTGGTGAGCGCCAGTACGAGCTGACCGCCTTCGGCCACCCGCTCGGCGTAATAGGACAGCATCCCGAGGTGGTTGCTCGCGGTGATGGCGGCCACTGCGACCCCGGTCGTCCGCGCCCGCTCGGTGACGACATTGAGGGCCCGCATCGCGACTACCGGTCCGAGCCCCTGCTGGCCCTCGACGCTGAGCAATGCATCGCCGGTCCATCGGTGCGAGCCGGTCGCGAGTGGATCGCAGACGCCGTTGCGGATGCGCTCGATCAGCCGCGGCAACCGGAGCAGTCCGTGGGAGGGGTGTCCCCGCAGCTCGGCCTCGACCCAGACGTCGGCCTGCAGAGCAGCGGCGTCGGAGGGAACGGTGGCCGATCGCAGCGCGGCGGTCGCCACCGCGGTGGCCTCATCGGCGGTTACCAGCATCGTCGCGTCTATCTCCTGGTCAGAGCTGCGGGCTCAATGACCCAACGCCCGCAGGCGAGCGTCAAGTTTCGGGTAGACCCGGCGGACGTTGTCGGCGTAGATCGCTTCCCGGCCCTCGGGCGTCAGATCGAGGTGGTCGACGTAACGGCGGGTGTCATCGAAGTGGTGGCCGGTTTCGGGATCGATGCCCCGCACGGCGCCGACCATCTCGGACCCGAAAAGAATGTTCCGGTGGTCGATTACATCGAAGAGCAGGTTGATGCCCGGCTGGTGGTAGACGCACGTGTCGAACCAGACGTTGCCCATGACGTTCTCGGCCACGGACGGCTGGTTGAGCATGTCGGCCAGCCCCCGGAAGCGGCCCCAGTGGTAGGGCACCGCGCCGCCGCCGTGCGGGATGACGAAACGCAGGTCCGGGAAGTCCGTGAAGAGCGAACCCTGGACGAATTGCATGAACGCGGTCGTGTCGGCGTTGAGATAATGCGCACCGGTAGCGTGGAAGTTCGCGTTGTCGCTGGCCGATACGTGGACCATTGCCGGCACATCGAGTTCGACCATCACCTCGTACAACGGGTACCAGGACCGGTCGGTCAGCGGTGCTCCGTTCCAATGCCCACCGCTCGGGTCCGGATTCACCAGGCAGCCGACGAATCCGAGTTCCTCGACGCAGCGCCGCAGTTCCGGGATCGACTGTTCGATCGGGACGCCCGGCGACTGCGGCAACGAGCCGACTCCGGCGAAAGTGTCCGGGTAGAGGTCGACCACCCGCTCGATGAGGTCATTGTTGATCCGCGTCCACTCGGCGCTGACTGCGTGATCGCCCTGGTGGTGCCCCATCGCTGACGCGCGCGGCGAGAAGAGCGTTAGGTCGATGCCGCGCTCGCGAGCCAGCCTGAGCTGGTTGCTTTCGAGTGACTCGCGCAGCGTGTCGTCGTCGAACTGCGGGGGCGGGGGCGGGTGGCTTCCGTCGGCCCAGGCGGCGAGCTGGAGTTGCCGCCAATCGGCCAGGGCCGCCGGCACCGTCGTGTAGTGGCCGTGGCAATCAATGATCACGTCGTCATCGCCCCTTCCGGACGGCGAAGCGCAGCGACTCGGGCAGCACCGCGTTCAGGCTGCCGGACGCGAACGCCGCCACCGTCAGGTTCGCGTCGGCGAAGCCGGCATCGGCGATCACGGCGCCGAGCGGGGCCAGCGCGGTAACCGCGTCGACCCGCCCGGCATCGACCTCGAGGCGAACGTCGTCGCCGAGGTCGCGCACCCGCAGGTTGAACACGTCCACCCGATTGGCGGCGAGCAGGGCCCGGACCGCCCGTTCGGCCTCATCCACCCGGCTCAGCCGGGCGGCCGTGATCGGGATTCCGTACGCGATGCGGCTCGACAGGCAGGGACTGGCCGGCTGGTTCCAGGTCGGCAGGTTCCAGGCCCGGCTGATCGCGCGAACCTCGTCCTTCGTCAGCCCGAGGTCGGCCAGCGGGGTTCGCGCCCCCCGCTCGGCCGCCGCGCTGATGCCCGGTCGCCAGCCCGCGCGCACGTCGTCGGCGTTCGTACCGGTCACGATCACTCCGGTCGTGACCGATGCGGTGATGGCGGTGACCGCGTCGAGCAGGGTCGATTTGCAGAAGTAGCAACGGTCCGACCCGTTGGCCGCATAGCCGTCGGTCTCGAGCTCGTTGGTCCATACCGAGCTGTGGGTGACGCCCAACCCGGCGGCCACGTCGACTGCGACCGACCAGGCGTCCAACGGCAGCGCGGGGGAGCGAGCGGTCACCGCATGGACGGCCGCAGCACCGAGCGCGCGCACCGCGGCGGCCAGGACGAGGGCTGAGTCGACGCCGCCCGAGTAGGCCACCGTCACCCGCCCGAACGGGCGGAACCAATCGAGCAGACCCTCGGCCGAATCGGTGATCGCGCCCGCGCTGGCCTCAACCGCGGGCAGGTGGCTCATTCCAGCAGCATGACACAATCCGTTCTGTGCCCCAGGATCGCGGTTTCCTCGACCTGGGCTTCGCCAACATCGACACCGACCGACTGGCCCGCACGGGCGACGCCGAGGTGGTGCTGGCGTCGCACAAGACACCGGCCGAGACGGTCGCCGCGCTGGCCGCGTTGGCCCAGGCGCATCCCGAGCGTGCTGTGCTCGCGACCCGCTGCAGCGAGGCAACCCGGGCGCTGTGTGCGAGCGAACTGCCGGAATCCGTCCTCGACGACGTCGGACGGACGGTGCGGCTCGGCCCGCTACCGGCGCCGCGCGGCCGGGTCGTCGTGGTGACGGCCGGGTCGTCGGACGCACCGGTGGCCCGCGAGGCCGCGGTTACCGTGCAGGTGTTCGGCGCGGCCGTCGAGCAGGTGGTCGACGTCGGTGTCGCCGGCCTGCACCGGCTGCTGGCCCACCTCGACCAAATCAGGGCGGCCGACGCGGTGGTCGCCGTGGCCGGGGTCGACGGTGCGCTGCCCGGTGTGCTGGCCGGCCTGATCGGTCTCCCGCTCATCGCGGTGCCGACCAGTGTCGGGTACGGCGCCTCGTTCGGTGGCCTGGCCGCGCTGCTGACCATGCTCAACGCCTGCGCGCCCGGGGTCACCGTGGTCAACATCGACAACGGCTTCGGCGCCGGAGTGGCCGCCGCCCGGATCGCCCGGCAGACCGCGCCGCGAGCATGACCGGTACCCAGTCGGTTCTGTGGATCGACGCCAGCCGCGGCCTTGCCGGCGACATGTTGCTGGCCGCACTGCTCGACGCGGGGGCCGACCTGGCTGCCGTGCGCGCCGCGGTCGCCGCGACGGCAAGCGCGGCCGGCGAGGCAATCGAGATCGACGTGGAGTCGGTGCGACGGCACGGTCTGCGGGCCAATCGGCTGATCGTGACCACCGCACCGAGCAGCATCCGTCGCCACCTCGACGACGTTCTGACGCTTATTGCGGCCGCCGGCCTGTCCGAGGCCGCGGCCGGTTTCGCCGAACGCACCTTTCGACGGCTGGCTGAAGCTGAGGGTCAGGTGCATGGCACCGCGGCGGCGGCCGTCCATTTCCACGAGGTCGGCGCGCTCGATTCGATCGCCGACATCATCGGCTGTGCCGTGGCCCTGGACTCCCTAGGCCTGCTGGCCCCGGACGCGGTCCGCGTGGTCAGCCAGATCGCGCTCGGCGGCCGCAGCGTGCGGACCGAGCACGGCCTGCTGCCGGTACCGGTGCCGGCCGTCCTCGAACTGCTGCGCGGCTACCCGGTCTCGGCCGGGGCCGGTGATCGCGAGCTGTGCACTCCGACCGGCGCAGCCCTGGTCGCAACTCTGGCCACCGGGACGGGCCCGCTGCCGGCGCTGTCGATCCGCTCGACCGGCAGCGGCGCCGGGGGCTATGACCCCGACGACCGCCCGAACGTCACCCGGGTCGTGGTCGGTGACCGCGCAGTGGCTGCCGCCGATTGGCAGCAGGTCGATCTGATGGTGCTTGAGGCGACCGTCGATGACCTCGACCCCCGACTATGGCCGCCGGTGCTCGACGCGCTGCACCAGGCGGGTGCGGCCGACGCCTGGCTGACGCCGATCCTGATGCGCCACGGCCGTCCGGGCCACGTCGTCACCGCACTGCTGCCGGCCGACTCGCTCGATGCCGGGTTCGCCGTGCTGGCCGGGCTCGGCATCACGCTGGGCGCGCGAACCTACGGTGTCGAGCGCCGATCGCTGCCACGGGACTCGGTGATCGTCGAGGTCGGCGGTCAGCCCGTCGCGGTCAAACGGGGCTTTCTGGGCGGCCGCGCGGTGAGCGTGCAGGCCGAGTTCGTCGACGCCGTTGCCGCGGCCGCGGCGAGCGGAATCCCGTTGTCGGAAGTGCTGGAGCGGGCGCGACAACTGGCCCGCGATTGGCCGCTGCACAAACCGGGCTAACTTCCTGCAACCGCGCAAAACCGCCGGGCTCAGCGGCGCCGATGCTAACCTTTTGGCGTGGACGCCACCGATGGGCGGGCCGAACTGGCGGCGAGTTCGGGCCGCACCGATCCCGCTCGTGAGCTGGTCGTCCTGCGCCGGTTGGTCACCGTCTATCGGCAGCTGTCGAGCATGGCTGTGCAGAACGCGACCCTCGACGAGGTCGCCGAGCTGATCGCTGCGCGCACCGACTCGACCGTCGCCATCGTCGACCAGCAGCTCAACGTCCTGACGAGCGCCTCGGCGGCCCATTTCGCCTCGACCGGTGGCGTCCAGAAGTACCTGGCCCAGCCGCGGCTGACCCAGGTACTGGCGACGGTCGGCCGCACCCGCTGCGCCCTCTGCCTGCCCGACGTCGAGTCGGCCGCGTCGGTGATCATCGCGCCGATCCTGGTGGGTGACGAGGTGCCGGCCTATCTGATGACGCTCGACAGCGGCGATCAGGGTCTGGGCGATGACTTGCGACTGCTGCTGACCGAACATGCGGCGACCGTCTGCGGCGTGATCCTGGGCCGCGACCAGATCGTTGCCGTCGCGGCGAGCAGTGCCCGCGATGACATCGTCGAGGGATTGCTGTACTCCCGGGGCGCCGAGGTATCCGAGATCGAACGGTGGGCGAAGCTGCTCGGGTACGACTCCGAGCGCAGTCACCACGTCGTGTCGATCCTGGCCGAGCCCGCGCAGCTGCATCCCGACCCATCGGTACCCCGCGTCGAGCGGGCGCTGGACGCCCTCGAACGGATGCTGACGATGTACGCGCCCGAAGCGATCGTCTCGTTGCGCGGTGAAGAGCTGGTGATCGTCGTGCCTGACGGTCGGGCCGAGGCCGGCGAGGTGGGCGACCGCGGCTCCATCGCCGAAGCGCGTCACCTGGGCGAACTGTGCCTGCAGCGCACCCGCAAGTCGTTCCCCGACGTCATCCTGTCGATCGGAGTCGGCGGACCGTGCCGCGCGGCCACCCAGATCGCGTCGGCGTACGCGGACGCGCGGCGCACGATCGTCACCGCCCAGCGGATGGGCCGACGCGACCAGGTCGTCGCCTTCGAAGACCTCGGCATCCACCGGCTGCTGCTCGAACGCGCCGACATCTCCCAGTTGCGCACGTTCGCGGACGAGGTGCTCGGGGAGTTGGTTCGCCGCCGTCCCGAATACGTCCACACGCTGGCGTGTTTCTTCCGCGAGAACAACAGCCCGCAGCGGGCCGCGCGCACCCTGCACGTACACGCGAACACGGTGGCCTACCGGATCCGCCGGGTCGAGGAACTGACCGGCCTCGACCTCGACAACTACCGCGACCGGCTGCTCGCGCAGGTGGCGGTCGAGATCATCGAGGCGGTCGGGGGACTGGACGGAAAGGGGCCGGCCACATGAGCGAGTTCTCCGAACTGCTCGAACGCCGGGTATTGATCTGTGACGGCGCGATGGGCACCATGCTGCACGCCGCCGGCAACTCGCTACACCGTTCGCTGCCCGAGTTGAACCTGTCGAACCCGGACCTCGTCAGCACCGTGCACGAGAGCTACGTCGACGCCGGCGCCGACATCCTGCTCACCAACACCTTCGGCGCCAGCCGGATCCGGTTGGACAGCTCTGGTCTCGCCGACCGGGTCGCCGAGCTCAATGTCGCCGCGGTCGACCTGGCCCGCACGGCGGCCGACCGGAGCGACCGCCGGGTCTTCGTCGCCGGCTCCGTCTCGCCCGCGGTCGGAGCCAGCCAGCGCTCGCAGGTCCACCCGCAGCACCGGATGGACGCACTGGCCGAGCAGATCAAGGCGCTGCACGACGGTGGTGTCGATCTGCTGGTCTTCGAGACCTTCGGCTTCCTCGACGAGCTGATCGAGGCGATCACCATCGCTGCAGACTTCAGCGACCTGCCGATCATCGCCCAGGCCACGTTCTCACCCGATGGACTCACCTTCGGGGGCGAGACGCCGATGGTGGTGGCCAGCCGGCTCAGCGAACAGCCGATCGTCGCGCTGGGCGTCAACTGCACCGTCGGCCCCCAGCAGGTTCAGTCGATCCTCGAGCAGTTGGTGCGGCACAGCCGGCTGCCGGTGACCGCGCAGCCCAACGCCGGTCTGCCCCGGCGAGTGGCCGGTGGTCGATTCGAATACATCATCGACGACGCTTATTTCGCCCGGTACGCCCGCCGCTACGCGGCCACGGGCGCAGCGATCGTCGGCGGTTGCTGTGGAACGACGCCCAATCACATCCGGGCCGCGGTCGAGGCGGTCGCCGATCTTCGCACCCGAGCCCGACGCCGCCCGGCGTCGGTGCCGCCGGCACTGCTCGAGCCGCGCGTGCCGGCCGACCAGCCCGGTTCGCGCGCCGGTCTAGCCGCCCGATTGGCCCAGGGGCAGTTCAGTGTGGTCGCGCAGATCCGGGCCGACAACATCGCCGAGCTCGACCGGACGGCCGACTTCATCGACTCGGCCCGCGGCAGCGGGGTGGATCTGTTCTACGTCGCCGACCAGCCCAGTGCCCGAGCCCGGGCCGACGCGGTGAGTGTTGCGCTGAACCTGCAGTATCGCTGCGGCATCGACCCGATCGCGACCGCGACCACCTGGGACAAGACGATCATGACGCTGCAGGCCGCGCTGCTCGGCGTGCATGCGCTGGGCCTGCGCACGATCGTCTGCGAGACGGGCAATCCACCGATCCGCGGCGAATACCCCAACTCCGACGGCGTCTGGGAGGTCGACTCGATCGGCATGATCGGGCTACTGGCCGCGCTGAACAAGGGCCAGGACTTCTCGGGTCTTTCGTTGGGTACCGAGACCGCCTTCCATATCGGCGCCCGCTTCAATCCGGGTGCCGTCGATCTCGAGGAAGAGATCGCCCGCACCCGCGCCAAGATCCGGGCCGGTGCGCAGTTCCTGATCAGCCGGCCCGTCCATGAATTGGGTCGAGTCCGTCGGGTACTCGATGCGATTTCCGACGATTACGTTCCCGCGCTGATAACGGTGGTGGCACTGGAGTCCTTCGAGCAGGCCGAATTCCTGGCTCACGAGGTTCCCGATGTCTACATCCCGACCGAGACGCTGGCCGCTATGAAGCAGGGCGGCTCCGACCCGTCGGCCACGGGTATTGCGCTGGCCAAGCAACTCCTCGCCGGGGTTAGCGAAATAGCGCAAGGGGTCGTCCTGGGAACCGCCGAGCCCAGCAGCCTGGCCGGCCTGATCGGCGCGCTCTAACCGGCACTGCGACCAGCAATAGCACCCTCGCGTCGACATTGACACCCCAGTCGGCACTTTGCCGGCGTGTCACGGCCGCTCCGGGGGGCAAGGTCGACGGTAGGCGGCTTCGGATCGGCGTTACGGTGCGGTGAGCGGAGACCGAATCAGTGGCATGGTCACAATATCGGTACCCATACTTTGTGATGATGGCTCAGATACTGTGGTCACATCACTATCGAGGCGTCAAAGTCTGGTGGTCTGACCAACTAGGTGATCCACCTCTCAAGGGCCAGACTTTGTTCTGACCCCGATTGAGATCGTCCGACGATCGGCGCAAACACCCGAACGGATCGCCGCCGATTCCACCCGGCGCGACACTTGGAAAGGCCAGTGTGATGACCGAATCTGCCGTCTTGCCCGGCCGCGCGCAATTGCGTCAAGCCGAGCTGCGCGACGTCGGGCGAGTGCTGGCGTCCTGCCCCGACCGTCCCGGCGTCTCGGCCGCCGTCACGACGATGCTGTTCAACCTGGGCGCGAACATCACCGACTTCCAGCAGTACTCGACCGACCCGATCTCGGGACGGCTGTTCCTACGGGTCGAGTTCTTGCTGCCCGAGCTCGAGGCTCGGGTGGGCGACGTCGAGTCCGGCTTCGCGACACTGGCCGACGAGTTCGAGCTGCAGTGGCGTTTCGCGCGGGCGGCCCAGCCCAAACGGCTGGCCATCATGGTCTCGAAGGCCGACCACGCGCTGCACGAACTGCTCTGGCGCCAACAGTCGGGTGACCTCAATGCCGAGATCACCATGGTTATCTCGAACCACCTCGATCTGGCCCCGCCGGTGCTGGCGGCCGGGATCCCGTTCCACCACATCCCGGTGACCAAGGACAACAAGGACGAGGCCGAGGCGGCGCAGCTCGAACTGATGGTCGGCCACGTCGACACCGTCGTGCTGGCCCGCTACATGCAGATCATCTCGGCGAACTTCATCTCGAAGTTCGAGCACCAGGCGATCAACATCCACCACAGCTTCCTGCCCGCATTCGTCGGCGCCGACCCTTACGGTCGGGCCGCCGAGCGGGGCGTGAAGCTGATCGGGGCGACGGCTCACTACGTCACCGCCGAACTCGACGCCGGCCCGATCATCGAACAAGATGTCGCCCGCGTCGATCACCGTCAACCGGTCGCGGAACTTCGCCGGGCCGGTCGCTTTGTCGAGCGCGAGGTTCTTGCTCGCGCAGTTGGCTGGCACGTCGAGGATCGGGTGATCGTGCACGGCAACAAGACGATCGTCTTCACCTGATCGGTTGTGAAGCTAGTTAGTGGCGTTGCCACCAACGCCGAATGTGCCGGGCGATCGCCCGGCGCGTCCACCGGAGCAGAAGGAACGCGAACTAGATGACATCGCAAGAAACCGTATTCACCTCGGAGTCGGTGACCGAAGGTCACCCGGACAAGATCGCCGACCAGATCTCGGACGGCATCCTGGACGCGATCCTCGCTCAGGACCCCAACGCCCGCGTCGCCTGCGAGACCCTGATTACCACCGGTCTCGTCGTCATCGCCGGCGAGATCACGACCACCGCCGACGTCGACTACCAGGCCGTCGCCCGTAGGACGATCAACGAGATTGGCTACAACAACGGTGACCTAGGCTTCGATGGCAACGCCTGCGCCGTGCTCGTCGCGCTCGACAAGCAGTCACCCGACATCGCGCAGGGCGTCGACACCGGCCACGAGATCCGTACCGCTCAGGCCCAGAGTGACGCGTACGACCAGGCCGGCGCCGGCGACCAGGGCATGATGTTCGGTTACGCGACCCGCGAGACCCCCGAGCTCATGCCGATGCCGATCGCTCTGGCCCACCGCCTGGCCAAGCGACTGTCCGAGGTTCGCAAGAACGGCACGCTGCCCTACCTGCGTCCCGACGGCAAGACCCAGGTCACCATTCGCTACCGCGACGGCGTCGCCGTCGGTATCGACAAGGTCCTGATCTCGACCCAGCACGCCGAAGAGGTCTCCTCGGAGCAGATCCGCACCGACCTCTGGGAGCACGTGGTGCTGCCGGTTCTGCCGGCCGACCTCTACACCGCCGAGACCCTCGAGCCGAACTTCCTGGTCAACCCGACCGGACGGTTCGTCATCGGTGGTCCCGTGGGCGACTGTGGCCTGACCGGCCGCAAGATCATCGTCGACACCTACGGTGGCTACGCCCGCCACGGTGGTGGTGCCTTCTCGGGTAAGGACCCGTCGAAGGTCGACCGCTCGGCCGCGTACGCTGCTCGCTACGTCGCCAAGAACATCGTCGCCGCCGGCCTGGCCGACCGCGCCGAGATCCAGGTGGCCTACGCGATCGGTGTTGCCCGCCCGTTCTCCCTGCTGATCGAGACCTTCGGCACCAATAAGGTGTCCGAGGAGGTCATCGCCGGTCTCGTCGAGAAGCACTTCGACCTGCGCCCGGCGGCCATCCGCGCGAACCTGCGCCTGGCCCGTCCGATCTACCAGCAGACCGCGGCGTACGGCCACTTCGGCCGCGAGGGTGACTTCCCGTGGGAGATCACCGACAAGGCCGACGCGATGCGCAGCGAAGCCGGTCTGTAACTGATGCCTGGTACCCGGTCCGTCCGACTGCCGACACCCACGGTGCCGGCAGTTCGGGCCGGGACCATGTACCGGCTCAACAAACTGCTGGCTCCCAACCCCGTCTATCGTCGGCTGGCTCAGTATCTGGAGCGGCATCCGGTTGCGTACCGGTTGTTCACCCGGACCGAAGAGAAGGTCAAGAACTCGATCTTCGGTTGCCAGATGTGCGGCGAGTGCGCGCTGCCGGGCACCGGCTACGCGTGTCCAATGAGCTGCCCCAAGCAGCTTCGGAACGGACCGTGCGGCGGGGTGGGGACGGGCGGTGAATGCGAGGTCTACCCAGCCATGAAGTGTGTCTGGGTCACCGCGTTCGAACGGGCCGACGCCGAAGGGCATCGGGCCGATCTGCGGCTGCTACAACGCCCGGTCGATCACCGTGAGAGCGGTAAGAGCTCCTGGGTGAACTACTGGCAGGGGCGCGACGACGGCCTGTGGACCAGCACTAACGGCCTCGGCACGCCGGTGGAGATTGCGCGTCCGAATTGACCACCGCCACCATTTCCGCGGCCGGCGGTCCAGCGGCTCCGGTCAGCGGACTGCAACGCGTGCTCGAATCCGGTCGCTTCGCGGTGACGGCCGAACTCGGCCCACCGCGTAGCGCCGGGGTCGATGCACTGCACGGCAAGGTCGATCTGCTCAAGGGTTGGGTCGATGCGGTAAACCTGACCGACAACCAAGGCGCGTTCGTCCGGATGAGTTCGCTCGCCGGCAGCGCGATCGTGATGGCGGCCGGGATAGAGCCGGTTATGCAGATAACCGCTCGTGATCGCAATCGGATCGCTCTGCAGGCTGATCTTTTAGGGGCTTCGGCGCTCGGCATTCGTAACGTCTTGCTGCTCAGTGGTGATCACCCCCGCTTCGGTGACCACCCCCAGGCCAAGCCGGTCTTCGACATCGACAGCGTCCAGATGGTCTGGCTGGCGCGAACGATGCGCGACGAGGGCCGGCTGCTTTCGGGCCGCCGCCTCGAGCCGGCGCCGACGCTGTTCCTGGGTTCGGTCGAGAATCCGTTCGCTCCGCCCGTCCAATACCGGGCCGAGCGGCTGGGTAAGAAGGTCGCCGCCGGCGCACAGTTCGTGCAGACCCAGTACGTGTTCGACGTCGAGGCGTTCGCCCGCTGGATGTCGGACGTGCGCAATCTCGGTCTGCATGAGCGGTGCAAGGTCATCGCCGGCGTCGGACCGGTTCGCTCACCGCGCGCGCTAGAGCACATGAGCACGAGCGTGCCCGGCCTGGTGATCCCGAAAGAAGTGGGCGCGCGGCTGCTGGCGGTCGATCCGGCCGAGTTCGCAAATGAGGGCGTGCGACTGTGCGCCGAGACGATCGAGCGGGTAAGAGAGATCAAGGGGGTGGCCGGCGTGCACGTCATGGCCTTCGGCAACGAAACCGCCGTACCCGAGATCCTCCGACAGGCTGGCATCGACCGGCGGCCCGAGCCCGACGCCGACCCACTGCCCGGTCCGAGCCATTTCGACGAGTCTGATAGGGGAGTGACCGAACATGCTGGTTGACATCCGGCCGATCAATCGACTGCACGGCGCCAAGCCGGTCGACGTGGCCGGCACCCTGGACCCCATCGTGTCGGCCCTGAGCGAGAACCCGGACGACCTCGCTCGGACGCGCCTGGTCTATGACTGGGTGCAGTACAAGAACAACTTCCGCGAGATCGTCGATGTCCGCACGATTCAGGGCACCCGCGGCGCGGCCGGCGGCCCCGAGCAGATCGAGCTGGCGGTCGACCTGCGACGCGCGAATGCGGCCGACATCGGCGACGCGGCCCGCCTCGCGCTCGCCCAGAACCGGGACTCCTCGACCAGTGGCCGGATCTACCTGCAGGACTGGAGCGCCGGCGTCGACAGCATCATCTGGGCCTTCAACGGCTTGTACTGGAAGGCGCTCTCGCTCTGGGAGGAGGCATCGGGGCACGCCTACGAACAAGCGCTGCCCGGTGGGCAGAGTGACGCCACCAATGTCGACGGGGTCCGCGAGCTGATCACTCAGCTGTTCGGGGTCTGGGACTCACTGGCCGAGCGCAACGCATTGCCCGATGCGCTCTACGTCGTCGAACTGGGCGTCGGAAACGGCAACCAGGCCCGCACCTGGCTCGACGTCTTCACCGAACTAGACGCCGAGCACGGTAAGGACTACTACCGCCGGCTGCACTATCTGATGGCCGACTACTCGCCGCACGTCCTCGAGCTCGCGCGGGCCGCGGTCGCTCCGCACGCCGAGCATGTCAGCGCAGTCGTCCTCGACGCGACCAAACCCCAGACCGCCCTGGGCTTCCTGCGTTACAAGGCCTTCCTCGTCTACATCTCCAACGTCTACGACAACCTGCCGACGGACGAGATCGCCAGTATCGGCGGCCGGGTCTACCGGGTTGCAGTGCGGGCCTACCTCAGCGGTGATGCCGCCGCGCAGATCGCAGCGAAGATCTCGGTCACGCCGGAACAGCTGCCCGACCTGGTGTCGAGGTTGCTGCGACTCGGTCCCGAACTGCTCCACGAAGCCGCCCCGGCCACGTTCGCCGATGTAGCGGCGGCCGTCGACTTCTGGCGCGAGTGCTGGGACGCGGTGCGGCTGGAGGAACGCTACGAACCTCTTGGCGGCCTCGACCTGTACGAGATCGCGCCGAACGTCTCGGGCGAGGCGCTGCGCCCGCTGCTCGAGTCGGGTGGCGACATCCGGATGCAGGTCAGCAATGGTGCGGTGGCCAGCTTCGTCGACACGCTGCCGCTGCTGCACCCGTACGGTCAGCTGCTCAATCACGACATCTTCGTCACCGACCTGAGGCGGTACCAGCAGGCCTTCTCGGGTCCCGGCAAGTATGACGGTTCGGTCGTCAACTGGGTGAACGGGGCGCTGCTGCAGCACATCGGCAATCGTCGCGGCTTCGAACTTCAGATCCAGGCGTTCGCACACCGCCAGGGAACCAACGTCACCACCTTGACCGCCCGAGTGAGGGATTGACATGCGCCCGTCGTCGGCTGAAATTTTGAAGGGGCAGCCGCTGCTGCCCACCACCGTCGTTGGCTCCTATTCGGTGCCCGACTGGCTCGAGCGGCTCAAGACCGACTATTACCAGCACCGCATCAGCGCCCAGCATCTGCGCGATATCGAAGAGACCGCGATAAAGGCCGCGATAAAGGATCAGGAACGGGCCGGGATCGACATTGTCTCCGACGGTGAGTTGCGTCGCGACAATGACATCGATTACCTGCTCGCGCATATCCCCGGCATCCAGATCGCGTCGTTGTCAAAGAGCTTCTATTACGACTATTACGACGCCGCCGTCACCTCGGTGCTGCCGTTGGACGATGGCACTGAAATTGGCTTGGCCGACGACTTCGCATTCACCCGGGCGAATACGGACCGGCCGATCAAATTCTCGTTTACCGGCCCGTTCTCGCTATCGCGCCGCATCACCAACACCGCCTACGCCGACACCAGCGACCTCACGCGGGCCCTGGCCCACCGGCTGAACGCCGAGGCCCACCGCCTGGTCGCGGCCGGGGTGAAGATCCTGCAGATCGATGAGCCGTTCCTGGCCGGGTACCCCGAGCAGGTCGCGCTCGCGATCGAGGCCGTCAACATCGTCACCAAGGACGTCGACGCTTCCTGGGCGCTGCACGTCTGTTACGGCAACCGGTACGCCCGCCCGTCCTGGGAGGGCCATTACGACTTCCTGTTCCCGGCGGTGCTGGACGCGAACGTCGACCAGCTGGTGCTGGAGTTCGCGCGCAAGGGTGACGACGACCTGGCGCTGTTCAAGCGCTATGGCTGGGACCGGGCCCTTGGCCTGGGCGTCATCGACGTCAAGTCCGACCAGGTCGAGACGCCGGCGCTCATCGCGACGCGGATCCGGCGCGCACTCGACTTCATCCCGGCCGAGCAACTGCTCGTCAATCCGGACTGCGGGCTGCGTCATTTGCGGGCCGACATCGCCCGGGCGAAGCTGCTGGCGATGACGGCCGGCGCGCGGGCCGTACGGTCTGAGCTGGGGGAGCGCAGCCCGGTGCTCGATGAACCGGAAGTCGCATCTTCTGAACCGGCCGACGCACCCGCGGCGGCCGATTTACCGCAAGGCGAAGCGTCCGAGCCCGAACGCTCCGAAGCCACCGAAGCCACCGAAGCCAACTGAAATCCCAGGCCCACTAGGCATAGCCGAGAAAGCGAGAGATCCATCGTGCGGATCGCGGTAACCGGTTCAATTGCAACCGACCATCTGATGACCTTCCCGGGCAAGTTCAGCGAGCAGCTGATGGCCGAGCACCTCGAGAAGGTGTCGCTGTCCTTCCTGGTCGACGACCTCGAGGTCCGGCGAGGGGGAGTGGCGGCCAACATCGCGTTCGGCATGGGTGTGCTCGGCCAGACGCCCATCCTGGTCGGTGCCGTCGGCACGGACTTCGCCGACTACGACAGCTGGCTGAAGGCGCACGGCGTCGACACCGGCTCGGTAAAGGTCTCCGAGACCAAGCACACCGCGCGCTTCGTCTGCACGACCGACACCGTGCAGGCGCAGCTGGCGTCGTTCTACCCGGGCGCGATGAGCGAGGCGGGCGAGATCGCGTTGGCTCCGATCGCTGAGCGGACGGGCGCGTTCGACTTCGTCGTCATCGCCCCGAACGACCCTGGCGCGATGGTCGGCCACACTCAGGAGTGCCGCGATCGCGGATACCCCTTCGTCGCCGACCCGTCCCAACAGCTCGCCTGGGCCGACGGCGACATGGTCCGCGCGCTGGTCGACGGCGCCGCGTACCTGTTCACCAACGACTACGAGGCCGAGCTGCTCATGCAGAAGTCCGGCTGGACCAAGGACGAGGTGCTGGGCAAGGTCGGCAAATGGGTGATCACCCGCGGTGCTGACGGTTCGACGATCGAGACGGCCGGCGAGCCGACGATCACGGTGACGGCGGCCAAGCCGCAGCAGATTGCCGACCCCACCGGGGTGGGCGATGCGTTCCGGGCCGGCTACCTGACCGGCCTCGCGTGGGGGTTCAGCGACCACGACAGCGCCCAGCTCGGCAGCGCAGTCGCGACCCTGGCCCTCGAGGTCGTCGGCCCGCAGGAATACAGCCTGGATCCGGCCGATCTGGTGCAGCGCGTACGCGACGGCTTCGGCGACGGTTTCGCCGACGCAGTCGCGGCGAAGCTGCCGTAATACGGCGAAGTTCCTCGGGCCGCGCTCTCCCGACGGGCGCCCACGCTCAGATTGCTGAGAATGGGCGTCCCGATCGGGAGGGCGCGGCCCTTACTTGTTGACGTCGGGTGCCGTTCCTGCGGTGTTGTCAGCCGTTGCTCGAATAAGGTCGGTTGCGATGTCCGCGCAGTTTTCAACTTGGACGGCCGCCAAGTGGTAAGCATCGCCGGGAAGAATCTCTAGTCTCGAATTCGGGATGAGTCGCTGGTACGCCCGAGCTGCATCAACCGTTTGCAGTCCGCTCTCTTCCGCGGTGGCGATTACCGTCGGCGCGGTGATGCGATTGATTATTGTTCCTACGGTGCTCGTCGCGAGGGCCATCTGGCAGCCGGTCACGGCCCGTGCATCGGCGATGCCCATCAGGTCGTCGGTCCACCATTTGAGCTGGGCCTCAGACGCGGCACTACCGAGTCGACTTCGCTGGGTCCTGGCCGCCCACTCACGAACGCCGTTCTCGCGGACGTCTTCCGCGTCTTTCACCGTAGCCGGATGAACCACTGGAGAGCTGAAGACGGCTAAGGACTTGACTCGGCTCGGCCACGTGCTGGCCAAGCTCATCGCGATAGTCCCGCCATACTTCGCTGCCACCAGATGGACGTTTTCAAGCTCCAACACGTCTAGCAGCCCAACCAGGTCAGCCGCATATTGCGCGGGCGACCAGTCGTAGCTCGAAGGAACCGTAGATTCGCCGAACCCTGGTAAATCCGGTCGAATAACACGGAAGTCCGCAGCAACCAGTGGGACCCACTGCGTCCAAGCGCGACTGGACTCGGCGACACCGTGGACCAGGACCACCGCCTCGGGCGAGGCCCAGGGGGCCCCGAAGTAGTCGTCTTCGTAGGCCATCGTTACTTCTGGACGAATGAACGCACGATTCATAGCCACGTCCCCTCGGTCGGCTGCACGAACGGGTGACTGCGTCCCGCAGCCCGGTCGGTTGTCGTTGAGCTAACGGTCGGCAGCCTATTTGGTGGGGTGGTGGGCGTGTTCGGCGGCGGCTTCGGCTTGGGGGTTGGTGCCGAGGTAGGCCTCTTGGAGTCGGGGTCGGAGTTGGTCGGGGGTGCCTTGGGCGATGACTCGTCCGCCGCGGAGGATGTAGCCGCGGTTGCCGACGGAGAGGGCGAGGTTGACGTTTTGTTCGACGATGAGGACGCTGACGCCGAGTTCGGCGCGGATGCGGATGAGTGATTCGCCGAGGGTGTCGACGAGCATGGGGGCGAGGCCGAGGGAGGGTTCGTCGAGCATGATGAGTTGGGCGTGGCTCATCATGGCGCGGCCGACGGCGACCATTTGTTGTTGGCCGCCGCTGAGTTGGGCGGCTCGTTGGCGTCGTTTTTCGAAGAGGACGGGGAATAGGTCGTAGATGTTTTGTAGGCCGGGTTCGAGGTCGGCGGCGGGGCGGGTGTAGCCGCCCATTTTGAGGTTGTCTTCGACGCTGAGGTCGCCGAACATGCGGCGGTTTTGGGGGACGTGGGCGATGCCGCTGGTGACGACGTCCCAGGCTTTTTTGCCGATCAGGGATGTGCCTTGGAAGGACATGGTGCCGCTGCTGGGGCGTTCGAGTCCGGAGATGGTGCGCAGCAGGGTGGTTTTGCCGGCGCCGTTGGGGCCGACGACGAACACGGATTCGCCTTTGCCCATCTGGATCGACAGGCCGTTGAGGGCGGTGGAGCCGCCGAAGCGGACGGTGAGGTCGTTGACCTGAAGGAACGGCTCGTCGCCGCGGTGGGTGTGCGGTCGCGCGGGTGGTGGGGGTGGTGGGTTCAGTCATCGTAGGACCCCAGGTATGCCTCGATTACGGGACGGGATTTGCGGGCGTCGTCGGGGCTGCCTTCGAAGATTTTGCGGCCGGCGTCGAGGACGATGACGCGGTCGGAGATGGGGAGCAGGAACGGCAGGTTGTGGTCGATGCAGGCGACGCTGACGCCGCGGGGGGGTAGGGAGAGGATGACTTCGGCGAGGGAGGCGGTGTCGGTGTCGCTGAGGCCGGCGCCGGGTTCGTCGAGGAGGATGAGTTTGGGGGCGGTGGCCAGGGCGATGGCGACGCCGAGTTTGCGTTGTGAGCCGTAGGGCAGGGAGCGGCTGGGGGTGTCGGCGACGTCGGTGAGTTGGCAGGTGTGGAGGAGTTCGTCGGCGGAGATGCGGCGGGCTTTGTTGCGGGGTTGGGCGAGTTCGAGGTTTTCGCGGACGGTGAAGGTCCCGAACGCCATGGATTGTTGGAAGCTGCGGGCGAGGCCTTCGCGGACGAGGACGCGGGGTTTCTTGCCGCCGATCTGTTTGTTGTAGAGGTGGATGGTGCCGGCGGAGGGGGGCATGAACCCGGAGATGACGTTGAACAGGGTCGTTTTGCCGGAGCCGTTCGGGCCGAGGACGGCGAGGATCTCGCGTTCGTGGACCTGGA
The DNA here is from genome assembly GCA_963730855.1 of uncultured Actinomycetes bacterium. Taxonomy (GTDB): domain Bacteria; phylum Actinomycetota; class Actinomycetes; order Mycobacteriales; family Jatrophihabitantaceae; genus CAVSTK01. The sequence goes on from CAVSTK010000010.1 coordinate 106,595, forward strand.
AGGACACCCCGTCCAGGGCGATGACGCCGGCGAACTGCTTGCGCAGATTCTCCACCGTCAGGATGGTGGTCTGGGTCTGCGCCTGGACTTCGGTGGTGGTCATGCCAGTCATACGAGGTTCGCATTCGCGGGGTTGAGGCCGGTGGTGGCGGTCGATTCCAGGTCGAGGGCTTCGTGGTCGTTCGCCGACGGTGGGGGGGCGGCGCTGCGGCCGCGGAGGCGGTTGAGGAGGTTTTTGTATTCGGTGACGAAGATGCCGACGATGCCTTGCGGGGAGACCAGGATGATGACGATGAAGATCAGGCCGATGACGGCGTTGCTGATCAGCGGCCCCAACCCCAGCACGGTGGGCAGGAAGATCACGACGACCGAGCCGATGGTCGGGCCGAGCAGGTACGCGGACCCGCCGAGGAGCATCACCACGATGAAGGTGATGGTGGCCTGCGGGGTGTATTGGCTGGGTACCACGTAGCCCTGCAGGAACGCCCAGTAGACCCCGCCGAGGCCGGCGAGGACGCCGCTGGCCGCGAACCCCGTCATGTGCACCGCGGGGACGTTGATGCCGACCGAGATGGCCAGATCCCGGTTGTCGCGGATCGCTTTCAGCTGCTGACCCAGCTTGGAACGTTTGATCGCCTGCAAATACAGCAGCGACAGCATCAGCGACACCAACGTCACGTAGTACCAGTCCCGGTTGGAGCTGATCGTGACACTGAAGATGTTCACCCGCCGCGGCACGATGATGCCGGCCGGGCCGTCGGTGACCTGCGTCCAGTTGATCATGATGCCCTCGATCACCTCCGCGACCGCGAACAACAAGATCACGAAATAACTGCCCCGCAGCCGGGCGCTGATCGAGGCCAGGACCGCCGCGATGATCGCCACCACCACAATCGCGAACAACGTCACCGGAATCGGGTCCCACGCCCGCTTCACCGTCAACGTCGCCGCGCAGTACGCCCCGATCCCCCACAGACTGCCGTGCACGATCGACAAAATCCCGCCATAGGAATACAACAACGCGATCCCCGACGCGACCATCGCATAAATCATCGCCACCACACCGAGGTTCAACGTCGACTGCTTCGGGTCATCAAACAACACCAACCGACCCACAATGCCGACCGCCACCACCGCCAGGACCGTGTACTTCCAATCAACCTTCTGACCCGCCACAAACGCATTAGCCCGCGTCGCCGCCGACCGCGCCGCCAAAACATCGCGTAGCCGCTGCTGCACCGACCGGGCCGACTGGGGTGACTGGGTCGACTGGGGTGACTGTGCCGAACTCACAAGCTGGCCCTCTCCATTGAACACGCCGCCGACATCGACGCAGCGCACATAACAGTCATCAGGTCGCTCATCAGGTCGCTCATCAGAGGGTGTGCGCGATGCCGCGCAGCAACCCGTTCGGGCGGATCAGCAGGATCAGCACGATCACCCCGAACTCCAACGGATCCAGCCACGCCGACAACCCCGACGTGATGAAGATCGTCTCCATCACCGCGAACAACCCCGCCCCCAGGAACGCACCCCGGATGTTGCCCAACCCACCGACCAACGCGATCGCGAACCCCTTCAGGATCAACTCCCCACCCAACTGCGGCGTCAACGGCTGCAACGCCGACACGAACGCCCCACCCGCACCCGCCAACGCCCCACCGATCGCGAACGTCCCCGAAATCAACTTGCTCACCGGCGCCCCCATCAACGCCGCCGCCTCACTATCAATCGACGCCGCCCGAATCGCCACCCCCCGCCGGGTGTGATCGAAGTAGAAGATCGTCAACGCCAAAATCGCCGCCGTCCCGATGATCACAATCACCTGATCCACCGACACGAACGTGTCACTGATATGCCACACCTTCGTCGAAATCGGCTTCACCAACACCGGATTCGTCGTGTAGTGGTAACTCAACCCACTCTCAATCACCTGCACCAGACCCAGCGACACCAGGAAACCGTTCACCGGCCGCACCAACGTCCACCGGAACAACACCCGCTCCAGAATGAAACACAACACCGCGATCCCGATAACCGCCGCCGCGAACCCCCACACGAACGCGATCCCACCACCCGCCGCCACGATGAACACCACATACCCACCGAGGGTCAGAAAGTCGCCATACGCCAAGTTAATGACCTGCGACATCCCGAACACAATCGTCAAACCCACCGCCACCAGCGTGTACGCAGAAGCAACACTCACCGTATTCACCAACTGCTGAGGTAGCTCGTTCACATAACATCCTTCGGCCGTCGGCTCGTCGCGTGGTCAGGCTGGCGTCGTGCGGAATTTCGGTCAGGCAGTTCGGGTCGGGCAGCTCGGGTCAGGCATCAACACAGTCGACATCGAGGTGACACGACGATGTGTCGAGGCCTCGGCAGCAGATCGCTGCGGGTAGCTCGAGGCTCGCGGGAGAGCCCGTATCGACGGTGATGTCGAAGCACAGCACCGAGTGTTCAAACGTTCGCCGCTGGGTCTGCGCAAGAGTCGAATTATGCGCGGGCATTCAGCGCCTGGCTGGTGTAGTTATTGTCCGACAGACGGACGGTCTGGCTGTTGCCATGATGGCCCGGCCCGTGGAGTACGTCAAGAACTTCCGAGAAGTTGAGTCCGGAAGGAAATGTGTTATGACGTAGTCCGCGAAACTGGACATAGGGTGTCCGATGAGGCCGACAAATCCGTCCCGAAATGCGCGTTCGGCGCCCGCACATAGCGGACGCCGAACGGCGGAACTGGCCGAGCTTGCTGCTAGGACTTCTCGAACTTGACGACCTGACGCCCGGCGACTTCCTCGCCGACCAGGCCATTTCCGATGCCATACGTGAACGTGACCTGGCCGACATAGAGGTTGCCGGTCGAGTCGGTGATGACCGAGTGCGGCGCGATCAGGCTGCCGGGGACCGTCTTGTCGTCGTCGTCGCCGAAGCGGCCAATGACGCTGCCGGAATTGTCGATGATGGTCATCCGGCTTGGCTGGTTGATACCGCTGCTGTCGTCGTTGAAGCTGCGCTTACCGAGTTCGCGCCACAGCTCGCCGATGTAGAGCGTTCCGTCGGGAGCCACGTTGATGCCGCAAGGACGGTGCATGTCGGTCAGCTCGCTGAGGTATTCGCCCTCGGGGCTGAAGATCTGAACCCGGTCGTTCTCGCGGTCGGCCACGTACACCCGGCCGTCAGGTGCGAGGCTGATCGAGTGCGGCAGCCGGAACTCGCCCGGACCCGAACCGACCTCGCCCCAGGACTGAAGTAGATCGCCCTTGGCATTGAAGCGGTGGACCCGGCAGTTCTGGTACCCGTCGCTGACGTAGATGTCGCCGTTCGGGGCAACCACCGTGTCGGTGCACCCGTTGAACGGCGGACCCGGGTACTTCACTCCCTCGACCGGGTGGATCGTGGCCTTCACGCCGGGGACGTAGCCGGTGTCAGAGGGGTGGTTCGGGATGCCCAGGGTCAGCAGCAGTTCGCCGTCAAGGCTGAACTTGCGGACGGTGTGATCGCCGTTGTCGGTGGTGTAGATCAGGTTGTCGGGCCCGATGTTGATCGTGTGCGCGTTGGTGAACGCACCCTTGCCCCAGGCCTTGATGAACTCACCCTCGGGTGTGTAGACAAGCACCTGGTGGTCGTAGCGGGTGAACAGGTAAACGCGGTCCTCCTGATCGACCGCGACGCCCGGGACGTCCTTGTGTACCTGATCGGTGGGCAGCTGCTCCCAGTCGATCAACGGCTTGTATCCGAGCTCTTGTGATCCCATGATGCGTGTGCCTTCCGGTTGGTAAGGGCTGGCTAGTTGTCGTCGAGCGTGCGGGGCAACCAGCCCCACGGGTGGGTGCCCCATCGGGGGGCGTAGACGGCGCCGGCTTTCACCGTTTGGACGGGGGCCAGGCCCCAGCCGCCGGTGAACGTCTCCTTTGTGGTGTCGGTGAACACGAACTCGCCCTCGGCCACATCGAACACGGTGATGTCGGCCTCGCGGCCGACCACGAGCGCGCCCAGGGTGTCCGCGTGACCGATGGCCGAGGCCGCGTTCACGGTCGTCATCTTCACGACGTCGGCCAGCGAGTAACCGACCGCCATGAACTTGGCCATGCATTCCATCAGGCTGTGGAACGACTGCCCGCCCAGCGTCAGGTCACTCGAGATCGTGTCGGGGTAGAGGCCGCGGTCGAACTGCGCCTGCGCTACGCGGTAGCCGAAGTTGCCCATGCCCAAAGCGGAGTCGAGGATTACGCCGCGTTCGCGGGCCCGCCGCAGGATCGGGTCCAGCCGCTCGGCCGCCCGGTCGACGCCGCCGGCGCTTGGTGTGCAGAGGTGGGTCAGGATGTCGCCCGGGTCGAGGCTGTCCAGCAGGTAGGCCGTGGTGTCGACCAGGGACGCCTCGACGTCGGCCCCGTCGGCGCCGAGATCGCCGATATGCACCATCAGCGGCACGTCGACTCGTCGAGCGGCGGCCGTCGCGGCGTCGATCACCTCGCGGCCGCTCGAGCGGACGAGCGGCCCGACCATTCGGATCTTGAGGCCGCTGATCAAGCCCGGATTGCTCGCGGCCGCCGCGGCGATTCCGTCGGGCTCGATCTCATCAAGGCTGCGGATGCTCATGCTCCGAGCGGTGGTGTGGGCGAAAGTGCCAACGTTGGCGAAGACGATCACCCTCGTGCGCGTCTTCGGCAGGATGTATGCCGGGAAGACGCCGAGGTTCGCGATGCCGACCGAACCGGCGTCGAGCACCGTCGTGACACCGGCCTCTACGCCGATCTCGTCGGGCGGGCAACTGCCCATGCCGACGCCGATCGTCGTGGCGCCATGGGCGACGTGCGTGTGGATGTCGATCAGGCCTGGACAGACGTAACGGTTGGGACCGCTGACGTCTAGGACACGTGCGGCCTGGTCATCAGCAATATCGGCCTCGATCGCTGCGATACGGCCCTCGCTGATGGCGATGTCAAAGGCGCCGTCGATGCCCTGACCCGGGTCGAGGACGTGGCCGTTCTTCAGCAAGAGGTCGTAGGACATAGGAGCCTTTCGCCGAAATGTCATAGGCGGCCCGCTTGGCTTGTCAGACAATCGGACAAGCGCAAGGCCACCCTAGTGCGCCGATTTGAGTCGCGTCAACGGCCAACCCGATCCGACGTTACGGCCCGGACCGCCCACATTTAACGACCCGATAGTGGGCAGCTGGGCCGTAACGTCGGATCAAGAGCGGCCCCAGAGGTGGTCGCTGGCGATCCTGGCGCCCTCGGCCAGGGAACGCAGCTTGGCCCAGGCGATCTCGGCGTGGCCGACGCGGGACCCGATTCCGCAGTCCGTCCCACCCTGCAGATTCTCTTTGCCGACCACGGACGCGAAGTTGATCAGGCGGGCGGCGACCAGGTCGGGGTGCTCGACCAGATCGGTCGCGTGACCGACGACCCCGGGCACCAGAGTTCGTCCCTCGCCGAGCTCGACGTCGGCCCACACCTTCCATTCCTGCTCGTGGCGCACGTTGCTCGACTCGACTGAGAATGCCTCGGCGTTGATCTTCATCATCAGATCGACGATCGAGCGCAGCGGGATGTCGGTGGAGTGCGGCCGGTGGCCGCTGCCCCAGCAGGTGTGGAAGCGGATCAGCTCACGGGGCAGGCCCTCGATGCTGTGGTTGATGACCTCGACCGCTTGGCTGAGGTATCGGCGCAGGTCGGCCTCGGACTCATCCGGGAAGAACTCCCACGTCGTGCAGAACTCGGGCTCGTCGATCTGCACGACCAGCCCGGCGTCGGTGATGACCTTGTATTCCTCGCGCATGACCTCGGCGGTGGCCATCATGTATTCCTCCTCGCTCGCGTAGTACGCGTTGCGAGCGCGGGCGCCCTGGCTCAGCGGGCCGAGCGCGGCGATGAAGCCTTGGACCTCGTCGTGACCTTTCAGTGCGGTCTGCAAAGCGGCCACATCGCCGGCGATGGCGTCGTATCCGGTGTACTTGACCGGCCCGGTCGCAACCTTCTCGGTGGTCGGTTCCGGAGGCGCTCCAGGTGTGCTGAAGCCGGGCCGGATCGGCCGGCCCGAACCCGAGAACCACAATCCCGACTCATAGACGCCGGGGAAGTTGCGCCGATCGCGCGCCGCGGTACCGGCTCGTTTCGGGGGGACGCTCGGATCGCAGGGGCAGATCCTCCCAGCCCGACGTTCGCATCGTCGTATAGCCGCCGTAGCTGGTGCCATTGGCCGCCTTGACGTACTCGCCGTCGTTGAGGATGTCGATGCCGCAGTCGATCTGCATCTCGACCACCTCTGCGACCGCACCGGGCAGGCGCTGGGCGACGGCGTCTTGAGTGGCTGGACGGCCGGCGATGAGGGCGTCGAAGTCGGGCGGCCGCGGCAGGTTGCCGCCGTGCGAGGTCAGGATCCGGTCGGTGCTTCGCTTCATCGCGATGTCCTTACTGGGCGCGGGCCTTTGTCACTGGCTCATATATAACCGCGCCGCGGACGCACCGCGCTAGCGTTTGCCGCCGAATATTTACCTGGACTAACTAACTGGATCCAGAACGACCTATAGCGTGGCCGGCGCGGCCGCGGGTGATGGCATCGCCGCCCGGACCTGGGGCAGCACCTCGGTGCCGAGCAATTCGATGGCGGTCATGATCCGGTCATGGGGCACACCGGCCCAATCCATTTGCAGGGCGTAACGATCGGCGCCGGTCAGCTGGCCGACGCTGATGAGGCGCTCGGCGATCTCGGCCGGGCTGCCGGTCAGCAGCGCCTGCGATCCGCGGGTCATCTGGTCATAGTCCCGGCGACTGGGAATCGACCACCCGCGCGCTTTGGCGCCGTACTTCATGGTCTCGAGCCAGTACGGGTAGAAGGCGTCCTTGGCGTCCTGGGAGTTGCGGGCGATCAGGCCGATGCCACTCATCGTGACGTGCTGCGCCGACGGATCGTGCCCGGACGCGTCGACGGCCCGGCGATAGAGGTCGACGAGCGGGGCGAACCGTTCGGGCGCACCGCCGATGACCGCGTAGACCACCGGCAGCCCCAGGACGCCGGCGCGGACCGACGACTCGGGGTTGCCGCCCGTCCCCACCGAGATCCGAAGGTGGTCACCGTAGGGGCGCGGCAGGATCTGCGCGGCGTTGCAGCGGTGGACGGAATTTGCCGGACCAGGTCAACGACTCGGACCGGTCGATCGCCAGCAGCAGTTCGAGCTTCTCCTCGAACAGCTCGTCGTAGTCGTCGAGGTCGGCGCCGTACAACGGAAAGGACTCGGTGAACGAACCGCGGCCGGCCAGCAGCTCGGCCCGTCCCCGACTGAGTTGATCGAGGGTGGTGAATTGTTGGTAGAGCCGCACCGGATCCTCGGTGCTCAGCACGGTTACCGCCGAACTCAGGGTGATCTGCTTGGTCCGGGCGGCCGCGGCGGCAAGCACCGTCGCCGGGTTCGAGATCGCGTAGTTCTCGAGGTGATGCTCACCCAGGCCGTAGAACGACAGGCCGAGCTCGTCGGCGAGCTGGATCCGCTCGAGGGTGTTGGCGTAAGTGTCGGCGACCGAAAGTTGCGCGCCGGTCGTCGGGTCGGGGTGGCGATCGCCGAAGCTGTAGATGCCGAGTTCCATGTTGGTTGAATGCGCAACTACCACTTGCTATTCCCAGCGGGCTAGCGTGGTCGGTACGCCAGCACGCCGCCGAAACCGGAGGACTTCTGATGCCAAAGCAGTTCGATTCGACCAGTACGGACCGGTAGACGTCCTGTATCTGGCCGAGGTTCCCCGTCCGATTCCGGGGGACGGGCAGGTGCTGGTCGAGGTCCGCGCCGCCGGCATAAACCCGGGCGAGGCGAAGATTCGCAGCGGCGAGTTGCATGAGCGGTGGCCGGCGACCTTCCCGTCCGGGCAGGGCAGCGATCTGGCCGGGATTGTGGCCGAGCTGGGTGCCGGGGTGTCCGGCTGGCAGGTCGGCGACGAGGTCATCGGGTTCGTCAACAATCGTTCGAGTCAGGCCGAATACGCGCTCGTCGATGCGGCTGACCTGACTCGTCGCCCGAGCGAGCTGTCATGGGCCGAGGCCGGTGGCTGTTCGTCGCCGGAACCACCGCCTATGCCGCGGTGCGGGCCGTCGCGCTGAACCCGGGCGACACGGTGGTCGTTTCCGGGGCGGCCGGCGGGGTCGGCACGCTGGCGGTACAACTGGCCAAGCTGGCCGGGGCCACGGTGATCGGGTTGGCCAGCGAGACGAACCACGAATGGCTGGCCGACCATGGCGTCATCGGGGTCAGCTACGGCGACGGCGTCGCCGACCGGATCACCGCCGCCGCCGGCGGACCGATCGATGCGTTCATCGACACCCACGGTGACGGCTACGTCGAGCTGGCGATCGAGCTCGGCGTCGCGCCGGCGCGGATCGACACGGTGGCCGACTTCGCCGCGGTCGCGAAGTACGGCGTCAAGGCCGAGGGGAACGCCGCCGGAGGCCACGGCTGACGTGATGGCCGAGCTCGCCGGTCTGATCGACACCGACCAGCTCGAACTGCCGATCGCCGCGACCTATCCGCTGGCCGAGGTTCGGGCCGCTTACACCGAGCTGGCGGGCGGTCACACCCGGGGCAAGATCGTGCTTGTTGACCGGATGACGCCGGGATTCGAAGCTGAACCGGGGTGGGCTGACCCAGGCTCAATCGGTCGACTGGTGGCGGGCCCGCGCGCGTCGCACCGCATCGTCGACCATGCGTTGCGCGACGTCGATGAGTTTGGTGTTCCCGCTCTGGCTCATCGTCCGCAATCGTTCGAACGCCTCATCGGCCGTGACCCCGGTCCGGCCGCGGATCAATCCGATGGCCTGGTCGATCACCGGGCGGCTCGCGATCGCATTCTGCAATTGCAGCGTCAGGGCCACGGTCTGGGCCAGAACCTGGGCGTTGTGCACGGCCACCGCGGCGGGCGGTGCGAACAATTCGCCGAGTTCGGCGGCGTGATCGTCGAACACGTCCTTGGTTCGCGCGTAGACGTTGATCGCACCGACGACCTGATCCGGCAGCAGCAGCGGCAACGACAGCACACTGTGCACGCCGAGCCGTCCGACCCGCGGACCGAACCGGGGCCAGAGCTTCTCGCCGCCGAGCGAGCCGGATCGAACCGTGCGGCGCTCACGAGCGGCGGTAATGCACGGGCCTTCGCCGACGGTGACGTACTGGATCTCATCGATTTCGCGGACGAACGGGTCGCTCGCGGCCAGCGCCTCGACCGTGTGCTTGTCTACGGTCGACGCGTAGCAACGTCACGCCCGCGCCGTCGGCGCCGGGGACCGCGCGAGCCGCAGCCACCGCCACGCGGCCGAGCAGTTCCTCGAGCGCGAGTGAGCTGGTCACCAGCGTGGCCAGGTCGGCCAGACCGGCCTGCAGGTCCAGCGCATCGGCGCGCAGCTGCTCGAAACTGGGCGACCGGTCGAGTGGGCCGTCGTCGGCAGCCGGGTTGTCCGGATCGGTCATGTCGGCACCGAACGTCATCTACTGCTCCCAAGAGTTCGGACCAGCATGACACCGCCGCGCCGATTGTGTTTTCGTTCCGGTCGCGGTGGGTAGGTTCCTGACTACACCAGACGGCCGTAAAGGTGATGATGCCCGTGTGTTACCGGGCCGAACGCAGTCTTGTCGCGTCGAGTCAGGCTGCTCGAGCGGCGCGGAACTTCTGTTCCGAGCAGCTGCGCGCGACGTTGACTGACATTTCGCCCGCACGGGACGTTATCGCCGATGCTTCGGTCGTGGTGAGCGAGCTGGTGTCGAACTCGGTCGGTGCCGGTGCCCGTCGAATCGAGGCCGCCTTGGTGGTGCATCGCACCCACCTGTTGCTGTCGGTCTACGACGACGCCGACGGCGAACTCGTTGCCCTGCACCCGGCTCCAAACGATGAACACGGGCGAGGGCTGCAGATCGTCGATGCGTATTCGCTCAAATGGGGTTTCGACGAACTGGCGACCGGTAAGCAGGTCTGGGCGATGCTGGCCGTTCCGGACGAGGCCACGGCGACGATGATCTGCAACGTGTATGCGCTTGTGTGAGCGTCTGTCAGCTTGTGTGGCTTTGGCGACCCGTCGACGTCGGCCAATGATTAGGTCGGGGCGATGACGAGCAAGATGAACAAATGATCAACGAACCCTCGAGCGAGCCCCTGTTGATCCTCGCGATGGACCATCGTGACTCCTTCGCCCGGCAGTTCGGGGTGCGCAACGGCCCACCGCGTGACGAGCAACTCGTTCAAATGCGGGCGGCCAAGGACCTCATCTATCGAGGGCTCCGGGGCGCGCACGAGCAGTTGGCCGGTAGCGGTGGCCAGGTCGGGGTTCTGGTCGATGAGGAACTTGGCGCGAATGTGTTGCGATCGGCCGCCACGGACGGGCTGGCGGTCGCAATGCCGGTCGAGAAGAGTGGACAGAAGTTATTCGAGTTGCAGTACGGCGACGACACGGCCAGCCACATCACCGAGTTCGATCCGGACTACGTCAAAGTCCTGGTCCGGATGAATCCGGACGACGCGCCCGACGACATCGCCGCTCAATTGAGCTGAGCTGGCCTCGCTGTCGCAGCAGCTACGGCAGTCCGGGCGACGCCTGCTGTACGAGCTGCTGGTTCCCCCGACCGACGGACAACTACAGCGCGTCGGCGGCCAAGAGGCCTATGACCGTGACCTGCGCCCCGAACTGGTCACCGCGGTCATTGCGGCCAACTACGCCGCCGGGGTCGAGCCGACGCTGTGGAAGATCGAGGGACTTGAGACAACGGCCGCGGCAGAACTCGTGGTCGCTGCGGCCAAGGCCGATGGACGCACGACCGACTGCATCGTGCTCGGTCGCGATGCGGCCCGGTCCGTCCTCGATCATTGGCTGGCCGTCGCTGCGCCGGTTTCGGGTTTCGTCGGCTTCGCGATCGGTCGCTCGATCTGGGAGGACCCGTTGGCCGGGTATCTGCAAGAGGCACACGACGACGACCTGATCGCGGCCGTCCGCGAAAACTATCTGCATTTCGCTCGCAGCTATCTCGACGCCCGCGGAAAGTGACGCGAGCGCGAACGACGGCGGTGCGGGCTAGCCCTGAACGGTGACCACGTCGGCGGCGGGCCGGCGCGGCGTCGCCGGCGTCGGCTCGGCCAGGCCCACCCGAAGGACCAGGTGGGCGTTGCCCATCAGCTGTAGGTCCACGCGTAGTTGCTCGCGAACGCTGGGCACCTCGACGGCTTGCGTCAGGATGCTGGCCACGTAACCGGCACTCGGTCAGTTCCAAGCAGAATGCGGGCCAGGGCCTGACCGGCAATCAGCCAGTCGCGGGGACGGTCATTGGCGGTCGTCAGGACGAACAGCGTCTGCCCGATGCTGGAATGCGTATCCGCAGGCAGCTGACCGAGTCCGCGGGCGTCGAAGTCCCGCATCGGGATCTCGTCGTGCGCCGGAGCCCGCGCCGTTGGGAATCGCCGTTACGGGGATTCCGTCCTCGCGGGTCGAATTGTCACTCGTCCAGGCCTGCAGCTCGGCCCGGTAGGCGCGGTCGACGGTCTGCATCGCTTCGGCCCGCTGACTCAGGGTGGCCAGCATCACCCGATCGTCGAGGGTGCGGATCGGCTGCAATCGGGCCCCCTCGATCTCGGCGCCATGGACCAGCAGGTCGGTCACTGCCTCGCTGACCGGCTCGGGACCGAACGCCCGCCGGTTGGTGTGCCGGGCGTCGGCGGCCCGGTCGAGTCGATCCGCATCATTCTCGGCGCCGTCCGTCGCGGCCGACGACGGTGATGGATGCCAGTAGGTCAGGGCGGCCGCGCTCGGGCAGCAGCACGGTTACGGCCTCATAATCGAGCCACCGCGAGCGCCAGCCGCGCCGCGAAGATTGCCGCTCCGCAACTGATGGCCAACTGGCGTCCGGAAGGGTCGATGATCGGCAGGCCGCGACTGCGGTCGGCGTAGACATCGAGCCGGCCGTCGTGCACCTCGAATCGCCAGGGCTGGGTGTTGTGGATGGAGGGCGCCAGCGTCGCGCGCCCGGCGGCGTGCACGAGAGCCAAGGTCACGGCGGCGGGGTCGAGGACGGAGCTGGGAAGCAGTGCGCTGTTCATGATTTGATCCTCGCCCGGTCCGCCCGCCCTCGGTAGGACCGATTGGCCCGTTCCTTTTGGGACCTTGGTCAGTGCCCGTCCGCCGGACTCGGAGCGACGCACGAACCGCCGCGCCACCCCCGCCGGTGAGGGCGGGAGCAGCGCGGCGGTGTGCCGTGACGGGGTTGGCCGGCGATCAGCTCACGTTCGCGACCCGGGTCTTGCGGATGTGCAGCATCCCGAGGGCGGCCAGTATCAGCATCAGCCCGGCGCCGACGAAGGCAGCGATCGCGGCGATCAAGGCGATGGTGGCCATGGTGCCGAAGGCGTACGCGTTCAGCAGCAGCCCGCGCAGTGTCTCGCCCTTGAACATGGTGTCGACGGTTGCGGCCAGCTTGGTGTTGGTCGGGTCGGTCTGGGCCTGGGCGCTCAGCTGCGCGTAGGTCTTGCCGCCACCGATCGTCTTGAGGTGGTTGGCGATGAAGTGGTCGGCGTAGACCTCGGCCTGCGCGCCGGTGAGCAACTGCTGGCCACCGTACTGGCGCATGGCGGCGAACTCGGGAGCAGAGACCGCGCTGCTGTTCGCGGCCGGGAAGAAGATCTTCTGCGCCGCCAGCTGGTCGTGGATCTCGTTGTCGACGAAGGTGTGCGCCCAGATGAGCAGGCCGCCGGCGATGACGAGAAGTACGGCCATCAGCAGGCCGCCCGCGGTGAGGATCGTGTCGATCATTCGCCGGGGAACGCGGTGTACCTCAGCGGGCGTGACCGAAGTTGTGACGGCCGACGGCGGGACGATTGTTGCGGTCATGACTGGACCTTTCCGTGGATGACGAGTACGGGGCATTGGGCGTGCTCAGCGCACGATGCGCTGACCGATCCGAGGAGCAGTCCGGCGAATCCGCCGTGACCGCGACTACCGACGACCAACATTTGGGCGTCCTTGGTTTGGTCGAGCAGCACCCTGGTGGCGTTGCCCTCGCAGACGATCTGATTGACCTTCGTGGTGCTGTCGCGATCGACGACGGCGTCGACCGCGTGCGCGAGGGTTGTTCGCGCGTCCTGCTCGGGGTTCCAGGCCGGCGCGAAGCCGGTGGTCCCATAGTTGACCGGGTAGTGCCAACTGATCACGGCGTCCACGTCTGCGCCGACCAACTCGGCGTAGCGCAGCGTCCATCGCAGCGCCTCGATCGAGGGCTCCGATCCATCGACGCCGACGACGATGGCTGGACGGTTCGTGGGGCTGGATTCGTTCACAGGACGAGTCTGTAGGCGCAGTGAGAGCTAATTCAGAGGCTCAAGTCCGGACTACCGGGGGACCTTGGTCCTACGGGTACGGAAATCTCGGTGGATTTCGGCGATCACTCGTCGCACACTTGATCTTGCACATAGCGACGCCCCGACTGCGGCGAACAGTCGGGGCGTCGTCTTACGTCTTCGAGGCTAACCCCGCGACCGGCATTGGGGAAATCAAGAGCCCCGGCGGGTCGCGTCCGAGCTCGTCGCGCAGGCGATGCAGGACCGGGCCGTCGGACGGGCGGCCAGCCGCCGCGGATCGATCGGCCCGCCGCAGTGCTCACAACGCCCATAGTTCCCGGCGTTCAAGCGAGTGACTGCCTCGTCGACCTCGGCCAACTGCTGCCGAGCCCGGGCGAGCAGCGCGGTCGCCTGCTCGCGCTCGAAGGCCAGCGTCGCGCCCTCGGGGTCGTGCTCGTCGTCACTGTTGGAGTCGGCGGCCGCGGCCGCGTAGGCCTCGAGGTCGTCGGTCATCTGATCGATCCGGGCGAGCGTCGCCGTCCGCTCGCGCTCGAAGAACTCGGATCGCGCCACGCTGTCCATTCAGGCGGCGCGAGTGGCGAATGTGACCAGGGCCAGCGGGCTCTGCTCGACCCATTCCTCGGCCACGGCATCGGGGCGGTCCGGGGCCTTGCGGGCGTTGAACTCGTCGACGATGGCGGTGAGCACGCGGCGCCGTTCGGTGGGCTCGGTGATCACGGTCGCGGTCGCCGTCAGATCGGCGACGACCCCGTTCTTCAGGTGGAACTCGAACTCCGGGTGGGCAGCCAGGTTCGCGAGCCAGTCGCGCGGTCGCGGGCGCGGCAGGCCGCTGAGATAGATGTCGTCGCCGACGCGGTAGAAGCAGGTCTCGATCCGCCGCAGCTGTCCGGTCCGGCGACCGATCGTGGTGATATCGATCGTGCGCTCGGCCATGGTCGAGGACACGGTGATCGCCAGCGCCTGGCGCACTTCTTCGTCGAGCATCAGACCTCCACGGAAGCGGTGCCGGGCCGCGGGCCCAGTAGGTCCCACAGATTACCGGCGACGTCGCGGAAGACGACGACCGAGCCGTACGGCTCGTGCCTCGGGTCGGCCATGAACTCGACTCCGTGAGCGCGCATCCGCTCGTACTGCGCCTCGAAGTCCTCGACGCGCAGGAAGAACCCGACCCGCCCGGCGACCTGCTGGCCGACGACCGCCGCCTGCATCGGGCCGTCGGCCTGGGCCAGCAGCAGCCCGGTGACGGCGCCCGGCGGACGGACCACGACCCAGCGTTTCGGCCGGCCATCGTTAGTCAGCGAGGGCGAGTCTTCGGCGAGCTCAAATCCGAGCACGTCGACGTAGAAGGTGATCGCCGTGTCGTAGTCATCGACGACCAGCGCGCACAGCTCGAGCTCCATCCGGGCAGCGTAATTCAGCGCGATGATGGGCGATTCCGCGCATCGTCACCACGGCACGGTCTCGCCCGCGTAGTTGAGGTACTCAAGCCCGTGGGTGCCCAGGCGCGACACGAGCACGTCGACCACCTTCGGGACGTTCTCCGCCATCGTGAACGGCGCCTCGTCACCGCCGAGATCCGTGCGGATCCAGCCCGGCGCCATGAGCACCAATGGTCGGCCGGTGTCGGCCTGGCGGGCCGCATAGCTGCGCATGAACATGTTGAAGGCGGCCTTGCTGCCGCGATAGACCTCGCGCCGCCCGTTCGTGTTGTTCGTGATGCTGCCCTGCCCGGACGACATCGCGCCAATCAGTCCGGTCGGCGTGACCAGGTCGTCGAGCGCCTCGATGACCCGCATCGGGCTCAGCGCGTTGGTGACCATCACCTCGACGAAGTCGGCCGTCGGCACGTCGCCGATAGCCGTCTGCTGATTGTTGGTCGTGCCGGCGTTGACGAAGAGCAGGTCGAGCTGCCGACCGACCAGCCGCCCATGCAGGGCGGCGAGCTGATCGAGGTCGTTGATGTCGAGTTGCTCAACGCTGACGTGCCCGTCCGAACGGTCGGCCAGGTCGTGCAGGGGAGTGCGTCGGGCGGTATCGCGGACGGTGCCGATGACGGTCCATCCGCGATCGAAGAACTCGGTCGCGATCGCGTGGCCAAGTCCGCGTGACGCCCCGACGATCAGCGCGTTCGGTTGCTGCAGGTCTGCCATAGCTCGACCGTACCGGCGGGCCTAGGGTGGGTTTCATGGCTATCGCAACGAGGGCATTGGGTCGCACGGGCTACGACGCGACGATCTTGGGGTACGGCGCGATGGAGCTGCGCGGGGCGCCGCGCGGGCCCGCGATCGACGACGCGCAGTCGGAGGCGGTGCTCAACGCCGTCCTCGACGCCGGCATCAACCTGATCGACACCTCGGTCGACTACGGCCACAGCGAGGACCGCATCGGGCGTTTCCTCGCACACCGCCGCGACGAGTTCTTCCTGGCGTCCAAGTGCGGCTGCGCGGTCGACGCGCCGGTCGACGCGCCCGGACCGTTGCCCCATGACTACCGGCCGGCCAACGTCCGCGCCGACATCGAGCAGAGCCTGCGGCGGCTGCGGACGGACCGTCTCGACCTGGTCCAGGTGCACATGTCGCCCAGCCAGGCCCAGCTCGAGGCCGATCAGACGATCGAAACCCTGCAGGCGCTGCGCGACGAGGGCAAGGTGCGCTTCCTGGGGATCTCGGGGATCCTGCCCGACCTGCCCGATCACATCGCGATGGATGTCTTCGATGTGTTCCAGATCCCCTATTCGGCCGTGCAGCGCGAACACGAGGAGCTGATCACCGCGGCCGCCCGCAAAGGGGGCGGCACGCTGATCCGCGGCGGGGCCGCGCGCGGCGCGCCGTCGCAGGACAAGCAGTGGAAGCAGGGACCGCTGACCCAGGCCGAGGGCGTCGGGCCGGCGCCGGTGGGAGCAGTCGGGAATCGAGGAGCTGCTGGGCGACATGAGCCCCATCGAGTTCACCCTGCGGTTCACCTTGAGCCATCCGGACCTGTCGAGCACGATCGTCGGCACGGCCAATATCGACCACCTGCGCTCGAACGTGGCGATCGCCGAGAAGGGACCACTGCCGGCTGATCTGTACGAGGCGGCCAAGCAGCGTCTCGCCGCGGTGGAGTAAGCCGCAGCGAGACGCTCGGCTGCCGGTCCTACGCAGTGATCAGCTCCGGCTCGTAGCTGCGCCGGATGCTGGAGCCGTAGCGCGCGATGTCGGCGCCGTAGATGTGCAACGAGATGGCGACGCCAGTCCCGCAGTTGCGTACCTGATGGATGTCGCCGGGTGGTGCGAACGCCGACAGATCGCCGGCCGGATACGTGGTCTGCCGACCGGGCACCAGCGCAACTGCGTTGTCCGACGAACGCAGCGAATAGAGCGTCTCGTGCTCGGCGCCCTGCAGCACGGCGACCGCCCCCCAGCACCGGTGGTCGTGGATCGAGGTCTGCTGCCCGGGTCGCCACACCAGTGCGACGATCGAGAACGGCACCGACTCATTCACATACAGGACGTGCTGGCGGTAGGCGTCCGGGTCGCCCAGCTGGTCGTGTGCGCTGAGGATGTCGGGCGTCGGCAGCGCATAGCTCAGGCAGTCGGCTGCTCTGTTCGCGGCGGTCATGCCAACGGGTTGATCGCGCAGGGCCAGTTCGAGTCGATCGATCAGCGGAGCCAGGGTTTGGGCGCGGGTCTCGACCGGTGCGACGTCACGGACAATTGTGGTCATCGTGGATACCTCCTCAGGCCGTCACCTTCCGGTTTACCCGGGCCGCTGAGCGGTGAGCCATGCGCGCGCTGAGAGGTTCCAGTGCAAGCCGTCAAGGACGGGTCACCGATGGATGTGGCCGAACTCGTCGACGAACACTTCGATCCTGGGCGCCCCGGCCTTGGCCATCACGACGACGTAGCCGACCTGACTCATGACGCGGTAGCCGTGGTGGCCGATCTCGTCGATCTGCTCCTCGAGCAGTTCTCGCCGCCGATTGGGAGGCATCAGCTCGGATTCGGTGTCGGACGCGTCGACGTCGGCGGAGTCGCCGGAGTTGTTGACCATTGCCGAACCCCTGTTCTGTGGCATGACCGCCATCACATCAAGCCTGCCCACGACCTCCTTGCGTCTAACCCGGTTGCGGCCATTGGCCTCGATCGAGCAATCACTACTGTTCGGGCATGACGTCCGTCCCTGACCGGTTCGATCCGCGGGCCGACCTGCGGCACTACCTGCAGCAGGCTCGAGAGGCGGCGCTGCGCGGCCTGGACGGACTCTCTGAGTACGACAGTCGCCGCCCGCTGACCCCATCGGGTACGAACATCCTGGGGCTGATCAAGCACCTCGTCGGAATCGAGACGCAGTACCTGGGTGACTGCGTCGGGCGGCCCATCCCGGACCAGCTGCCCTGGGTGGCTGACGATTCGATCGTGGCCGGCGCCGACATGTGGGCGACCGCTGAACAGTCCCGCGACTACATCGTCGGCCTCTACCGCGACGCGTGGGCGCATGCCGACGCGATGCTCATCGAGCTGCCGCTGTACCGCGCCGGCCGTGGTCCCCTGGTGGCCGCAGGAGCGGCGGGCGACGACGCTCGGCCATCTACTGGTGCGGGTGATCGCCGAGACGGCGCAGCACGCCGGCCACATCGACATCCTGCGCGAACAGTTGGACGGTCGCGGCGGGCGCGATCACGAAGCGTTCGGCGATGCCGCCCATTGGAGCGCCTACGTCGCCGCCATTCAGGACGCGGCCGACAGCTATCGGGATGGCTGACGCGCGGGACGGGTCGGTTCCACGCGCGGTCCGGGCAACGTACGGCGTCTTCATCGGCAACGGCTTCGCGTTCGCCAGCTGGGCATCGCGAATACCCCAGGTCAAGGGCCGCCTCGCGCTCAGTCCCGCAGACCTCGGCCTGGTGCTGCTGGCGATCGCGGGGGGCTCGATCATCTCGCTGCCGTTGTCGGGGCTGATCGTCCATCGATTCGGCACTCGGCGCACGGTCACGCTGACCGCCGGGCTGGTGGCGGTCGGCCTGGCCGGCGCCGGCGCGGGTTACCTGGCCGGCGTCGCGCCGCTGGTCGCCGGGCTGTTCGTGCTCGGCTTCGCCAACGGGGCCTGGGACGTCGCCATGAATGTGCAGGGCGCACACGTCGAGCGAGAACTCGGCCGCTCGATCATGCCGCGGTTCCACGCCGGCTTCAGCCTGGGGACGGTCGCCGGCGCGCTGCTCGGCGCGGCGATGATCGCGCTGCACGTCTCGGTCACCGCTCACCTGGTCGGGGTCGCGGTGGTGGTGGCGGTCGCGGTGCCGTGGTCGGTCCGGGCCTTCCTCGCCGAGGGCATGCTGAGCCGAGGCGCCGCTGACGCCGAAGGCGTCGCCGACGCCGAAGGTGGCGCCGACCCCGCGCCGCGGGCCCGCGCGAACCGTTGGCGCGAGCCCCGGACCGTCCTGATCGGGATCTTCGTCCTCGCGTTCGCGTTCTCGGAGGGCACCGGCAACGACTGGATCAGCCTGGCCGTGATCGACGGACACCACGCGGCCGCGGTCACCGGCTCGCTCTGCTTCGCGGTCTTCCTCGCCGCGATGACGGGCGTTCGCTGGTTCGGCCCGTCGCTGCTGGATCGCTTCGGCCGGGTGGTCGTCGTCCGAGTTCTGGCGACCCTCGCGACGCTGGGCGCGCTGCTCTTCGTGTTCGGCCCCGGCCCGGCGCTGGCCTTCGTCGGCGCGCTGCTCTGGGGAGCCGGCACCTCACTGGGGTTCCCGGTCGGCATGAGCGCGGCCGCGGACGAGCCGGCGGCCGCCGCGGGCCGGGTCAGCGTCGTCGCATCGGTGGGCTACTGCGCGTTCCTCGGCGGCCCGCCGCTGATCGGCTTCCTCGGTTCGCACACCGGCGTGCTGCACGCGCTGACCGCCGTCGCGGTTCTGCTGGCGCTGGCGATCGCCCTGGCCGGTGCCCTGCGCCGCCCCGCCGCCGACGCCTAAAACTCTCGATCGGGGTAGGTTTTGCGCTCCCAGGGCGCAGAAGCTCCCCGGATCGGGCGCCTCGACGCGCAGCTGGCGTCGCTGCGGGCCGCCGCCCACGGGCTCACCGAAGACCACGTGACCCATGTGATGTCGGGTCGATTGACGCCGACCGACCCCGCTGCGCTGCCCGACGAGCAGGGCTTCAACGCGTACATGTCGAGCTTCGTCCTGGACGACGGCGAGACGCTCGCCGCGACCCTGGCCGCCACGATGAGACCCGGGCGGCCTATTTGGCCGACGTGCGCAGGACCGACCCCGGCGCCGCGATGGTTGCTCCGGCGGCACCGTGGGACGGCTTGTTCGGGCCGTCCGATTCGGTCCAGCGCTTCGCCCTGGTCCATCACGTCGAGGAGTTCGCCCGGCATGCGGGCCACGCCGACATCATCCGCGAGCAGCTCGACGGTGCGAAGCGCCTTCGCTGCTGATGGCGGTCGAGGGACGGCCGGGCAACGACTTCGTGCAGCCGTGGACGGCCGCGGCCGACTGAGCGGACTCGGTCTCAGGCGGCCAGCGGGGGAAGGCGAGCACGCGCGACCACAGCAGTTCGGTGGCCGCGGCATCGTATTCGGCGGCCATCGTGGTGTCGGTGAACAGATGGCCGGCGCCCCGGTAATCGAACATCTCGATCGCCGCTCCGGCCGACCGCACCGAGGCGATCACCGAGTCGATGCCCGCTTGATTACGGAACGGGTCCTCGAGTGTGTAGTGGATCTGGGCCGGCACGCCGACGGGCCAATGGTCGGCGCCCATGCGGTCGAGCGCCAGGGCGCCCGAGAGCATGAGAACACCGGCGACCCGTCGGTGGGTCGCGACGAATTCGGCCATTCCGCCACCGTTGGAGAAGCCGGCGACCACGAACCCGTCGGCCAGATCGCTGACCGCGTCGACCGCAGCCTGCATCAGATTGGGATAACCGATCGACTCGGCGAACTCGCCCGCTTCGGGGTAGTCGTCGAAGACTCGGCCGTCGTACTGATCGACGATCCGCACGTCATGCCCGGCCGCGCTCAGGACGGCGGCGGCATCGCGAATACCGGCGCGCACCCCCAGCACGGAGTGGAACAGCGCGATTGAGGTCATGCTTTGCGAGTCTTTCCCGCGGCCACCGACAACCCCACCCTCGATTCGGCAAGATTCTTCGCTCCCAGAGCGAAAAGATATTGCCGAATCGAGCGGTTTAGGAGGTCGGGGCCGCCGTGGGGGCGGCGGTTGCGCCCGCGCTCGCCCCGGCACCCGCGCCGGCGCCGCCGCCGGTGGGAGCGGTGATGCCGCAGGCCTTCAATGCGGCTTGGATCTCGGTCGACTCGGCGCCCCCGAAGCCGCCGCCCGCACCGCCCGGGCCCCCCGCCCCGGCGGCGCCGGTCGGCGCGCCCGACGGACGCTGGCCGGTGAACGATCCGGTCGGGCGGGCGCCGGTCGGCACCGCTCCGTTAGCCCCGGCGGCCGGGGTCGGGACGGTGATGCCGGCGGCCTTGAGGCAGGCCTGAACTGCGGCGCTCTGCAGGAAGTTGCCGCCCGCACCCGCGCCCGCCGCACTGCCCGACGCCGAGCTGCTGGCGGCGGAAGTACTCGAGGTTGACGAGGACGCCGACGAGCCGCTGCTGCTGCCGCAGGCCGCCAGTGCGCCGACGAGCAGGGCGGTCGAGCCGACGGTCACGGCCAAGCGGGCTTTGATCTGCATGGTCATGTGCTCCAAAGAGTTTTCGGTCGGTTCAGGACGACTGGATGGTGATGGTGGTTGCGGTCACCGAGGAGTCGGTGCCGGTGGTGCCGGCGACCGAAACGGTCTGGCCGGCCGCCAGGTCGGGCGCGCCAAAGGACTTGGTGACCTTCGTCGTGCTGGTCAGGTGAACCGTGACCTGGGTGCCGCCGAGGTTCTTCACGACCATCGTCTGGCCGGTGATGCTCACGACCGAACCGATGACGGCCGGCGTGGTACCCGTCGCCGTCGCGCCGGTGCCGGTGCCCGTTCCGGTGCCTGTCCCGGTGCCTGTCCCTGTTCCGGTCCCGCCGCCGAATCCGCCGGCCCCGCCTGCGGCCCCGAAGCCGCCGGCCGCACCCTCGCCGGTCAGGCCGCCCCGAGCGGCCGCGGCGCCGAAGCCGGTGGCGGCAGTGCTCGAGCTGCCCTCGTGCTTCTGCAACTCGACCCCACCGACCACGCCGACCCCGGCGACCAGCACGGCGGCAAGCACGATCGTCAGCTTGCCGAGCTTGCGTCGCGGTTGGGGCGCGAACTCCTCGTCGAGGTCGTCGTAGTCACCGGCGTGCGCGCCCGGCCCGTCGCCGGACGGGTCCATGGTGATGGTCGGTGAGGAGTCCGGGCCGAAGAACGACGCTCCGGAATCGGTGCTGGTGCCTGGGTGCTGGCTGGTCATGATGCTGGCCTCATTCGTCATGGAGTAGGGGAAGACGTTGCAAGTTCGGTCACTCGTAGCGCAGTGCGTCGATCGGTTTCAGGGCGGCGGCGCGGTTGGCCGGGTAGATGCCGAAGAAAAGGCCCGACCGCGACGGCGACGCCGAAGGCCAGGAACACTGACCAGGGTGCGACGACGGGTTCGACGCCGACGATCGTGAACCGGCTGCCGATGAGTCCGATCGACCACCCCGGCGAGTGCGCCGACGATCGACAGCAGCACCGCCTCGGCGATGAACTGCACCACGATGTCGCCGCGACCGGCGCCGATCGCCTTGCGGATGCCGATCTCGCGGGTCCGCTCGGTGACGGTGACGAGCATGATGTTCATGACGCCGATGCCGCCGACGAGCAGGCTGATCGCGGCGACCGCGCCGAGCAGCACGGTCAGCGTCTTGGTCGAACTGGTCGCGGTGGCCACGAGCGACGACTGCGTTCTGGACGGTGTAGTCGCGCGTGGTCGAGGTGACGTCGTGCCGGGCGTCGAGCACGGCGTAGATCTCGTTCTGCGGCCGCGGTGAGCACCGACGAGCTCTTGGCCTGCACGATGATGCTCGACAGGCTGCCGCCGACGCCGGTGAATTCGTCCTGCACGCGTGGTCAGCGGCGCGATGACGACGTCGTCCTGGTCGTTGAAGCCGGTCGAGCCCTTCGACTTCAGCACGCCGACGACGGTGAAGTTCTTGCCGTTGAACTGGACCGTCTTGCCGACGGCGGCGGACGCGTCGCCGAACAGGTCGTCGGCGACGGTGGTGCCGATGACCGCGACGTCGCTGCGGCTGGTGTAGTCGTTGTCGGTGAACGACGACCCGTACTGCACCGTGTCGTTGTTGATCGTCAGATAGCTCGGCGTCGACCCGACGAAGCTCGACACCGTATGCGTCACGCCGGTGTAGGCCGCGGTCACCGACGACGCGGTGACGACCGGGCGCGACGTCGGCGACATCGGGATCGGTGGTCGTATCGTCAGCACCGCGGCCGCGTCGTCGAGGGTCAGGTTGGTCGAGCTGGTCCGGGTGCTCGAACTCGACGGTCGAGCCGCCGCCGCCGCCGCCGCCGAACCCGCCGCCGCCCGGGCGCCGCCGCCGCCGAAGCCGCCGCCGCCGCCACCCGTGCCGCCGGCCCGGCCGTTGCCGCCGGCCGATCGGTTGATCGGTCAGCGTGTTCGTGCCCGAGCGACGCGATGCTCTTCTTGACCGCCGCGCTCGAGCCGGTGCCGACCGACAGCAGCACGATCACCGCCGCGACGCCGATCAGGATGCCCAGCGTCGTCAGCGCCGAGCGCATCTTGTTGGCGCTGATGCCGCGCACCGCGAAGCGCAGCGAACCGGTGACGTTCATGCGCTGTGCACCTGGGCGAGCTCGTCGACGGCCAGCCCGAATCGCGGCGGCAGTCCGACCAGCGCAGCCTGCCGGTCGTCGGAGATGATCTCGCCGTCGCGCATCCGGATCACCCGCTTGGCGTGCGTCGGCCACCTCTTGCTCGTGGGTGATGACCACGACGGTCCGGCCTTCGGCGTTGAGCTCGTCGAACAGCGTCAGCACCTCGGCCGAGGCCCGCGAGTCGAGCGCGCCGGTCGGCTCGTCGGCCAGCAGCAGCACCGGCTCGGTCACGATCGCCCGGGCGACCGCGACCCGTTGCTGCTGCCCGCCGGAGAGCTGGTTGGGCAGGTGGCCGGCGCGGTCGGACAGGCCGACCGCGTCGAGCGCGGCCAGCGCCCGCCGGCGCCGCTCGGCCGAGCCGACCTTGGCGTAGCTCAGCGGCAGCGCGACGTTGTCGACCGCGCGGGTGCGCGGCGATCAGGTTGAAGCTCTGGAAGATGAACCCGATCTTGCGGTTGCGGATGACGGCCAGCTGGTGTCTCGTCCAGCCCGGCGACGTCGACGCCGTCGAGCAGGTAGCGCCCGCGGGTCGGGTCGTCGAGGCAGCCGATGATGTTCATCAGCGTCGACTTGCCCGAGCCGGACGCGCCCATGATCGCCAGGTAGTCACCGCGCTCGACGACGCAGGTCGACTCCGCGAACGGCGTGCACCGCGGTGTCGCCGCTGCCGTAGGTCTTGCTGACTCGCTCGAGGCGCGATGACGGGCCGATTCGGGCGCCCGGTCATCGACCGCCGCCGAGCAGGCTGCCGGTGCCGCCGCCGCGCCGCCGCCGAGCAGCGACGTGGTCGAACTGGTGGTGGTCGTCGGGACGACCACGGTCTCGCCCGCGGTCAGCCCGGACGTTATCTCGGTGATGCTGTTGCCGGTCAGACCCGGTCTCGACGGTGACCACGCTGTTGGCCTTCCCGCCGGTGCCCTGCACGGTGACGGTCTTCGAGGTGCCCAGGGTGGTGATCGCGCTGCTCGACACCTCGAGGACGTTGCTCTTGCTGGCGGTCGTGATCGTGACGGTGGCGCTCTGGCCGAGCCGCAAGGTCGCCGGGACCGTCGTCAGCGAGATCGTGACGCCGTACGAGACGACGCTGCTCGACACGGTGCTGGTCAGATCGACCTCGCTCGACCGTGCCGGCCACGGTGGTGCCGTTCGGGTCGGCGGTGTCGGTCAGCGCGGCGAAGGTGATCGAGGCGGCGTCGCCGACCTTGACCGAGCCGATGTCGGATTCGGTGACACTGAGGCCGGGATGACGATCTTCGGTCATGTCCGAGAGCGTGATGAAGCCGCTGCTGGTCGCTGACCGTCGAGCGATCGCGGTGCTGTCGAGCCGTCGAGCTGCTCGTGGTCGAGCCGGTCGACGGTCGAGCTGGTCGACCGGTCGAACCGGTCGTGTCGAGCCGGTCGTCGACGTGGTGCGACGAACTCGACGAGGCGACCGAACCCGACCCGGGCGTCGAGCCGACCGAGCCGTTGACGGTCACCACGGTGGCCGCGATCGGCGAGGTCAGCGTGCAGTCGGCCAGGTCGGTCTTCGCGGTGGCGAGCGCGGTCTGCGCGGTCGTGACCGCGGTGGCCTGCTGCGTGGTCGACGCCTCGGCCTGGGTCAGCGCGGTGCTGGCGCTGGTGATCTGCTCGCTGTCCTTGAGCTTCGTGCTGGCCAGCGAGTTCTGCGGCCTGGGTCAGCGACGACTGGGTCTGCGTGCGTCGGCTGCGCGTCGTAGGCGGCCTGGGCCGTCGCGACCGACGCGTTGGCCTGCGCGAGGTCGAGGTTGTAGGCGGACTGCGCGTTCGACAGCGACGTCTTGGCCGCGGCGATCGACTGCGCCAGCGACGCCTGCGCCGCGGTGAGCGCGGTCTGGGCGGTGGTGACGGCCGCCGCGGCGGTGGTGGTGTCGACGGTGGCGAGCACCTGGCCGGCCGTGACCGTCTGCGCCGGCCTTGACCGCGACCGAGGTCAGGGTGCCGGTGCAGCCGTTGAACGACACGCCGACGTTGGTCGCGCTCTCGGCGTTCCCGCTGGCCGACACCGTCGAGGTGAGCGTGCCCTGGCGCACCGTGGTGGTCTGCACGGTCGCCGCCGACGCGGTGGTGCCGCTCAGCAACTCGTAGCTGATGACGCCGACCACGACCAGCCCGGCTAGCAGCGCACCATTGATCCAAAGAATTCGTCGTGGCATGTAGGGCAGCCCTCATCGTCTCGAGCACAAACTGGACTCGACGACAGTGTCAGCGGGCGCCTCATCGTGATCTCACGACAACTTCAAGTGCGTCCTAACTCGGTCTGTGAACTGGCTGGGGGTAGCCCCTGCGCCACACAGAATGGTGGCGTCGCTCACTGTGGCCAAAGCCGGCGCACAGGCCGCCCTCAGCGTAGAGACGGGTGCGATCGGGAATAGTCGTCGCAATGACCGCCGATCGGACGCTCGCTCGAGCGGATCTCGCGCGCGCCGATCAGGGCAGTGCGGCGGGGCGGCGGCGCCATCTGTACCCGGTCGATCTGTTCCGGGTCATCACCTTCGCCGGCGTCGTCGCGGTCCATTCGCTCGGCCTGACCGCGCCGAACAGCGTCGGCGTCCAGGCTCTCGTCGTCGCTCTGCATTACACCCGCGAGGGCTTCTTCTTCCTGATGACGCTGGTGCTCTTCTATACCTATTACGACCGCATCGGACGTTCGATCGGGGCGGTCAGTTTCTGGCGGCGGCGCTTCCCGCCGATCCTGCTTCCCTACGTCGTGTGGACGCTGATCTACGTCTGGGTCGACCACGTCACCGAGCACCTCGGCACCGCCGCAACGTTCACAGACCTGGGTTTCACGCTGCTGACGGGCCACTTCCAGATGTACTTCCTGGTCGTCACCATGCAGCTGTACGCGATCTTCCCGGCCTTCGCGTGGCTCATTCGACGCACGACCGGCTACCACTGGTGGCTGCTCGGGGCCAGCGCGGCGCTCGAAGTCGTCACGATGACCCTGATCCACCTCAACGACTGGCCGCCGCCGGCCGGGTTCGGGGGCTGGCTGGTCAACAGCTCGCTGCGGCTCTTCCCGACCTACCAGCTCTATCTGGTGGCCGGCGCGGTCATGGCCGTACACATCGACGTGGTGACCGCCTGGATGACGGCCCACGTCGCCATCGATCATCGGGCTGACGGTGGCTTCGCTGGCGATCGCTGAGGGCTGGTACTTCTGGATGCTGCACGGCGGCGCCCCGCTCGGTCACGCCACCGACGTGCTGCAGCCGAGCATGATCGCGTGGAACCTCGTGCTGGGGGTTGTCGCTGTACCTGATCGGGATGGCCTGGGCCCGGCGGCGGCGCCCCGACAGCATCACCAGCCGGTTGGTGGCCGAGGGCTCCGACATCTCATTCGGCGTCTACCTGTGCCACGCGCTCGTGCTCTTCACGGTGCTTGCCGTGGATCCCCGGGTTCACCTCGATGCCTCAGCCGGCGCTGACGATCGTCACCCTCGTGGCCACGCTGGCGATCTCGGCCGTCTTCGTCTCGGTCGCGATGCGGACGCCGTTGTCGCGGTTGCTGTGCGGGCGGCCGATGAAGACGCGTCGCCCGCTGCCCGATCCGGGTAGGTTTTGCGTCCCCAGACCGCAGAACCTACCCGGATCGGGACGGGACGGGACGTGAGCGCTCAGAGGTCGAGCAGCTCCTCGTAGAAGCCACCGATCTGACGGGCCCGGTCGACCAGGTGCACCTCGAGGATCCAGTGCAGCTGCCGCCCGGTCCGGTCGTGGCGCCGCATCGGCTGGTCGGACCCCGGCATGATGTAGTACTCGATCTTGTCGCCGGCGATCTTCTCGTGCGGGAACTGACCGACCAGGTGCCCGGCGATCTCGCCGCCGAACTCCCAGCCGGCCTGCTCGGACAGTTCGGTGACGTGCGCGAACAACTCCTCGCCGGTGACGTCCGGGTGCGTGTCGAAGTATTCGCGCCCGGCGGCCCAGACCACCGGCAATGCGTCGCGCAGGGACGCCTTCACCGGGTCATCGCCCAGTACGTAGGTGCGGCCGAAGTCGGCCTCCCACTTCTCGAAGATCGGGCCGAAGTCGCAGAACGCGATGTCGTCGGCGCCGATGATGCGGTCGGGCGGGTTCTTGCGGTAGGGCTGCAGCGTGTTCGGGCCGGCCCGCACGATCCGCTTGTGCCAGTGCCGGGTGACGCCGAACATTTCTGCGGCCAGGTCACGGATCGCGTCCGACACCTGAACCTCGCTCACCCCGGGCTGCGATAGGCCCCGCTCTTCGACGGCGGCGAACAGCTCGACCGCCTTGGCTTGCGCGTCCAGCAGGCGCGTCGCCCGCTCGTCCTCGTCCTCGATCAATTCGGCCATCTGAGCACGGTAGCAACCGGGCCGGCGGAGCCGATCGGTCAACCATCCGTCAGCTGTCGGTGGAAGATCCGAACAGGTCGTCGAGGTGCAGCGACTCGGCCATCGCCACCAGGGCCCGGGTGAGCACCGATCCGGGATCAAGGCTCGCGGTCACCAGTCCGATCGGCGAATGGACCACCGGATCGGTCAGCTCGAGCACCCGCACCCCGGCCGGCGGCGGCATGGTGCGGGTCCACGGATCGGGGACGATGCTGGCCCACCGTCCGGTCGCCACGTGGGCATATAGCGCAGCCACCGAATCGGTCTCGAGCTGCGGGCTCACCGACAGCTCGCGCGACTGCAGTGCGCGGTCGAGCACTTGCCGTCCGCGCATGCCTTCATTCAGCAGGCACAGCGGCAACTGGACCGCCTCGGCCAACCGCATGGTGGTCGCCGAACCGGCCAGCAGATCGCTGGTCACGATCAGCACCTGGCGCTCCTCATAGAGCGGGGTGACGGCGAGGTCGGCGGTGTCCTGCCCGTCCAAATAGATGATCCCGGCGTCGAGCTCGAAGTGATGGACCCGGCGCAGAATCTCGGCCGATCGCAGGCTCGTCTCGAGCTGGACGCGGGCGAGCGGATGCGCGCCGCAGAACGGATCGACGATCAGTGCGGCGATCGTCGAGGCGGCCGGCACCGCGCCCATGCGTAGTTGCCCGGTCAGGCCCGACTGCAGCGCGGCGACCTCGAGGGTCAGGGCGTCCTGATCGGCCAGGATCCGACGGGCCCAGAACACCAACCGCTCACCCTCGGGCGTGAGCCCTTCGAAGGCGTGCCCGCGCCGGACGAGGGGCACGTTCAGTTCGTGCTCGAGCTTGCGGATCGCCTCGGACAGCGCGGGTTGTGACACGTAGCAGGCTGCGGCCGCGCGCGCGAAGTGCCGTTCGCGGGCCAGGGCCACGAAATACTCGAGTTGTCGAAACAGCACGGGTGCATTCGACCACGAACAAGCTAGGTCCGGCTCAGGACGGGCGTTGGCAACGTGTTCGCACGCCGCGTCCGGAGCAGCAGCGCCGCGCCGACGGCCAGCACCAGCCCGGCCAGACCGACCCCGACGAACCCGAATGGCGGTGAGCTGGCGTCGATCACGATCCCGGCGAGCGGCGCCCCCATCGCGACCCCGAACGTCAACGCCGACGAGTGCGCGCCCATCGCGATGCCGCGCTGCGACGGCGGCGTCAGCCCGACCAGCCGATCGACGGTCGCCGACAGCAGCGGGGCGCAGAAGATCGTGCTCGGAATCAGCAGCAGCGCGACCGCCCACCAGCGTCGGCGCGAGCCCGACCGGCAGCGTGAAGGTGGCCAGCAGCAGTAATAGCAGCAACGGCGGGACGCGGCGGTGCATCATGCCGTAGACGAAGCCGCCGACCAGCGAGCCCAGGCACCAGACCGCGATCACGACGCCGATGAACCGGATCTCGTGGAAGTTGCGGACCATGGCGGTGATCGCGACGTCGGTGCCGCTCAGGGTGATCGTCGCGCCGGCGGTGACGATCAGCACGGCGACCACGCGTCCGTCCACCCACGACCGCAGCCGGTCAGACGTCTCGCGCAACGCCTGCTCGGCGGCCACGGGTGGGTTGAGCGCGATCGTCGCCAGCCCCGATGCCGCGAACGCGATCGCGATGCCGGTGAAGGTGACGGTCGATCCCCATTGGGTGATGGCCGCGGCGCCGGCGGCCGGGCCGACCGCGAAGGAGACCTCGACCGACATCGAGTCCAACGCGAAGCCGGCCTGGCGTTCCTCGTCGGGCAGCAGGACGGCGAGCGCCTGCCGGGCGACGATGTGGACGGGCAGCGCGAGCAGACCGGTGGCCAACGCGCCGAGCAGCAACCAGCCGTAGGAGAAGGAGCGAGCGGTGGCCCAGAACGCGATCTGGGCCGACATCGTCAGCGCGATAACCGGGATCAATCCGACGCGGTCGATCAACCGGCCGACCAGCGGTGACCCGATGCCGGACCCGACCGCGACCAGGGCGCCGACCGC
Source organism: uncultured Actinomycetes bacterium (assembly GCA_963730855.1). Lineage (GTDB taxonomy): Bacteria > Actinomycetota > Actinomycetes > Mycobacteriales > Jatrophihabitantaceae > CAVSTK01. The sequence continues at coordinate 136,071 of CAVSTK010000010.1, forward strand.
ACCGGCGGCCGCGTAATCGAGCCCGAGGCCGCCCTGTGAGCGCCCGAGCACCACATGCAGGGTGAGCACGATCGAGGTTGCGGCGACCGGGATTCGGGCCAGCAGCATCGTCACCATCAGGACCCGAACGCCGGGACGGGCGAACACCCGCTTGTACGCATCCATGACCTGACCATTCTGTCCCAGGGGCGGGCCTGATTAATTCGGCGTCGGATAGGTTCGCCCAGTACCGAGTCCGTTATCTGAATTCCGCTGAGAGGAACGCCGCCATGTCCACCTGGTTCATCACCGGCTGCTCGACCGGGTTCGGCCGAACACTCGCCGAGATCCTGCTGGCTCGGGGAGACAACGTGGCGGTGACGGCGCGCAACGTCGACAACGTGGCCGACCTGGCCGCGGCCCACCCGGACAACGCGCTGGCCCTGAAGCTCGATGTGACCGACCCCGAGCAGGTCAGGGATGCCGTGACCGCGGCCGAGTCGCACTTCGGTGGCATCGACGTCCTCGTCAACAACGCCGGCTATGGCTACCGGTCAGCGATCGAGGAGGGTGACGATGACCACGTGGCCGCACTGTTCGCCACGCACGTCTTCGGTCCGATCGCCCTGATCAAGGCGGTGTTGCCGGCCATGCGGGCCCGGCGAAGCGGCGCCATCGTCAACATCTCATCGATCGGCGCCAAGGTCGCGGCGCCCGGGTCCGGGTACTACACCGCGGTGAAGGCCGCCCTGGAAGGCATCACCAACGCGTTGCGCAAAGAGGTCGGGCCACTTGGCATCGACACCATGTCGGTTGAGCCGGGTGGTTTCCGGACCGACTTCGCCGGCCGCTCGCTGACCCAATCGCGGGTTCCGATCGCCGACTACGCCGACACGGCGGGCAAGCGTCGCAAGGACAATGACACCGCCGACGGCAATCAGCCCGGTGATCCGGTGAAAGCGGCCGAGGCGATCATCATGGCGGTCGAGGCGGACGAGACGCCGCTGCTGTTGCTGCTCGGCCCCGATGCCGTCGAGCGGTTCCGCGCCGTCGAGGAGGAGCAGCGGGCCGAGCTCGACAAATGGGAAGCCGTCAGCCTGGGCACCGACTTCTGAGGGCGCCGAACGCTCGTTGATTAGGTCGCGAGCGCGTTGCCGATGATCCAGCCCATTCCGAATGCGGCCAGCAGTCCGTTGCCGGACACGTAGCCGTCGGAGTCCGGGCCGGCCAGCCCGCAGGCCGTCCCGCCGCCGGCGTACAGGTGCGCAATGGGCCGGCCGGCCTCGTCGATCACCCGACCGTGGACGTCGATGACGAGTCCACCCTGGGTGGTCAGGATGCCGTGGGTGACCCAGGCCAGGTGGAACGGCGCGGTCAGCTGCCGGCGGCCGGGCGCGGCCGCGATCGCCGTTGCCGTCTCGGCCACTGTCCGTCCCAATGCGGCCGCGAGCGCGTCGGCATCGGCCAGGTCGCGGATCGCGCCGGCGGCCAGGCATTCGCGCATCATCTCGGACTCGCGGGTCGCGGCCATGGCCGTCGCATCGAAGATCATGGCCGCGCGCTCACCCGGCTGCTGGGCCAAGAAGCCGGCCAATGATGAATAGCCATGTGCCTCTTCGTCGACAAATCGGTGCCCGTCGGAATTGACCAGGACGGCCCCGTTGAACGGCAACGCCGGCGAGACCCGGGTGCCGTGACCGACCACCACGAGTCCCGATCGCAGCGCGGCGCCCATGTTGCGTAGTTGGACCGGCAGCGGTTCGACCCAGGCCAGGGCGTCGCCGGTCGAGGTCGAGACGCCGCCGTAGAAGGGACGGCCGAGGTGGCTGAGGTACTTCGCGAACAGCGCCGGGTTGTTCGCGAAGCCATCGGTCGCCAGCACCACGGAGTCGGCCCGGACGGGTTGTTCGGCGCCATTCTGGGCCACGACGACCCCGCGCACCTCGCCGCTGTCAACGATCAGATCGACCACCGGAGCCTCGTCGACGAAGGCCACGTTCGGGTATGACTCGAGCAGCCCGCGCAGGTGCCGCATCAGCCGGCCGCCGCCCTGGCGACCGACATCGGTGTGCAGCCGGGGCACCGACATACCGGCCCGGGGCATGTCGGTGCCGATCTCGATCGGGTAGCCGGTGTCGGCGATCCATTCGACCAGGTCGGGCGCCACCGCGCAGAGCGCCTCGACGATCGGGCGCCACTGCTCGTCGCCCGACTCGGCCAGCAGCTCATCGGCGTGGCGCTGCGGCGAGTCGTCGATGCCGGCGCCCCGTTGGAACCGGGTGCCCGCCGCGGCGAGCGACCCCGACGAGATCGCCGCATTGCACCCCTCGCGGGTCGACTTCTCGAACACCGCGATCACCCGGTCGGGGTTGGCCGCTGCGCGCAGCGCCGTCATCATCCCGCAGGCGCCACCACCGGCAATGACGACGTCGACCTCGGTGTCAGCGTCGGTCGCGGCGGCGGCCATGGTCACGACAGCGCCTGCGGCGTTCCGTAGAACTCGCGCGCCGCATCGAGCAGTGGGCGCGGCGGCTGGGCGCCGTAGAAGCCGACCCGCGCGGCGAAGAGTCCTTGGTCGCGATGCTGACTCGCCCGCAGTTCGGCCACTCGGATGCAGGTGCCGAGCGAGTCGAGCACCGGTACGTCGTCGACGCGCGAGAGGCGCTGATCGGCGAGGAAGACGTTGAGCGGTCCCTCGCCGGGGACGATCACGGTGGCCCCGTCGGCGATCGCTCGGCGCGCGGCCCGCTCGAACGCCGCCACCAGCGGTCCCGGGTCGGCGTAGGCCGCCATTACGTCGGTGAATTCGGTCTCGACCTGCAGGATCGGGCCGAGGACTCCGTCCAACCGGTAGTTGCGCATATTTCGGCGGATCTGCGGTTCGAGCGCGGCGATGAAGTTGACGATGCCGACGCATTCGCCGAGCATCGCCGCCATGAGCACCGAGGTATGCCCATAAGTGACCACCGGGATGTCGACGACCGTCCGCACCTCCTCATAGGCGGTGTCGGGCAGGGTCGCGATGAAGAACGCGTCGTAGCCCTCGTCCTGCGCCCGCAGGGCTGCGTGGACGAACTGCTCCTTGTGCAGGCCGGCCAGGTAGGCGTAGCCGATGTGGGTGCCGGGGTAGTCGGACGGATAGGTCCCGGCCCGCATCCCGTGCAGGTCGATCACGGTGTCGGGCTGGGCCTGTGCCTGCATGTGCCGCGCGAGCGCATCGCGGTAGTGCGGCACGTCGTCGAGCACGGTGAAGCTCTGGTGCCATATCCGCATTGTCATACCCACGTCTCGTCGAGCTGGTTGGTGGCGGTTGCCGCCTGCGTCCCGGCGATCCGTCCGAAGGTCGCGCCGCGCAGTACCGACGTCGACCCGGTGTAGTTGGAGTAGTACAGACCCGTCATCTCGCCCGCTGCGTAGAGGCCGCGAATGATGCGTCCGTCGTTGTCGATGACCTCGGCCGCGGCCGACGTCTTCAGGCCGCCGAAGGTGAACACGTTCGAGCACATGATCGGGTAGGCCGCGAACGGCGCCGCCTCGATCCGCCGGGCCCAGTTCGACTTGGCCGGCGTCAGGCCGGCGGTCGCGAGGCCGTCGGGTGCGGAGTAGTCGAACGAGGCCGGGTCGGGGCAGGCGGCGTTGTAGGTGTCGATGGTCGATTCGAGAACGGCGCGCGGCAGGCCGAGCGCGTCGGCCAGTTCGGCGATCGAATCGGCCCGAACCGGTGCGATGTCGGTGCGGATGCCTGAGGTGATGTTCGGAACGGCCAGCCCCTGCTCGTCGAGGATCACCCAGGCGATGCCGTCGGTCTGGGCCAGGATCGTGCGGGTGGTCCGTTCGTACCAGGCATCGACCGCGCCGCGGGCCTCGTCGATGAATCGGACGCCTTCTTTATTGACCAGCACGCCGTACGGGAAGCAGAAGATCGCCGCTTCGGCCTGACCCGACCGGGGATCGACCGGCTCGGCGTGAAAAAGGTTGAAGTTGCCGGCGGTCGCCGCGCCGATGCGCACGGCCATCTCGATGCCCTCGCCCTTGTTGTAGTGACCGCCCTTGGCCACCGGGCGGCACTTCATCGCCAGCCCCGGGTGATAGCGCGCCATCATCTCGGCGTTGCCCTGATACCCGCCGCTAGCCAGGACGACCTGGCCCAGGTATTCGACCTCGCCCGTCCGCGTCCAGGTGCGGATGCCGACCACCTCGTGGTCGTTGGTGAGCAATTCCCGCGCCGTGGTCTCGAAGAAGAACTCGACGCCGAGCCGCCGCGCCACCTTGCCCATCGTCTCGACGATCGCCAGGCCGCCGCCCACCGGCGCCATCCGGGTGGTGGTCTGGGTCAGGAACGGCGTCGGCATGAAGTCGAATCGCACGCCGTGGCCGGCCATCCACGCCAGCGCTGCGGGTGCGTTCTCCGACAATGCGGCCACGTAGTCGAGGTTCACCGTGTGGGTCGCGCGGTACAGGGGGCTCTGCCGCTCGAACGGCAGGCCGGCGTCTTGGACGATGCTCGGATCGGGGTAACCCATGAAGTCCTCGACCAGCACCTCCTCGAACCCGTCCGCGGTCGCGTCCAGCGACTTCATCCGCAGGAAGGCCTCGGTGTAGCGGGTGTTGCCGCCGGTCTCGGCCTCGGTCGAGCGCTCGATCAGCGCCACGGCGGCGCCGGCCTCGGCCGCCGCGACCGCCGCCGACAGACCGGCCACTCCGCCGCCGACGACGATCACGTCGAACTCGGACTCCATCGGTTCTCCGTCCCTGTCGCTCACCGCGCTCACATCGCTCTCTGCGCTCGCCGCACTCACCACGCCGACCAGCCGCCGTCGACGTAGATGACCTGCCCGGTCATATAGGACGAGGCCGGGCTGCACAACAGCAGCAGCGGGCCGGCGAGGTCGGTGGCCGGGTCGCCCAGGCGGCCGAGCATCGTGCGGTTGGCGAACCAGGCCAGCCGCTCGGGGTCCTCGGCCAGCGGGGCCGTCATCCGGGTCGGATAGAAGACGCCCGGGGCTAGGCAATTGACCGTGATGTTGTGCGGCCCCAACTCGCTGGCCAGCGACCGGGTCACGTTCACGACGCCGGCCTTCGACGCGTAGTACGCCGATTCGGGGACGGGCCCGACCCGCTCGGCATAGACGGTGGTCAGGTTGACGATCCGCCCGCCGGTGCCCTGCGCGGTCATCGCCATCCCGGCTGCGCGCCCGACCAGCCAGGTGCCGATCAGGTTGACCGCGATGATCCGTTCGAACTCGGCCGGCGTCGTCTCGTCGTAGGCCTTGCGCAGCATGATGCCGGCCGCGTTGACCACGATGTCGAGCTGACCGTGCTGCGTACGAACCTCATCGACGAGCCGCTGCACCGAGTCGGCGTCGGTCACGTCGACCTGATGCTGCGTCGCTCCGGCCCCGGCGCCGGCCGCCGTCACCGCCAGGTCGTCGCCTCGGTCACCGACGTCGGCCACCGCGACCCGGGCGCCGTGCTCACCCAGGGCCCGCGCCGCCGCCTCGCCCAGGCCGCCGGCCGCGGCCCCGATGACGAGTGCGGTCGAGCCGGTCAGGTCGAAGCGGTTCACGCGCTCACCCCGGTGGTGTGCGCGGCGGCGTGCCGGCCGGCGAGTCGACCGAAGATGCCGGCCTTGCCGATGGACGTGCCGGTCATATAACCGCCGCCGTGGAAGCCGCCCATGATCTCGCCCGCCGCGTACAGGCCCGGGATCGGTTCGCCCCACCAATTGACCACCCGTAGCTCGGTGTCAACGGTGAGTCCGCAGTAGGTGGCCAGTACGACCACGCCGGTCGGGTGGGCGAAGAACGGGGGAGTGTTGAGCGGGAACGGCTGGCCGTAGCCACCGGACAGGTGCGCGCGTCCCATTGCATCCGGCTCACTGCGCAGGATGCGGTCGTTGTAATCGGCCACCGTGGCCACCAGCGAACCGGCCGGCATCGGCAGCTGGGCCTCGAGTTCGGCGATCGAGTCGGCCCGGGCCAGCATCCCGGCCCGTTCGCGCCCGGCGAACTCGTAGATCGCGCCCTCGTCGATCGATTGCGCCATCACCTTCGCGTCGAAGATCTGCCAGGTGGTGACGTCGGGCTGCATGAGTGCGACGTCGCCGATCTCTTTGTAGTTACGCGATTCGTCGATGAACCGCCGGCCGTCGCGGTTCACCGCAATCGCGCCCTTGTAGACGGCCAGGATGCCGGTGCCATCCTCGTGCGGGTGCGGCTCGAAGTAGATTCCGTAGGTGCCCTTGATGTAGGGGGTGTCACGCAGCCCGGCGCCGACCGACATCGCCATCTTCAATCCATCGCCCTGGCAACCCGGCCCACCGGCGCGCAGCGCGTTCGTCATCTGCGGCGCGAAGGTCGCCAGCAGCTCGGTGTTCCGCGCGAAACCGCCGGTGGCCAGTACGACCGAATCGGCCAGTACACGGCGCGGTTCGCCCGCTGCCGTGAGCACGTCGACGCCGATCACCCGACCTTCCTCGACGACCAGGCGCTGGGCCGCGGTGTTCATGACCAGTCGGGCGCCGAGGTCGCCGGCGGCCTTCAGTAAATTGACCAGCATCGCGGTGGTGTCGGTCGGGTGGCTGCGCGGAACGGTCTGTCCGGACGCGGCCTGCACCTCGCCGTAAATTACCCCGCGGGCCTTCAGCCAGCGGTAGGTGTCGAGCTGGTTCGCGCAGTACAGATCGACGAGCGCTTCGTCGTTGCGGTGCCGCCCGACCTCGAGCAGGTCCGCGCGCAGCAGCTCGACCGAGTCCTCGATGCCCTGCGCCAGCTGCTCATCCGACCCGGCGAAGGCCGACAGCCCGGCCGAGCGAACCGTCGATCCGCCGATCGAGTCCGTCTTCTCCAACATGACCGCGTAGCGCTCGCTCTCGGCCGCGGCCAGCAACGCGGCGCAGCCGGCCAGCCCTGAGCCGAGGACCAACACGTCCACCCGATCGGGTAGCTGCTGCTCGTACGGTAGGCCCGGAATCACGACTCCTCCGCCGGCCGGCCGATGCTGTCGCCGGCCGACCGTCCACCGTCGATCGGCAGTGCGACGCCGGTGATGAACGCGGCGTCGTCGCTGGCCAGGAAGACGAACGCGGCCGCCACCTCCTCGGGACGGACCAAGCGCGCCATCGGCACGTTGCGGCGCGCGTCCGCCTGCATCCGGGCGACATAGGCGTCATAGATCTCGCCACCGCCGCCCGCCCCGCCGGCCAGGAACGGCGTGGGTGAGGCCAGCGGGCAGACCGCGTTGACCCGGATCTGCGGGGCCAGGTCGAGCGCCGCCGACCGCGTCAGTGAGATGATCGCGGCCTTCGTAGCCGAATAGATCGACGTGTGCAGCCGGGGCACCAGGGCGCCCACCGACGCGGTGTTGAGGATGACCGCGTGCTCGCTGCGGCGCAGCACCGGGGTGGCGTATTTGATGCCCAGGAACGCACCCCGCAGGTTGACGTTGACGATGCGGTCGAACTCGGTCTCGGCCAGCGTCTCGATCGAGCCCTTGGTGTGAATGATCCCGGCGTTGTTGACCAGGATGTCCAGGCCGCCGAAGGTGTCGACCGCAGCCGTGACCATCGCCTCGACCTGGTCGCTCTGGGTGACGTCGACCCCGATGCCGATCGCATCGCCGCCCAACGATTCGGCAACTGCCTTCGCCCCCTCGGCGTCGATGTCGGCGACAACCACCCGGACGCCCTCGGCCGGGAACCGTTTAGCGGTCGCGGCGCCGAAGCCCGACGCCGCTCCGGTGACGATGGCGATGCGTCCGTCCAATCCGCCACTCATGCCGGGTGTCCTTCCGTCGAGGTGGGGGCGGCGGCCCGGGTCCAGCGTTCGTAGAGCTGGACCAGGCCGACGATGTCGTCATCGCCCAGGCCCTCGGCCATCGCCACCGAATAGACCGACCGCATCGCCGCCGCGGCCGGGGTGGGCACACCGGCCCAGTCACCGAGTTCGATGCCGAGGCGGAAGTCCTTCTCGGCCAGTTTGATGCTGAACCGCGCGTGGTAGTCGCCCTCGAGCACCCACGGGAACCGCTTCTGGAAGTGGTGCGATTTGCCGCCACCCATCTGCGACAGCAGGTCGAACAGATGCCGCGGCTCGATGCCGGCGGCGACCCCGATCTGGAACGCCTCGGCCGACACCAACACGGTCGCATTGGTGATCAGGTTATTGACCAGCTTGACCGTCTTGGCCGAGCCGACCGGGCCGGCCAGGTGGACGGTCGCACCGATGTCGTGCAGCACGCCGTCGACCGCCGCGATGTCTTCGGCGGCACCCCCGACGATCACCACCAACTGGCCCTTGATCGCCTCCATCGGGCCGCCGCTGACGGCGCGTCGATCACCTTCAGCCCGGCCCGTTCGGCCGGCGCGGCCACCTCGAGCATCGTGTCGGGACCGATGGTGCTGAGCTCGATCAGATAGGTGCCGGGACGGCGCATTCCACCAGTTCGGCCCAGGCCGACTTGACCGCCGCGCCGTCGGGCAGGCTGGTGATCACCACGTCGGCGGCGGCGACGGCCTCGGTCAGGCTCGAACCGGCCGCCACCCCGGCCGCCGTGGCGCGGTCGCGGGCCGCCTCGCTGAGGTCATAACCGGACGTCCGATAGCCGACGTCGGGAAATGGGCGGCAACTGCCCCGCCCAGATTGCCGAGGCCGATCACGGCGACCGACTGGGCGGGCCGATCCGGCGATGGCGCAGCAATGCTCACGTCGTGCTCCGATCGTGCGGGGGCCGCCCTCACCCTCGCGCAGGGCATCGGAGACTGTCAACAGTTGCCGCGGGCCGCGAAGTTGATCAAACCTGGTCAGCTAGTCCGCACTCGGCCCGACTAAGTTGGTTAATCGTGAGCAACTTGCTGGATGTCGCCGAGCTGGCTGACCTTCGCCAACGGCTGGGCCGGGTCGGGGCGTGGGTGCCGTTCTACACGGTGCCGGTCGCCGCCGAGATCACCGCCGTGCGCCGGCTGGACGAGCTCGGGTACGGCTCGATCTGGACCGGCGAGACGGTCGGCGGCAAGGAGGCCTTCGCGCACGCCGGTGCCCTGCTCGCCCACACCGAGCGGATCGTCGTCGGCACCGGCATCGCCAACCTGTGGGCCCGCCAGCCCGCCACCATGCAGGCCGGCGGCACGATACTGGCCGAAGCCTGGCCGGGTCGCTTCGTGCTCGGCGTCGGCGTCAGCCACCAGAACTTCGTCGAGGCGCCGGCGGGGTGTACGAGAAGCCCTACACGCGGATGCGCGAATACCTGGCCGAGATGGACGCGGACGCCGACCGGGTCCGTTACGAGGTCCGCGGGGCGCCGCGGATCCTGGCCGCGCTGCGTCCGCGCATGCTGGCGCTGTCGCGCGAGGAGGCCGACGGCGCGCATCCTTACCTGGTGCCGCCGAGCCACACCCCGCTGGCCCGCGAGATCCTCGGCCCGCACAAGCTGCTGATCCCCGAGCAGGCCGTTGTGCTCGAGACCGACCCGTCGACGGCCCGCCGGATCGCCCGCGAGCACATGGCGCCCTACCTCGAGCGGCCGAACTACGTGAACAACCTCAAGTGGCTCGGCTACAGCGACGACGACATCGCCGGTGGCGGAAGTGACCACCTGGTCGACGACATCGTGGCGTGGGGCGACGAGCAGGCGATCAGCAACCGGATCGACGAACTGGTGACGCTGGGCGCGGATCACGTGCTGCTGCAGCCCCTCGGCGACGGCATCGACAATCACGTGGCGCAGCTCGAGCGGCTCGCCCCGGCCGTCCTCTAGCGAATGCCGACGTTCAAGTCACCGGACGGTCTCGAGCTGGCCTATTCGGTCTACGGCGACGGGGTGCCGGTGGTCTGCCTGGCCGGCGGCCCGATGATTTCCGCGGCCTACTTCGGTGACCTCGGCGGCCTCTCGTCCCGGTTGCAGCTGATCGTGCTCGACTACCGCGGCACCGGGCAGTCCGAGCGGCCGGCCGACGTCAGCACCTACCGCTGCGATCGGCTGGTCGGCGACGTCGAGGCGCTGCGCCAGCACCTGGGCGCCGAGCAGCTCAACCTGCTCGCTCACAGCGCCGGCGCGAACCTGGGCCTGCTGTACGCGGCGGCGCACCCGACGCGGGTGGCCCGGCTGGCGCTGATCACCCCCAGCGTCTTCGCGGTGGGGCTCGAGGTGACGGCCGAGGTACGGCGAGAGGTCGTCTGGCTGCGGGCCGACGAGCCCTGGTTCCCCGAGGCGATCGCCGCCTTCGAGGCGATTCAGGAAGGCACGGCCGGCGACGCCGACTGGGACGCGATCGCTCCGTTCACCTATGGCCGGTGGGACGCCGCCGCGCAGGCGCATCACGCAAGCCAGAACGATCAGCGCAACGACGAGGCTGAGGAGAGTCTTCGGCTCTGACGGTGCGTTCGACCCGCTCGCCACGCAGGCCGCACTCACGACCTTGACCGCGCCCGTCCTACTGGTCGCCGGCGAGGTCGATGTGGCCGCGCCGCCCGAGGTCGTCAGCGAGATGGTGGCCCTCTTCGCCGACGCCACCATGGTCGTGTCGCCGGGCGCCGGGCACTATCCCTGGCTCGATGACCCCGCCGCGTTCGCCTCGATCCTGACGCTCTTCTTCAAGGACGCCTAAAGCTCGACTGAAGACCGGGACGCCGCTCGGATCTGACGATCCGGTTACGAGCGGCCGCCCGGTCGCTGTGCTTTGTTTAGCGGTCAACCATGCGCGGGTACGTCGACCGGGATCCACCCTGCCGCTGAAGGAGATTTCGTGCCCGACCAGTACACGATGACCGATCCGACCAAGCTCTACGCCGACATCGAGACCCCCGAGCAATACCTGGAAGGCGCGGGCCTCGACGCCGATCTGAGAGTCACCGGCCGACCACGGTGAGCAGACCTACCGCGGCACCGGCCGGCTGCAGGGGCGCAAGGCGCTCATCACCGGCGCCGACTCGGGTATCGGCGCAGCCGTCGCCATCGCCTACGCGCGCGAAGGCGCCGACGTCGCGATGGTCTACCTGCCGGAGGAGAAGGCCGACGCCGACCATGTGGCTGAGCTGATCGAGGCGGCCGGGCAGAAGGCGGTCCGACTGGTCGGAGACATCAAGGACCCGGCGTTCTGCCGACAGCTCGTGGCCGACGCGGTCGCCGGGGTTGGGCGGGCTCGACATCCTGGTCAACAACGCGGGCAAGCAGCAGCACGTCGCAGAAGCTCGCCGATCTCAGCGACGAGAACTTCGACGAGACCTTCAAGACGAACGTCTATGCGATGTTCTGGATCACCAAGGCCGCTCTGCCGCATCTGCCGGCTGGGTCGGCGATCATCAACACGACGTCGATCCAGGCGTACCAACCGTCGGAGATGCTGGTCGATTACGCGTCCACCAAGGCCGCCATCAACACGTTCTCGAAGGCGCTAGCTCAGCAGTTGGCACCGAGCGGGATTCGCGTCAACACGGTGGCGCCGGGCCCGATCTGGACGCCGCTGCAGGCCGCCGGGGGTCAGCCGCCCGAGAAGCTGCCCACCACGGGTGAGGAGGAGACCGCGTTGGGTCGCTGGGGTCAGCCGGCCGAATTGGCGCCGGCGTACGTCTTCCTCGCGTCCGGCGAGTCCAGCTTCGTGATCGGCGAGACGCTGCACGTCAACGGCGGTATGCAGACGCCGTGACAACGCCTTGATGGCTGACCCGGTGATCGCCGACTACGGTCTGCTGTCGGACTGCACCTCGGCCGCACTCGTCGATCGATTCGGCTCGGTCGAGTGGTGGTGCGCACCGCGGTTCGATTCGCCGTCGGTCTTCGGCCGGCTGCTCGACCCGGGGGCCGGCCACTGGGAGCTGCGTCCGTCCGGCCAATTCACCAGCAGTCGGCACTACGTCGACGACACGATGGTCTTGGTGACCACCTTCGTCGCCGCAACCGGGACGGTGACCGTTACCGACGCGCTCGCCTTCGCGGCGGGCGCGCGCGGCCACGAGATCGGCGAACGCAGCCCGGGGACGTTGATCCGCCGGATCGACGGCATCGCCGGGCGGGTCGAGATGGTCAGCGAGTTCGCACCGCGGATGGAGTACGGCCTCACCCGTCCGCACGTCAGCGTGACCGACGACGGAATCCGCGCCCGCGGCGGGCCGGTCGAATTGCTGGTCTCGGGCCCGGTGACGTGGGACTGCTCGCCCGACCGCGCGTCGACTTCGTTCGTGGTCGAGGCGGGCGACACGGTCGAGCTACGCCTGCAGAGCCAGCCACCTTCAATGCGTCGCCGGTGCACGACGGAAACCCGAGTATCGACGACACCATCGCCGGGTGGCGTTCTTGGACCGGCCAGCACCACGATTACGACGGGGCGTACCCGGAGTTGGTTCGGCGAAGTTCCCTGGTGTTGCTGGCGCTCACCTATCAGCGCTCAGGGGCACTGATCGCGGCCGCGACCACCTCGCTACCCGAGGTGCTCGGAGCCGGGTTGACCTTCGACTATCGCTACGCCTGGCTGCGCGACCTGAGCCTGGCGATCCGATCGCTGTGGCTGGCCACCTGCCCGGACGAACCCGACCGCCTCTTCGCGTGGTTCGCGACGGTTGCGGGCGAGGGCAACGACGACGACTCGGCGCAGATCATGTACGGCGTCGAAGGCGAACGAGATCTCACCGAGCGCGAGCTGACCCATCTGGCCGGCTGGCGCGGCGACGGTCCGGTTCGCATCGGCAATCAGGCCTGGAAGCAGAAACAACTCGATGTGCTGGGTGAGGTCCTCGACGCCGCCCATACGCTGCGCGACTCGTTGTCCTTCGATGCGCCCGTTCAGCGGCTGCTCATCTCGGTGGCCGATCGGGCGGCCGACGAATGGCCCGAACCCGACTCGGGCATGTGGGAGGCCCGCGACCGCGAGCGCAACTACACCTCCTCGAAGGTGATGTGTTGGGTAGCGCTGGATCGCGCGGTCAAGCTGGCGCCGAAGTTGGGCGGGGCTGCGGATGTGGCGCGCTGGGCGTCGGCTCGTGACGACGTGCGCGACGAGGTGCTGCGCCGCGCGTGGAGCGACGAAAGCGGCGCGTACGCAGGTGCATTCGAGTCAGACGAATTAGACGCGTCGGTGCTGATAATGCCGTTGGTCGGCTTCTTGCCGGCCACCGACGAACGGATGTGGGCGACCATCGAGGTGATCGAGAAGCGACTCGGCTCGGGCGGCTTGGTGACGCGCTGGGCCGATGACCCGAACGGATTCCTCATCTGCACCTATTGGCTGGTCGAATGCCTGGCTCTGGGCGGCGAGGTCGACCGCGCGCGCGAACTATTCGAACGGACGACGGTCCGCGCGAACGATCTGGGGCTGCTAGCCGAACAAGTCGATCCGCACAACGGTGACCTATTAGGAAATTTTCCGCAGGCGTTCTCGCACGTCGGACTGATCAACGCAGCCTGGCGGCTGGCCCACCCCGACTGGATTTCGACTTCATGAGTCGCCCAGATCTGGGTATATAGCGAGCATGGCTGATTACGTTGCGACTGCGGAAGTTGGTGTCGAGGCGCCACCCGAGCGGGTATGGGCTGCGCTGACCGATCCTCGCGAGATTGAGCAGTACATGTTCGGTTCGACCGTCGAGAGCGACTGGAAGGTCGGCAGTCCGATCACCTGGAGCGGTGAGTACGACGGCAAGGCCTACCAGGACAAGGGCGAGATCGTCACCATCGAGCCGGCTCGGCTGCTGGTGGTCACCCACTCCAGCGCCGGCAGCGACGAGCACACGCTGACCTATCGGCTCGCGGCGGCCGGCGGCGGCACGCACCTGACGCTGAGCCAGGACCACAACGGCAGCGAGGACGAGCGCGACCGTTCGCAACAGAACTGGGAGGGCGTCCTCGCTCAGCTCAAGAAGGTCGTCGAGGGGTCAGTGGTCTGATGCCGAAGTTCGTGACGATCGGCTACGGCGACGAAGCCGGATACGTTCGGACGGACCCCGCTGTATTGGCGGCGGCCCATGCCAGTGACGAGCGGCAACAGGCCGGTGGCGCCGTCATGGGCATCGCCGGGGCGCCGGTGCAGGTGCGCAATCACGGTGGCGCCGGCGTACAGACCAAGCGCGGCGCGTTCCTGAGTGCTGACCTGCCGCTGGCCGGTTTCTCGCTGATCGAGGCCGACTCATTGACCGAGGCGCTCGAACTGGCCGCGCAGGCGCCCTGCGCGGTGGCGTACGGGGTCGTCGAGGTCTGGCCGCTCGAGGGCACCTGATCGACAAACGCGCGATCAGCGGTTCCGCTCGCGTAATGCGTGCGGCATGCTGTGTCGGTGACCGAACCGGCCAGTGAGCGCGCGACCGAGCGCAACGTCGAGGGCGGCGAACTCGAGCCCTGCGGCACCGACCCGATGACCGGGTTCTTTCGTGACGGCTGCTGCGCGACCGGCCCGGAGGATCTCGGCAGTCACACGATCTGCGCGGTCGTCACGGCCGAATTCCTCGCCCATCAGAAGGGCATCGGCAACGACCTGTCGACGCCGCAGCGGCACTACGGATTCCCTGGCCTGGTGCCTGGTGATCGGTGGTGCGTCACCGCGACGAACTGGGCCCGCGCGTACAACGACGGAGCGGCCGCGCCGGTCGTGCTCGCCTCGACCAACTACGCCGTGCTCGAGATCGTGCCGATCGAGGCGCTTCGGCAGCACGCAGTGGACGTGCCGGCCGACCCGAGCTCGCTCGAGCTGTAGCGGCGCCAGGGCGCGCCACTTCGGCAGCAGCGCCAGCACGACGGTGATCACCACGAGGATCACCGCGATGATGACCGAGGTGATCGCGACGCCGAGGTAGCCGTGGGTGTCGGGGTTCATGAACGGGTACGGGTACCAGTGCGCGATCGGGCCGCGGATCAGGCTGTAGGCGAGGTACGCGAGCGGGAACGCCAGCCAAATGACCGCCGTGCGCGGCGCGACGGCCGGGGTCGCCGGCAGCAGCAACCAGTCGACGATGATGACGATCGGCATGATGTAGTGCAGCACCGTGTTATCCCACGGCACCGCGGTCAGCTCCGAGCTCGGGTAGCCCGACAGCAGCACGATGAAGATGAGGATCGTCGTCGTCATGTACAGCGTGACGGCCCCGCGGAAGAAGCTCAGGCCGCGACTCGAACGTCCGACGGAAACCGCGTACGCGCTGACCAGCAGACTCGTCACGGCGAGCAGGTTCGACTCGACGGTGAAGTAGCTGAAGAAGTCGGGTGCGTTGAATCGGTGTCGCGCCACCAGCGTCGCGATCTCGGTGACCACCGCGCTGAACCCGAGCAGCGCGGCCAGTGTCTTCACCGCGGGGACGATCCAGAGCGTCGACGGAGCAGCCGGACGAGTCACGGTGCCGATCTTGTCAGGCAACATCGACTTCGGCGAGTGGACGGGCCGGACTTTCGGTTCCCGAACCGACCATGGGTGGCCGTCCATACTGAGTCGGTGCAGACCCCCGAGCCGCTCAACCGCGACGAGGCGTTGGCGGCCCAGCGCCGGCAGCAGATCGCCCAGGCCGTCCAAACCTGGTCCGGGCAGTTGGTCGATCTCGGTGGCCGCAACCAGCTGCTGTTCTACCGCGATCTGAAGGTCGGGACGCTCGATCTCGCCGACGCCGATCCGGTCGCGGTCGACGCGCTGATGGACGGCCGCACGGTGGCACTGTCAACGCTCTTCGCCGCCGAGGTGCTGCCCGACCGGCTCAAACGGGCCCGGGCGATCCGCAACAAGTCGCGGGAGTCGCTCGAGGAGCGCGGCATCGTCACCTGCTTCCTGGCCGTCGGAATGGCGACCTGGACCAACACCGTGGGCACCGCCACCCCGGCCGCGCCGATCCTGCTGCGCGAGGCGTCGATCGCGGCCGTCGGCGCCGGTGAGGACGACTTCGCGCTGGCGTTGACCGGCGAGACCGACCTGAACCCGACCCTGGTGCATCTGCTCGAGGACCGCTTCGCGATCGAGATCACCGACGATGTCGTCGACCTGATCGATGAGGACCGGTTCGATCCGCAGCCGGTGTTCAGCCGGCTCGAGAAGGAGGCCGCGAACGTTCCCGGCTTCGCGATCGCCCCGCGCCGGGTGCTCGGCACGTTCTCGTACGCCAAGCTGCCGATGGTCACCGATCTGACCACGAACATGGACGCGCTGCTGGCCCACGACGTCGTCGCCGCGATCGCCGGAAACCGCGATGCCCAAATTGATCTTGTCGACAAGCGGTCAAGACGTCGACGTCACCGATCCCGATCGACGTCCGCCGAGCGATGAGTTCCTGGTGCTCGACGCCGATTCGTCGCAGAGCTATGCCATCAACGCCGCGGTCGCCGGCCAGTCCATCGTGATCTCGGGGCCACCGGGAACCGGCAAGAGCCAGACCATCGCCAACCTGATCGCCACCCACGTCGCCCGCGGGCAGAGCGTGCTGTTCGTGGCCGAGAAGCGCGCGGCGATCGCGGCGGTGCTCGACCGGTTGGCTCGCGTCGGGCTGGCCGATCTCGTCCTCGATCTGCACGAGGGTGCCGGGTCGCGACGAGTGATCGCCGAGAAGCTTGCCGCTGGGCTGAAGGCCGCCGCGATGGTGCCGCGCCCGGATCAGAGCGCGCTGCACGAGACGCTGGTCGATCGCCGCACGAAGCTCAACGCTTATGACGCGGCCGTCCACCGCAAGCGCGATCCCTGGGACGTCACCGTCTTCGAGGCGCAGTCCGAGCTGATCGGATTGGTCGAGCGGCACGGCGGCGCGGCCGAGACGCCGGTGCGGCTGCGGGGTCCTGAGCTGGCCGCGCTCGACGCGGTCCGCATGCGGGCGCTGCGCGACGAGCTCTTCGAGTTCGCCGGCCTCGGCGGGCTGAGCCTCACCCGGGCCGACAGCCTGTGGGTGGGCGCGCGGATCGTCTCGGCCGAGCAGGCCCAGAGCGCGCTCGAGATCGCCAGCCGCATCGATGCCCACACCGCACCCGAGACCATCCGGGCGTTGGACGGACTATTGCTGGCGACCGGTCTGACGCCACCGTCGTCGGTGGACGAGTGGGGGCGCCGCTTCGAGTTGCTCGACCGGGTCGAAGCGGTGCTCGCCCGGCTGCGACCGGAGGTGTTCGGCGCGCCGATCCCGTCGTTGATGGCGGCGACCGGAACGCGGGCCTGGCGAAAGGACCACCCGGTACCCAAGCTCGGTTGGGGCGCACGGCGCCGTGCCCGCGCTTCGGCGCGGCTGCTCTGGGCTGAAGCCGGGCAAGCCGTCGAACGAGCAACTGCACGAGGCACTGATCCAGGCTGAGCAGGTGCGGGCCGAGTGGGCGGCTGTGCAACCGACGGAGGAATGCCTCGCGTACCGGCCGGCCTGGCCGACGCCCGCGGCCGGTTCATCCAGTTCACCCAGGAGCTGGCCGCACTGTCGAATCTGGTCGGGATCGAGCTCAGCGCGATGGCGCTGCCCGAAGTGCAGGCGGCGGTCGCGTCCCTCGCCCGCGACGAGCGCACCCTGCGCAAGATCCCGCGCCTCAACGAGCTCGGCGCCGGGTTCGATCGCGCCGGCCTCGACCCGCTGATGGCCGAGCTGCAGACGCGGCGGCCCGATCCCGACGATGGCCGTCGCGATCCTCGACACGTGCTGGTACCGCTCGATCATCGAGCGGACCGGATTCGAGGATCAGGTCATCGCCACCTTCCACGGCGACCGGCAGGACAGCACCGCGGCCACCTTCCGCGGCGGCCGACACCGACCACATCGCCCACACCGTCGACCGGGTTCGTCGGGCCGCGGCCGAGTGGCTGGTGGCCGCGCGCGACGAGCACGACGACCAGAGCGCGCTCGTCGCAGGCGCAGGCCGCCCGCAAGCGTGGACACCTGCCGCTGCGGCAGCTCTTCGCGGCCGCGCCCGACGTGATGACGGCGCTCAAGCCGTGCTGGGCGATGAGCCCGCTGGTGGTCAGTCAACTGCTGCCCGGCGACCGTCCGTACTTCGACGTGGTCGTTTTCGACGAGGCCAGCCAGATCGTGCCGGCGGACGCGATCCCGGCCATCCTGCGGGCGCATCGCGTCGTCGTCGCCGGTGACCGGCACCAACTGCCGCCGACCAACTTCTTCTCCTCCGCCACCGACGGCGACGAGGACGAGGCCGACGCGATCAATGCCGACGGCAGCATCAATCTGGCGCTGACGAGCGGCTACGAATCGATCCTCGACGTGCTCACCGCGGGCTCTGGGCGACGGGCGTTCGCGGTCGCTGACGTGGCACTACCGCAGCCGCGACGAACGGCTGATCGCGTTCTCGAACGCGTGGGTCTATGACCATTCGCTGACGACGTTCCCGGGCATCGCGGGATCGGATTGCCTGTCGCACGTGCTCGTCGACCAGCCGCTGGGCATCAGCCGGCAAGAGGACAGCGTCACCGCCGAGGTCGAGCGGGTGGTCGATTTGGTGCTCGAGCACGCGGCCGCCCGTCCGACCGAATCGCTCGGCGTCATCACGATGGGCATCAAGCACGCCGACCGGATCGACCTGCTGCTGCACGAGCGCCTGCGCGAGCGACCTGACCTGCACGACTTCTTCGACGAGACGGAGGATGAGAAGTTCTTCGTCAAGAACCTCGAACGGGTGCAGGGCGACGAGCGTGACGCGATCATCCTGTCGATCGGCTACGGCAAATCGGCGGACGGGCAGCTGCCGTACCGGTTCGGCCCGTTGCTGCAGGACGGTGGGCATCGGCGCCTCAACGTCGCGATCACCCGGGCCCGCAGCCGGATGACGCTGGTCAGTTCGTTCAGCCACCACGACATGGACCCGGCCCGGTCGACCGCCGCGGGCGTGCAGATGCTGCGGGCCTATCTGCAGTACGCGGCCTCGGGCGGTGAGAATCTCGGCGACGTCGCGCTGAACAAGCCGGCGCTGAACCCGTTCGAGATCTCGGTGCGCGATCGGCTGGTGGCGGCCGGCATTCCGGTCACCGCGCAGTACGGGGTCGCCGGTTACTGGATCGACTTCGTCGCTGCGCACCCGACCCAGCCGGGACGGATGGTGCTCGCCATCGAGGCCGACGGCGCTTCGTACCACTCATCGCCCACGGCCCGCGATCGCGATCGGCTGCGGCAGGAACAGCTCGAACGGATCGGCTGGACCTTCCACCGGATCTGGTCGGCCGACTGGTTCATTGATTCGGCGGCCTGCGTGGCGAAGGCGCGGTCGGCGTACGACCTCGCGGTGGCCGTGGCGGATGCGCGGGACCGGCCGGCGGGTGTGCACCGCAGCGAGCCGACGGTTCTCGAGCCGGTCGACCTCGCCGAGCCGGAAGTGTTGGCGGTGTCGATGCCGCCGGCCGCGCCCGTCGACCGACGTGAACTGCGGCCGGCCACCACGCCCGGGCGTCCCATCACCGAATACACCGACCGCGACCTGGCCCAATTGATCCGCTGGATCGAGTCCGACACGTTGCTGCGGACCGAGGATCAGCTCTTCGACGTCTTCGTCGCCGAGCTGGGCTTCCACCGCCGGGGCGCCCGCATCAAAGCCGCGTTCGACCGCGCCCTGCCGATGGCCCGCCGAATCAGCTGAGGTTAAGCCGCGGACGGCTAGGCGCTGGTGAGCTGCTGGGCTCGCTGAAACGACACGTCCAAGTAGGTGCCGATATCCCGCACGGTTAGTCCAGCGTCTTTCAGGGCCCGGGCCGCTAACCGTGCTTCCAGCGCGGCTTCGGCCTTGCTTGCCGCTGCTTGCTCGGACAGCTCCCGCGCTCGATTGCGATGATCGGTTACTGCCTGCGGAACCTTGATCTCGACGTCGATCTCGATGGCCGCTTCGGGTTCATCGGTCATTGCATGGATCAGACTGCGCGCCATCGGCTCGATCTCGGGGATATTGCGCGCCTGGGTGTAACGCTCGACCGCCGGCACATGAACAAGCCAGAAGCGGCCGTCGCGTTCTGCGGTCACTTGATACGTCATCGCCACCACCTATCATCCGAGTTTGGATTCGCATTCCTTGTAGAGCGTCTCGGCGAACCGGTTGCCTAGCTCGTTGTGCCGTGGGATCGGGATCATCAGTCCGTCAAGACTGAAGATCGAGTGCGGCCCTACCTCGCGGTCGAGCACCCAGTCGATACCCTGCCGCTTCGCTTCGTCGCTGATCTTGCGGATCGCGTCTCTGCGCTTCGTCACTCAAAATAGTCTAGTCCGAGCTAGACACGCTAGTCAATGCTGCACTAGACATCATCAGGTCTTGGGGCGACTGGGTCTACAGAGACGCGGTCGTTCGACCTGTGCGAGGGCGAGATGGTTCATGACGGCTTCCGAGGTGCTGGGTGCCGGACTCGCTGAGGCAGGAGTTCCTCCGATCGCAGGCGACCTACGTCGCTGCGATAGGGATCTAGCGCGGTCACAAAATCATCGAGCACGCCGAGTGCCCGCACTACGCGTAGCGTGTTCTCCAACGTGGCGCCGCTGCCGTTCTCGAGATTGCCGACCACGGATCGCGACACTCCTGCGCGTTCAGCGACCTGCTCAAGCGTCAAAGCGCGAAGCCGCCGCCAGATGCCCAGGTCTTGGCCGAGGTCGGTGAGAGCCCGCCTGACCGGCGCTGGGGTGGAGTCTTCGCCATCTCCCTCTCATTAATAGTCGATTTTCCGCACATTAAATGGCTTAGTGGCTGGTATTGCAAGCTTAATCGAGATTAACGATATCGAGCAGGCTCCCGATTACAGGCGATCCAGCCCGCAATAGGATCGGCGGCAACATTGATCCGAGGGGGCAGCGTGGCCGCAGCGAAGATCGGGATCATCCGTGGGGACGGCATCGGGCCCGAGCTGATCGACGCGGCGCTGACCGTCCTCGACGCAGTCGCGGCCACGGGTGGGCCGACAACTCGACACGGTCGAGATCGATGCCGGTGCTGACACCTACCGCCGCACCGGCACCGCCATGTCTGTGGAGGATCTCGAAACGATCCGGGGCCTCGACGCCGCGCTGAAGGGTCCGGTCGGCCTGCCCGACGTGCGGCAACCCGACGGCACCGAGGGTGGCCTGCTCGGCGGGATCATGCGCACCGGCCTGGACGCGTACGCCAACGTCCGTCCCATCCGGCTGTTCGACGGGGTGGACGCGCCGCTGAAGGCAACCAACGACGGCATCGACTACGTGATCGTCCGCGAGAACACCGAGGGGCTCTACGCGTCGCGCGGGCAAGGGCGTCGGCAACAAGTGGGCGGTGACCGACACCTCGATCGCGACCCGCGAGGGCACGCTGCGGGTGGTCCGGTTCGCGTTCGAGCTGGCGCTGCGACGGCCCGGCGCTCCGGCCGACGGCGCCCCGCGCGTCACCTGCGTCGACAAGAGCAACGTGCTGCGCAGCCACGCCCTGTTCCGCGACGTCTTCTATGAGGTCGCGGCCGACTATCCCGGCATCGAGGCCGAGTGCCTCTATGCCGACGCGGCCGCGCAGGCGCTGGTGCTGCGCCCGGGCGACTTCGACGTGATGGTGATGGAGAACCTGCTCGGCGACATCCTCAGCGACCTCGGCGGCGCCACGATCGGAGGCATCTCGCTCTGCCCGTCGGGCAACATCGGCGACGGCGCGGCCTACTTCGAACCGATCCACGGCAGCGCGCCATCGATCGCCGGCAAGGGGGTGTCGAACCCGCTCGGGCAGATCCTGGCCGCGGCTTTGATGCTCGACCATCTCGGCTTCACGGCCGACGGCGATCGGGTGCGCTCTGCGGTTGGTGGTGCATTGGGGGACGGACGGATCCAGCTGGCGCCGGACGGATCGGCGGCGGGTGGTCCGGTGCACGTGGCGTCGGTGATCGCCTCCTCGCTGGGCGACGCATGACCGATCGCACGCTGCCCGCAGCCGAGGTCGAGCAGCTCGCGCAACGGGCCCTGGTCGCCGGCGGACTGAACGCAACCGATGCGGCGGACGTCGTCGAGGTGCTGCTGCTGGCCGACCTGTTCGGCATCCACACCCACGGCGTGAAGCGGGTCAGCGAGTACCTCGGCCGGGTGCGCCTGGGCGGTATGGCGGCCGACGCGGTCGTGACGGTCGAACGGGTCGCGCCGGCGCTGGCTCGGGTGGATGGCGCGAACGGGCTGGGTCCGCTGGTCGGAATGCGCTCACTGCAGGCGGCGATCGAGGGCGCGCGGGACGCCGGTATCGGGCTGGCGCTGGCGCGGGGGAGTAACCACTTCGGCCCGGCCATGCCGTACTGCTTCCTGGCCGCGCGGCAGGGGTTCGCGAGCATCGTGGCCAGCAACGCGACGACGACGATCGCGCCCTGGGGCGGCAGCGACGCGCGGCTGGGCAACAACCCGATCGGGTTCGGGGCGCCGCGGCCGGGCGGTGATCCGATCATCATCGACGTCGCCATGAGCGTGGTCGCCCGGGCCAAGATCCGGATGGCCGAGCAGCGCGGCGAGCCCATCCCGCCGACCTGGGCCACTGACGCCGACGGCCGCCCGACCACCGATGCGCGGGCCGCGCTCGACGGCTTCCTGCTGCCGATCGCCGGGCACAAGGGCTATGGCCTCGCGGTAATGATCGACATGTTCGCCGGGCTGTTGTCCGGTGCGTCCTACCTCAACCGGGTCAGCTCGTGGAGCACCGATCCCGAACGCGCCCAAGACCTCGGCCACCTGTTCATCGTCTTCGACACCGCGCTGCTGGCCGACGAGGCGACACTGCACGAGCGGGTCGAGGACTTCGCCGCGATCCTGCACGACACCCCGCCGGCCGACCCGGCCCAACCCGTCCTGATCCCAGGGGAGCCCGAGATGGCGAATTATCACCGGCAACTACGCGACGGCATCACGCTGCCCGCCGCCGACCTCGACGCGCTGATCGCGTTGGCGTCATGAGCTCGCCGCTTGCCCACGCCGGCCGGGGCCACCGACTGCCACGTGCACGTCATCGGGCCGTCCTCGGTGTATCCGATGGGGCCCGGTCGCGCGTACACACCGCCCGACGCCTCGGTCGCCGAGCTGCTGGCACTGCACGAGTCGCTGGGTATCGACCGGGTCGTGCTGATCCAGCTCAGCGCGTACGGCACCGACAACTCCGCGATGCTGGCCGGACTGGCGTCGCTCGGCGACCGGGCTCGCGCGATCGCGGTGATCGACGACTCGGTGCCCGACGCTGCGCTCGCCTCGATGCGCGACGCCGGGAGTGGCTGGACTTCGAGTCAACCTCGAGACGTTCGGCGGCTCCGATCCGGTCGCGGCGGCGGCGCAGCTGCAGCGCACGGCCTCGCGGGCGGCGGAGTTCGGGATGCACGTGCAGATCTATACGAACACCGCCATCGTGACGGCCCTGCGCGACACGATCGTCGGCCTGCCGGTTCCGGTGGTGATCGATCACTTCGGTGCCTCGCCCGGGCTGCCGCCCGAGGGGTCGGCCGGGTACGACGCGATGATCGCGCTGGCCGGCAGCGGCCAGGTGTACGTGAAGTTGTCGGGGACGTACCGGTTCGCCGACGGGCCGTGGGTGCCGGGCGTCGCCGACTTCGCGCGCGAGCTGATCGGGGTCGCGCCTGATCGCATGCTGTGGGCGACGGACTGGCCGAACACCGCGGTGCGGCGGGGGAATGGGCCGCACGACCCGTTCGCGGTGGTGCCGTTTCAGGTGGTCGACAATGCGCGGGCGCTGGAGGAGCTCAAGTCGTGGGCGGGGACGGCCGAGCGACTGCAGCGGATCCTGGTCGACAATCCCGCTCGCCTGTATGGCTTCTGAGGTTGCGCATCGTCACCGCGGCGATATCATTTTGATATGGCATTCGTCGTCCGGTTGAGTCCGGAAGAGACCGAGGCGCTGCGCGAGCAGGCCTTGCGCGAGCACCGATCGATGCACGAGGTCGCGGTGCTGGCAATCCGCGCGCGCATCGCGGCCGACCGTCGAGCGGCGGTGCTGGACGAACTCTTCGATCGGGCTATCGCTGAGGACGCGGAGCTGCTCGACCGCCTGTCGAAGTAGTTAGGTGACTCGCTACCTCGAACTGGAAGATGTCCTGCGTCAGGTGAATCGTCTTGGGTTCGACGTCCGTGACGTCGGCCTGCTCGAGAGCGCACTGGCTCGGC
The DNA here is from genome assembly GCA_963730855.1 of uncultured Actinomycetes bacterium. Classification (GTDB taxonomy): domain Bacteria; phylum Actinomycetota; class Actinomycetes; order Mycobacteriales; family Jatrophihabitantaceae; genus CAVSTK01. The sequence goes on from CAVSTK010000010.1 coordinate 160,067, forward strand.
CCCGAGCGACTGCGTTCGGCGACGATGCCTACGGCTCGCTCTGGACCAAGGCGGCCGCGATGTGCCAGTCGATCGACAACAACCAGAGTCTGGTCGATGGCAACAAGCGCTTGGCCTGGCTGGTGACGAAGGTCTTCCTCGCCCTGAATGGTCAACGACTGGTCGCCACTGCCGACGATGGGGAACGATTCATGCTTGATGTTGTCGCCGCGCACGGGACGCTCGAGCCAATCGCCCTATGGCTGCGCGAGCACAGTCACGAAGTTGCTGAACCTGACCTGTCTTCGACGTGACCGATCGAGATTGGCCGACGACGGCCGAGGCGCTGATGCGGTCGCGCTTCGAGGCGTTCCGTGACGGCGACGCCGACTGGCTGCTCGCGTCGTGGCACCCGTCGACTAGGCCACCGTCGGTGGATCTCAGCGATAACCCGAGGTGGCGAGGCCTGCAGATCGTGGACGTCGTGGACGGTGGGCCCGATCAGACGGCTGGTGTCGTCGAGTTTCGAGCCACCTATCTGGCGGGTGGCGGCGAGGTCGGTGTACTCAAGGAGCGGTCGCGCTTCGTCCGTGAGGACGGCCGCTGGTACTACCTGGACGCCGGTAGGTAGATGCGCCCGTCTGGCACGTTTAGCCCCAGGTTTGGTGTATCGGAGATCGTGTCCGATGCTGCACGAGCAGCTTGCACACTCGTCAGCGTCTTGACGCACACTGCGGCTAGCTGTGCGAGGCTTGGGCGATGGTCGTGCCGATCCCCGAACCAGACCCAGTCATCGCCTAACGAGCCGATACCCGATGACGCTAGCGAGCTGCTCCCAGATGCCGAGGAGCCTCTCCCGCCACCGCCGATCGAAGCAACGCCGGATGATCCCGGCGGCGATAACGACGGAGTTCCTGACCCGGTCTGAATGCAGCCGCCTCTCGTTGCGATCGGTTGATGCTTGCCGATGAATTCTGCTGGATTAACGAAGGCCAGGTCGACAAGTGGGGCAACGCCTACCGACCCGAGGGGATTCGCTGGGAAGGCACCGTCCATCGTGAGACTTGCTCCGATCTTCATGAGCGACGCACTCGTCTGACTCCGAGTCAATTGGATGCGACCGGTGTTCAAACCTGCCTTAAGTGCGGGGGAGACGGTAAGCCGATCAAGTTCGAGCGGATACCGAACGAGCTTTGGTTGCTACGAGTGGGACTTGGAGCGCGGACATAACCCGCACCGTTGGCGAGATCGCATCGACGGAACGCTGCGTAGTTGCCCAGGCTGGGTTAACTGAATCGGGTAGGTGCATCAGATCTGTTATCCGATGCACCGTCTAGCTCAGTGGGGTAGCGCAGATCGCCGAGTATGTGCGACGAATCGAACTCGGCTATCCGCTGGTGATCGTCGTTATGTGACGGCGTCAACGAGTCCGTCGGATATCTAGATTCGCGAGGAGCGGCGAATCGCCAGTGTGCTCAGCTATACCGTCGACACCGGCTTCCAAGACTTAGACGTGTGCGTCAACGGCCAGCAGATTGAACGAGTGACGGTTACCTGATCTGGCCGCTTCTTCGGGCGACGCGTACTCTGGCAGGTTCTTCGGGCGGCGTCGGTCACTCGACGGTCATCATCGTCAGGAAGAGACGACGAACCTCATCCGGGACTAAGCCCGGCCGTTCACCGCAAACCAGCTCGGCAATCTTCGATAGCAGATCGCGTCTGTAGCCGTTAAGTTGTGGAATTTGCTGACACACGAGCGTCTCAAGTTCGTGGCCATTCATGTCAAGATAGGACGCTGGTATCGAGGCCGAGAATCCGCCGACGTACTCGACCTGGACTGACGACGTTGTTGGGTCGATCTCTCCAAGAACACGCCGGCACACATAGTCAGCCACCGCTTGGTAGTCAGATGTCGGCACGTCGAAGTACGCCAATCCGCCGGACAGACCCATGCCGGCTGAATCCACGATCTTCTCGCGGAGCAAGAACATGCCGAGAAGCACCGGATCGAGCAGAAGGTTTTCTATCGCATATCGAGCGGGATTGAACGCGATCCCCACCGGTCCGCCCTTACGGTTGTCCCGATCGAGGATTGGCGCTGAAAGTTGAGGCGCACTTCTGGCTTCCTTCCGACAATCTCCTTGTTCGGGCGCTACAAACCGAACTCAACCGATGGGTTGCCGTCACCTACTCCTGCGCGGAAGGGAGCAGGTCATGCGCCGTCGCCCAGGCCCTCACCTTGGGACCCCAGGTACGCCAAATGTCGAAGTTGATCGACCCGTCGGTCCGGAACTGACGAAGCTCGATGTAGCCGAGGGACTGCGCAACGGCATTGCCTATGGCAGCCGCAGCAGAGACCAGCTCAGGACATGGCCCGGCAAGCGAGTCGATGTCGATTCCCAGCTCGGCATACTCGAAAGGCGCGCGCATGTACGTGTCCGCCTCCGAAAATGACCCCGTGCGCAGCTCCACCCTTGCGCCATTCGCTGCACGAACCCCGCAACGAACATAGGCGTCACCGGTTAGACCCGCGTTGTCTCTCGTCAGGTGACCGATGACCTGCAGAGCGCCGACGATGAAGATGGACAGGTCTTCCTCGAGCACGCCGAAATGGTTTGGCCCCGAGCTAGGTGGTGGCCTACCGATCTCGATCGCGAAGAAAGATGATCCATCGTCGAGAAGTGAATACCTGATCCAAGCCGCGACGGTGCTGGCCTGGTCCTTGCTCCCGTCTGCGACGATCCTGCCCAGTCGAATCTGAGATGGTCGACTGAGATAGAGACCGGTATCTCGAATGGGGAACGGCATGGGCCAACTTGCGGCAAGACCATTGACGAATCCACTAGTGAATGTCAGAAGTCCCGGTGTCTGAGGAGTTAGCGCAGCCGCGATCCACACGTGATCGGTCGAGAGAGCGCCGACACCTTCCGCCCACACCGCATCAAGGCGCGCTTGTCGCCCAGCTGCACCCTGTTCGCGATCCCGATAGGCGCGATAAATTTCGCTTTCGGACAGAAAGCGTGTCTGCGTGCCAGACCGAACTGGATACCGCAATGTGACTCGGTCACCGGCCTCAACCAGTGCAGCATGAGGAAAGTTCGCCGATCGCTCAACCGCGATGACCCAGTAGCCATGATCCGCCACGCCTGGATCGAGTACGGCAAGAATCTCGTATCGCGGAAATGGCGTCACTCGTCTGATGATTACCGACTCAAGCTTGCGGCGGATTGCGTCGCTGATCGGAACGCCGGGCGCCGACGCCGCCGTACCGACCCCCCGCTCTTCCTCGACGCCTAGTATCAGAAGGCCGCCCGACCGGTTCGCCAACGACGCAACGTCGCAGGCGAGGTCAACGTTTTCCTTCTCAGACGAGCCGTAGGTCATCTCCTTGAAGTCCAACTCGTCACTCTCGACAACCTTGTTGGTGACAAGCGACTGGATATTTACCGTGGTCAACTCTGCCGCGGACCGGACGCCGCCGAACGTCGCTGTGAGCTGTCGAGACCAGTGAGCCACGAAAGTAGCGTGGCACAGGCAGCCGACAGATTTGGAGCGCCGCACCTCCGAGCGCGCCAGACGCGGCGGATATGACGCTTGTTTACGGATTCAATCAGCTCTACTGAGTCAGACGTTTCTCTACGAGCCGTGCAGATCGACGGCTTGAATGCGGGGTCGTCTGTGACGGCACGGGCGACCCCGCGGTGCTCGTTCAGCGGGCTGCGCCGGCTAGGTACGCGGCGACGATATAGGTGGCGTGGCGGTCGAGTGAGACTCTGGCCCGGTCGTAGCGCATCGTGGTTCTCGGGTCGGCGTGCGGGGCGGCTTCTTGGACGTCACGTAGCGGGACGCCGGCGTCGAGGGCAGCAGTAATGAACGCGTGCCGGAGCGTGTGCGGTCCGATCGGTTTGTCGACTCCGCCGCGGCGGGCGACGCGTCGCACGATGCGGCTGGCGCAGTGCCGGTCCATGCGCTGCCCGTCAGGTCGAAGGAAGATCGGCCCATCGAGACGTTCGCCGATGGCAAGATCGATCGCCCGCGCGGTACGTGGCGCTAGCGGGATGGTCACAATCTTGCCGCCCTTGCGAAGAATGGTGAGGGTTCGATGCCCGCGTTCGAGTCCGAGCGCGTCGATGTCGGCGCCGAGTGCTTCGGAGATCCGCAGTCCGTTGATCGCAAGCAGGGAGATCAGCGCGTGCTCGTTCGGTGCACCGAGACCGGCGGCCGCCAGCAACGAGCCGACCTCGTTTCGGTCCAGGCCGATGGCGTGGGATTCGTAGTCCAGCCGGGGTCGTCGGACGTGCACGGCGGGTGAGTGTGCAAGGAGCTCTTCCTCGACGGCGTAGCGGTAGAACCTAGAGATCGTGCATAGCCTGCGGGCGATCGTCGCTCGGGCCCGGCCCCGACTCTCCAGGTCACGACCGAAGCACTCGATGTCCGCGCGCCGCGCCTGGAACAGGTGCAGCTGATGGTGCTGGCACCAGGCGGTGAACATCCGCAGATCGAGCGCGTAGGCGTCACGGGTCAACCCGCTGTAACCGGCGAGAAAACCGGCCAAGGCGATCCGCTCCGACTCTGTGAACAGCGGCTCGACCGCTACGACGACCTCGGTCGAGGGGATTGTGTTGATCATGGCGACCTCCGAAACTCAGGCTGAGGCCGGGCGCCATCGGAGCGTCACAGCCCCAGAAGACGGATGAAGCTCTCAGCATGCGCCGGCTGGCAGCGTTGTGTCCGATCGCGACGAAACCGGCGATTAAGAGTGCAGCCGAGCTAGCGTCGCTGGTGCGGAGCGAGTCGTTGTGCGCTGACGCCGACGGACGAATTCTCGTGTTGGACACGCAACCTTCGAACCCCGACTGCCTTCATGCCTCCGGAGGATCGCGGCCTGGGATCCCGCGACTACGCTGGAGTGGGCCGCCAATTCCGAGATCGGCTGAAACTGTCAGTCTCGCCTGGGATGCTTCGTGTCAGACGATCGCAGCTCACTATGCTGCCCGTAGAGTTTAGGAAAGAGTCGACGCAGGGGGTGGACCGTGGCACGATCTGACCTCATCATCGATCTCGTAGAAGCACAGCGTCGGGGCGATAGCGGTCGCTTCCGCGTGCTCGTCGAAGCGATCATCGCCGAGGAGCGGAGCAACCAGCACCACTTGGTCGCCGATCGTCTGTCTGAGCTCATCACGACGGCAGGTTCGGCGGAACTCTTGGTACGTGATGAGGCTTCGAGGCCCGTCGCAGACCTTCTTCACGAGGTGGTACCTAGACGCCGTCTCGACGATCTGCAACTCCCGACGCACGTCGGTCAGGCGGCACGGGAACTCGTCGAGGAGCACCGACGATCCGAGCTCCTTCGCAGCCACGGGATCGAACCGCGCAACCGAGTGCTGCTCGAGGGGCCTCCAGGAAACGGCAAGACAAGCTTGGCCGAGGCATTAGCTAGCGAGGTGATGGTTCCGTTCTACGTTGTTCGGTACGAAGGCCTCGTCTCGAGTTTCTTGGGAGAGACGGCCGGTCGTCTCGACCAGATATTCGAGTTCACACGCACTCGCCGATGCGTTCTATTTTTCGACGAGTTCGACACCATCGCCAAGGAGCGCGCCGACGCTCACGAGACGGGTGAGATCAAACGGGTGGTGTCCACATTGCTCCTGCAAATCGATCGATTGCCCGCACACGTGGTCGTGGTCTGCGCAACGAACCATGGCGAACTGCTTGATCGTGCGGCCTGGCGGCGGTTCCAGTTACGGCTCACGATGCCGAGCCCGACCCGCGAGGAAGCCACACGGTTTCTCGGAACGCTCTCGGCCTGCCTCGGCGGCCAGCTTGGCCTTGCCCCCCGAACCCTTGCGGACAAACTCCATGGAGCAAGTTACGCCGAACTCGAGCAATTCGCGCTCGACGTCCGCCGGCGGTACGTGCTCGCGTTGCCCGACGGAAAGCTCGAGCCGATCGTCCGGAGTCGCCTCGAGCAGTGGCGTACGCAGTCTCACTCATGACCGAGCCGCGTCCACTGCTCGCCTTCGGCCCTCCGATCTCCGGGCCGATTCCTTCTATGGGCGCTCGGTTTGTACCACCGCCTCGCTCGCCATCGCCGGCCCAGCAGGGTCAAAGGATCAGCCCACAATTCCGTGCTCTGCGCCGAAGCGCTAGAGGCAGGCCGGATCCAAGCCACCGCGACCGCCACCGAGTCCGATCCGGAGCTCGTCGTCGTCTTCGACCTGGCGGGCACCGTTGAACGGTTCATTCGAGCTGTGCGAGACATCGAGGGGCTCGAATTTCTGGCGGAAGTCGACGACGAACCGTATGACGCGGACGAAGACTTTTACCTGGTCGATCGTGAGGGCCAACCGGTTGACCGGCAGGTACCCGAGACGATGTACATGGTCATGTCCAATGCGCGAGCAGTCGCCGAGCTGATTCGGCTCTTCGAACTTTGGCAGGCCGACCCCACTGTGCCGTTCGACCGCGGAGTCAACCCGCTGAAGACCGCGTTCGCGCTCATGCGCGCCGTCCGTAGGTGGGGACCGGACGACCGCATCCGTGAGACCGGGTTGCTCCAGGCCTGGCGAGACGATCTGTCAGTCGCAGGAACGCAGCGCATGCGTGTCGAGATCGAACTTTGGTTCCGTTCAGACGATGACCGACGCGGACTTGCAGAAGCCGAGGTCCGGCGACTGGTTCAAGCTGGCGGTGGAACCGTGATCACGTCGGCTGTCCTGCCAGACATCGAGTACCACGCCGTGCTGGCGGATATTCCCCGTGCGCAGGTACAGACTGTGCTCGGCGAAGGCGCCGAAGCGATCGAGTTGCTCGCGCTCGGACTCGATCATGTTCGTCGCTCCTGCTCATCCCATGATGGCCCCAGCGCTAGACCCGGTCCCTGAGTTTGAGGGCCTCCCGAGTTTCGGGAAACCTCCTACAGAGTCGCCACGAGTTGCGCTGATCGACGGCCTACCCATGGCGAACCATCGAGCGCTAGCTGGCCGCTTGGTCATCGACGATCCGGACGATCTCGAATCACGCTACCCGGGAGGTGCCCAGCATCACGGCACGGCCATGGCGTCGCTCATCTGCCATGGTGACTTGTCCGCTCCTGGTCCTGCGCTGTCGACCTTGCTTTATGTCCGCCCGATCATGCAGCCGCATGAGTATTTCCCGGGCCTAGAGACAGTTGTGCCAGACGAGCTTCTCGTGGACCTTCTTCATCGCTGCTTCGTTCGCATGTTTGACGGCGACGGCGAACATCCACCAACAGCCCCCAGCGTTCGAATCGTGAACCTGTCTATCGGCGACCCGGCACGGATTTTCACCCGGCGGATGAGCCCGCTTGCCAAGCTCCTCGACTGGCTGAGCCATCACTACAACGTGCTCGTACTCGTCAGTGCCGGTAACCACAACCTGTCCGCCCAAGTCATGTCCGACCAATTGGCCGACTCTGATGCACTCCATCGCGAGTTAGCGACAACGCGGTACATGCGCTCTCGGGAACTCGGTGTCTTCTCACCCGGCGAAGCGACGAACGTCTTGACCGTCGGCGCAATCCACTCTGACGGCGCCTCGACCGAGATCTCCGACACCGTCATCGATGCGACCCCACCTGGGATGCCGTCGGCCTACGGACCGATCGGGTTTGGCTACCGGAGGTCGGTAAAGCCGGAGATCCTGCTGCCGGGCGGCCGCCAGTTCTTCCAACGTCCCGTCGTGACTGGAGACGGCCTGCTGACTCTCTCTGAGGCACGACATGCCGCTACGGGGCCGGGCCTACTTGTGGCAGCGCCGTCCGTAATCGGTGACGCAAGCTCGATCGTCTATACCCATGGGACGAGCAACGCGACCGCACTGGCAAGCCGTGCCGGCAACGAAGTCTTCGATGTCTTGTCCTCCGCAGTCGCCGACGTCGACGACTTTAGATTCCCGGACGCCCAGTACCACCCGGTGATAACGAAGGCGCTCCTGGTTCACGCTGCCGAGTGGGGAGAGGCAAGTCGAATACTCACCGACATCCTGCAGTTGGAGCCCCGCCGCGCGCGACGCGAGCTGACGCAAATGCTCGGATACGGAGCGGTCGATCCGACACGCGTAGCAACTGCCGCTCGAACTCGTGTCGTGCTCATCGGCGCTGGATCTATTGCGGCCAATCAACGAAACACTTTCGTTCTACCCCTTCCCGCCGGACTTGCCGCCACGACCGAATGGCGGCGGCTAACTGTCACCCTCGCTTGGCTCTCACCAATCAATCCGAGGTCCCGCAAACACCGCCAAGCCCGACTCTGGTTCAGCCCGCCCGACCAAGGATTAGGCGTGAAACGTACCCAGGCAGTTGACTTTGCCGCCCGGAACGGAACCCTCCAGCACGAGATCCTCGAGGGGCGCAACGCTCTAGCTTTTGCCGCCGGCGACAGCGTTCGTGTCGAGGTTGACTGCAAGGTCGACGCCGGGCGTCTCAGCGCGCCAGTGCGATTCGGTCTCGCGGTATCGATCGAGATGGCGACCTCGGTCCACGTCGACATCCACGCGCAAGTACAACAAGGTCTTCGTGTTGAGGTCCGTCAGCGCACGCAGGTGGCGGCGCGCTAGTACGCAGAGGCACGTCTTGGAGCGCAGTTGACGGCTGCCGCCAACCCTCACAGATTGATATGCGCGCTGCGGCCGCAGCGCTCGGTCGCGCGTATCGACGGATTGCGCGTAACCGCCGCGGCAGTGAACGGATGTCCACCGGTCGAGACGCTGGATTTGGTGTGTGATGCTCGTACGACCGAGTGGCATGGATTTGGGGGCCGTATGGAAGTCGTCGACGACCCGGGGCCCCAGGCTCAGGGCGTCGGCCAGACCACTTCGCCCCGGCGATCTGGTGGAGTGATCAGGACGACGGCCTTAAAAGCGAGTGCCGTTGCGGAGGACGAACCGGCCCGAAGCCAAGCGCGGATCGCCTCTGCCGGATCGTCGGACAGGCCTGCCGAGATTGACCGGCCGATCAGATCTACTCGACGCCCTTCGTACTTGCCGTAGTCGCCTGGCCACGTGGCATGGGGTGACGGCCCGAAGTCCACCGCGACCACGCGTCGATAGGGGTACGGCGTGTACCCGTCGAGAGCGGCGTAGAAGGACCAGACGTCAAAGTCTTTCACCCCATTGCGTCCATCGATGTAATGCAGAGCGCCGCCCTGGCAGAGCGCGCGGGCTATCAGACGACCGCCATACCGCCCAGCGGTGCTCGGCGTCCGTGCGAACAAGTCCGCCTCGTCGGCCGCCGCAAGCGCATCGAGCCTGGCGAGCTGGTCCTGGCTGATGGGCTGTAACGATCGCTCGCCGTCCTTCGCCACTGTCTAGCCCTCTGAGAGCTGGCTTCGGATGTACTGGCCGATGTGGTCGTCGCACGTGGCCCAGCGTCGGTTACTCCTGTCGATGACCGTGAACTCGGCGCGGTTCGCGCAGTTCTCGCTACCACTCCAAGTACAGGTGCCTTTGGCGCTTTCTCTGTCGACGTCTTTGTAGTTACTCGGATCCCAAATCGAAATCGAAAGTGTCCCCATGCCGCCGAGCGTACGACCGCACAGCCAGCCGATAGCGGCGACTCGACTACGCACCCAGCGGGTCCGATCTGGAAATTGGAGCTCGTGGCCGGGTACATACGCTCCGGTATGGGCAGCCGACTAGCGCGCGCCGCCCCCGACACGCGGCGCCTATCGACGGGTATTGCCGCGACCGTTCGGCTCTACGCAGTCGCTTCCTAGCGCGACCACATAGTTATGCGGAGCAAAGAACAGCGCGCGTGGCCCTTGCGATCGTGAAGT
>CAVSTK010000011.1:0-68653 GCA_963730855.1 uncultured Actinomycetes bacterium
AGATCATGACCGATCAGCAGCCGATGAAGATGGCGGCCGCCGAGGCGCTGTGGGACACGAAGAGCAACGCGCCGTTCAGCTTCTTCGCCTACGGCGACGTGTCCGCCGGCAAGAACAAGGTCGACATCGCGATCCCGGACGGCTTGTCGATCCTGGCCAAGAACCGTCCCGGCGCGACCGTCCAGGGCATCAACGACGTTCAGGCGGCCGAGGTCGCGAAGTACGGGCCGGGCAGTTACGTGCCGGTGGTCTGGATGGCCTATTGGTTCTTCCGTCTGATGATCGGATTCGGGGTCCTCGCCGGGCTCATCGGGGTCGCCGTGGCGCTGCAGTGGTGGCGCGGAAAGCTCACCTCGAGCCCGCGACTGCTCCGCATCGCCACCTGGACGATCGCCTTGCCGCTGCTCGCGAACAGCGCCGGCTGGCTGTTCACCGAGACCGCGCGCCAGCCCTGGTTGGTCTACGGACTGCTCAAGACGAAGGACGGTGTGAGCACCAACGTCAGCAGCGGTTTCGTGCTGGCCAGCCTGATCGGGTTCAGCGCCCTGTACGGAGTGCTCGGGATCATCTGCTTCCGCATCGTGCGGCGCATCGCGATCGCCGGCCCGGACCCGGAGCAACCGGCCGAGCCGCTCGAGGGCCCCACGGTCGACGAGCCCGTCCTGAGCCTGGTCTGAAAGGGACATCGAGATGCTGCAAGAGTTCTGGTTCTGCCTGATCGCCGTCCTCTGGGCCGGCTTCCTCGTCCTCGAGGGCTTCGACTTCGGCGTCGGCATGCTGCTGCCGCTGGTCGCGTCCACCGATGAGGATCGGCGCATCGCGCTGCGATCGATCGGCCCGGTCTGGGACGGCAACGAGGTCTGGCTGCTGGTGGCCGGGGGAGCGACCTTCGCCGCCTTCCCCGAGTGGTACGCGAGCATGTTCAGCGGCTTCTACCTCGCGTTCGTCCTGCTACTCATCGGGCTGATCCTGCGCGGCATCGGCATCGAGTACCGCGAGCGGGCCGAGACCGCGAATGGCCGGCGCTGGTGTGACACGGCGATCGTCGTCGGCTCCTTCCTGCCGTCGTTGCTGCTCGGTGTCGCCTTCGCCGACCTCGTGCGGGGCCTTCGGATGAACGCGGCCCATCAGGTCGTCGGCGGATTCTTCGATCTGCTCTCGCCGTATGCGTTGCTGGGCGGCGTCGTGACCCTGACGCTGTTCGCATTCCACGGCGCGGTGTTCCTCGCCCTTCGTACCAGCGGCCCGGTGGCCGCCAACGCCGGTCGGGTGGCGGTCATGGATCGCGCCGGTCGTCGCCGTCAGCGCGGTTGCCCTGCTGGTCTGGACCACCCAGGTGCGGGGCGGCTGGGTGAGCTTCGTGCTGGCGGCCCTGGTCGCGGCCAGCTTCGTCACGTCGGCCGGTCTGCTGTTGCTGGGCCGCATCGCAGCGGCCTTCGCCGCCAGCGCGGTCGTCTGCCTGCTGGTGCCGGCCTGGGTCTTCGCCTGCCTCTGGCCGAATGTCCTGCCGGCCCGCAACAACTCGGCCTGGTCGCTGACCATCCACAACGCAAGCTCGAGTGAATACACGCTGCGCGTGATGACCGTCGTCGCCCTGATCTTCACGCCCATCGTGCTGATCTATCAGGCCTGGTCCTATTGGGTCTTTCGGGCCCGCGTCGGCCTCGACACGATCGCCGAGGGCGGCTACGGCGGCGGCGCGATGACCCAGCTGCGACACAAGGCGGCCGAGGTGGTCGGTGGCGTGGACCGCTCCGGACGCCGAATCGAAGCGCTCGGTGAGCCGCTCGATCGACCCGCGATTGATCCGAGCGGCTCCGACGCTGCGCCGCTACCTGTCCATCCTGGTGGCGACCGGTCTTCTCGGGGCGGTGCTGATCGTCGTTCAGGCCGTCGCGCTCGCCACCGCGATCGCCGGCGTCTTCTCGCGCCGCGAGGTCGACCACCGCGTGCTCGTCGCGCTGGGTCTCGTCGCCGGCGCCGGGCTGGCTCGCGCCGCCCTCGCCGGCAGCACCGAATTCCTGGGGGCGCGGGCCTCGGCGCGGGTCCGGGCCGACCTACGGGTCGCCGTACTCGACTCGATCGTGCGGCTCGGCCCGTCATGGACGCGCCGTCAGGTCCCCGGTGACCTGGTCAACGCCTCCGGTCCAGGCCTGGACGGTCTCGACGGCTATCTCACGCGCGCCCTGCCCGCGCTGATCTCGGCGTCGCTCATCCCGCCCGTCGTCCTCGTGACGATCGCGTGGTTCGACTGGCAGAGCGGCGTGGCATTGCTCGTCATGTTGCCGCTCGTCCCCATCTTCATGATCTTGATCGGCATCACCACGAAGCGCCGGGTGCAGCAGCGCTACGAACTGCTCGGCCGCCTGGCCGGTCAGTTCGTCGATCTGTTGCGGGGCCTCACGACGCTCCAGGTCTATGGCCGCGTACGTGACCAGGAGCGAACCCTGCGCAAGGTCACCACCCAGTACCGGACCGAGACGATGGGCGCGCTCCGCGTCGCGTTCCTGTCGGCCCTCGTCCTCGATCTGGTCGCCGCGCTCTCGGTCGCCGTGATCGCCGTCGACGTCGGGCTTCGTCTCGATGCGGCTCGGCTCAGCTTCGCCACCGCGTTGTCGGTCCTGATCCTCGCTCCGGAGCTGTTCGCGCCCCTGCGCATCCTCGGCCTGACCTACCACGCGACGGAGGAGGGACGCGCCGCCGCCGACGCCGCGCTGGCCATCGTCGACGAGGCCGGCGAACCGACCGTCGCGAGCCGCATCCGGCGAGACGGTCGCCGCGAGCGGCCAACTCGCCTTCCGCGGCGTGTCACTCACCTACGCGGGACGCGACGAGCCGGCGCTCGACCAGCTGGATCTGCAGATCCACGCCGGCCAGTTCGTCGCGCTCGTCGGGCGCGAGCGGCGCCGGGAAGAGCAGCCTGCTCGCCATCGTCCTCGGCTTCGAGAAGCCGACGTCCGGGGCGGTGTCCTTCGGCACCGCCGCGGGCCTGACCGACTCGGCCGAGGCTCGACCTCGAGGCGTGGCGGCGCAACGTGGCCTGGTTGCCGCAGCGTCCGGTGCCGAGCCAGCGGACCGTGGCCGACGAGGTCCGCCTCGGGGATCCGACGGCCGAGCGATGCCGAGGTCGCGGACGCCTGCGCGCGGTGCCACACGCCGTCGCCGAGCACCGCGCTCGGTGCGGACGGCCGATGGGTTTCGGCCGGCCAACGCCGCCGGATCGCGCTCGCCCGAGTATTGCTGCGGGTCGACGCGGTCATCCGCGGCGGCGCGACCCCGATCGTCCTGCTGGATGAACCCAGCGAGGATCTGGACGCGAAGACGGAACAGGTCATCGCGGCGGTGCTCAGCGGGTTCTCGGGCCGGGCGACCACGATCGTCGCCACCCACAGCCGATCGATCATCGAGTTGGCCGACCATCGGGTCGGCCTGCGATCCGGGCGTCTCGTCGAGTCGCTGCCCCAGCGAGCGGCGCGGGTCCGACCCGAGGCCCAGGCCGCGACTTGTCGACCCGACACCAGCGAGCGCGCCGGCGCAGCTGGCGACGGACGCCTCGAAGTCCCGGCTCAGTCTGCGCGAGCTGGTCACCGAGCCGGCGATCCGTCGGCGGCTACTGACCGCGGCAATGCTCTCCGGAGCCGCCGGCCTGGCCGGGCTGGCGCTGACCGCCTGCTCGATGTGGCTCATCAGCCGAGCGGCCCAGCACCCCAACGTCCAGCAGTTGGCGATCGCCGTCGTCGGTGTGCGGGCGTTCGCGATCGCGCGCGCGCTGCTGCGCTACGGCGAGCGCCTGCTCGCCCATGACGCGGCATTGCGACTGCTGGTCATCCTGCGACTGCGAGTGTTCACCGCGCTGCGGCCGCTGACGCCGGCGTCATTGGCCGGTCACGGGCGCGGTGATCTGCTGCGCCGGTTCATCGGCGACGTCGACGGCGCCCAGGACGGATTGATCCGCGCGTTCGTTCCGGCGGCCGGGGCGGCCATCACCGCGGCCGGCGCCGTTCTGGTGGCGGCCTTGTTGGCTCCGATTGCGGGCCTGCTGCTGGCCGTGGGCATCATCCTCGCCGGCGTCGGCGTCCCGCTGATCGTCACCGCGGCGGTTGGTGCTCAGGACGAAAGTGCCGCGCTGGCCGGTGCACGGGACGAGCAGTCGGCCGCGCTGGTCGAGGCGCTCGACGAGCTCTCGGCCTACGGCGCGTCCCGGCCGGCGCTGGAGACTGTGGCGCGAACCGATGACCGCATCATGCGATCGGGACGCCGTCCGGCCCTGTTGGCTGCTTCCGGCTCTGCGTTGACGGCCTCGCTCGCCGCCGTCACGCTCCCGGCGGTGATCGCGGCCGGCGCGGTCGCGGTCCGGGCTGGGCGCCTCGGGGTCGTCGATCTGGCCGTCCTGGCTGCGTGCGTGCTGGCTGCCTTCGATGCCGTGGCCGGATTGCCTGCGGCGGCCGGAGCCTGGGCTCGCAGCCGGGCCGGATTGCGTCGAGTGGCCCAGCTCATGGAACCGGCCACCGAGCGGCTCGCTGGTCCCGCAGCCGGCTCCCGATCCGGCGACCGGGTCGGCTTGCGGGCGGAAGGTCTTCGACTGGCCCCGGCACCCGGCGCGGCGCCGGTGATACGGGACGGCAACCTGGTGCGTCGAATCCGGTCAGCGGATCGCGATCATCGGCGAGAGCGGATGCGGAAAGTCCACTCTGCTGGCGGCAGCCCTCGGCATCATCCACCCGGACGCCGGACGGCTGATCATCCAGGACGGAAACCGTCGACGCTCACTCGATGACGATCGACGACAACGAACGGCCATCGTTGATCGCCGGATCATTGCAGGGCGACCACGTCTTCGACGCCACATTGCGCGACAACCTGCGACTGGTCCGTCCCGATGCGGCCGACAACGAGCTCGATGAGGTCGCCCGCCGGGCCGGCCTGGCCGAGTTCATCGCCGCGGCTCCCGGGTGGGTGGTCCATGCGGGCCGGGCCGGACGGATCGGCGCTGTCCGGGGGACAGCGCCAGCGCCTCTTGCTCGCCCGCGCGCTGCTCGCGAACCCCGCGATCCTGGTGCTGGACGAGCCCACGGCCCACCTGGACGCCGCCACCGAGCGGGCCGTCCTGGCCGACCTCCTCGATGCCACCGCCGGGCACACCGTCCTGATCTCGACCCACCGGGCGATGACGGCCGGCCAGGTCGACGTGACGATGCGAATCGCAGGACACCCGGCTGATCGTGATCGAGGCCGACGCGAACTCGCTCCGCGGACGAACGTCTGGTCGCCGTCGGATGAACGACGGTCAAGGAAGAAGGGAGGTGCGCCGTGGACGACCGACAGGTACTCGCGGCCTATGACGACTCGCCGGCCTCACACGCCGCCATCCAGTGGGCGGCAACCTACGCCGAGCGGTCGAAGCGGACACTGCTCATCGCGCTGGCCGGCGACATCCCGGATCCCGACGAGGTCGCCGCCGGCAGCGATCGATGAGAGCTCGTCGCTCGTCGACGCGATAGTGATGGAGCTGCGCAGCGAACATCCCGACCTGTCGATCGAGACCTTCGTGGCCAACGAGCCGCCGGTGCAGATGATCGAGCGACTCGGCGATCGTTGCGAGCTCATCGCCCTCGGCGCGGCCGGAGGATCACGTTTTCGCGATGCGATTCGGGGATCCGCGGCCTATCGCGTGGCGGCGCACGCCCGTTGCCCGGTCGTTCTCGTCCCGCCGGACACGATCGAGCTGGCCACCGACCCATCGGCCTCAGCAGGTGGTGGTCGGGGCGTCCGCTTCGGCCAACGGTGCCGGCGCCGTCCGGTTCGGTGTGCACTACGCCGCCGAGGTCGGGGGAGTGGTGACGATCGTGCGCGGCATCCGAAACGCGTGTGGCTCGAGCAACGAACAGATCCGGCAAGCTCGGGCCGAGCAGCAGCAGTTACTCGACGACCTGGCCGACCTCGGTCGCCGATGCCAGCCGCGACGTAGAGATCACCACGTATCTCGTGGGCGGCTCGAGTGAGCAGGTGCTGCGTGACGCCCCGGTCGGGGCCGATCTCCTCGTCGTGGGGCGCCATTCGTCGTTGAAGCACCTGGCCGGGTGGACGTCGCTCGCTGCGCGCATAGCCGGTCGACCGCCGTGTCCGGCGGCGATCGTCGGAGATCCGACCGAGCCGGCCATCGCGATGGGCACGTGAAGCCGTTCGTGGCCGCAGTCAGGACCAACGACCCTGTGGGGTGGGCCGGATTGGTAAGTGTGAAGGGCACGCAATCGGGCGGAGGAACACAGACGATGACTACCACTTTGACGGCCCAGCAGCGGACCATCGCCCTGCGTCGAGCGGCGGTTCGGGCAACGCTGGCGCCCTCGGTGCACAACACCCAGCCGTGGCGTTTGGAGTTGTCGGACGCGGGACTGGACCTGTTCGCTGACAACACCCGGCAACTCCAGGTGTTGGACCCGCTGCGGCGGCAGCTGACCATCAGCTGCGGTTGTGCGTTGATGAACGCGAGGGTCTCGCTCGCTTCGCAGGGCTATACCACCCGGGTCGACCGACTGCCTGACCGGGCGCAGCCGAGCTGGTTGGCGCACCTTGATGTCACTCCGACTAGTGCACGGTCAGATCGACCCGCTGATGACGCTCGACCGATTCGTCGAACTGCGGCAAACGAACCGGCGACGCTTTGCCGCCGATGAGGTACCGGCCGAGGTCATCTCGTCACTTCAAGAAGCGGCCGAGGCCGAAGGCGCGCTGATGATGCACATGCGTAGCGAAAGCGACCGAACATTGGTCGCGGTGCTGAGCCAGCGCGCCGATGAGCTGGAGAATCTGAATCCGGCCTACCGGGCGGAATTGCGGGCGTGGACGACGGATGACCCACGTCGACTCGACGGCGTTCCGTCGCGGGCCGTACCGCGGGTTACGGGCGGTTCCGGCGATGAGGTGCCGATTCGCGACTTCGACGCCCGAGGCGATGGCTGGCTACCGGCCGAGACTCGATCCTCGCGTAATCAGTGCCTTCTTCTTCTCGGAACGAACGGTGACGACGCCAATTCGTGGCTTCGCGCCGGCGAGGCGCTGGAGCGCGTGTTGCTCGAGGTCACGCGGCACGGTTTCGCGGCCAGCCCGCTCACGCAGGTCATCGAGGTGCCGGCCACACGGCAGGCGTTGCGCAGCGAGCTGGGGCTCTCGATGTACCCGCATGTGCTGCTGCGGGTCGGTCGCGCGCCGTTGACCCCGTCATCGCCTCGGCGCCGATTGATCGAGGTGCTGACGGAAAGGCCCTGATTCTGGGCAGCGCGAGCGGATACAGTGTGGCTGTGACCGATGGGCGGGCGAGCGAGCTCAGCTTTCCGGACGGTCCGAAGCTGGAGCTGGACCAGCTCATCGATCAGCTGGTCGAGCGGGCCCAGGACGTCAAGCGAGCCCAGGGCCGGCTGCGTCGTCTCGTCGCCGCCATCGATGTCGTAACCGGCGAGCTTGCGCTCGAGTCCGTTCTGCAGCACGTGATCGAAGCCGCCGCCGGCCTGGCCGGAGCACGCTACGGCGCACTCGGTGTCATCGGCAGCGACGGGAATCTTGAGCAGTTCATCCACACCGGTCTGACCCCGAGACGGTCGCGCGAATAGGTGACCTACCCACGGGTAAGGGGCTGCTGGGCGCCCTCATCACGGATCCGAATCCCATCCGCCTGGCCTGCTTGGCCGACGATGACCGGTCGTCCGGGTTCCCGCCGAACCATCCGCCGATGAACTCATTCCTGGGCGCACCGATCCGGGTGGGCGGCGAGGTGTACGGCAACATCTACCTGACCGAAAGTACGCGCGGTGAGTTCACCCCCGACGACGAAGAACTGGTCCGTGCGTTCGCCGTGACCGCCGGCTCCGCCATCGCCAACGCTCGGCTGTACGAGGAATCGAACCGCCAGCAGCGCTGGCTCGTGGCCTCAGCCGAGATAAGCGCTCGGCTGCTCGCCGACTCGGGCGAGGACCCGCTGCACATGATCGCCCGCCGAGCCCATGACGTCTCGGACGCCGACTTCGTCAGCCTCGCTCTGCGCGTACCGGATGCGGCGGACTGTGTCATCGAAGTTGCCGTCGGCGAGCATGCGGATGACCTCGTCGGTCAACGGGTCGCGCTCTCGGAAAGCATCGTCGGCCTCGTCATCGACAGCGGCGAACCGGTTCTGCTGCGGTCGATGAGCGATGCGCCGCCCGACCGGGTCGCGCGTCAGCGAGGAGCTAGGAATCGGCCCGCTGATGATCGTGCCCCTGGTCGGCACCAGTCAGCCGTCGGGCGCTCTCTCGATCGCGCGCCGGGCGGGCCGGGCGCCGTTCACCGCCGCCGAATTGGCGATGACGATCGGATTTGCGAACCATGCCAGCGTCGCGCTCGAACTCGCCGAAGCGCGCAGCGATCAGCAGCGGGTCGAGCTGCTCGAGGATCGCGATCGCATCGCTCGAGATCTGCATGATCACGTCATCCAACAGCTGTTCTCGACCGGGTTGAGCCTCGAGGGGTTGGCGTCGCGGCTGCGACCCGACGACGCCATCGGGGTGCGGATGCGAGAGCTTGTCGCCAACCTCGACGGGACGATCCGGCAGATTCGAACCAGCATCTTCGAGTTGCGAGGGTCGCTCGGGGCATCCAGCGACGGTATTCGCAGCCGCGTTCTCGCGGTCGCGGTCGAACTGACTGCCGGCCCTCGGTTTCAGTCCCTCGGTCACCTTCGCCGGGGCCGTTGACGCCGACGTGTCGGACGCCCTGGCTGACGATATCGTCGCCTGCGTCCGCGAGTCGCTCACCAACGTCGCGAAGCACGCGGACGCCACGTCGGTGCTCGTCGACGTCAGCGTCGCTGCTGGCGCCGTCACCGTGCGGGTATGCGACGACGGCCACGGAATAGCCGAGACCGGTCGCCGAAGCGGCCTGGCGAACCTCCGCGCCCGCGCCGACAACCGGGGCGGCACGTTGACTGTGACCGCAGGTCCAGCCGGAGGGACGATTCTCGTGTGGAAGGCGCCGCTGAAATGACCGAGGCAAGCAAGCCGATTCGTATCTTTCTGCTCGATGATCACGAGATTGTCCGTCGCGGTCTGATCGAACTACTCAGCGCCATCGATGACTTCGAGATCGTCGGCGAGGCCGGTACCGCTGAAGAGGCTCGTCGGCGCATCATCGCGGTCAAGCCCGACGTCGCGGTGTTGGACGCGCGGCTCCCGGACGGCAGCGGTATCGACGTCTGCCGCGACATTCGATCGGAGCTGCCGTCGACCTATTGTCTGATCCTTACGTCGTATGACGATCAGGACGCGGTGCTCGCCTCGGTCCTCGCCGGGCGCATCGGGCTACGTCTTGAAAGAGGTGCGCGGTTCTGGCCTCGTCGACGCAATACGCCAGGTCGCCATGGGCCGTTCCTTGATCGACCCGGCCACGATCGACGCGGTCATGCAGCGGGTCCGTCAAGGACCCACGGTCGACGCCCGTCTCGCCAAACTGTCCGAACGCGAACGCGAGATCCTCGATCTGATCGCGGAAGGACTCACGAACCGTCAGATCGGCGAGCGGTTGTTCCTCGCCGAGAAGACGGTCAAGAACTACGTGTCGAATCTGCTGGCCAAACTCGGAATGCAGCGCCGTACCCAGGCCGCCGTGTTCGGAGCCGAAGTCCGCCCGGAGTGATGGCCTGCTCGGCCGGCATCGTTTGGGACGAGGAATACCTCACCTACGACTTCGGCGATCACCCGATGAACCCGATTCGCCTGGACTTCACGATTCAGCTCGCCCGGCAGCTCGGCGTTCTCGACCAGATCGACGTCGTCCGGCCGATTGCGGCCACCAACGAGCAGCTCCTCCGCGCTCACAGTCAGGCTTATCTCGACGCCGTGCGGACGGCCAGCGCGGATCCGTCCTACCGCGGTCATGGCCTGGGTACCGACGACAACCCCGTTTTCGAGGGAATGTACGACGCATCCGCGCTCATCGCCGGTGGGTCGCTCGTGGCTGCCCGTCAGGTTTGGAGCGGCGCGAATGATCATGCGGTCAACATCGCGGGTGGACTACATCACGCGATGCGCGACAACGCGTCCGGCTTCTGCATCTTCAACGACGCCGTGCTGGCCATCGATGAGCTACTGGCACTGGGCGCTGAGCGGGTCGCTTATATCGACGTCGACGTTCATCACGGAGACGGCGTGCAGGCCGCCTTCGACGATGATCCCCGGGTACTCACGATCAGCCTGCACCAGGACCCGCGGACGTTATTTCCCGGAACCGGCTTCCCGACCGAAGTCGGCACCGGCAGCGGCGAAGGAACATCGGTCAATGTCGCGCTTGCACCCGGCACGACCGACGTCGAATGGCTGCGTGCCTTTGCCGCGGTCGTGCCGGGAGCGCTTCGCGCATTCGGGCCGGATGTCCTGGTCACCCAAGTCGGCTGCGATACCCATCATGAGGATCCGCTGGCAAATTTGGAGCTCTCGGTCGACGGTCAGCGGCTGGCGATCGGGATGCTGCACCAATTGGCGCACGAGCGGGCCGGCGGCCGTTGGGTCGCGCTCGGCGGCGGTGGCTACGGAGCGATCCGCTGCGTCCCCCGCACGTGGACGAATCTGATAGCTGAGACGTCGGGCCAGCCGATCTCCCCGGCCACCGTCATCCCGTCGGAGTGGACACGGTACGTGCGACGGTTGGGGGCGACGGTCCGCTTACCCGAGCGAATGGGTGAACTGGACGAGCAACCGCTCTATAGCGCGTGGCAACCGGGCGACGACGACCGGACCGGTCGCTCCATCATGGCCACCCGCCGCGCCGTCTTTCCGCTGCTCGGTCTCGACCCCTACGACCCGCGCGACTAGCGGCCGCCCCGGCCTGAGGCGAAGCCGTCGACCTCACGATGGGTCCTTCGGCCCTACCTTCGCACTCGTGCCCCGCCCAGACTTTGGTCATGTCTTGCGATCAAACGCACATCGAGGTTCTGACCGAGAGCGACTGTTGGCTGCTGTTGCGAACAGTCCAACTCGGGCGTCTAGCCGTGTCGACGGCCGCTGGCGTAGATATCTTTCCGATCAACTTCGTTGTCGATCGCGGCACCGTAGTGTTCCGTACCGCAGCCGGCACAAAGCTCAGCGCCGCGCTATCCGATCAGCCGGTCGCTTTCGAAGCCGATGGAAAGGAGGGCGAAACGAACCGCTGCTGGAGCGTCGTCCTGCACGGTAAGGCGTCAGAAGTGCGTTATCTCGACGAGACGCTGGACGCCATGCGCCTGCCGTTGACTCCCGCAGCGGGGACCAGCAAGCCGCGTTTCCTGCGAATCTCGCCGCACACGGTGACTGGGCGCCGCTTCGCCGACGCTGATCCGGCATTCTGGTCAACGCCGATCACGCGCACGAGCCGAGCACCGATCGAATGAGCGGCAAACATGGGAGCTGACGTCGTTCGGTCGAGACGGCAGACAGGGGTGACGGATATGACGGCGATGCAGTCCGGTCGACGCGTGGTGGTCGGCGTCTCGGACTCTGCTGCCGGCCAGGCCGCGATTCGGAAGGCGGTCGGTCAGGCGGTGACGCGCGGATGCGATCTGCACCTCGTCCGAGTATGGCGAGAGCTCGACTGGTTGCCGTCGATGACTCGCGCGGATGCTCGTGCGCTGCCGACCTGGGAGCGCGATGACAAGAAGATCTTGGCGGACGCCGCCGACCTGGCGAATTCCCTCGACCCAGTCCTGGGCCTCATCGTCGAGTGGGCGCCGGGTGACCTCTACGCGGCGATGACACGTGCGGCCGACGGAGCCGACCTGGTCGTCGTCGGACGGAGCAGCGACGGAGCAATCGAATTCGGTCACTGGCTGGCGGAAAATGTCGCCTGCCCGGTCGAACTCGTCGCCGCCACGGATGATTCTGATGTCGTGGTTGGCGCCGCCAAGGTCAGTCGGGCGCCGTCATTGGGACGAGAGCCGGCCGAACTAGCACGACCACGTTCTACCGTCGGCCTGGACGGAACATCGAACAAAGTAGCCGGTCTGTCTATTAGTTGATCACTATCTGTGATTACTCGATCACGTCGACGAGGCTATTCAGCATCGGTCATGGAGGGATGCCCAGGCCCGTTTCGGAACGGAGGTCATCATGTTGACAGAACTCGCAGAATCGCTCGTTCGCTCGGGTAAGAGCCGTTTGGACGCCGCGATCGTGGGTATCGCGGATCAAGCGTTGATGGTCGAGCGGATCAGCAGTGATGCCGAGACATTGTTCGGTCGTCCGGTGGGTGAGCTGATCGGTCAGCCGTTGATCAACCTGGTGGCCGCGCCTGATGTTGCGAACTGTTTGGTGGCGCTGGACGAGGCGGCGATCGCTCAGCGCGGAGTCAGCTTGTATTTGGAACTGCGTACGGCTGCTGCCGAGGTCGCACCGGAACTGCCGGTGTTCGGGTGTGAGGTGCTGATCTTGCCGTTACGGCCGTCTCCGAGTTGTTCGTTCGTCTTCCTGCCGTCCTCCGAGCCGATGTCACGTACCCACGTGGGGACTGACCTCGGGGCCCTGCTGACGCGAATGGGGCGTGGAGCTGAGAATGCCGGGTTGGCTCGGCGGCTTCCCGCGCTGAGGGCGGACAGCACGGTCGCCGGCCTGAATCGATTGACTACGCGCGAGCTGGATCTATTGGCGCGCCTGCTGCAGGGTGACCGCGTTCCGGCGATTGCGGTCGAGCTGTTTGTCACGCAGAGCACTATTCGCAGTCACCTGGCGTCCATATTCCACAAGGTGGGTGTGACGTCGCAGCAAGAGTTGCTGGATCTATTCCGAGGTCCGCGCCCGACTCCGTAACGGCCCCGCGTGGACCGACAGTGAATTACCGAGCCGAAGCGTCCGTCAATGCAGCATTTTTCTGACCTCGAGCCGGAATTCCGCAATAGGGACGATGCGCCGCGAACCGTAGGAGCTCCGTTGACCGGGACCGCGTGCCGGTGAGCGTCGTTTACTTGCGCCGAGCTGCGATCGATTGGCCGCAGCCTCACGCGGCGAGGTAGCCGGTTTGGCCGTGGCATAGCCGGCCGGGTGGTCGATTCGCCGCGGTGCTTTGGTGCCGCAACCACCGCCGCCCCGTGTCTATCAGGTCCGCGTGGTGTTGGATCGGGCCGGATCGTTGGATCGATCGTCGGCACCGTCGCTTCCTCGGCCAGCAGCGAGGAAGCCGGCCCACAGGACGACCAACTCGGGGCGGTCGGCCGCTCCTATCTGGACATCTGCGCGGCGAGTGGCGACGACGCGTTGACCAACGCTTTGGCGGTCGCGATGCTGATCCGCCCGTGCCGACGGGGCACGTTGGCGCGACCAACACGACCGGACCGTCCAGATATTTCAGCGGTTGATAATGGTGCACGACCGATCGACGCCCGTAGCGTGGGACTCGTTGGCCCCAACCACTGGCCAGTCGAGCCGAGCCGAGATAATGAACCAAGCCGATCTGAAGTGAGCGACAATCGACGTCCGTCGCATGGCGTTCCGTCCGTCAAGCGCATCCTCGTTGAGCAGGCCATAGCGCGAACTGAGAAGCTGAGCCTGATCTGCGTCCAGTACGAGATAACCCGGGCTCAGTACGACGCTATTCACGCTCTGATGGTGGCCGACTGAATGAGCGTTGTCGTGCTGACGATCTCGTGTTTAGCCAATTCGGGATCACATGAATCATATATCGGGTCTTTAGGCCCTAGTGCTGGTTATCGGCGACGGCTTAGCGTTGGCCCTACGGGGCTACCGGAGGTATCCCATGAAGACCCTGCTCAACATTATCTGGCTCGTCTTCGCTGGCATGTGGCTCGCGCTCGCGTACGTGATCGCCGGAATCATCAGCTGCATTTGCATAATCACGATTCCTTTCGGGCTGGCGTCTTTTCGTATTGCGCACTACGCATTGTGGCCGTTCGGTCGCACGATTATCCGAACGCCGGGTGCGAGTGGGGCGGCACGAACCATGTCTACGGTGGGCAACATTCTGTGGGTCGTCGTCGCCGGATGGTGGCTTGCGCTCGGGCACATCATCAGCGGCGTGATCCTGTGCCTCACGATCGTGGGTATTCCGTTCGCGGTCGCCAACTTCAAGATGGTGCCGGTGTCTCTCACGCCGCTCGGCCGCGAAATCGTCCGAACCAAGTCGATTACCACGGCAGGCCCGCGGGCTATGCCGGTCGTCGCCGCCTGGTAGAACTGGTGAGGCCGACCGGCCGTGCCCGCTAAGGTGGTGCCATGGCCCGGACAGAGATCGTCACCCGTGACTGTCCTACGTGCGGAACCAAGATGCGCATCGCGGTGCAGTATGAATCCGGCACCTTCGACACGCCGGAAGATCGGCCTTGGACGCTGGGCCGAAACCACGGTTGCCCCGCTGGCTGCGAACTCACGACCGAAGAGATCAAGCAGCTCGTTTAGTCAGCTCGCAGACCAAGTGGCGGTGACAGACGCCCGTCAGCTAGAGGTCGCGGCCTCGGTGGCCAGCACGTCGCGATCGGATCGCCGTGAGCGCATCCGCCATGAACCATCGGGAAGCTTGACCAGTTCGTCGGTGTAGGTGAAGTGCGCGATGACCATCGGAACCATGTCCTCGATGTTGACCACCATCCCGTAGATGACACTGTGGATGTGGTCGCCGGCGTCGGTCAGGACTGGTAAGCCGTGCCAGTGTCGAACCCGTAGCGGCCGGGGCACGGACTGCATCTTGACCAGTTCGGCCCGTCCGGTGAAGGTATGGCCGTCCCGCGCGGGAATCCCGCTGCTGTGGTCATAAATCCGCTTTCCGTCGTCGGTGAAGGTGTCGGCCCAGCCTTCGGCGTCGCCGAGCGTCAACGGTTTGGCAATACCGGGCGTACATGTCTTGGATGGCGAAGCGGTCATCCGCGGTCAGTTCCATGAGCAGGAATCCCTTCCGTTGCGACGTCGCCTGCGCGGTGTTGCCGACGACAGCGAGCAACTGCCAACGTATCGCTGCTCGGGCTGCTGGGGATAGCTCGAACCCAACTCGGTGTATTAGTCGCGGGACTATGACTGCCGTGAGTGATAGCGAAACATTCTGACCACGACTCGTCCCAATCTTTCGGTTGTGTTGATAGATCCCGACTCCTAGCGTTCGACTATCGGAATAGTTCCGCCGCGATGGAACAGCGGGAGGACACATGGCCCGAAAGCTGCGCGTCGCGATCATCGGTGGCGGCATCGGGGGCTTGACCGCCGCTCGTGCGCTGGTGCGTCGCGATCTCGAGGTGCGGGTCTATGAGTCCTCGCCGGAGCTGAAAGAGATCGGCGCCGGGGTCGCGTTGGGACCGAATGCCATGAAGGCGCTGCGATCGCTCGATCTCGAGGACGCGGTCAGGGCGATCGGCTACCAGTCGCCCTACCAGCAGCTGCGGACCTGGAAGGGCCGCACGATTTCGAAAACGGATGCGACCGTAACGGCGAACCGGTTCGGCGCCAGCGCCTGCATGATCCATCGGGCCGACCTGCTCGACGTCCTCGCCCAGTCCGTCCCAACGGACATCGTCAGCCTCAGTGCCCGATGCGAATCGGTCACGACCGACGCCGATGGCGCCTCGGCCCGATTCCGGGACGGTACCGAGATCGAGGCCGATGTCATCGTCGGCGCCGACGGCATCCACTCCGCCGTCCGCGCCAGCCTGTTCGGTCAGGACGCGCCGCAGTTCACCGGGCGGATCTGCTATCGAAGCGTGATCCCAATGGCCGATCTCTCATTGCCCAAGCTCGACCAATACGAAGGGACGTGGCTCGGTCCGCACGGAGCGCTGGTCGTTTACGGATTGCGTCGCGGTGAACTGGTCAACGTCGTCGCGCACTATGAGGACGCCGGCTACAAGCACGAGTCGTGGATCGCGGAATGTGACCGCGAAGAGATTCTCGAACGGTACCGAGGGTGGCACCCGGCGCTGCAAGAGATCTTCGAGGCCGGCAAGACTTGGTACAAGTGGGCGTTGTATGACCGTGACCCGATCCCCGAATGGACGGTCGGCCGGGCGACGGTGCTCGGCGACGCGGCCCATCCGATGCTGCCCTACCTGGGTCAGGGGGCCGGCCAAGCGATCGAGGATGGCTGCGTACTGGCGGCGGCACTCGATCGTTTGAGCGAGGAGCCTGCGCAGGCGCTCAAGTTGTACGAGGACTCGCGTCGGCCGCGGACCAGCCGCGTGGTGCTGACGGCACGGGCCCGCGGGGCCGACAACCATCTGGTCTCGCCGATCGCCGCGCTGCAGCGTGACATCCGGATTGCGATCCGCAAGCGGCTGGGCCAAGACCTCACCGGTCGCGGTGAGAGCTGGATCGCGGAGTACGACGCCGGATCCCCGGACGCGCTGGTCGCTTAAGGCAGTTAGCTCA
The DNA here is from genome assembly GCA_963730855.1 of uncultured Actinomycetes bacterium. Taxonomy (GTDB): domain Bacteria; phylum Actinomycetota; class Actinomycetes; order Mycobacteriales; family Jatrophihabitantaceae; genus CAVSTK01. The sequence goes on from CAVSTK010000011.1 coordinate 16,359, forward strand.
AGTCCATCAAGGAGAGCGCCATGAAGTCTTGGAAGTCCTTAGCCGTCATTGGCGCTCGCTGCTGCCGGTGCGCTCGTATTGGCCAGCTGTAGCTCGTCCAAGACGTCGGCCAGCGGCAGCTTCGGTCGCCAAGAGTTCGGCGTCGACCTCGTTGTCGTCAGCCGGTGGCCTGAACTTCGACCCGATAACCGATTTCGCCGGATTCGTCGGTGGGTCGGGCAAGGCCGACACCAGCCTTTCGCCCGTGCAGATCGGCGCGGTCAACCAACAAGGGGGAGCGGCCGACATCGCACCCGAGTGGACGAACGGCGCCGAGCTGGCCGCCAGTTACATCAACGCCGAGGCGGGCGGTATCGACGGCCATCCACTCAAGCTCGACGAGTGCTTCATCCCGGACCAGGTCTCCAACGCCGCGCAGTGTGGCCAGCAGCTGGCCAACAATGACACCGTCCAGTCAGTGGCGGTCGGCGCGGTGGCGGTCGGTAATGAGGCGATGGAGTCTGCGCTGCTGCCCACCGGCAAGGTCGCGTTCTTCGGCATCGCCGTCAGCCCGGTCGACACCACCTATAAGGACGGCTACATCCTCTTCGGCGACTCGACGCACGTCGAGGCTCCGTTCGGCACCTTCATCAAGGATGATCTGCATTCCAAGAGCGTCGCGATCGTGTACCCGAACATCCCCGGCAGCGACACGTCAGCCAAGATCATCGCGGCCGCGGTGAAGTACGAGGGCATCCCGGTGAACATCGTCGGCTACGACCCAAGCACAACCGACCTGACCGGCCCGCTGATCGCCGCGGGCGCCGCAACGGCCGGACTGATCGTCAACGGCGCGCCCAGCCCTCAGCAGTGCTCGGCGATCTACCAGGCGATAAAGAAGCTGAACATCACGACGCCGGTGCTCGCGAACGTCCCCTGCGACTCGTCCCTCGCCGCGGCGGGTGACGGTGGCCAGTTGCCGGACGGCTGGTACTACGCCAGCGCGAAGTCTCTGCCGGGCGACCCGGCTGACTCGACGTTGACCGCATTCACGAAGGTGGCCGGTACCTATGGCCAGTCCAAGTACGCCTCGGACAACTGGACCGCCGACGCCTTCGTCGAGGTGCTGACGATCGCCAAGATCGACACCGCGCTGCTCAAGGCGGGCAAGCAGATCACCGCCGCGAACATCAACGATGCGATGAAGGCCTATAAGGGCGGCGTTCCGATGGGCGCACCGACGCTCGTCTGCGGCACGTTCGCGACCGCGCCCGCCGTTTGCAACGACAAGGACTCGTTCTTCCAGAACACCTCGGCCGGCGTGTTCAAGGCGGTGGCCCGGTTCATCGGACCGCCGGCCGGCTTCACCATCCCGACCAGCTAGTCAGCGGCTTGCCGAGATGTCCGATTCGGGGTAGACTCGAACGTATGTTCGAGCGCGCGCCATTACGGAGCGGGAACGCCACGGCTCGCGCCGCTCTGATCGATTCGTTGGTACTGGCGCAGAAGCAGCTCGCGGGGTGGGCGTCGGTTGAGGCGACGGCGTTGGCGGGGTTGCATGCACTCGACGATGTGGATCTGAGTGATGTCCCTGAGCCGCTGCATGAGGTTGTTCGGGAGCAGGGCAAGGATTGGGTGAGTGAAGAGGTGGCGCTGGTGTTGCGGGTCTCGGCCCGTTCGGCGCGGGATCGGATGATTACCGCCCACGAATTGGTGACGCGTCTGCCTGAGACCTTGGCAATGTTGCGGGCTGGAGCGATGACGCCGGTGCAGGCGCGCCTGTTGGCTGATGCGGTCCTGGGGCTCGCCGATGGGGTCTGTTCGCGGGTACAGGACCGGGTCATCGTCCGCGCTCCGGTTCAGAGCAACGCGCAGTTCGCCCGGTCGTTACGTCGGGCGTTGCTGGCTGAGGCGCCGGTCAGTCGGGATGCGGCGCTGGCCGCCGCGGTGGCCGAGCGTCGAGTGGTGATCACCCCGGCCCATGATGGGATGGCGGAGTTGTGGGCGTTGCTGCCGGCGCCGGAGGCGATGCGGCTCAAGACCGCGATCTGGCGTCTCGGTCAGCAGCGCAAGAACCGGGCTGATGGGTCGGCCGCTCTCACTGGCCAGTCCGGTGATGGGTTTGTGCGCGCGGATCAGCGTCGCGCTGATGCGTTGCTGGAGTTGGGTGATCGGTACCTCGCCGAGTCGGACCCGGGTGGGGTGTTGGGTCGGCAGTCGCCGGCGGTGCAGGTCACGGTCAGCCTGGCGACGTTGATCGGCGCTGATGATGAGCCCGCTGAGTTGGCGGGGTATGGGCCGATCCCGGCGCCGATGGCTCGACAGATCGCGTTCGACCCGGACAGCACCTGGCGGCGGCTGGTCGTGGATGAGCTGGGTCGGTTGGTCGATTACGGCCAGAGCAGGTACCGGCCACCGAAACGTCTCGCCGATCATGTTCGCGCGCGCGAGCAGACCTGCGTCTTTCCGAGTTGCGCCCGCCGCGCTGAGTCCTGCGAACTCGACCACACCATCGACTGGCACCACGGCGGAACCACGTCGGAGGACAACCTGGCCCCGCTATGCCAGCGGCACCACCACCTCAAACACGACGCCGGCTGGAAACTGCGAAACGGTCAAGGTGGCGAACATCTTTGGCTCAGCCCATCCGGGGGCACCTACGCAAACCCACCAACCTCATTGGCCGGATGAAGTCTGCGGTCAACGTGCTGCCGCCGCGCGGTCTGCCACTCGGGTTCTGATCGGGATCCGCCCCTCGGCCAGCACGGCGACGACGCTCGCACAGAATCCTGGCTACTGGGCCGAATTCGCGACAAGATGGCTGGATGTTGACCACGTCACTCTTCATCGGCGGCCAGGCTCGTGAGACCACTGCCACCATGCCCATCGCCGATCCTGGCAAACCGGGCGTCGTCGTCGGCCATGCCGCGGCGGCGACGCCGGAAGATGTCGCCGACGCAGTCTCGGCGGCCAAGGCGGCCTACCCGGCGTGGGCGGCCTTGTCGCCGGCGGAGCGGGCCCGGCTGATGGCCGATGCGATCGTCGGAATCGGTGACGATCGTGACGAGGACGCCGCGGTGTTGTCGCAGGAGAACGGCAAGGTCCGGTTCGAGGCTTGGGTCGACGCGCTGGTCTTCGAACTGCGCTGGCAGCAGGCTCTCTCGATCGCAGATGACGTTGACGCGGTCACCGTGCTCGAGCCGGCGCCCTACACGCCGGTCACCACGACGATCGCCTACCAACCGCTGGGCGTGGTGACGATCATCGTGCCGTTCAACTGGCCGATCGCTATCTTGGCGGCGTCGCTTCCGTATGCCCTGCTCGCCGGTAACACGGTGATCGTCAAGCCGGCGGTCACCGCACCGCTCGCGACCTCGCGGCTGGTGCAGCGGGTGGCCCGGCTACTGCCCCCAGGTGTGCTGAACGTCGTCACTGGCCCGGACGAGAACATGAGTGGCCTGATCGAGAACTCCGACGTCGCGAAGGTCTGTTTCACCGGAAGCGTGAACGGCGGCAAGCGGATCATGGCGATGGCTTCGGCCTCGCTCACCCGGGTGACGCTCGAGCTTGGCGGCAATGACGCGGCCATCATTTTGGCCGACGCGCCGCTGGATGACGCACACCTCGACCGGCTCTTCCACGCCATCTATGACACCACCGGTCAGATCTGCATGAACGCAAAGCGCGTCTATGTGCATCGCTCTCGCGAACAAGAGGTCATTGACGGTCTTTCGGCCCGGCTGGATGGCGTGGTGCTTGGCTACGGACTGGACGAGGGCACCTCGATGGGTCCGTTGCATTCCCCGGCCCAGAAACAGTTCGTCGATGCCCTGATCGACGAGGCGAAGAACAGCGGCGCGACCGTCCTCGAATTCGGTGAGCTGCCGACCGGAGATCTCAGTGGCGGCAACTTCGTCCGTCCCGCAATCGTCGTCGACCCCGACCCGAAGTTGCGAGTGGTCACCGAGGAGCAGTTCGGTCCGGTGATTCCAGTGCTGGTCTTCGACGACGAGGCGCAGGCGATAGCGCAGGCGAACGACACCTGGGCGGGCCTATGCGGATCGGTCTGGACGGCGGATTCGGAGGCGGCTCGACGGGTCGGCGGTCAACTGGTCTGTGGCTACGTCTGGATCAATGATCACGGTGCCAACCGGCTCGACCTGCGAGCGCCCTTCGGTGGACTGAAGTCCTCTGGCTTCGGCCGAGAGCAGGGGATCGATGGCATCCGCGACTTTCAGGACACCCGGTCGGTCGCCGTGCTCGACGAGGCCGCATTGGCTGCCCAGGAGCACTGAGTGGTCGATTACTTTCGGCGGACATAAGGCAGCGCCTCGGCTCAAGGAGGCGAGGCGCTGCGGGGCGGATGGATGGACTTAGCTGACGGCGCTCGGCCTAGTAGTAATGACGGCGACCGCCAATCTCGCGGCCCCCTGCGCCAACCAGCGCCAGGACTGCGCCCACAACAACAGCGATGATCCCGAGCGTCCAGATGATCGGGATCGCGAACAGAAAACCGATGAGCAGCAGAACCACGCCGAGGATGATCATGGTTCATTCATGCCCTGATCGATGGTCAATTAAACGTCGGTTCAGGCCGGCAGATTCTGTGCCGCCCAGGACGTGAGCGCGTCGAGTGCCGGCAATAGGGCCTGCCCGGATTCCGTGGCCTGGTAGGTCACCGAGATCGGTGGGCCGTCGATGACCGTGCGTTGCACCAGCCCCGCACCAACCAGTTCGCTCAACCGCTCGGACAGCACCGAGTCGCTGATCCCGGTGACGGCCCGCTTGAGTTCGGCGAATCCTGCGGGTCCTTGGACGAGCGCGCCTAGCAGGACGCCGTTCCAGCGTTTGCCCAGAAAGCTGAAGGCACGGGTGAGCGCCGCGTCGCACACCCGCGGCTCGTGATCGACCTCGACCCGCCCAGCCATGTGGTCAGCGTAACAACTTTGTCCAGGCTGGTCACTAGCAAAATCAAAGTCGCACGACTACTGTTCCAATTGTCACTAGTTTTTACGAAGTCGCCAAGCAGAAGGAAGTCTGATGACCGCCGCTGACACCGTCACCCTGGATCGGCTGGATGAGGCCGGGCGAGCGTTGCTCTTCACCGACGCCCGCACCGCCAACTCGTTCGCCACAACCCCGGTCACCGACGCCGAGCTCGCCGGGATCTGGGAGCTGGCCAAGTGGGGGCCTAGTGCGGCGAACACCCAGCCGTTGCGGGTCCTTTACGTCCGCAGTGATGAGGGGCGAGCTCGCTTGGTCGAGCACATGTCCGACGGCAACAAGGCCAAGACGCTGGCCGCACCCGCCGTCGCCGTGCTGGCCGTCGACACGCAGTTCTACGAGCACATTCCGACGGTCTTCCCGAGTCGGCCCGAGATGCGGGAGATGTTCGCCTCAAAGCCCGAGATGGCCGATCCGATGTCGCGCTTCAATGCGGCGCTGCAGGCCGGCTACTTCATCGTCGCCGTGCGTGCCACCGGCCTGGCCGCTGGTCCGATGGCGGGCTTCGACGGACCGGGGATCGATGGCGAATTCTTCGCCGACGGTCGATTCAAGACGATCCTCGTCGTGAACATCGGCCACCCGGGTGAGAACCCGTGGTTCGACCGCCAGCCGCGGCTGGACCACGCCGTCACGGTCTCCTACGTCTGACCGGCCTCGACACCGTACCGTCGGTCGCCGCGTTTAAGCGCGGCGGCGCAGAACGGCCACGGCGTCGTCGTGGATGACGATCTCGCGCGAGTCGCGTCGCCGGATCGGGAAGAGCACCGACCGATGTTCTGGACGAAGCTCGACCTCGACGGCGTCATCGAGCCACGACGACACCGCATCGAATGAGTAGAAGCGCCGATCGGGCGACTGGTTCTGCCATTGGAACGGGTCGGCGAGGACGAGGATGCCGCCGGGGGCGACGCACCGCCAGAGCTCGCGGACGGTCTTGACCGGATCGGCGACCCGGTCGACGAGGTTGAGCGCGACCACCGCGTCGCAGCTCCGCGCGGCCATCGGCAAGCGGTCGGCGTCGCCGACGGCCAACAGCGAGCGCTCTGGGTCGAGCTTGGGCGCCTGGATCAGGACGGCCCGCGATTGCGGGTGGCGGCCCAGGTCCGCACCCATTCGGACGAGGATCTCTTCGCCGCTGAACGCCCGTTGCGCATCGGACAACAGTCGACGGCTCAGATCGATGCCGAGGTAACGACCGGACCACCCGTGCGAGTCGAGTTCGAAGGCCAGCCGAGCCATGCCGCAGGCGATGTCGGCCACCAGGTTCGGCGTGGGCGGCGCGTGCTCCATCACGATGTCGGCAATCGTCGAATAGAACGGTCCGGTCAGGTCTTCGCTCGCGAATAGTCGTCGAGCCAGGATGTCCGGGTCATTCGTCGCGGGGAGCGGGACCGCCGCGGGCCGCGGGGCGGTGTCGAAGCTGGCGAAGTTCATCTCGGCGTACATCTGGGCGAGCAGTTCGTCATCGTATTCGGCGATCGGCACGGCGCTGTCGTGCGAGATCAGCGCGGGCACACCGTCACGAACGTGGTACTCGGTCCGGCAGTCGAGGTTGCTGCAGACCAGGGTGATGTCGTCGCGCTGGTACAGCGAGCCGCCGCACCGGGTGTCGCGCTCGCCTTGGTCATCAGGCGCGATCGAGGTGCAGACGAGGGAGAACGCGTCTTCCCACAAGCTCGGGAGCATGACAAAACCTCCCCGGTGTAAACCGGTTTTTGATCAGGTGTCGGGGGATCGACGGGGGCTCATTGGCGAGGACGCGGAACGCTCCGGACGCTTCGTCCAATGCCTTAAGTTCAGCTTCAGGCCGAGTCATTGTCAATACCCTTGGCTCGAATCTGGTGACGCAGGGTGGCCGATTGTCGGCGCGATCGCACCATACCGTGGCAATTCGCTTTTGTCAGTGACGCAGATCGCGTCCGCTGTGTGAGCGAAGCGGCCTCCGCTCACAGGCCCCCTACGCGCTGGCTGCGAAGATCAATGTGAAGAACCGGGCACCGTGCGACGGCGACCGGACACGGCCACGTAGGTGGCGGCTGGATACGGCACCAAGGGGCGGGAGGGTCCATGGCTCGTACGAACGCGACGTCGTTCGAATTGCACTTCGATCCGACCGGTGACGTGCTTGCCGCAGCCCGTGATTGCGAACTCGAGGTCTTCCTGCGCACGTACGGCAACACCCGCGAAGAGATCGCCGACGAATATGGCCCCTACGAGGACTCATCGGCGTTCATCGCGCTGACCGATTCACGCGGCGACGTCGTGGCCGAGACGCGGATGATCGCCCCGTCGGCGGCTGGGCTCAAAACGCTGAACGATCTCTCGCGGGCACCCTGGCACGTCGACGGGTACCGGGCCGCTCGCGCCGCCGGGATCGACCTATCCCAGACCTGGGACGTGGCCACGCTCGGGGTGCGCACCAACGCGCTGCGCGGTACCGGCCTGAAGGCGGCCCTCGCGATGTATTACGCCATCACCGCCGGCACGCGTGCGAACGACCTGCGCTGGCTGGTGATGTTGATGGACGATCGCGTCCGCCGCCTGCTGTCCTCCCTCTCGCTGCCCACGCACATCCTGCCGGGTACATGGTCGGGCGACTACATGGGCTCGCCCGCGTGCACGCCGTTGTACACCGACGTCGTGACCGGGATGGATCAGCTTCGGCGGCAGAACCCGGAAGCGAATCGCCTCGTCGTTCTCGGTGCTGGTCTGGACGACATCACCGTTCCTGGCCCGAACGGGTTCAAGTTGCGCGGGCGTCAACTGGCGCCGCTGGTGGTGCCGGTGACTGAGCCGATTTCGGTGCCCGCAGCGGTTTAGCCGAGCGCGTGGCTGTCGCCGATCGGCTGGTGTTCGCGCAGCCAGGTCGGAATCTGTTCGGGCGGCATCGGACGGGCCAGGTAATAACCCTGCAGCACGTCGACGCCCATGGCGATCAGGTCGGCCGCAGTGGCTGCATCCTCGATGCCTTCGGCGACCGTCCGCAGGCCCAGGGCGTTGGCCATCTGGAACGTCGAGCTGACGATCATCCGACCGCGCTCGTCCTCGCGCATGGCCGAGATGAAGGACCGGTCCATCTTCAGTTCCTGCACGGGCAGGTCGCGCAGGTATGACAGTGACGAGAACCCGGTGCCGTAGTCATCGATCGAGATCTGCAGGTTGTGGGCCCGGATGTCTTGCAGGACGGTCCGGGCGCGCTCGGGCTCGGCGATGAACGAGTCCTCGGTGACCTCGATGACGAGGCATTCCGGCGGGACGGTCGAGCTCAGTAGTAGGTCATAGAGGTGGGGAAGGAAGATACCGCTCAGCAGCTCGGGCGGTGCGACGTTGATGGCAACCGTTGTCGTCATGCCGATCGCACGCCAGCGCTGCAGATCGGAGATTGCCAGCCGGGCGACCTCCTCCGACAGCATCTGCATCAGGCCGGCGCGACGAGCCGCAGGCAGGAAAAGCGCGGGTGATAGCAGACCCTGCTCCGGATGATGCCAGCGAATCAGTGCCTCCAGGCCACACACCCGCTGGGTCGCGGCGTCGATCTGCGGCTGGTACCAAAGGACCAGTTGGCCGTCGAGCAAGCCGTGCCGCAGCTCCTCGCTCAGCTGTAGCTTCTGTCGAGAGAAGTCGTCGTTCTGGGCGTCATAGAGGACGGCACCGGCGCGGGTCTGTTTCGCGTGATACATGGCGACATCAGCGCGCCGGAGTAGTTCCGAACTCGCCCGGTCGGTCGGGTAGCGATAGGTGACACCGATCGATCCGTCGGCGGCGAGGGCGATGCCGTCGATGATGAGCGGGTCGCGAATCGTCACCAAGACCGATTGGGCCAGTTCCATCAGCCGCAACGAATCACCGTCGGGTACCACGAGCGCGAACTCGTCGCCGCCCAGGCGAGCGACCATCACATCGGGTGGCAACAGCTCGCGCATCCGGTTGGCCAGCAGTTGAAGGACCGCGTCGCCCGCAGCGTGACCGAGGGTGTCGTTGACGTCTTTGAAGCCGTCCAGGTCGAGGATCATCAGCGCCAGTGGATTCTCGGCGAGCATCTCCTCGTCCAGCTTGGCCAGTACCGCGCGCCGGTTGGGCAGCAAGGTGAGGTCATCGCTGCGGGATAGCGCAATCGCCGCCGTCGCCTCGTTGGCATCGCGCAGCGCAACGACCAATCGGCCGCCCGCGGCCAGCAGGGTGATCACGGCCGGAATGACGATGTACGGACGCAGGGCACCGTCCGGCAGCAGGCCCAGGACCAGGATCGCGACACCGCTGGCGACGATCATCAGGGCTGGGCTCTGCTGACGCGCGATGAAGCGGGCGATCGACACCGGTGCCCGACACGCGGCCCCGATCAGCAGGGCGAACGCGAGGCCGTAAAGAGCCGAGTTGACCACTGAGAACTCATAGGTACCGGTCGACAGGTCGGCGACCAGCTGCGCGTCAGCGATCGCCAGCACGATGAAGCCAGCCAACAACTGACCGGAGGTGCGCCAGCCGCCGCGGGCCCGAAGCGCCATCTGGGCGACGATCAGGACCGCCAGGATGACGTCGATCAAGGGGTACATGAGGGCGATGAGCAGGGGAACGCCGTCGCGGCCGAAGCTGGAAGCGACCGGGGTGAGCAGCACCGCGCCGGCGACGCAGGCGGTACCGCCGCAGACGACGATCGCCTCGAGCCAGGTCGTCAGGGCCTTCTTGAACCGCTGGCCGTCCAGGATCAGGAACGCCGCCGTACCTACGTAGGAGGCCAGGAAGAGCCATTCACCCGGGCTGGGAAATTTGGTGAGGTCGACGGAGTGCGATGCGTTGAGGCTGGCCGAGCCGAGCGCCCAGAGGCTGATCGCGACGGTCAGCGCGACCAGGGCCCGCCGCCGGCCGGGCTGCAAGATGATCGCCAGCAGTAGCCGCAACAGGATGAGCAGGAAGTAGATCGTCAACCCATAGGTGAGGGCCGCCTCGGCCGTTTTTGGGTTGAGGGTGTCGATGATCTGTTCGACCATCATCCCGCCGATGAGCAGTACCCAGGAAAAGATTCCCGCGGCACGCGCGACCGCCCGGAGGACGTTGTCACGTGCGGCCGGCATAGCGTCCATATCGGCAGACGGGGCCAATTGATTAGAGGGAAAGTGGTCGATCCGTCCCTTTTCCGAGCCGGATCGGGTCCATATTACTATTCCAGCGAAGCAATGACCTGGTCGATATCCCGATGCGTCGTGACCGGGTTGACGAAGCAGAGACGCAGCGCGGGCTCGCCATCGCACGTCGTCGGCGTGATCAGACCGAGCCCGCTCGCGATCGACTGCTCGCTCCAGTACGCGTAATCGTCCGCGCTCCAGCCGGTTCGGCGCAGCATGACGATCGACAACGACGGCGGCGTCACCAGCTCGAGATAACTCATTTGGGCAACTTGGCCGGCTGCGTAGTCAGCCAGCTCCAGACACTGCTGGACGGCGTTGCGGTATCGCTCGGTGCCGTTAGCGAGCAGCGACAGCCACAGCGGCACCCCGCGTGCACGGCGACTCAGATGGATGGCGTAATCAGCCGGATTGTCGTCATCGGAATAGACGTCGAGGTAGCCGGCCGTCTGGGTGTGGGCCCGACGGGCGGCGTCGGGATCGCGGTAGATCACCGCTGCGCAGTCGTACGGGGTGAACAGCCACTTGTGCGGATCGATGGTCATCGAATCACAGCGCTCGATACCGGCGAAAAGCGGACGAAGTTGGGGGGCCAGCAACCCGCCGCCGCCGTACGCCGCATCGACGTGCATCCAGGTTCCGGTCGCCCCGCACAGCTCGGCTATCGCGCTCAGATCGTCGATCGCGCCGCTGTTGGTGTGTCCGGCGGTGGCGACGATCGCGACCACCTGGCCCGGTGCGACGTCCTCGAGCAGTCGCTTCAACGACGCGTCGTCCAGGCGCCCGGCTCTATCGCCGGCCGTCCTCAGCTCGCAGCCCATGATGTCGGCGGCCGCCTTGACCGATGAGTGCGCGCCGCTGGCGGCCAGGATGACCCGGGGGGCGTCGACCGCCGATACGAGCACTCGGCTGCGTTCGGCGGCACGATGCCGGGCCGCGACCAGCGCGCTGAGATTCGCGATCGAGCCACCGCTGACGAACGCGCCGTGCGCCGACTCGGGCAGCCCCGCGAGGTCCGACATCCAGCGCAGTGCGGCCCGCTCGGCCGCGATCATCGCGCCGGCATCCAACTCACCACCCGCGTAGACCCCGGCGGCCGACACGACCATGTCGGCCAGCACGGACGCCACGGTGGGCGACCCGGGAATGAACGCGAGGTAGCGGGGGTGGTCGGACGGGACGGCGGTCGGCAGCACCTCCTCGCGCAGGGTCATCCAGGCGGCCTCGATGCCGATTCCCGCGTCCGTAATGGGGGCCAGCTCGGTCCGCGGTCGCGGCGGCAGCGTGCCCTCACGGTTGGCCAGCCGGTCCAGCACCCACGCCGAGATGTCGAAGAGCGCTTTTTCGTCGGCAGCGGTCGGCTGATGCATCGAGGCGAATCGTAACGGTAGCCGGCCCCGTTTACGCGCAAATCAGAACGGGTCCGGGTGCCCGGCCGCCGGCGCCCGTCGCCTCGGTTCAGGGTGAGTAGAGCCGAATCCGCTCGGCGATCATGTCCGCCACCAGCCGGGGCTGGGACAGGAACGGCGAGTGGCTCGTGTTCAACTCCACGACGTCGCCCGCCCGCTCAGCCATCTTGCGCTGGTCGCTCGGCGGGATGGCGCGGTCTTGCGAGCAAACGGCGTAGGTCGTCGGGACGAGCTGCCACGCCGGCGCGGCCGGGCTCTCGACCAGATCCCAGCCTGCGCACGCGAACGGCCGGAGCTGAGCGATGCACTCCGCGGCAATGTGCGGGTCGCAATCGTGGTAAAACGCTTCGAAGGCGAACTCCGGGTTCACGACCGACCACTCTGGGCCGATGTGGAAGGCGTCCATCGGCGGCAGCTTCCGCATGTCAGCTGGAGCGGGCCTGCCCGCCTCGATCATGAAGGCGGCCAAATAGATCAGGTGCCCTTACGTTCGGCGAACCGGAAGCGCCCAGCGTGACCGGGCTACCGCCCCAGGAGTGCCCCACGACGACGGCGTCGTCACCCAGGCCGTCAAGTGTCCCGCGGAGCACGGCCGCATCGACGTCCAGGGTGGAGGTCATCGGCAGCTGTGGGGCCACTGACCGAATGCCGTTCGCGGTGAGCTCGTCCCGCACGAGGTCCCAACAAGAGGCGCTGCGCCAGCCGCCGTGGACAAGCATCACCGTGGTCATCGCCGTACCCCCTGATCGTGTGCGCAGAGTAATAACCACCCGCAGGTGGCACGCCCAGCATGGCTTTTTGATCGCCGTTATCAATTCGGTACCGAACGCAACGACGGCGACGGCTCCCGGAAATACCCCCGCACGCATGCAGTCGCTTTACACCCGCGGGATGCGCGGGGCCTCTGGGTTCACAGAATCTTTGCAGCGAATATCCGGCCCGCCGCCAATTCACAGGCGCGGATCCAGCAATTTGCAGGCAGACAACACATAGGCCGAACTCTTTGGCGAAGGCCAAGCACTTGCATTCGTCATATCACGCAAGTTCGGGTTGTTGGTGCGGCGGAGCGGTCCGGTGAACTAAGCGCGAAAAACAGTGGATGAGTTATCGATTTTACTAATCCGAAAGCACGTTGACTCTCGTCATTAACAATTACTAGGGTCCACCGCACAGCTTCTTCGAGCTATTAGTCCTGTGCAGGCATCAGCCGAGCGTCCTCAGGTGGCCACAGATTCTAGGGGTGTTTTAAATGCGCGTTGCGGGCAACAATTCGCGGGAGTCGCTCCAGTTCAGACGTCGACTTTCGCGTCGGCGGTGGGTTCTTGTCGCGGCGGCTGTAGTCGGCGTATCGGTGTTGTCGGCTTGCGGATCCTCCGCGGTATCCGGCGGGAGCAGTAGTCACGCGTCGTCCTCAGCGGCGGCCGGATCGTCATCAGCTCCGAGCACCAGTGCGGCCGGTGAGGTGGACGTGTCGGCGGTGCCGTCGGGCGCGAAGATCAACTACACGAACTATCAGCAGTACGCCAAGCTCTACCCGAACGCCTACCAGAATTACAAGCCCCCAACGGGCAAGGTGAAGTACTGCGAGAGCACCTTCTTCCTCGCCAACACCTTCCAGCAGGGTTTCCTCGCCTCGACCAAGCAGATGGTGACTGACTTGGCCGCGCAGGGTAAGGCCGACCCCGACCTCGAAGTGCAGAGTTCGAACAACGCCACGGCGACGCAGGTCTCACAGCTGCAGAGCGAGGTGCAGGACGGCTGCCAGGTCATTCTTCTCCAGCCGTCATCCACCACGGCCTTCTGCCCGACAATCCAGACCGCGCTGCAGAAGAACGTGCTGATCCTGTCGGCTCAGCCGATCGACTGCAACGGCGCGATCACGGTGTCGTTCGACGTCTACCAGAACTCCTTCGAGCTGGCTGACGCCCTGTTCAAGTCGATGAACTACAAGGGCAACGTCCTCGAAGTCACCGGCGTGCCTGGTGTCGCCGATGCGGCGACTGCGACTGCGGCCGCGACCGCGGCCATGAGCGGACACCCCGACCTCAAGGTGGTCGGTTCCTACACCGGCCAATGGACGGCCTCGGTCGCGCAGACCGCCACCTCGCAGTGGCTGGCCAGCCACCCGGGTGTCACCGTCGACGGCATCATCGATGAGGGTGCGATGGGCGTCGCGGCCGAGACTGCATTGCAGCAGGCGGGCAAGCCGCTGGCCAAGGTCTCGCTTCAGGAGGGCGACTGCCAAGAGCTGGCATTCAAGGAGGCGCACCCTGACCTGGTGCCGTTCATAACCGATCAGGCTCCGGCGCCGGGTGCCTACGCGATGATGAACGTGGCCCAGCGAATGCTGGCCGGCCAGCAGCCGGTGTTGGACACGATCCTGTACCCGATCCCTGGCCCGACCGACGCGACGTTCGACCAGTGGTACACCTCGGACATGACGGTCAGCAGCACCTGCTTTGCTTCGCCCAAGCCGGCGCTGCCGGCGCTGGCGAACTACCTTCCGCAGTTCTTCACGGGCGGCAGCACAGTGGCGAGCTTCCCGGAGCCCACCTCCTGACCCGCGATCCAGCCAGGTTGTCACGCCCTCAGTTGTCCGGGCCGATCCTCATCGCCCGGGCAACTGAGGAGCCTGTCGTTAGCGAGCCACGGACTAGGGGACTTTCGTGACGGACTCAATCCAGGTCGTCGAGGCTGACGGGCCGACGCCGCCGAGTTCTTATCCGCCCAAGGCGGAACGGATGCCGATCGGCGGCATCCTGACGACCGAGAACATCAGCCGGGCCCTGCCGTTCGTCCTCGTCCCGCTGCTTTACATCTTGTCCTTGTTCTTCATCCACGGGTACTTCAGTAAGGCCAGCATCATCTCGCTTCTCATTCTGGGGAGCTTGCTGGGGTTGTCGTCGCTCGGCCAGACCATGACCATCATTGCCGGCGGACTTGATCTGTCGATCCCGGCGGTCATTGGACTGTCCGACATCATCATCACCCAGCTCTACGCCAAGCACTGGTCGCTGCTGGTGATCTTCCCCTTCATAGCCGTGGTGGCGATCGTTATCGGCACCATCAACGCGATGGCGTCCATCCTTCTCCACGTCCACTCGCTGATCACGAGTTTCGGAATGAGCCTGATCGTGTCTGGCATTGCTCTGCTTGAGAGCAACGGGGCGGTTACCGGTGCGGTACCCGGCTGGCTTACCCAGAGCGTCTCGGTGATCGGCCACACCGGCGGCGTTCCTATCCCACTCATCGTCATCGTTTGGGCCATCGCGTCGGTCCTCGCCGTCGCTTTCATGCGCCTCACCCGACTCGGGCGCGAGACCTATGCGCTCGGCGCCAATTCTGTCGCCGCCAGGCTCGCGCTCGTTCGCTCGAACTGGACGATGGTGGTCGTTTTCAGTATCTCCGCGCTGTTCGCCGCCATGGTGGGCGTGTTCTTCGCCGGCTATAGCGGCACGCCCGACCCCAACATCGGCACGCCCTATTTCTTCGAGACGATCGCGGCGGTGGTTATCGGGGGCACATCGCTGCTCGGCGGTCGCGGCGGTTATCTGAGGACGGTGCTCGGTGCGCTCATTGTCGCGGAACTGACCACCCTGCTGGTAGGCGTCGGCTTCAACGAGTCGTTCCAGGAGCTGGCGCTTGGCCTTCTCGTCGTCGTTCTGACCAGCGCGTACGGCCGGGAACTGAAGATTGCGGCGAGAATCTGAACCGCGCAACGGGCGGCCGACGGGAGGGATGGACGTGACGTCCGTCGGCGACGGCAGCGGCCTTGTCATCGAGCACATGTCCCGCTCGTTCGGTCAAACGAGAGCCCTGAACTCGGTCGAGCTGAGGGTCGGAAACGGCGAGATACACTCGCTCGCGGGCGAGAATGGATCCGGCAAGAGCACCCTGATCAAGATCCTCTCGGGCGTGCTGCACCCCGACTCCGGAACGCTGACCTGGCAGGGAAGTGCACAGCGGCTTTCGACCCCGTCGGTAGCGCAGGATGCGGGTATCTCGACGGTGTTCCAGGAAACGCTCATCGCGCCAGAGATGAGCGTCCGCGACAACATCTTCATCGGAACTGACGGGCTGTTTCGATATCGCCAGCGTCGAGGCGAGGAAGCGGCAGCGGGGCGCCAGGCTCTCAATGAGCTGGGCCTCGCCGGCCTTGACCTCGACCGGCCGATGTGGACGCTGTCGCTGGCCGAGCGGCAATTGACGACCATCGCCCGGGCGATCGTCCGGCCGTGGAAGCTGCTCATCCTCGATGAGGCAACCTCCGCCCTCGATGCCCAGCAACGTGATCATCTGTTCGAGTACCTGCGCGCGGCCTCCGCGCAGGGCAAGTCGATTCTGTTCACTTCGCACCGCATGGATGAGGTCCGGGAACTGGCCGACCGCATCACGGTGCTGCGCGCCGGTGCGACGGTTGCGACGATGGCGGTAGCCGACGTCTCCCACGGCGAGATCCTGCTGCACATGTCGGGTCGTGAACGAGGCGCGGACCAGACAGTACCGGCTCTACCCATGCCTGACGCGCAGCTGCGCGATCTGCTTCCCGCGCCCGCAAAGTCGTCGCATGCAGTGCTGCATGTAGAAGAAGTAGTAGTACGCCCACAGGCGCGGGCGATCAGCATTGAGGTCAAGACCGGAATGATCCTCGGCCTGGCCGGCCTGGAGGGTCAGGGCCAAGTCGACTTCGCTGAAATAGTGTGCGGCCTGCGCCGGCCCGTCGTCGGTCGAGTCGTTGCCAACAGCGCCAGCGGGTCGTCGACCGCCAGGGATACGGCCACCGCCATGAGCCTGGTCCGTAGCTATCGCAGCGCCAACCGGCTCGGTATCAGATACGTGCCGAGAGACCGGCGCTACGAAGGACTGTTCGGCCCGCTGTCGGTATTCGACAACTTCGCCGTGACGGCGTGGACCCAGCTGAACCGGGTCGGACTGCTTCGCCAGAAGGAAGCGAAGAAAAGGTACACCGAGTTCGCGGCCGCGTCGCGCCTTGTGGCTGGGGCGCCCGGACGGCTCATCACGACGCTGAGCGGGGGAAACCAGCAGAAGATTCTTCTCGGCCGGTGGATCGCGATGGGCCCGAAGGTGCTGGTCTTGAATGACCCGCTGCGAGGCGTGGACGCCAACACGAAAGAGGAACTCTATGGCCTCTTCAGAAATCTTGCGCGCGAGGGCGTCGCGATCATCTTCTTGTCGACCGAAATCGCCGAGCTCCTAACGCTCACAGATCAGATAGCGGTGTTCTACGAAGGAAGCGTCGTCGCCATGCTGCCGACCGAGAATGCGAAGGAAACCGATGTTGTCGCCGCCATGTTCGGCGCGGACAGTTTCGCCGAACACGGCCAGGGGAGCCAGTGAATGGCCAGCTTCGATAACGGCACGGTCGCACCGGGCTCGGCAACCAGCTCGTTCCTGCGACGACTAATTGCCAAGAATTTCTATGCGGCAGTGCCCCTCGCCATGCTCGTCGTGCTGTACGTCGTGAACGTTGCCGTTCAGCCGGAGTTTGCCCACCAGGAAGGGTGGGCCCAATCGATGGCCGTGCTGGCTCCCACTGTGCTGACCGCGATGGCGATGACGCTCCCAGTCCTTTCCGGCAACGGTGGCATTGATCTGTCGGTCGGTCCGCTAGCTGGATTCATGACCGTGTTCATCTCCGCGGTACTCGTCCCCGCAGGTATCACCACCCCCGAGCTGGTGATACCTATTGTCATCCTGTTCGGGCTGGCCACCGGTGCCATCAACGGGATCCTGACTGCCTACGTGCGGCTGCCCGCCGTCATCGCAACGCTGGGCATGTACCTGTTCTATCAGGGCCTGGGCACTGAAGTACTCCCACAAGCGGGCGGTCACGTTCCACTCTGGCTGGTGAAACTCAACGGATCGGTCGGCCCGATTCCCGCGATCTGGCTCGTCTTTCTGGTGATCGCGGTTGTCTGGCTGGCGATCACTCGCGGTTCCTACCTGCGCAACCTGCTAGCGGTCGGTGGAGATGACCGGGCCGCGTTCACAGCCGGTATCAACGTGGCGAGGGTGCGGCTGGTGACCTATGCATTCTCCGGAGTGCTGGCGTGCCTCGCCGGCATGCTGTTGTCGGGGTTGATTCAGGGCGGGGACGGCACCGTCGGGCCGGCCTACACGATCAGCGCGATCACGGCCGTCGCGCTCGGCGGGGTCGGCCTGGCGGGCGGTCGGGGCGGGCTGCTCGGCGGCGCTCTGGGTGGTGCGGTGTTGTTCCTCATCCAGCAACTGCTGACCGACGCGCACGTATCGGTGTTCCTGGACAGCATCGTCAACGGTGCAATTTTGATCTTTGCGCTAGCCCTCAACGGCACCGTCGATCTTCTGCGGCGTCGATCACTCGGGGCTCGCCGCGCAGGCCCGCGCCCCGGCACGCCGCCGGTTCTCGCACCCGCCTCGGCCCCGGTCTAGACCATATGGCTACCTCTGACTTGTTCTCCCTGTCCGGAAAAGTGGCGTTGGTGACCGGCACCCGAGCCGGGCTCGGGCAGGCCATTGCGGTCGGGCTGGCCTCGGCGGGTGCGGATGTCGTTCTGCACGGCCATCACGACGACTTGGCCGAAACCGAAGCGTTGGTCGCGGCGGCCGGCGGCAAGTCGCGCCGATGGATCGCCGATCTGTCACGGCCACAGGATCTGGATCGGCTGACTGCGGAGCTGCTGACTCAGACTCATGTCGACATCCTGGTCAATAACGCGGCCACCTTTATCCGTGAGCCGGCCGTGGACCTTACGTTCGAACGCTGGCGCCAGGTGCAGGCGGTCAACCTGGACTCGGTGTGGGTCCTGTGTCAGCGATTTGGTGTCCCGATGATCGAGCGCGGGGCGGGAAAGATCATCAACGTCAGTTCCCTGGCCGGCCTACAGGGGCCGGTTCGTCGCAGCGCGTACGCCGCCGCCAAGCACGCGGTGATCGGTCTGACCAGGTCGCTGTCCAGTGAGTGGGCTGGTGACGGCGTCCAGGTGAACGCCCTCATCCCCGGTTACTTTCACACGGGCCGTCCGAGTCCCGCATTTGAGGACCCGGTTGTTAAGGCCCGTATTCCGGCCGGCCGATTCGGCGAGCCGGAAGACATTGCCGGCAGCGCAATCTTCCTGGCGTCGAAGGCTTCTGACTACATCACCGGCCATCTGCTCATCGTCGACGGTGGTTGGTACGCCCGATGACATCGCATGTGAATAACGGATCAATTCGCGGGGAGAGAGAACTTTGACCGAGCAGTTGCCACCCACGTATGCGGAGACCGCCATCGGACCGGATATTCCGATCGTGGAGGCGCACCACCACATGTGGCCGGACACGAAATACACGCGGGCCGACCTCAAGCGTGACATGAGTCAGGGTCACAACATCGTCAAGACGGTATTCATCGACTGCAGTGCGAATTACCGCACTGACGGTCCCGAACACCTCAAGCCCGTTGGCGAGACTGAGTGGGTAATCACCCAGCAGGGAGACGATGGGATCTGCTCGGCGATCGTGGGTCATGCCGACATGTACCTCGGGTCAGCGGTGGCCGAGGTGCTGGACTCGCACATGGAGGCGGGCGGCAGTTCATTTAAGGGTGTTCGACACAACGTCGCTTGGGACAAGCATCCGGACACCAATAACGCGCTGCGAGGCGCACCCGAATTCGCCCTGCTTGATCCGACATTCCAATCAGCCACCGCTGAGCTGGCCAAGCGGGGGCTGGTGTTCGAGACCTGGCTCTATTTCAATCAGCTCAGCGATATGAAGAAACTCGCCCAGGCGCAGCCAGATCTGAAGATCATCTTGAATCATCTCGGCGGCCCTGCCTGCAACGGTCCCTACGCAGCCGATAGGCCGGCCATGCTCGCCGAGTGGCGGCGGAATATGGCCGACCTGGCCGAAGCGCCGAATGTCTTCCTGAAGGTCGGCGGAATCGGTTACAAGTCGTTTGTGGAGCAGTCCGTGTTGGACAGCTCACGCTCGTCGCAATTCCTGGCCGACTATTGGAAGCCGGAGATCCTCTTCGCTATCGAGACCTTCGGTCCGCAGCGCTCGATGCTGGAGACGAACTATCCCGAGGACCGGTTTCTGACGGACTTCGTCGTGTTTTGGAACACCTACAAGCGAATCACCGCAGATCTGAGCGACGACGAGCGCAGCTGGGTGTACGAGAAGGCCGCGAAAGCGATTTACTCGCTGTAAACGGTTTGAGCCTGGCCGGTGGACGGGGTGCGCTGGCCATTATGGAGATGGATCGTGACTCACATGACCGACAATCCAACTGTGGTGCTGGTCCACGGCGCCTGGCACAACGACTCGTCCTGGGACCTCGTTCGCGAGCAGCTCGACCAGCGCGGTATCAGATCGGTTGCCGTGCAACTGCCAATGTCGGCGACGCTCGAACTTGACGCGGCCACGGTGCGCGAAGCAATAGAGGCGGTTGACGGCGACGTGGTTGTCGTCGGGCATTCATGGGGCGGGAGTCCGATGACGCTGGGTGCGGCCGGTCTGGATCGGGTCAAGTATCTGATCTATCTGACCGCGTTCATGCTCGAGGCCGGCGTGCCGGTCACCGACTTCGAGGGCCGTCATGAGACTGAGGGATCAAGCGCGATGGTAATCGAAGGCGATAACGCCATCATTGATCCAGCCAGGGCGTATGACTCGTTCTACAACGATGTCGACCATGAGCTGGCCGAGGCGACGACCAGGGCACTGCGTCCGTTCGCGCTGGCGGGCTTCGCGCACATAGATACTGAGCTGGTCGCGCCGTGGAAGACGGTGCCGTCGACCTACGTCGTCTGCACCGAGGACCACGCGATCCACCCCGAGGACCAGCGTTCGATGGCTGCGAACGCCGGCGAGGTGATCGAGATCGCGACCAGTCACTCGCCCTTCCTGTCGCAACCCGCACTGGTAGCCGACATCATCGCTGAGCGGGTCCAGCGCGTCGTCGGCTAGGCGCGGGTGCTCGACTAGATCAGCATGCGTTCTTCGACGAGCGAGGGGCGCATGTTCCGAACGCGTAGCTGGGTCTGCTGAGCCCGACGTTCGCGCAGTGCTTCGATCGCGAACTTGGCGAAGCGACTGGCCCGCGGCGTCAACTTGGTGCCGCCCAGGTAGCCCAGGCCGATGAACATGGACGGCGTCGTCTCGCGGATCGGCTTGACGACGACGGTGTTGCCCTCGTAGGTGGCGTCGGTCGTGGGCAGGTTGAACAGCAACGCGTATCCGGCACCGCGTCCGACGAGGCTGCGCACCAGTTCGAAACTCTGGCTACGGTAGGCAACAATCGGCTCGATGCCGAGGTCACGCATCAGCATCGTCCAGGTGTCGCGGCTCGGGGCGACGTCGATCAGAATCATCGGATCGTTCGCGAGATCGAACAGGCTGACCGATTCGTCCTTCGCGAGCCGGTGATTGCTGGGCAATATGACGTGGGGGACAAGTTCGTCGACCTCGATCCATTCGAGATCCGTCTCGAGGCCGGTCGTGTAGAAGAGCGCCATTTCGAACAAACCATCGCGCAGACCACGCAGAAGCGACGACCCATCGTGCTCAACGAACTCGAGCGCGACCGACGGAACCTCGGCTTTGAAGCCGGTCAGCAGAGACGGAATGTATAGAGCAGCCAGGCTGGCCGAACAACCGACGGTCAGGGTGCCGATCAGTTCGTCGCCGCGCTCGACGTTGAGGCGTGCCTCGAGCTCGCCCGCCTGCCGCAGCAGCGCCTCGGCCTGCTCGAAGACCCGCAGTCCGGCGGGAGTCAGCTCGATACCCTTGGCACGCTGGCGGACGAACAGTTTGACCCCCAGCGTCCGCTCCAGTTGTGAGATCGAGAGGGAAAGCGCGGACTGCGAGACATGGCAGCGGTCCGCGGCGGAACTCATCGTGCCGGTCTGCGCGGCCGCGACGAAGTACTGCAGCTGGCGGATCGTGTAGTGGACGTCCATCGGCTCGTCACTCTCCGATCGCATTTATCGATGATGCCCCAACAGCATACGAGCCGCCCGTCGCACGCTGCCCGAGCTCTAGAAGTTTGAGAGCCTTAGAAAATAGTCAGCTGTTTTCCCTCGTGTAAACGGACGAGTTGGTCCACTATTCGAAGTCATACGTCGTTCGGCGGTTCTGTAGACCCCAGCGTCAGCTGGGGGTAAGGGGGAGACACATGAGCGGTCCGCTCGCTGGCCTTCGGGTAATCGACTTCGGGCACTACATCGCGGGGCCACTGGCCGCAGTGATGCTCGCTGACCAGGGCGCCGACGTGATTCATGTCGACCCGCCCGGCGGACCGGTCTATGACGGGGTGCCCGACGCGTTCCTGAACCGCAACAAGCGTCGCATCATCCTCGATCTGAAGACCGACGAGGGCCTCGCGGCCGCGCGGCGGCTGATCGAAACCGCTGATGTGGTGATCGAGAACTTCCGTCCCGGGGTGATGGACCGTCTGGGCCTGGGCGCCGAGGCGATGCGCTCGGTTAATTCGCGGCTGATCTATTGCTCGCTGCCCGGTTTCCCGAAAGACGATGCGCGCGCCGCAGTACGGGGCTGGGAGGGCGTGCTGCAGGCCGCCACCGCGAACACGATCCCGCGCACCGGGGAGGAGCCGCCGGGTTGGGACTGGTCGCGTCCGACGTACTCGGCCCTACCGCTGCCGTCGAGCTTCGGTGGCTATCTCGGCGCGACCTCGATCGTGATGGCGCTGATCGCCCGGCAGCGGACGGGCCGGGGCCAGGTCGTCGAGGTGCCGCTGTATGACGCGATGTTCACCCTGATCGGTCACAGCGGTACCTACCGCGACGAGTCCGGGCTCAAGCCGCCGGCGCCGATCCGGATGCGCGGATCGGGCTACTACCGCTGCGGCGACGGTCGCTACGTACAGTTCGACACGTCGAGCCCGCGGCATCTGACCTGGTTCGCCCGCGCGGCCGGGGTGACCGACGAGTGGGGCCCGGAGCTGCTCGACCTCGTCGAGGCGTCCAAGCCCGAGGTGAACGCGAAGCTGCACGAGCACTTCGAGGCGCTGTTCCTGACCAGGCCCGCCGAGGAGTGGGAACGGATCGGCAGCGAGGCCGGCGTCTCGATCAGCTTCATCCGCACGCCACAGGAGTGGATCGCCACCGAACACGCACAGGCGATCGGGGCGGTGCAGCATCTCACTGACCCGATCATCGGCGACATGTGGATGGCCGGTTCACCGGTATACCTGTCCGACTCGCGAGCTGAGCTGCCGGCACCGCGCCACCTGGCCGGTGCCGACACCGACGCCGTGCTGGCCGAGTTGGCCACCCGCGAAGTGCCGGCGGCCACCGAGGGCCCGGAACCGGAACTCGAGCACCCGCTGTCGGGCATGAGGGTTGTCGACCTCGGCGTTGCCCTCGCCGGCCCGACATGCGGTCGACTGCTGCTCGAATTCGGCGCCGAGGTGATCAAGCTGTCGGCGCCCGAGAGCGGTGTCAGTGGCTACCTCAACCGAGGCAAGCGCTCGATCTTGGTCGACATCTCGAAGGTGCCGGGCCAGGAGGTCTACTGGAAGCTCGTTCAGCAGGCTGACGTCGTCCTCGAGAACATGTCGCCGACGACGATGGCCCGCCTTGGCCTCGGCTACGACGAGGTGAAGGCGCGGCGTCCCGACGTCGTCTACACGACGATCAGCGCGTATGGCCGCGGGGGACCGTGGACCGGCTGGCGCGGCTGGGAGCGCCAGGGCCAGGCCGTCTCTGGAATCATGGAGCGCACGGCGTTGCCATCGGTGATCGGCCCGTACAACCCGATCGACATCGGGACGGGAGTATTGGGGACTTTCGCCACCGGGCTCGGGCTGTATCACCGCCTGGTCACCGGCGAGGGGCAGATGGTCGGTGCCTCGCTCTGTCAGACCGGCACCTATCACCAGGCGATCTTCACCTTCGACTTCCCGGGCTACCGCGCCACCGAACCGCGCGGCTACGAGGCGCTCGGTGAGGGGCCCCTGGACCGGTTCTACCAGGCCAGCGACGGGTGGTTCTATCTCGCGTCCAACGAAGCTGAGAAGGCCACCTTGGCGAGGGTGGTCGGCGTCGACCTGAACTCTGATGGCGCGCAGATCGAGAAGGCGCTCGAGGTCCGCTTCGCCGAGGACACCGCGCAGGCCTGGGTGAGTGCCCTGGTCGAGGCCGGCATCGCCGCGCACGAGAACGTCGCGATCGAGGACCTGATGGTTGACCCGGCGGCGCAGCGTCGAGGCCTGTCGATCAGCCAGGAGGTCGAGGGGGCGGGCGTCTGCGTCATGCCCGGCGTCTCGGTGCATCTGTCGGACACGCCGGCGCTGGTGGGCGCGACGCCGACCCCGCCGGGATCAGATGCGGCCGAGATCCTGGACGAGATCGGCATCGGTGATCGCCTCGACACGCTCGAGCGCGACTGGATCGTCAAGACGCACGACCTCAAACCGGCCTGGGCGCACTGATCGCCCGGTCGGCCTGAGTCGAAAGGCGGGTCAGAAGAGTTCGGCCTGGTGCGCCTTGTCGAACGGGCGAATCTCGTCCAGGCGCCCGTCTCGCAGCTTTGTCGGCCACTCCGGCTCGGACAGCAGCGCCCGGCCGATCGCAACGAGGTCGAACTCGCCGGCCTCGAAGCGCTCCAGCAGCGGGGCGAGGGTCGCCGGCGCCGTCTCGGCCGAATTGTCGAGGAACGCCTGGGGAACCCCGACCGAGCCGAGGGCGATCGTCGGCAGTCCGGTGAGCTTCTTGGTCCAGCCGGCCAGACTCAATTGCGAGCCGGCGAAGGCGGGCTGCCAGTAGCGCCGGGTCGACACGTGCAGCGCAGTGACGCCGGCATCGACCAGCGGAGTGAGCAACTGCTCGAGCTCGGCTGCGTTGGCGACGATCTGGGCCTCGTAGGCGCCGATCTTCCACTGTGAGAAACGGAAGATGACGGGCAGGTCGGGACCGACGGCCGCCCGCGTCGCCGCCACCACCTCGGCCGACAAGCGAGTCCGGTTGGCGAGGCTGCCACCGTAGCCATCGGTGCGACGGTTGGTCTGATCCCACAGGAACTGGTCGAGCAGGTAGCTGTGAGCACCGTGCAGTTCGACTGCGTCGAAGCCGATCCGTTTCGCGGCGGTGGCCGCATCGGCGAACGCCGCGATGACGGCGTCGATCTCGGCCTGGGTGGCCGGCTCACCGACGGTGGTGCCGTCGACACCGATGCCGGACGGGCTCAGGACCGACGCGTCCGGGTGGGGTGGCGCACCCGCCGCCCGGGTCGCGCCCAGATGCCACAGCTGCGGCGCGATCCGTCCGCCGGCTGCGTGCACCGCCGCCACGACATCGCTCCAACCGGCCAGCGCGTCGTCGCCGTAGAAGCGCGGCACCCGGTCACTCCCACCGGCGGACAGGTGGCCCACGTAGGTGCCTTCGGTGATCAGCAGACCGACGTGCGCGGCGCGCCGCGCGTAGTAGGCGGCCACCTCGGCGGTCGGGACGCCACCGGGCGAGAACTGACGCGTCATCGGCGCCATGACGAAGCGATTCGGCAGGTGGGCCGACCCCAATCGATAGGGCGTGAACAGCGGCGCGGGGTCGACGCCGTCCAGCAGGCCGTTCGGAGTTGTGGACGCGGTTGACGTCGGCGTGGTCACGGTCGGCTCAACCGATTGGGGTCCTTCAGATGTTCCCCAAGTGGCGCTCACCACGTAGCGTCAACCCGCGGCCGTCCAGGCCGCTGCCCTCGCTATCCGGTGAGCAACTACGGAGGATTCGATGACCCTTTCCGAGGCGCCGACCGCCGACGTCTACCCCGTCTGGGAGAGCTACCTGTCGCCGGTCTGGTTCCCGTCCGTGCTGGTCGCCGACGAACTGGGGATCTTCGCCGAACTCGCGCGGAGTCCACTGTCGATCGAGGAGATGTCGGCGAAGTTGTCGCTCAACGAGCGGGCGCTGGGTGCGCTGCTGCCCATGCTGTCCTCGCTCGGTTACCTCGCGCCCCGATTGGGTCGTTACCACCTCACCGACACCGCGATCGCGTATCTAGCGCCGGGCAGTGAGTTCTATTGGGGCGGTGTGTTCGCGTCGTCGCGGAACAACAACCGCTTCGTCGAGACGTTGCGACGCGCGCTGATGACAATGGATCCGCCCGAGGTGATTCCCGGTGCGCAGGCGGTCGGCAGCAGCAATTCAGACAGCTGGGCGACCGGCGAGATCTCACCCGAGGCGGCGCGGGGCGTCGCCGCCTATATGCACAGCCACTCCGCGCAGGCCGCGGTCGCGCTCGCGGCCAGTGGCGAGTTCGCTGCGACCCGTCGATTCCTCGACGTCGGCGGCTGCTCGGGTGTCTTCTCGATTGCGCTGGCCCGGCGGCATCCCGAACTGCAGGCCACCATCATGGATCTGGGTCCGGTGTGCGATGAGGGGATGGGCTACGTCGCCCAGGCCGGCCTCGAGGACCGTATCGACGCCCGTCCGACCGACATGTTCCGCTCCGATTGGCCCGAAGGCTACGACGCGCACTTCTTGTCGAACATGTTCCACGACTGGCGTCCGGCGACGTGCGGTGAGCTGGCTCGCCGCTCCTTCGGGTCCCTGGCGCCGGGCGGATCGATCAACCTGCAAGAGATGCTGATCGATGACGACGGCGGCGGTCCCCGCATCGCCGCCTCGTTCGCGGTCCTGATGGTCGCCGGTACGCAGGGTCAGCAGTACTCGTTCGGCCAGTTACGGACCATCCTCACCGATGCCGGCTTCGTCGACGTCGAGGTCCGCCGCACGACCTCGACCCATTCCCTCGTTCGCGGGTACAAACCGGCGCAATGATCGCGTCGCTGGGTGCCTTCGTGCTGAGTTCCGCCCGACCCCTGGAGTTGGCTGAGTTCTACCGCGAGCTGCTGAACTGGCAGGTCGTCGAGTCGAGCCCGGCCTGGGTGCGATTGCGCGACCCGGCGCGCGAACGCCCGGGCCTCAGTTTTCAACTCGAGCCGGATGACAGTCCACCGACTTGGCCGGCCCGCCCGGGCGGTCTGCAGATGCAGGCCCACCTGGACATTCTCGTCGACGACCTGGCGGTGGGAGTCGAACGCGCTGTCACTCTTGGCGCCGTCGTCGAGCAGCATCAACCGGCCCCGGATGTGTGCGTGCTGCGCGATCCGCAGGGGCACCTGTTCTGTCTATTCGTGCCCGGCGCGTAACGGGGGTCGCCGGGTCCCGTCACGTATTCTTCAATTCTTCAACCAGACTTCACCGGGCAGAGACGAGCGACGCATGTGCGTGTTCCTGCGGCACCGTGTCGCCGGGGACGTCGTCGCGCCCGCGGCAGCACGCCATTTCGCAACCGACGCACTCAGCCCGGTGTTACAGGACGTGCCCGAGGTGGGTCCGGTGATCGATGACATCGCGTTGGTGATCACCGAGCTGGTCACCAATTCGGTCCAAGCCGCAGCAACGACGGTGACCCTGGAGCTAGCCGTGCATCGCGATCGCGTGCGGGTCGTCGTCGCCGACGATGCTGACGGGTTGCCGCGGGCCCAGCACCCGACGACCTCGAGTGAACACGGACGCGGGCTGCGGATCGTCGAGACGATTGCGCAGGAGTGGGGGGCCGTGCCCCTGCCGACGGGCAAGCAGGTGTGGGTCGTGATCGCCCTCGATGCCAATCACGCCGCCGCGTTGGGTGCGTGCGCCGGATAACCGCACCTGCAGCAGCCTGACCAGTACGGCCCCGACCGGCGCTGTGCAGTTTGACCCTGGCGGATGCAACCGCGCCGACGTCGCCAGCATCACCCGCTTCAATGATCAGAACTACACGTCGGTCGCCGCGACCGACCCTGCGGCGGCGATAGCCGACGCGGGCGGTGACCGCGAACCGCGGGCCAGAACACTCACCAAAAGATCCGTGACATCGCCCGTCGGGTCATCGAGACCGGCACGCTGGAGCTGGCCGATGCCCGGTTGTCGCACCCTCGGTTGTTGCAAGCCCAGTTGCCGCGGCCCGGCAGCCGCTAATGCCGTGCTGGCTGGCTCAGCTAGATCGTTTCGCGAACTTCCTCGAAAACGTCGAGCAGGCTGGTGAGCGTCAGTACCTGCCGGACGCGGTCCGGCAGGTGCGCCAATCGCAGTTGCTTGCCGGTCTCGACGGCGAGATTGCGCAGTCGAACCAGGGCGCCGATCGCGGTCGAGTCCATGAAGGTGACGCCCTTTAGATCAACGATCAGCACCTGCGTCGTCGGCTCACTGAGGCTCAGAGTGCCGAGGGTGACGATGTCGCCGGCGACCGCCAGGTCGACTTCGCCGTGCAGCTGCAGCGTGCAGGCTTCCTCGCCCGGCAACGTGTTGATGCGAAACGTCTCCATGAGTATGTCTCCTCGCACCGGAAAGACGCCCGGCAGTGGGAGGTCCCGAACCGTCACGACGAAAGCAGTGGAGGCTTCCGGGCCTGGCTGTTTGTTCAGCATTTGAGACAGTACCGCGCCGAGTGCAGCCTCGCTCGGCCAACGTCCACTGAGCTGGCGGTTACGGCCGGCTCGGTCGGCCGGGCGGCCGCTCGTCCACAACGCTCCGCACGCGCCTGATCACGCTCCGCATATATACGACAAAAGCAGTAAGCTGGAAAAATAACGCTGAAAGATACGCCGAGGAGGGTGCAATGCCTGAAGCCACACCTGCTGGGTCCGAGTCCGCGGTCGAGCCCGAACGCAGCGGCCCCCGGCACGCGCTGGGCCGCCACGGAACCACCAACGGGATGGAATCGGCCCGCGACATCCTGGCCCGTCACCAGCCCGACGACGAGCGGGCCGACGTAAAATCCGCTTCGTGAACCGTCCTAGTCCAGCGTGCCGGTTTCGATGACGTAGTCGGCGATCTCGCGCAGTTTGCGGTGCTGCAGCTGACTCGCGGACCGGAGCTCCTCGAACGCGGCATCCTCGGTCAGTCGGCGCGACGCCATCAAGATGCCGAGTGCGGCACCGATCCGGCGACAAGTTGTGAGGGCGACTTCCAGACCCGCGATCTTGTGCCGGTCGATCTCGCCCTGCGCCTCGAGCACCCCGATCCATTTGCGGTCAAGGTCTGCCTGCTGCTCGAGCTGGCCGATCGTTTCGACCGGATCCTCGGGCCCCATGGCGGCATCATCCGCCGATGGTCAACTGACCGCAATAACCACTTTGCCCTTGGCGTGACCGACTTCTACCGCGGCCAGTGCATCAGCGGCGCGGTCCAGCGGCACTATGTCCTCGACGTGCGGGTCCAGCTTCGCCTCGGCCACGAGTCGAGCCACTATCTTCAGCACCCGGTCGCTCCGATCCCGCTCGATCATTCGACCCCCCAGTTCGGCAACGGTTGCGGGATCGCCGGCGCTGACCAGCTTGTCGCGATCGGCCAATACCTCGGCCACCGCCCGCAGCCCGTCGCCGCCGGCCAGGTCGAAGATCGCGTCGACGCCATCGGGCAGGATCTGCCGGATCCGGTCAGCAACGCCGTCGCCGTAGGTAACCAGCGTGGCGTCCAGAGACTCGACCAGTGGCCGTTTGTCCTCACTGGCGGTGCCGATGACGAATAGGTCGAGGTCGCGCGCGATCTGAGCGGCAGCAACGCCGACGCCGCCGCCGACGCCATTGATCAACAGCGTCTGACCGGCCTTGAGCTGCAGCTGGGTCACCCCGTCGTACGCAGTGGCTGCGGCGACGGTGAGCGTGGCCGCATCGGTGAATGAAACCTGGGGCGGGATCGCCGCGGCCGACTTCGACGTGACGAGTGCGTATTCGGCATACCCTCCGGAACCCGGCGCCACCGCGCCGAAGACCTCATCGCCGACTGAGAAGCCCTCGACGTCGTTCCCTACGGCGCGCACCACGCCGGCCACCTCGAAGCCGAGGACGGCGGGAAGGTCGCTCGCATTGGCCGGACCGTATGCACCCGAACGGACCTTCCAATCAACCGGGTTGACGCCCGCGGCCCGGACCTCGACGAGCAATTCACCGGCCAGCGGCACCGGCTGCTCGAGTTCGAGGAACTCCTGTACCTCGGGTCCGCCGTTGGTGGTGTATCCGAACGCTTTCACAAATCCTCCAGGTTGAAGCATCGAACTCAAACCATGGCCGCGTTACGATGACCGATCGGCTCCATCGGCGGGTTCGTCGCTCGGACCCTCGGGTGGGTTCTCGTAATCTGACTGCGGCTTACCCGGATTGCCCTGCTTGACGTCCTCGACGCTGCGCTGGTGCTCGTCCGGATAGGTCTCGTCGTCGATCGGGGTGCTCACGCCTCGTCGCTGTCCGGCTCAAGGTCGTCCAGCTCGTCGGTCGGCTCGTCGGCGGACTCGGAAGCCGCGGCGGTGCCTGCGTCGTCGACCGCATCGACTGCACCCTGCAATTCGTCGCCATTCGGTCCAGCGAATTCGCTCATGGAGGATCTCCTTCTGGGTTGCTTACTACCTCTGGATACCCCGATAGCAGTGACAGTAACGCCCCGCTGCGGTTAGACCCGACTGCCGGTAGCTGGGCGAAGGACGGCGACGAAGAGACCTACGACCGGCTCGTCGTCGCCGTCCTTCTAATACGGGTGGTGCCGAAAAAGTCCTACAGGATCGCGCCGAGCTCCTCGGCGTGCTCGAACGGCGTCTCGCCGTCGCCGACCGCGCCGTTGCCGACCGAGCCATCCCCCCGCTGGGCGCTGATCAGAACGAGCGACAAGGCAGCCGCCGCTACCAAGGCGCCGAAGGCCCAGATGAAGGCGACCGAGTAGCCGTGGACAGCCCCAGCGCTTGCAGCTGCGACACCATGAGTCGTGATGTAGTTTGCGGTCGCGGTGGCCGCGATGGTGTTCAGCAGGGCGATGCCGAGTGAGCCACCGACCTGCTGGGTGGTGTTGACCAACGCGCTGGCCACGCCGGCGTCGCGATCATCGACCCCGATCAGAGCGGTGCTGTTGAGCGCGACGAAGGCGAAACCGACGCCGACACTCATGACGATAAGTCCCGGTAGCAAGTGGGTCGCGTAACCCGAATTGACCTTGAGCTGGGTGAACGAGGCCATGGCCAGGGCGCCGGCCGCGAACCCGCCGACCATCAACGGGCGCGGTCCGACTCGCGGCAGCAGTGAACTGGCGATACCGGCGGCGACGACGATGCCGCCCGCGAATGGCAGGAAGGCCACGCCCGACTTCAGCGCCGAATAATGCTGGGTGCCCTGCAAGTAATAGACCAGGAACAGGAACATGCCGAACAACGACAAGCCGATCAGCAGCGACGTGAGGAATGAACCGGCTCGATTGCGCTCGGTGAAGACCCGCGTAGGGAGCAACGGGTGAGCGGTGCGGTTTTCGATAAAGACGAACGCAACGAGCAGCACGACCGCGGCGAGCAGCAGGCTGATCGTGCTCGCTGAGCTCCAGCCGTCCTCGCTGGCCCGGGTGAAGCCGTAGACCAGTGCGACCAGGCCGAGCGCACTGGTGAGGACGCCGGGGACGTCGTAGTGCGAGTCGCCTTCGGCCTTGGACTCGCGGACCAGATAAACGGCCGCGATCGCGGCGATGATCGCGATCGGGGTGTTGACGAGCAGGGTCCACCGCCACGACGCGTACTCGGTCAGGATGCCGCCGAGGATCAGGCCGAGCGCGCCGCCACCGCCGGACACGGCACCGAACACGGCGAACGCCTTGGCCCGCTCGCGACTCTCGGTGAAGGTGACCGTGATCAGCGACAATGCCGCCGGGGCCATCAGCGCGGCGAAGGCGCCCTGCAATCCGCGGGCGCCGAACAGCCAGCCCTGGTTCTGCGCGGCTCCGGCCAGCGCTGAGGCCAGGCCGAAACCGACCAGTCCGATGATGAACGCCCGCTTGCGACCGATGAAGTCCGAGATGCGGCCGCCGAGCAGCAATAGACCACCGAAGGCGAGGGCGTACGCCGTAATGACCCACTGGCGGTTGGCCAGCGAGATGTGCAGCGCCGACTGAGCCGAGGGCAGCGCGATATTCACGATGGAGGTATCGAGGACGACCATCAGCTGCGCGATCCCGATGACCGCGAGGGCGAGCCAGCGCCGGTCGCCGCGTGCGGGACTAACGGACGGTTCGTCGGAGGATGAGTTGGGCGCAGGACGAGGGGGCGGACTTACCGGCCGCCGCGTCCGCCTGGTCTGGATGGGTCGAAGTCGAGCTCATAGGGCATCCAATTCGGATTGTGCCGATCGATCTGCGTCGGTCGGACATTTGCTAAGCCGGGGCCGACACTACGATCTCAGATCATCCGAGTCAAGATGATCGAAGCTCGACTAATCCGAGTGGTGGCTTAATTTCGGATGAACGGGTAGACTCCGGCGCTATGGGGATCGGTCAGTCAGCGGATGCGGGGAGCGAGTCGTTTCCCGTCCAGTGCGCCGCCGCGCTGGCCTGCCCGCAGGACCTCACCTGGTTGTTGCACATGGCCGCCGCGCGGATGCGCGCGAAGATCGACCGGCTCGCTGCTGAGGCCGGCCTGAACGACTGCCGCGACT
The DNA here is from genome assembly GCA_963730855.1 of uncultured Actinomycetes bacterium. Classification (GTDB taxonomy): domain Bacteria; phylum Actinomycetota; class Actinomycetes; order Mycobacteriales; family Jatrophihabitantaceae; genus CAVSTK01. The sequence goes on from CAVSTK010000011.1 coordinate 48,329, forward strand.
GGATGGTGCTCGCAGCTCTGTCCGATGGCCCTCAGTGCACGCAGCTAGAACTGAGCCGGATGCTCGGCCTCGACAAGACCACCCTGATCGCTGTCCTCGATCGCCTCGAACAGCGTCGGTTGATCGTTCGTACCGTCGATCCATCCGATCGTCGGGTCCGGATTCCGCGTATCACCGACGCCGGCCGAAACATCCAGACCGAGTTCGCGGTGGCCCGAGATGTTGCGGAGGCCGAGTTGCTCGAAGGGGTCGATCCGGCCGAGCGCGAGCTACTCGTGACGCTCCTCACCCAGATCGCCGAGCTACAGCCCGCGCGCTGAGGCTTGGCTCGTCACTGGGCCTCAAACGTCCGTAAGGTCTTCGGCGCAGCAGTAGGTGCCGCGTCAGCGGGCGCGTCACCCGCTCGATTATTGGAGATCAGCGCTTGTCCCGATTCCTGTACCGATTGGCCCACCTCGCCTATCGCCGGCGGCGCATCGTCCTCGCACTCTGGCTGCTGGCTGCGATCGGGGCGATCGCGATCGCGCAGGCCAGCGGCGGCAAGACGAACGACAACTTCACGATCCCCGGCACCGAGGCCCAGAACGCCTCCGGTGTCCTGTCGGCCAAGCTGCCCGCGTTCAGCGGTGGCCAGAGCACGATCGTCTTCGCGACGACCGGAAGTTCGGCGAAGGTGACCGATGCGGCCGATCAGGCCGTCATCACCGCAGCCATGGCCAAGTTGAAGACCGTGCCTCAGGTGTCGACCTCGGTCGATCCGTTCACCGGCAAGTTGGTGTCGACCAGCGGCCAGGTCGCGCTCGGGCAGGTGCAGTGGCTGGCCAAGCCCGCCGACGTCAAGGACGCGAACCTCGACGCCGTCAAGGAAGCGATGAAACCGGTGCAGGCGGCCGGCATCGAGGTCGAGTACATCGGCAGCGTCTACCCCGGCTGGCGGCTGCCGATCTCTGAGCTGCCCGAACTGATCGGGCTGATCGTCGCCTTCATCATCCTGATGATCACCTTCGGTGCGTTCGCGGCCGCCGGCATGCCGATCATCGGTGCCGTCATCGGCGTCATCACGACCCTGATGGCGATCACTGCGGTCGCATCCGTCATCAACATTGCGTCCGCCTCGACCACAGTGGCGCTGATGCTCGGGCTGTCGTGCGGCATCGACTACGGCCTATTCATCCTGTCGCGGCACCGGGCCAACCTGCTCAACGGCATGGAGGTCGAGGAGTCGATCGCGCTGGCGGTAGGGACGGCCGGGGGCTCGGTCGTCTTCGCCGCCCTCACCGTCATCATCGCCCTCTGCGGGCTGACCGTCGTCGGCATCCCGTTCCTGACCGTCATGGGTCTGGCCGCGGCGGGCTCGGTCAGCGTGGCGCTGTTGATCGCGCTCACCCTGTTGCCGGCCATGCTCGGGTTCGCCGGCACCAAGGTGACCAAGTTCGCGCGGTTGCCGTTGCTCGGTGCGCGCGCCGAACGAGTCGCCCGGCGCTCGGCCGCCGACCCCGAAAGCAGCAGGGGCGCCGGCTGGGCCAAGTTCGTCGTCCGCAACCGGGTGTTGGTGGCGATCGGCGCGATCGTGCTGCTCGGCGTCCTGGCCATCCCGGCCACCCGCGTCGACCTGGGTCTGCCCAGCGGTGCCTCCCAGTCGAAGGGCAACACCGAGCGCAAGGCGTACGACCTCACGACCGAGGGATTCGGCGCCGGCTTCAACGGAGCGCTGCTCGTCGTCGCTCAGGATGTGACCAGTACGGCGGTGACCACCCAGATCGCGACTTCGTTGAGCAAGATCGACGGCGTCGTGCAGGTGACGCCCCTCGTGGCCCAGAACTCGACCTCGCTGATCCGGGTGGTGCCGAAGTACGGACCAAATGACCCGGCGACGGCGAAGCTCGTTCACACCCTGCGCGACAACCGCTCCGCCCTCGAGGGCGACACCGGTGCGCACATCCTGATTGGTGGTACGACGGCCTCGAACATCGACGTCTCGGCCAAACTGTCGAGCGCGCTGCCAATCTTCCTGTTCGTCGTGGTCGGGCTCGCGTTCGTCCTGCTGACGTTCGCATTTCGCACGATCCTGGTGCCGATCAAGTCGATCCTGGGCTTCCTGCTCTCGATCTCGGCGGCCCTCGGTGCGCAGGTTGCGACGTTCCAGTGGGGCTGGGGCGAGCGCATCTTCGGTATCACCCCGTCGCAGACGATCAGCTTCCTGCCGATCATCATGCTGGCGATCATCTTCGGTTTGTCGAGTGACTACGAGGTCTTCGTCGTATCGCGGATCAAGGAGGAGTTCACCAAGCGGGGGGATGCGCGTCGCGCCGTCCAGCGCGGCACCGCCCTGTCGGCCCGGGTGGTGACCGCGGCCGCGTTGATCATGTTCTCGATCTTCGTGGCCTTCATGTTCACCAACGACCCGACCATCAAGGCGATCGGTTTCAGCTTCGCCACCGGCGTTTTCCTGGACGCGTTCGTCGTGCGCTTGACCCTCGTCCCGGCCATCCTGGCGATCGCCGGCGCCAAGATGTGGTACCACCCGCGGTGGTTCGCGAAGTACGTCCCCGACCCTGACCTCGAGGGCCTGCACCTGGAGGAGCAACTCGGCGAAGGTGACTACGCACCGGTCCCGGGGCCGGCCGCCCAAATTATCTGACGTTACGGCCCAGGCGCCCACTACTTCCGTCCAAAAATGGGTAGCTGGGCCGTAACGTCAGGCTTGGCGGTGCTCAGCGGACTCCCAGACGGACCACAGGGACCTCTCGTACTGTGTCGGCCATGTCATCCGGCGCCGAGGCCCCCGTAGAGCCGGGATCTCGACTGCGCAGTCCCCGAACCGCGCTCGTCGCGGCCGGCGTCGTGATCGTGGCGCTCGTCGTCGTGATTGTTCTGCTGGCGGTCAGCGGAGGTAGCTCCGGGTCGACGGCTGCGGTCACGCCATCGGCGACGCCTTCGGCCAGCAGCACGGCGAGCCCGAGCGTCAGCGACATCTATCAGCACGTCGGCCCGTCGGTCGCGGTCGTGCAGACCGCCAAAGGGTCGTTGGGCACCGGCGTCATCGAGGACACCGCTGGTGATGTGCTGACCGCCGATCACGTCGTGGCCGACGGCAGCGCGATCACGATCACGTTCGCCGATGGCACTAAATCCGCTGCGGCGATTGCGGCCGCGGACCCGGCCACCGATATAGCCACGCTGACTCCGGCCACGCTGCCGCAGCCGGTCGTCGCGGCCACGATCGGAGGCGGCGCCGTGGTCGGTGCCGCGGTCGTCGCGATCGGGAATCCGCTCGGGCTCAGCTACAGCGTCTCGTCCGGCGTCGTGTCCGGGGTGAACCGGACGGCGAAGACCGACAACGGTCAGTTCAGCGGGCTGATCCAGTTCGATGCGTCGGTGAACCCCGGTAGTTCCGGTGGTCCGTTGGTCGACGCCAAGGGCGACGTGATCGGGATCGTCGTGTCGATCGCCGAGCCCGGCGGGATCGACGCGTTCGCGGGCATCGCCTTCGCGGTACCGATCGGGGCCGCGGCCGGCGGCGGCGCGAGCGGCGCTGGGAACGGACCGCAGATATGACCCATCCAGAATCGACCACCACCTCGAAGGACGTGCGATGACGACGAGCCCGGCCAACCCGCTCGAGCAGGTGCTGTTCGAGGTCAAACGCACCATCGTCGGCCAGGACATCCTGCTCGAACGGATGGCGATCGGTCTGTTGTCCGGCGGTCACCTGCTGGTCGAAGGGGTCCCGGGACTGGCCAAGACGTTGGCCGTAAAGTCACTGGCCGCGGCGATCGGTGGCCAATTCCAGCGCATCCAGTTCACTCCCGACCTGGTGCCGGCCGACCTGACCGGTACCCGCGTATATCGCCAGCACACCGGTGAGTTCGAGACGTCCCGCGGTCCGGTGTTCACCAATCTGCTGCTGGCCGACGAGATCAACCGGGCGCCGGCGAAAGTGCAGAGCGCGTTGCTCGAAGTCATGCAGGAACGGCAGGTGACGATCGGCCGCGAGAGCTTCGCCGTGCCGAACCCGTTCCTGGTGATGGCCACCCAGAACCCGATCGAGTCCGAGGGGACCTATCCGCTGCCCGAGGCCCAGGTCGACCGTTTCATGCTCAAGGTCATCGTGCGTTATCCAACGGTGCCCGAAGAGAACGCCATCGTCGAACGCGCCCTGCATCCCGGCCCGGGTCCGCAGTCGATCCTGACCCCCGAGGACCTGGTCCGGATGCAGGGTCAGGTCGCCCAGGTCTACGCGGACCCGGCGATCGTCGACTACGCGGTCCGCCTGGTGACGGCCACCCGCGCACCCAGCCTGGTCGGGCTGCGGGAGCTTGATCGGTACGTCACCTATGGCGCCAGCCCGCGCGCGTCCATCGCCCTGCTGCTGGGCGGGCGAGCGCTGGCGTTCCTGCGCGGCCGCGACTACGTCCTGCCGCAGGACATCGCCGAGCTTGCGCTGGACGTGCTGCGGCACCGGGTGGTGCTGTCCTACGAGGCGCTCGCCGACGACGTCGACCCCGACACGGTCATCACCGGCGTGCTGCAGGCCGTCCGGATGCCCGAGGTTGTCCTGCAGAGCCGATGAGCGAGCCGGCGAGCGAACAATGACAAGCCTCCAGTCCGCGACCCCTGAGCGTTTATTGCTGCGCTTGGAATGGCGCGTGCTCCGGCGCATCGACGGACGGATCCAGGGCAGCTACCGCACCCCGTACCGCGGCTCGGGCATGGACTTCGCCGGACTGCGCGAATACCTCGAGACCGACGACGCGCGGCACATCGACTGGAATGCCACCGCCCGGCTGAACAGCCCACAGGTGCGCCAATTCGTCGAAGACCGCGACCTGACCGTATGGCTGGTGCTCGACCAGTCGGCGTCCATGGCTGCCGGTGCCCCTGGCCGCGGTAAGCACGACGTGCTGGCTGAATTGACGCTGACGCTCGCCCGGCTGTTCGGCCGGGGTGGCAACCGGGTGGGGGCGCTGCTGCACGACGGCGAGACCGCCCGCATCGTGCCGCCGGGCGCAGGTCGGGCCCACGCGCTGCGGATCGGCCATGAGCTCGAACGTCCGCACCGGAAAACGACCACCACTCCGACCGATTTCGCGGCGATGCTCGACGCCACCGCCACGATGGCCCGGCGCCGCTCACTGATCATCGTCATATCGGACTTCATCGGCACCGGCGACTGGGACAAGCAGCTGCTTCGGCTGGTCCATCGTCACGATGTGGTGGCCCTACGAGTGATGGACGCCAGCGACGACGAACTGCCCGACGCCGGCCTGATCGTCGTCGAGGACGCCGAGACGGGGGAGCAACTGATCGTCGACTCGAGTGATCCGCTGTTTCGCGCGCGCTACCGGGCCGGCGTCGATGAGCGTGACTCGGCGCTGGCTCAGACGATGCACCGCGGCAAATGTGCCCTTGCATCGCATCGACACCGACCGCGATCTGGTCGAGGCCCTGGTCGAGGTCGTGGCGAGCACCCGCTGGCGGCGAGGATGACGATCTCATCGCCCTGGTGGCTCGTTCTCGGCGGCCTCGTGGTCGCCGCGTTGGTCGTCGCGGCCGTCATCTCGACTCGCCGCCGCCGGGCGGCCCTCATCGCCGCGGGCGTGGGTGCTGATTCGCGCGGGCGACGATTCTCACTCGGCCTGTGGCTCAGCATCGCCGGGATAGCGGTGCTCGCGGTCGCGGTCGCCGGCCCGGCCGCGTCCGTTCCGGTAACCCGGGCCGCCGGCACCGTGATCATCGCGATGGACGTGTCGAACAGCATGGCCGCGACCGATGTGGATCCGAACCGCCTGGCCGCCGCGAAGAAGGCCGCGACCGCGTTCGTCAACGCCCAGCCGAGCAGCGTCGACGTCGGGGTCGTCGCCTTCCAGACCGGCGGCGCTGACCACCGACCAACCCAGCGCCGATCATGCACAGGCGGTCGCGGCGATCGGGCGGCTGCAGATTGCCGGCGGTACGTCCTTGGCGGCCGCGATCCTGACCTCGCTGTCGGCGATCACCGGCAAGGCGGTATCGGTCAATAAGGACGGCACGGTGCCCGATATCGGCTACTGGGGTTCGGCGACGATCGTGCTGTTCTCGGACGGCGGCGACAGTGCGGCCGGTGCGGCGGGGGCGGCTGGGGCGGCTGGCTGGCGCCAGCGACGCGACTACCGCGGCCGCCACCGCTGCTCAGACGGCCGGCGTACACATCGAGACGGTCGGGGTCGGCACCACGGCCGGCACCACCGTCGAGGTCGACGGCTACAAGATCCGGACCGCGCTGGATGAGGACACGCTGACCACCATCGCCAAGACGACCGGTGGCACCTACCACCCGGCCTCGGATGCGGCCGAGCTCGAACGGGATCGCCTCGACGATCAGCCTGCGGTTGACCACACATCATCAATCGCTGCCGCTGGCCGGGGCCTTCATCGCTTTGGCCCTCGCGTTGCTCGGGGCCGGTTCGGTCCTGACGGTCCTTCGCACGGGACGGATCGTCTGATGAGCTTCGACTGGCCGTGGGCCCTGCTGGCGCTGCTGGTGATCCCGCTGGTCCTCGCGATCGCCTGGTGGTCACGACGACGTCGTCGCCGGGCGGCCATACGGGTGACGTCGGCCGTGCTGGTACGCAGTGCGCTGCCAGGACGCAGTCAGTGGCGCCGTCGCATTCCGGCCGCGTTGCTGGTTGCTGGGGCTGGCCGTGCTGGGGATCGGTGTGGCCCGTCCACAGACGAGCGTGGCCGTGTCGACGCAGCTCGACAACGATCATCCTGGCGCTGGACGTGTCTGGATCGATGTGTTCGACCGACGTCTCGCCGAACCGGATCACCGCAGCCGAAAAGGCGGCGTCGACTTTCATCAAGGCGCAGCCCAAGGGGACCCGGATGGGTCTGGTCGCCTTCGCCGGGATCGCCGCCGAGATCGTTCCGCCCACCACCGACTCCAATCAGCTGCTGACCGCGATGAAGACCCTGACCACCTCGCGGGGCACCGCGATCGGCCAGGCGATCCTGACGTCGATCGATGCCATTGCCGCCGTCGACCCGTCGGTGCCACCGACCGGGGTGAACGTCGCGGCCAACAGTGGGGGTGGGTACGCGGCGGCCACGATCGTCGTCCTCACCGACGGCGCGAACACCCAGGGTGTGACTCCGCAGGTTGCCGCCCAACAGGCGGCGGCCCGGCACCTGCGCGTGTACACGATCGGTTTCGGCACGACGACTCCCTCGGCGCTGGTCTGCGACAGCTCGCAGATAGGCGGCGGGGGGAGCTTCGGCAACCCGGGCAGTGGTGGCTTCGGCTTCGGTGGCGGTCGCGACGGCGGGGTGAACCCGCTGATCATTGACGAGGCCGCGCTGCAACAGGTGGCCACGACCACCGGCGGCAAGTACTACCGGGCGGTGGATGCCGGGCAGCTCGACAATGCTCTCAAGTCACTGCCCAGCTCGATCACGGTGGTGCATAAGCACGTCGATGTCGCCAACCGGTTCGCCGCGATCGGCGCTCTGCTGATCGCCCTCGCGATCGGTCTGTCGCTCTGGTGGAACCGGGTCCGTCGAGTCGTGCGGCCGCGCTAGCTCGCGGGCAGGTGAACGACGAGCACCGCGGCCGGCGCGTGCGCGATGACCGCCGCCGCCACGCTGCCACCGAGGTGGCCGATGATGCCGGTGTGCCGATGCGTCCCGACCACGATCAGGCTGGCGCCGACGTCCTCGGCCATGTTCGATGATGCCCTTCCAGGTCGGTGCGTCCTCGACCGTGACGCCGGTGGCGTCGAATCCCGGCCGCCTGCGCCAACGACGCGCCGTGGGCCGCGGTCTCTTCGGCGGCTTTGTGCACCTGGGTGGCGTCGTTGGCGTCGAAGTGATGCCCGTTGACCGGCTGCGAAGCCCACGTCGGCCGGCTGCCACACGCAGACCACGACAGCGGCGCGACCGACCGCGAGCTGGGCGCCGGCCTGCCTGATCGCATGCGCGGCGAGTTCGGAGCCGTCATAAGCGATGACGACCGGGCCGGTGGGCGGGATGGCTCCGGCGGTGGTCATGAGTCGACGCTTTCCAGGACGGGTACCGCGGTCGGGGGAGTGAGCTTGGATCGATCCCGATCGAACAGCGGCGGCGAGTAGAACGCCGACGACGCGCCGGCCAGGAAACGATCGAGGTCCGGCGCCTGCGGCCGGGCGCCGCTGAGCGCGTAGATGGCGACGCCGATCGCCGCACCACCCAGCGCCAGACCCAGGCCGACCCAGAGGGCGATCGAGGTGCCGGCGTTGATGTGACCGGGGCGCACGGTGGCGGCGAAGTGGAAGAAGATCGGCGCGATCATGAACGCGGCGACCGCGCGGAGCAGCTCGACGATCGCGAAGACGCGCTGCAGGTTGGCGGCCGGCAGCGAGAAGCCGGCGACGAACAGCGCCGGCGCCACGGTGGCCCCGAGGCCGATGCCGGCCAAGCCCGACCCGACCAATGCCAGGCCCGCGTTCGCCGGCACCTTGATCAGGAAGACCGCGATACCCGCGGCCAGGAAGGTCATGCCGACCAGCGGCAGGTAGTGCATCGCCTTCTTGTCGATGACGGCCCCGAGGGCGATCGCCGAGATGACGGCGCCGCCGAGTTCGGGCAGGAACAGCAGCCCGATGTGAACCGCGCTGTAATTCTCGGACAGCACGCTGGCGGTGAGCGCGGTGGCCGACACGGCGGCGGCGGCGGCGAAGAGGGCGACCACGATGTTGGCGACCGGGATCGAGCTGGTCAGCATCGAGCGGATCGTCAGCAGCGGCTGCGCGGCCCGATATTGGTAGACGACCAGGATCACGATCAGGGCCAGGCCGCCGAGCAGCGGAGCGAGCACCGCGGCGTCGAGGATGCCGTGGCTGGTCAATTCCGATGCGCCGAGGAATGCGGCCACAGCAGCCGACCGCGGCCAGCCCGATCGCCGGCAGGTCACGCGGTGAGTCCGGGTTGGCCGGCGGCGCGTCCTCGAACGTCAGCAGGGCCAGCACCAGCGCCGAGGCCGAGATGGCGGCGACGATCCAGAACAGCGGCCGCCAGGCGTGCGACTCGGCCTGCAGGCCGCCGATGAACGGGCCGAGGGCGACCGCGCCGAAGATGCACATGTTCATGATCACGGCGGTGGTGCGGAGCTTGTCGCGGGGATACCCGATCGCCAGCGGCGGCACGGCGGCGATCAGCAGCATGCTCGTCGTGAGCCCCTGCAGGATGTGGCCGGCGATGTACATGGCGGCGTCCTGGGCCGAGGCGGCCAGAACCGATCCGATGACGAGCACGACTGCGTAGCCGACCAGCATCCGGCGCTGGGGCAGGTGTTGCGCGAACTGAACCGCCAGCACGGTGCCCAGCGCGTACGCCGCGTTGCCGAGGCCCGAACTGAGGCTCATCGTCTGCGCGCTCATGTGCAGATCACTCGAGATGATCGGCGTCAGCGGTTCGAGCGCGGCCGACAGGGCGAGGAACGGGATCAGCGCGAGCATCACCATCGACGCGGTGGCGATGTACCTACCGGCGAGTGGACCCTGACGCATCAGGCCACCTCGTCCGATGTCGGGAGTAGTTCATGGGACGAGCGCGAGCAGCACATCAGCTTCCTAACGACGGGTTGTGCCAAAACCCTACCAAGATAACCGGAGCCATACTCCGGTTATCTATCTCACGTTAGTTAGCGAGTCAACTGGGAATAAGCGTCTCTCGCTCGTGCGGAGCCTCGCAGTGATGTGAGCGCAGCGAACGAGCGAGGAGCGCAGCTGAGTGTTACGGCGCGACTGCGTCCGTCAACCGCTTGATGTCATCGTCGGTGAGCTCGAGTTCGGCCGCGGCGATGTTGTCCTCGACGTGGGCGACCGTCGAGGTGCCGGGGATGGGCAGCATCACCGGAGAGCGGTGCAGCAACCAGGCGAGGGCTAGTTGCGAGGCGCTCGCGTGGTGTTCGGCCACGATCGCATCGAGCGGACCACCCGAGCCGGCCAGCTTGCCGGTCGCCAGCGGGAACCACGGGATGAAGCCGATCCCGTTGTCGGCGCAATAGTCCAGCAGCGCTTCGGCCGAGCGGTCGGCCAGGTTGTAGAGGTTCTGGACGGTCGCGATGGTGGCGATCTTTCGGGCCGCCTTGGTCTGCTTCACGTTGACCTCGGACAGCCCGATGTGGACGATCTTGCCCTCGTCCTGCAGCAGCTTGAGCTCGCCGACCTGGTCCTCGAGCGGAACCTTGGAGTCGATGCGGTGCAGCTGGAACAGCGGAATCTGCTCGAGGCCGAGATTGCGCAGGCTCAGCTCGGCCTGCTGGCGCAGGTATTCGGGGCGCCCGACCGGACGCCAGTCGCCCGGTCCGGAGCGGGTCAGCCCGGCCTTGGTGGCGATGACGAGGTCATCGTTGTAGGGCAGCAGCGCTTTCGCGATCAGCTGCTCGGCGACGAAGGGGCCATAGGAGTCGGCGGTGTCGATGAAGTTCACGCCGAGCTCGACCGCGCGACGCAGCACTCGTACGGCCTCGTCCGGGTCCTTCGGGTCACCCCAGACGCCGGGGCCGGTCAATTGCATGGTGCCGTAGCCCAGGCGTGTGACCGGCAGGGTGCCGCCGATCAAGAACTCGCCCGAGGCCTTCGCCGGTTGGGTGGTGGCAGTCATGGTGCAGCCCTTCTGTACGTACTAGTGCGCGGTGATGAGGTCGTGGACGAGCCGCATCTTCTCCAGCGCGGCTACCGACAACACGAACGGATAAAGGTCTTGGTGACCCATAGAGCGATTGATCATGTTCAGAGACCACGATAGGGGCAGCCACAGATCGATGATGCGGTCGAAGCCCGCCGACCCCTGATTCGGGCGGTCAGCCGCTGCTCCGGACGGTGCGAAGCCGAACGCGGCCGCGGTGTCGAGGGCGTCGCGGATATGCAGGTAGTGCGCGAAGGTCTCGGCCCAGTCCTCGGCCGGATGCATGGTCGCGTAGGCCGAGATGTAGTTCTCGCGCCAGTCGTCGGGCGGTCCCTGCTTGTAGTGCCGGTCGAGTGCGGCCTGGTAGTCGGCATCGGGGTCGCCGAACAGGGCCTCGAACTGCTTGCGGGCTTCACCGTGCTCAGCGAGGACGGTGAAGTAGTAGTGGCCGATCTCGTGCCGAAAATGACCCAGCAGGGTGCGGTACGGCTCGTCCATCGACACCCGCAGCTGCTCGCGGTGGACGTCGTCGCTCTCGGCCAGGTCGAGGGTGATCACGCCGTCGTCGTGGCCGGTGATGACGGCCGTCTGCTCGCTGGAGAGCAGGTCGAAGCACAGACCGGCGTCGGGATCCTGCTCGCGGCCGACGATGGGTAGGTCGAGCTCGATCAGCTCCATCACCAGGCGGCGCTTCGCCGCCTCGGCCTGACCGAACTCGGGCAGGCCGACCAGATCGTTGTCGGCCGGTCGGGTCCGGGTCAGCCGGCACGAGCGGCACAGCCCCTTGTGGGACGCGCTGTCCTCAACCGGCAGCAGCCAGTTGCACTGGGCGATCGTGAGGTTCGCGCAGCGCTGGCGCGGTGGCTCGATCAGCGTCTTCAGGTCGGCGCCGACGATCGCGAACTCGTAACTATCGGGGTCGAAGCCCGACGTAGTTCAGACATTTGAGGCACTGCGAGTTCTCGAAGGCTAGCTTCTGCCCACAATGCGGGCAGGCAAAGTCACGCACGTTGTTCTCTCTCTCAGGGATCCGGACGGTCGGGCGCCCCGACGCGATAGCGATGCCCACGATCGCAGCTTCGCAATCACCCGGTGGGTGGGTGCGTGACCTGCGTGCCGACGGCCGAGAGAATTGCCCTGGGTCCGGGCGGTGGCGGAATAGGTCATCAACGACCGCCATTGACCCAGGGTCGGACGTGGCAACGAAAGGGGATTCGCGGATGTTGATCGGAATCATCGGCGCCGGGCATATCGGCGGCACCTTGACCCGGCGGCTGGCCGAGCTCGGGCACGAGGTGCGGGTGTCGAATTCCCGCGACCCGCAAACCCTGGCGGGGCTCGCCGAAGAGACCGGGGCAACCGCGGTCTGGGCCGCGGACGCGGCCACCGATGCCGACCTCGTCATCATCAGCATCCCGCAGAAGAACGTTCCCGATCTGGCTACCGGTATCGTCGCGCGCCGGCGCCCCGGCGCCCCGGTGATCGAGACCAACAACTACTACCCCAAGCAGCGCGACGGCCTGATCGAGGCCATCGAGGCCGGCCTGACCGAGAGCGAGTGGGTCGCCGAGCAGGTCGACGCGCCGGTGATCAAGGTCTTCAACGGCATCTTCTGGAAGCGGTTACTCGAAGGGGGACGCCCAGCCGGAGACGAGGCCCGGATCGCGCTGCCGGTCGCCGGCGCGGACGGCCCGGCCAAACAGTTGGTGTTCGAGCTCGTCGACCAGCTCGGATTCGACCCGGTCGATGGCGGCACCCTGGCCGATTCGTGGCGTCAGCAGCCCGGCACGCCCGTCTACGGCAAGGACTTCGGCGTCACCGCGACCATCGAGGCGCTGGCTGCGACCGCACCCGAACGTCCCGATGACTTCCGCGCCTGACGCCTGGGCGCGGTCAGATCGGCCGCGATAACGCCCCGGTAACTAAAGGTGGCCCAAGTCATTGCGCCTTGAGGCGGGTCGGAGGCTCGATCGGCCGTTAATAGCCTGGCCTGAGTCGGCCGTATGGCCGTCGTACAAAGCGTCGGACGGTCTGGCGTTCCTCAGGACGGACGGTAGTTAGAGAATGAGAAGTAAGTCAATCAGCGCGGTCGCCGCGATCACGGTGGCCGCAGCATTGGTGCTGAGTGCCTGTGGCTCGTCGAAGTCGTCGTCGACGAGTTCGGGCTCGGCGTCCGGCTCGGCGGCCAGCTTCACCGGCTCGCCGGTCGTCATCGGCGAAGAGATCTGCCAGACCGGATACCTCGCCGCGAGCGATGGCTACCTGGCCGCCGGTGCGAAGATCGCGGTCGACCAGCTCAACGCCAAGGGCGGCATCCTCGGCCACAAGGTCGAACTGCAGACCAAGGACACCCAGTGCGTCGCGTCGAACGAGATCCAGCTCGCGAACTCGTTCATCAGCCAGACCCACGTCACCGCGCTCATCGGCGGCTACCAGTCGGCCGCGATCTCGGGTGTTATCCCGGTCGTCAAGGCGGCGTCCGTCCCGTTCATCGGTGCCGGCACCCTGCCGTTGCAGTCGGACTGGGGCATCACCACCTTCCCGCCGAACATTCAGGTTCCGCAGAGCTTCCTCGACTACATGGTCAAGAACAAGGGCGTGAAGTCACTGGGGAACATCACCGGCGACACCCCGTTCGGTCAGGCCGTTCAGGCCCTGGTCGACACCGCCGCCAAGTCGGCTGACGTAACGACGAAGGACGTGCAGATCGCGAACGCCGCGACCAGCACGACGCCGGTGCTGCAGCAGATGTCGAGCACGGACGCGATCTTCACCAACACCTCGGGTCCGATCAACATCATCTTCGCCAAGGACGCGACGACGCTCGGCCTGAAGAAGCCGCTGATCTTCAATGACTCGTCGACGACGTGCGAGCAGGCCGCGGCGAACTACACCCCGGTGTATTGCACCGTGCTTCAGCCGTACGCCTACCCGAACATCAGCAACCCGACCATCAAGGCCAACGAAGACTCGCTGTACACCGTCTTCAAGGGCAACGGCGGCACGCTGACCAACTTCGCCGGGGTCACCGCCGGCGCCGACCAGGTCAACCTGCTCGCGAAGGCGATGACCGCGGCGAACTCGACCGATGGTGCGGCCGTCGAGAAGGCTCTGTCGAGCACTTCGTACACCGGTGCTCAGGCCGTGTACAAGTACACGCCCGGCAACACCTTCGGAGTCTCCGAGAACGCCTACACGCTGACGCTGGCGTCGAGCAAGACGTTGACGGTCATCCCGTCGGCCTCCGGTTCGTCGTCGACGTCCGCGTCGGGATCGGCGTCGGCTTCACCCAGCAAGAGCTAGGCGGCAACCGCGCGATTGCGGTATCAGGGGAGGCGGCCGGCGCGATCAGCGCTGGCCGCCTCTTACCGTTCGCAGCGCATACCCGACCGACGAGGGCGGTCACGCCGACGCCGGCCAGCAGCCCGAAGACGGTGAGCAGTCCGGTGCCGCCGGCCCGCAGGGCGGCCGCGGCGATCTGGGCGTAGTCGTTGGTGAAGTGACCGAACAGCTTGGGCAGCCCGTACCAGATCAGCAGTTGGACGGCCGATGCCGCGATGGCCCAATAGCCCACCCGGATCAGGATCGCGTCCCGGCTGGGGCCGATGAGCCAGGGCCAGGCCGACCAACGCCACGGCGATGATCAGTAACGCCACCTCGGCCGTGTGCAGCAGTGAATGAGCCTTCTCGGTGGCCGAGCTGAGTCCCTTCGGCAACGCGGTCAGCGGACTGGTGCCGGTGCTGGTGCCGCTGGTGCCGGCGTTGCTCGCCAACGCGGCGACCTTCGCCGCCGCGGCCGGGTCGACCGTCTTGAGTTGTGCGAGCAATGCGTCCGAGACGCTCGCTTTAGAACTGCCCAACGTCGAGGCCAGTGCCGGGCTGGCGATGATCGTGGCGGCGTCTTGATTCGCTTGAGCCGCCGAGATGCCGGGGACCGACGTGCGGATCGCGTTCGCCAATGCATCGGTGGCGACACTGCGGCCGGCCGAGGTGTTCAGCACGGCTTTGATGACCTGACCCGGACGGGCCGGGTTGAGCACCAGCGTCGCCAGTACGAAGGCGGCGACCGCCAGCGTGCCGGCGAACAGGCCCAAGACCGGTGAGCAGGCCGCCGAACGTCCCGCGCAATCGACCGGCCGGCAGGCCCGGATCGATGCGCGCGGGGGGCCGCCGACCGGGGTGGCCGACGGGATCCGGTCAAGCGACTCGACCCGGGCTGGAGCGACCCCGGCGGTGCCGCGTAGGGATTGTCGGACTGAGCCGGCCAGCCCGGCTGGCCGGGCCATTGCGACGGCGCCGGCTGACCGGGCCATTGCGGCTGGACCGGCTGGGGCGGCCGGTCCGTTACCGGCGGGAATTGCAGGGTCGATTCGGGACTCCGGTGGGCGGGCTCGGCGGTGGATACCCCGGCGGGTAGGCCGAGGGGTAGTACACCGGATCCGGATCGGGGCGAGCAGGGGGCGGTCGGGGTATGTCGTACTCGTCCATGGCCGACATCCGATCAGCTTCGGGTGCGATGCCGGGGCAGGCTCGCTAAGAGGGTCGCTTCAGGTCCCCTTAACATAGGGGCTGACACGATACGGATCCCATCCCTGAACTTAACCGAGGAGCAGCACTGTGGCTGGATCACTGAACGGACAGGTCGCCGTCGTGACCGGGAGCGGGCGCGGCTTCGGCCGTGCGATCGCCCAGGGCCTGGCCGCGGAAGGAGCGTCCGT
Source organism: uncultured Actinomycetes bacterium (assembly GCA_963730855.1). Lineage (GTDB taxonomy): Bacteria > Actinomycetota > Actinomycetes > Mycobacteriales > Jatrophihabitantaceae > CAVSTK01. The sequence goes on from CAVSTK010000011.1 coordinate 63,694, forward strand.
GGTCGTGACCGCCCGATCGCAGGGCGAGATCGACGAGACGGTCGCGCTGATCGAGCAGGCCGGCGGTCAGGCAGTCGCGGCAACCAGTGACGTCACCCAGCGGGCCGACATCGAGAATCTGCGGACGGTCGCTGAGAAGGCGTTCGGACCAGTCACCCTCGCAATTCACAATGCGGGCGTGCCGTGGCCCTTCGGCCCGACCTGGTACGTCGACCCGGACCGTTGGTGGGAGGCACAGGCCGTCCACGTACGGGCGGAGATGTACATGATTCACACCTTCGTGGCGCCGATGGTCGAGTCCGGTGGTGGTCGTTTCATCGTGACGACGTCAATGGCCGGCGTGAACGTACGCGCGAACATCAATGGCTACGGCGTCGCCAAATCGACGCAGATCCGGGTCGCCCAATACTTGGGCGCTGAGGGGGCCGAGTATGGCGTCTTTGCCTTCGCCATCCATCCCGGCAATGTGCTCACCGGTATCTCGGATCTTTCGGTCAACGATCCGGACGCCCAGAAGTACAACCCCGACTTCGTCGGCAACCTGACCAGCCGGATGGCCGTGGACGAAGACGGCAGCGAGGGCCTCAAAGCCTGTGCCGATCTGTGCGTGAAGCTGGGCAGCGGTGCCTATGACGGACTCACCGGCCGCTACTTGAAGCCAGACGACGATCTCGACGCGATGCTCGCCGCCGGCGGCACGGTGCCAGGCGCGGCGCTCGGCGTGGTGTTCGACTAGCCACAGAACTGGGCCGGCCGGCCCGCCCGGCCCTCACGGCCGGCGGGCTCGGCGGCGCTAGTTGAGCTGGGCCGAGATGTCGGCCGCGGTTCGGCGCAGCGCGCTCGACGCCTGCCGCAGCGGCCGACCGGCCAGCCGTTGCGGGGTCGACAGCATCGCGAGCGTGGCGCTGATGCCGTGCGAGTCGAATACCGGTACGGCGATGATGCGAATTCCGGCCCGGTCGTCGACCTGGATGAACCGGTCTTCACGGGCCCGGTCGACGATCGTTCGCAGTCGTCTCCGCTCGGCCGCCGGTACGGTCTCGAGCAGCTCGCGGACGAGTTCTTGGTCCTCGAGGAAGGCCAGGAACATCAGCGTCTGCACGCCTTCCGGACCGATGCGCAGGCCCATCTGCACCCGCACCGAAAGGGCGGACGAGGCGGGGTAGGCGATGTGCGCGACGATCGCACTGGAGCCACCCCATAGACACAGCACGGTCGACGTCGAAGCCTCGTCGGCGATCGCCTGCATGCGCGGTGGCGCGATCGTGAGAATCTGTCGTTCGCGCAATACGGTGGTGTAGAGCTGGATGACCAGTGGACCGAGGGCGTAGCGCCCGGGTTGCAGGTCTCGTTGCAGCAGGCCGACGTGCGAAAGCGTGTTCATATACCGGTGCATCGTCGTGCGTTGCAGTCCGAGCGCCTTGCTGGCCTCGACGACGCTGATCGAATTGTGACCGTTGGTCAGTAGCCGCACGATGTCGGCGGCGCGCACCACGGCTTGGATGTCGGCCGGGTCGGGTCCTTCGGACGCGGCGACAGAGTCGTCCGGCACCACGCGTCCTCCCGCCTGGCAGTGTGTCCACATCGTGGACACGCGATATGATAGCCGCCGATCCGGCCCGCCGCAGCGGCTACCGGAATCCAATTCTTAGCGCACCTGTGTCAGGTTGCTCCTACCGCACTTGTGTCAGGTTGTGCGCGTCACTGGTGTGTCGAGCATCATGTGAGCGGTTCGGAACAAACTGTTGCGCGATTGCGACCGAGAATGATCCGAAAACTCTTGTCTAACAACCACTCGGCCATTTACTCTGTCCGGATGTTGCAATCGAATGTTCATCATGCGGACACCTCGCTCGTCCGGGATGGACGTCATTCCACCGTTCTGAGCTGCGATTACGGGGCGCGGTCATGGCGATGACCGAAGCAGTCCCGACACCGACTCTGCGCGCTGACGCCCTGAGTCTTGAGTTGTCGGGGTTGGGGGCTTCTTATGGGAAGTTGCGGGCTTTGGATCCGATTGATGTGACGGTTCGGCCGGGTGGGTTGGTGATGGTCGTTGGTCCGAATGGTGCGGGTAAGTCGACGTTGTTGCGGACGGTGGCGGGGTTGACGCAGCGGTCGCAGGGGTCGGTGATGTTGGGGGATCGGAATGTGTCGCGGATGGCGACGCCGCGGCGGGCTCGGGCGGGTGTTGGTTCTTATTCCGGAGGGTCGGGGTCCGTTGCCGGGTTTGACGGTTGAGGAGAATCTTGCTGCTGGGGGCGAGCCTGGGGGGTAAGCCGTTGGATTGGGGGGAGGTGTCGCGGTATTTCCCTCGGTTGCAGGAGCGGTCGTGGCAGAACTGCGCGAGCCTGTCGGGTGGGGAGATGCAGATGTTGGCGATCGCGCGGGGGATCGCGGCGCGGGCCCGGATTTTGTTGTTGGATGAGCCGTCGCGGGGGTTGGCGCCGTTGATGGTGGCGGAGGTGTATCACGCTCTGGAGCGGTTGAACGCGGATGGTCTCGGGATGATTTTGGTGGAGCAGAAGACGGTGCCGTTGTGGCGGGTGCCGGACGAGACGATCGTGTTGGCGGGCGGGAGTGTGGTGCATCGGGTCCGGGATGCGGTGGTGGATGAGGCGACGTTGGCGGAGTTGTATTTGACCGGCGCCGACGGGTGCGCTGACGGCGCTGGGGCTGCTGCACGCTGATGGGTGGGGTGGCGTGATGATTTTGAAGCGCGCGGATGCGGTGTTGTTGGGGTTGTGTGCGGTGGTGATTGTGGTCGTGGTGCCGTTTTTGACGAGTGATTATTGGATTTTCACGTTCGGGACGGTCGGTGCGGTCGCGATTCGGTGATCGGGTTGAACGTGGCTCTGGGGTGGGCGGGGTTGTTGAGTTTCGGGCAGCCGGTGTTTATGGCGATCGGTGGGTATTCGACGGCGATTTTGACGACGCGGTATCACGTGAATCCGTGGTTGGCGTTGGTGTGTGGGATGGCGTTCGCGATGGTGTTCGCGGCGATCATCGGGGTGCCGGTGCTGCGGCTTGAAAGTCATTATTTTGCGGTGTCGACGTTCGCGATGAGTTTGATTGTGCTGAGTGTGGTGAATGGGGCGCAGGAGTTCACGGGGGGCGCGATCGGTATTTCCGCGATCCCGCCGTTGACGATCGGGGGGACGAGTTTTCGGGATCACACCCCGTATTACGTGTTGGTGTGGGTGCTGGTCGGGGCGTCGTTGTTGTTCACGTATGCGGTGCGGGCCTCGCGGACCGGCCGCGCGTTCCGGGTGCTGGCGTCCCGCCCGGATGTGGCGGAGTCGCTGGGCATTCAGGTGCGGCGGTATCGGGTGATCGCGTTTGTGATGTCGGCGATGCTCGGCGCCCTGTCCGGGTCCCTCATCGTGGAATACTGCACGTATGCGTCGCCGGATAACTTCAACGGTGACGTCGGGATTTTGGTGATCGCGATGTTGTTCATCGGTGGGGCGCGGACGGCGTCGGGTCCGTTGGTGGGGGCGGGGATCGTGACCATCATCCCCGTCGTCGCCACCAGCATCGGCAAATACTGTGCCCTGAGCTTTGAGGTGTTGTTGATGCTGATCCTGGTCATCTACCCGCAGGGGTTGGGGATCGGGGTCGCGGAGGGGGTCGAGAAAGCCATCCAGTCGGTGCTCGGCCGGACCGGGGTCGGGACCACCCGCAGCGGCCCACCCGGCTCCCGGTCCCCGGCTCGCGGGGCGGCGGCCGCCTCGGCGCGGGTGGAGAGCGGGGCGACGGTATGAGCAACAGCAGTCGATGGTGCGGTGATTGAGGCGGCGATGCCGGAAACGACCGTCGGATCGCCGCTGAGCTGGTCGTATCAATATTTCGAAGCGGTTCAGTGGGGTGCAGGCGGTCGCTGACGTGAGCCTGACGGTGAAGCCGGGTCAGGTGCATGGTCTGGTCGGGCCGAACGGGGCGGGGAAGTCGACGGCGTTGGGGTTGATCAGTGGGTTCATCCCGACCGACACCGGGTCGATCACCTTCGGCGGTCGGGATGTCACCGGGTTCTCCCCGGACCGGTTGGTGCGGGTCGGGGTGGCGCGGACGTTTCAGGAACCGTCGCCGATCGCGGGCCTGACGGTGCTGGAGAACGCGTTGATCGGGCTGCATATCCAGGGCCAGGCCGGCACCATCCAGGCGGCGTGGCGTTCACCGATGCTGCGGCGGGAGGAGAAGAAGCTCCGCGTCCAAGCCCTCGCCCTGCTGGAGGAGGTCGGGCTCGGGTCGCGGGCGAATGCCCAGGCGACGGACCTGTCCTTCGGGGAGCTGCGTTACCTCGAAGTCGCCCGCGCGCTGGGCACCGGCGCGACGATGCTGCTGCTGGATGAACCCGCCGCCGGGATGGGGCGCACCGAGATGGACCGGCTGCAGACCGTCATCACCGACACCCGCAACGGCGGGCGGGGGGTGCTGCTCGTCGATCACGACATGCGGTTCATCTTCGGCCTGTGTGACGTGATCACCGTGATGGACTACGGCCGCGTCATCGCCCACGGCACGCCCAGTGAGATCGAGAACAACCAGGTCGTGCGCGACGCCTACCTCGGCGGCGACAGCGAACGCCTCACCACCACCACCCCACCAGTTCAACCACCACCAGTTCAACCACCACCAGCGAAGGGGTGTAGTCGCATGTTGGCTCTGGTTGTGTCGGGGTTGGTCATCGGCTGTATTTATGCGCTGATCGCCGCCGGGTATGTCATCGTCTACCGGACCACCGGCATCCTGAACTTCGCCCAAGGCTCGTTCGTGATGCTGTCGGGGATGGGCGCGTCGTGGCTGATGCGCGATCAGCACTGGTCCTACCCCCTGGCCGCCCTCGGTGGGTTCGTCCTCGCGGTCGCGGTCGGTGCGGCGATCTGGATCCTGCTGATGGCGCCGCTGCTGCTGCGCCGCATCGGCCTCGGTATCGCCGTCATCGCCACCCTCGTCGTCT
>CAVSTK010000012.1:0-33081 GCA_963730855.1 uncultured Actinomycetes bacterium
TCGTTCGGTCGTAACGCGGCCGGACGAAGTGGCCAGGAAGGGCTATCCGGCTACCAGACGCAGGGCGCGAACAGACGACATCAGCGGCGGATCGACCAGGTCGCCGTACTCCGGGTGATCCTCGATAAAGGTGCTGAAGAACGGGCAGCGCGCCCCGACGACCAGCCCGCGGGCCCGGACGTCGTCCAGCACAGCACTGGCGAGCTGCGGACCCAGGCCCCGACCTTCGAATCCCGCCATCAATTCGGTGAACAGGAAAACGATCTTGCCGGACGTCAGCCGATAATTCGCGGTCGCGGCCAACGCTCCGTCGATCAGCAACTCGTAACGATTACCACTGGGATCATCAGCGATCGAGAGTGGGAATGTGCGCGCGCGAGAGGGCATGTCGGTCATCCTCGCCGGTGGGGGTACGGGTCACAGCGCAGGGACCGTAACACAGATCTCACACGTCGACGACCGGTCAGCGGCCGCGACACGCCGCGCTGACCCGATCGTCTCCCGGCGGTCCACCGGCCCGGCGCGATGGCCGCGGTTTGCCCCTGTCCGGTTGCCGAAACTCCTTCTATTCTGGAGGCACCGCGGGCGTATCCACCCGGATCGGCCAGCCCCTCGAATGATTGAGCGCGACCGCATTACGGAGGACGCGATGCCGCTTTCCGATCACGAAAAGCGCCTGCTCGACGAGATCGAGCAGACGCTCCGGATCGATGACCCGGCACTGGCCTCGTCGCTGCATTCGGCCCGCGCGCTGCCGCGTCTGCGGTCCCTCATCGCCGTCGCGACAGTGGCGCTCGTCGGCGGCACCGCGCTGCTGGTCGTCGGCCTGCGACTGCGGGATGACATCGGCACGATCTGTGGCGTGCTCGGCTTCCTGGCCATCATGGCCGGCACCGATCTGACCCTTCGGGTGACCGGTCGCGTGCGCGCCGATCGCCGGGCCTCGGGTGGCGCTACGCGGCGATGGCCGCGCCGATAACTTCCCGTCGCCAAGCCTGACCGCCGCCTAGTTCTCTTCCCGCGCAGCGGCGCTCTCGGCGGTCACCAAGCGCTGCGCCTCGACGTGCTCGGGATCGAACAGCGGCGATCGGGCCAACAGCGCCACCCCGACTCCCACACCGATGCCACCCGCCGTGGCCGGCACCAGCCAAGCCCCGGTCCGGGTGGCCTCGTTGTAGACGAGCACGCCCCACAGGATTGACACCAGCGGGTCGAGCAGGGTGAAACCAGGTTGCGCCGCCAGCAGTGGCCCACTGTGCAGAGCCCACTGCATAACCAGCACGCCGAAGACACCGAACGCAATCGCCACGTAGGTCTGCCAGGTGCTGACCAGCCCGACAACGCCTCGCGTCGTCAACTGATTGACACTCTCCTTGACCAGGGTCGCCGTCAGCCCGAACGACGTGCCGGCCGCGGCCCCCAGGCAAGCGGTGCGCCAAATTACGCTCTGCCGCTGGGCGGCGACGAGCAGTACGACGATCGTCGCCGCCGTGCCTCCGCCGGCCAGCACATAGGTGACGTGATTGACCTTCGACTCATCGCCCGGCATCGGGTCGAGGGAGGCGATCAGCGCGATCATGCCGCCGGTCATAACCAGGATCGACAACCACTCCTGGCGTCCCAATTTGGTCTGAAAGACGTAGGACGCCACCAGCATCGTCAACGGCACTTCGAGGGTGATGATCGGTTCGACGGCCGACAACTCGCCGAGTCCAAGCGCGACGGCCTGCAGCACGAACGAGCCGACCATGCCACTGATACCGAGCAACCAGGTCGAATTCCGCACGAGACCCCGGAGCAGGGCCAGCCCGAACTCCGAGTCCGGCGCCGCCTGCAGACTGGCTTTACGCTGCATGACATTCGCGATCGCGTTCCCGAACGCGGCCAATGCCGCGCAGAGATAGCTCAACAGCTCAGCCGTGCCCACAGCTAAACCTTAATAGCAGCGTCAGCCGCGGGCGGTCGCCGATCCCAGATCCTGGGTGACCTTCGAGTAGATCGTGTCGGCCGTCTCGCGCGCCTTGATGTCGAGAAATATCGGTGTGCTCTCGAGATCGAGGCCGAAAGCGTCCTGCAGATCCTTGAGCCGAACGATATCGGGGTTGGTGTAGACGTAGAGCCGGCCGAACCCCAGACCGTGCTGGCGAGCCACGATCGACACATTCTGCTGGAAGAACGAGCTGGCCAGCTTGAGCAGGTAGCGGACCGCGAATACGACGACGACGGCGCAAGCGAGCATCTCGACCAGTACGAGGGCGAGCCGGCTGCCGCCCAATGAGGACGACGAAGCGGATTCGGTCCGCCAGACGAGCAGGGCCGCCAACCCGATCAGTAGGGCGACGGCCGCAACCGTGCTGGCGACGCCCGCACGCCACATGGTGCGGGCCCGCTGGGCCAGCATGAACTGCGACTTCTCGACGAATACGTCGGTGGCGGCCAACCGGAATATCTGCCGCTGGTCGGTGACTATGTACAAGTCCTGGATTCGTTTGATCGCAGCGACCAGTACTTCGTTGCGTCGGCGCAGTGCGGCTTCGACGTCGTCGAGCTCGCCCAGGGCGATGTTCGCATGCTTCTCAGCGACCGCCCGCCGGCGTCCGACCCCACGATGCTTGGCTGCGCTCGGGAGCACCTTGGCCAGGGAGAGGCGGGCACCTGCGCCGGCGGGTTCACCACTTTCGGCCGGGCGCTCGGGCTGGTCGGCAGCGGGAACCGTACCGTTCGACTGCTTCGTCGAAAGGTCCCAGATGTCACCTACGGCCATAATCACCTATGCGAGTGGACGGATAAGTACGCACTATCGCTCGGGGGACCACGAAAGTACCAAACGTAGTGTCGGAACGGAACCGGCCGTCGGTGGACGCTCCCGGACGACCGCGCCTCGTCCCGCCTGGACTATTTGCTCGGCTGCGGAACGCTGCAGGACACCTTCGGGTTGGCGCCCACGTAGTTCAATGGGCCCGCCACGACGGTCACAGCTATCGTGCCGACGTGGGCACAGTTCGTCGATTTGCTGCTGTAGTAACCACGCTGGCCCGCCGCGATCGCGCCGATGACCAACCACACCACAAGTAGTGCCGCGAACATGCTCGCGAACGATGTGCGACCGCCTGCATAGCCCCGAGTGACCATGGCCGCGGTATACCCAGGATCCGGCCGCCCGTACCTCATCGCGGCCGAGCGGCCGGATCGCCAAGCGATCGGTCGCATCAGTCCGCCAGCATCGGCATCACCGGGTTGACATCGAACCCGATCAGCCGGGCCCGATTGATCGACCGGGTTCCGTAGCGGTCGCGCACATGGTCGATGACCGAGTCAAGGCCCGAGCGGTCGCGGTCGGCGAACGGCAACTCGAGCTGGACGGCATCGGCGTCGTCGAGGTTGGCGAGGGCCACCCCGATCAGGGTCAGGCCGCGGTCGCAGATGAGCGCGGCGCACGAACCGAGTAGGCGCCGAACGGCGTCAAGCACCGCGCCGGTATCGGTGGTCGCGGCCGCGAGGGTGTGCGATCGGGTGGCCCGGGTGAAGTCGTCGAAGCGGAGTCGCAGCACGACCGTGCGGCAGACCCGGCCAGCACCCCGCAGCCGCCGGCAGACCCGATCGACCAGTCCGGTCAACCGCTCGTCCAACTCGGTCGGGCTCAGCCGCCGCCGGCCGAGCGCGCTCTGGGCGCCGATCGAGCGTCGTCGACGGCCGGTGGTGACCGGTCGTGGGTCGCGATTGTGGGCCAGTGCGCACAGGTGCCGTCCGGCCGCGGGTCCGAGCATCGAGACCAGTGCGTTCTCGGGGCAGCTGACGACATCGGCGACGGTGAGGATGCCGCGGGCACGCAGCTTCTCGGCCGTCACCCGGCCGACACCCCAGAGCCGCTGCACGGGTAGCGGGCGCAAGAAGGCGGCCTCGCCATCGATCGGCACCACCAGCAGCCCGTCCGGTTTGCCGACTCCGCTCGCCACCTTGGCCAGAAACTTCGTGCGCGCCACGCCAACGGTGATCGGCAGCCCGACCCGGTCGCGGACGTCGGCCCGCAGCTTGATCGCGATGTCGGTCGGCGTTCCGCGGATCCGATGTAACCCGCGCACGTCCAGGAATGCCTCGTCGATCGACATCGGTTCGACCAGCGGACTCGTGTCATCGAACACCGCGAAGACGGCCCGGCTGGCATCGGAGTAGGCGTGCATCCGCGGGGTGACGACGATCGCGGACGGACACAGGGCCAGCGCCTGCCGGCCGGACATCGCCGTGCGCACACCGTAGGCCTTCGCCTCGTAGCTGGCGGCGAGCACAACGCCACCCCCGACGATCACCGGCCGTCCGCGCAGCCGTGGATCGTCACGCTGTTCGACCGAGGCATAGAACGAATCGAGGTCGGCGTGCATGATCCCGGCCGCGTCACCCATAGGCCATTAGAACATACGTTCGATCCATCGGGAATAACGCCATCGAAAAACCCCGCCTCATCGTGCTCGGGAGGCGGGGTTCGTCGGTACCGCGTTGGGTCTAGCGGTTGCCCAGCTCCACGAACGGGCGCTCGGGGGCTCCGGTGTAGAGCTGGCGCGGACGGCCGATCTTGGTCTCGGGGTCCTCGATCATTTCGCGCCACTGGGCGATCCAGCCGGGCAGCCGGCCGATCGCGAAGAGCACGGTGAACATCCGGGTCGGGAAGCCGAGGGCCTGGTAGATGAGGCCGGTGTAGAAGTCGACGTTGGGGTAGAGCTTGCGAGATACGAAGTAGTCGTCCTCGAGCGCGACGCCTTCGAGTTCCATGGCGATGTCGAGCAGGTCGTCGCGCTTACCCATCGATGAGAGCACCTCGTCCGCGAACTTCTTGACGATCGCGGCGCGCGGGTCGTAGTTCTTGTAGACCCGGTGCCCGAAGCCCATCAGCTTCACGCCGTCCTTGTTCTTCACCCGCTGGACGAAGTTCTTGACGTCGCCGCCGTCAGCCCGGATCTCTTGCAGCATCTCCATGACCTGGGCGTTGGCTCCGCCGTGCAGCGGACCCGACAGCGCACCGATACCGGCCGCGACCGAGGTGAACAGGTCAGCCTGGGCCGAGCCGACCATGCGAACGGTCGAAGTCGAACAGTTCTGCTCGTGGTCGGCGTGCAGGATGAACAGCACATCCAGGGCACGGGCAATGATCGGGTCGACCACATAGGGCTCGGTCGGCTGCCCGAACGTCATCCAGAGGAAGTTCTCGACGAAGTTGCGGGAGTTGTCGGGGTAGAGCAACGACTGGCCGTGCGACTTGCGGTACGCGTACGCGGCGATCGTCGGCAGCTTGGCGAGCAGCCGGATCGTCGACAACTCGACCGCGTCGTGATCGAACGGGTCGAGCGAATCCTCGTAGAACGTACCGAGCGCCGAGACGGCCGACGAGGTGACCCGCATCGGATGTGCATTGCGCGGGAAGCCGTCGAAGAAGCTCTTCATGTCTTCGTTCAACAGCGTGTGCCGGCGGATCTTGCCTTCGAATTCGGTCAGGTCGCTCGCGCTCGGCAGCTCGCCGTAGATGAGCAGGTAGGCCGTCTCGAGGAACGTCGACCCGGTCGCCAACTGGTCGATCGGGTAGCCGCGATACCGCAGAATGCCCGCGTCTCCGTCGATGTAGGTGATCGAGGAGGAGCAGTTCGCGGTATTGGCGAAACCGGGGTCGTAGGTGACGACGCCGTCGACTGAGAGCAGCTTCGATATCTCGAGTCCGGGTGCCCCTTCGATGGGGTTGTGCAGCGGCAGCGCGAGGTCGTCGTGACCGCCGAGGTGCAACGTGGGCGTGCCTGTCTGCGTCATCAATGCGCCCCAATGTCTAGTTCGTGGACGTTTCACTTTTCACACTAGCGGCGGAAACCATGAACGACCCGTCGACCGTGGCCCAGATAACGGCCGACGGGAGCCGGACGCGCTTCGGGGCCGGCCGTGCTGTACTTCACACCCGACTGGTTGGCGCCGCTCCGGTCAAGAGCTCGCGGACCATGTGCAGAGCGATCATGACGGTGCGCTGACGCACGTCGGTGCGCGAACCGGGCAAATTCACCCGTCGATCGATGACGCCACCCGGTCCGGCGACGCTCAAATGCACCAGACCGACTGGCTTTTCGGCGGTGCCGCCGCCCGGACCGGCGATACCGGTGATGCCGACGCCGATGTCGGCGCCCAGCCGGGTCCGGGCTCCGGCGGCGAGCGCGCTGGCGACCTCGGGGCTCACCGCGCCGACGCGTTCGATCAGCTCGGACGGCACCCCGGCCAGATCATGTTTGGCCTGGTTCGAATAGACCACCAGCCCACCCAGCACATACGCCGACGAGCCGGCCAGATCGGTCAGCCGACCGGCGAGGAGGCCGGCCGTACACGACTCGGCGGTCGCAATGGTCAATTTACGATCGAGCAGCCCGTCCGCGACGACCTGGTCGATTGTGCGTCCATCGAGGGAGAAGACCGACGTCGGATAGGCCGCGACGATCATCGCCTCGAAGCGTTCGTAGTCGGCCTGCTCATCGGCACCGTACCGGGTGACAATCTCAAGGCCCGCCTCGCTCAGGCAGGTCGTTATCTCAAGGTCCGCCAGGAGGGCGTCGTTGCGGCGCAGCGTCTCGGCCAGTTCGGACTCGACGGTGCCCCACAGCCGGATCGTGCTCTGGCGCAGTTCGGCCCGTCCCGACAACGCCGCCAGGACGGTCGGGTCGGCGACAGCGGCCGGCCACATCGACTGCAGTTCGCGCGGCGGCCCCGGCAACACCACGATGGGCGGTCCGCTGCGTCCGTCCGCGACCGGCACCACCAGCCCCGGTGCGGTTCCGGTCGGCGCCAGTACTGAGGCACCGTCGGGGACGAGCGCCTGCTTGCGGCTGCCGGCGGCCATCGCCACCGGGTCGACCGACCGACCGCGGGCCGCGTTCAGTCGGGTGACGATCGCTGCGATCTGCCGTTCGAGTACCGCATCGAACTGCATGGTGCGGCCCTGCGCGGTCGCGACCACCTCGGCGGTCAGATCGTCGGCGGTCGGCCCGAGGCCGCCGGAGGTGAGAATCAGGTCGACTCCGGACCGGGCCATGAAGGCGAGCGCGTCAGCCAGGTCGGCCGGTCGGTCACCGACCACCACAACGTAGGCGACGTCCACGCCGAGCAGGCGCAATTGTTCGGCCAGCCAAGGTCCGTTGCGGTCGCTCACCCGTCCGGTGAGCACCTCGGTCCCAGTGACGACGATGCCCGCGCGAGTCGCCATCTGGTCATTCTAGGGGCGACCTGTGCGGTAGATTTCGCCGGTTGCCAGGGACCCCGACCGGCGTTGCAGGAGATAAGCGTGAACGCACCAGCGTCGTTTCGCGGCGGTTCACTGATCGCGCTCGCTCTGTCGGTCGGGCTGCTGAGCGCGTGTGGCCAGTCCGTCGCCACGGGCCAAGGCACACCAGCGGCGGCGACCAGTCAATCCATCAGCTCGGCCCCAACCAGCTCGGCGGCGACCTCAATTGCCACCACCCCGAGTTCGAGCGCATCGCGCCCCGCGACGGCGACCGCCACACCAACTCCCACCGCGCTGACGACTGCCACAATCACCGGCACTGGCGCGCTCGGTGGCACGTATGTCATGACCCTCTGGGCGCACGACGCGTTGACCGACTGCGGCGCACACTCGCACGGCCAGCCGATAATCGCCTACTTCGCTGCCCACCCGTGCCGAACGGCGACCCGACGATTGTGGACCGCACCGCTGAACGGACGGACGCTGGCGCTATCGGTCATCACGGTCTCGGCCCAGGTCACCAAGGTGAATGAAAACCCCGACTTCGGGGCCGCGCAGCAGCTCGTCGACCTCGAGAACGCCGATGGGACGGGCAGCGTCAACGATCTGCTGCGCGAAGGGAAACGAATCGCCGGCGCGGCGACGTCGATCCCGGCCGCCGAGGCCTTCTCGGTGCTCACCCAGGACGGACTAGTCGTGATCATCGACGGCTGGTACACCAGCGGCGCCACCACCGCGAACGACCCGCAGCTGATCCAGGTCGAGGCCGACCTCGCGTTCAGCGATGCAGCTACCCCGGACAGCTGACTCCTAGCGCTCTTCGTGACTCCTAGCGCTCTTCGCGGAAGTCGACATGGGCTCGCGCGATCGGGTCGTACTTCTGCAGCACCAGCCGGTCGGGATCATTGCGTCGATTCTTGCGCGTCACATAGGTGTAGCCGGTGCCGGCGGAACTCTTCAGTCGAACGACCGGACGGACCTCGGTTGCCTTTGTCATGATGTCTCACTCCTTCTACGACGCCGCTGGTGATGTCGATCGCCGCGGCGTCCGTTGGTGCCACAACGCCACTGAGCGGCCAGCAATTCCGGGGCCCGAAACCGGTCCGCTGGCGCAGCGAATCGTGATCTGGTCAAATATTGGGTGGGCCTCCCCAAACTTGTAGCGGGTCACGTTTTGCTAATTTGTCAAAGTTGAGGGTTATGTCCAACGGCGTTATTTCCTACCCGTCCGTTGACGGTTTCGACGGGGTCGACCACGAAGACGAAACCGAACAGGACGATGGCGTCGACGGCATCGGCGATGAGCACGCTGCCGGCGAGCCCACCGCCGGCGCTGACTCCCCCACCCCGATTGCCGAATCGGCCGAGCCGGCCGCTGAGTCGACGCCGGCCACCACCGAACCGACTGAGCCGGTTGCCGAATCGGCGACGCCCATTACCGAAGCAATCGCGCCCGCGCGATCCAGCGCGACCGTTGGCGCGACGCTCGCGCTGGGTTCATTGGCCGTTGCGACCAACCTGTGGATCTCGGAGCCCGCCGGCGATTCGCGCGATCGAATGGCCCGCGCGGTCGACGCGATCACCGAGACCGTTCATCGGGACTCGCCCGAGCTGATCCGTGGTGATCTCATCTCAAGCTTCGGCTCACTCCTAACCGGCACGAGCGAATACGAGCGACGCGCGCTCCTGGTCGAGTTGACGGTGGCCAATCCATTCAGCCCGTACTGGTTCGAACTGACTGACCGGCGCGAGGCGGCCCGGGTCCAGTCCTTGAAGTTGGTCGCCGCCCTGTCGATGCACCTCGACCCGGACAGCGTCGTCGTGCTCACCAAGGCTTGGCGCAAAGTGGTCAAGCACGTCGCCGACCCGAGCCCCGCGTTGCCGGCCGGTCCGCTCATCGCCATCGCGATGCCGGCGGCCGTCGGCCGCGCCGGCGGTGTGGCGATGTCGGCCGGGCTCGCCCAGCTCGGCTTCGGCTCGGTGCTCGGTGGCGGCCTCGCGCTGACCGGCGGGCTATGGCTGCTGGGCGCCGTGGACGGGGCGTCGACCGACGCGACCCAGGCCGCGATCAAGGACATCGTCGCCGCACCCGGCTTCGCCCATCTGCTACAGCTCGAGGTCTGCAAGCTGGTGCTGACCGCGAAGCTGGCCAGGCGAGCGGGCTGGTCGGGTGGGCCGCTCGCGCACGCCGCCGAGACGGTCGAGCACGTGACCGACCGCGTCCTCGCTCAGCTCGAACATGCCCGCACCCGCAATGACGCCAAAGCGGCCCGCGTGCGAGAACTGAAGCAGCTACAGGCGAGCGCCGAGTACGCCGCCGGACTACTCCGCCGCCAGAACAAGGCGACCGGGGTTCTGGACCGTCCGGACGGATCCTGATCGCGGTGTGATTTCAGGACTCGGCGTCTGCATCGCCGGGTGTCCTGATCGGTTCGCCCGGGGGTGGGAGGACGCGGGCGATGGCGCCACAAGCTGGGCCCGACGCGCCTGCATCCCGGCCCGGGTCGCCAAGGGCGAATAGCGAGGCAACCAGCGCGCGAAAGCGCTGGCGGCATAGATCCCGAAGATGCCGACCCCGACCGTCCCGGCTGCCAGTGTCAGGGCAGCGGCGATCGCCGACAGCGCGAGCGGGCCGCAGGCCTGGCCGCCGTCGGCCCACACCCGCCAGAGGGAAAGAAATCTGATCCGCCCCTCGACCGGCGCCAGATCGGCCGCGATCGTCAGCTGGATCCCCGAGCCGATGCCGTTTCCGGCGCTCATGATCATTGCGACGATGGTCAGCGACACCGGCCCGTGCGTCAGCGGCAACAGCATCATCGTCGCGCCGAGGATGAACGGCGACGGGATCGCGATCGCCAGCCGGCCGAAGTGATCCATCACTTTGCCGGCGGGATAGAACAGCAACATGTCTACGGCCGAGGCGATGCCGAAGATGATGCTGGTCTTCTCACCGCCCAGCCCGATATGAACCGCCCATAGCGGTACGACGACCTGCCGGGCCGCGCGCAGGGCACTGAATGCAAAAACGGCGGTGCCGACGGTGACGAGCATCTTGTGGTTCTCGCGCAGCAGCGAACCGACGCTCTGATTCTTCACATTCGATCTGGTGGGCGTCGCGCCCCCGTCGACATCTGGGATCAGCAGTAGCAGGAGCCCGGCGCTGGCGGCGCAGATGATCGCGAGCAGGTAGGCGGACCGGTAGTTGCTCAACGCGATCACCCCCGCACCGACGAATGGCCCGACGAACAGCCCGATTCGGTGCGAGCCACCCATGGTCGACATCGCCCGGGCTCGCAGTTCGAGCGGGATGATCTCGACGAGGTAGGACTGCCGGCCCAAGTAGTAGGTCGAGTTGAACAGGCCGATCAGCAGGAAACCGGGGGCTAGCACCAGCAGCGAGTGCGCGAGGTAACAGACGATCAGCGCGAGGACGGCGCCGCCGGTGGCGATCATCATCGCTCGGCGATCACCGAAACGGGTCGCCAATGCCGACGACGGGATGTCGCCGAGCACCAGTCCGATCGGCGACAGGGCCAGCATGAACGCGGCGACCTCGGGCGAGGCACCACAGTTCACGGCGGTGAGCGCGTTGATCGGCGCGATCGCGCCGTTGCCGATCTCATAGACGAAAGCAGGCAGGAATGCCGACGCCGTTACCGACCGCAGCGTCACCGTCTTCACCGCGGCGGTAGTGCCCGCCCCGCTCCCGGTCGAGCTCAGCGTGACCACTCCCCTTCGCTAGAGCTCACAATTGACCAAGTCGCACTCAGGATCCAGCCTGATGCCGTACGCATTCTCGACCCCGTCCCGGATATGCGCTGCGAACTGGGTCACGTCGGCCGCTGTGGCCCCGCCGCGGTTGGTGATCGCCAGCGCGTGTTTGCTCGAAAGGGCGACCGTGCCGTTGCCGAACTGGGCACCGTAACCGCGGTCGAAGCCGGCGTGATTGATCAGCCAGGCCGCCGGCAGCTTGATGCCATCGGGGTCCGGGAAATGCCGGGCAGTCCCGAGCCACGCCGGGCACCTCGCCGACCACCGGATTCAGGAAGAACGAGCCGACGCTCCAGGTGTCGTGGTCGGCCGGGTCGAGCAGCATGCCGTTCTGCGCCCGCAGCGCCAGAACGGCCGTGCGCACCGTAAGCGCGTCGACCCGTTCGCCGAGCTCGACCCCGAGTCGATCGGCCAACCGGCGATAGGCGATCGGACGGGACAGGGCTGATCGCGCCAAGGTGTACTCGACATCGAGGATGACGTAGCGCGGGCTGCGTTTGAAGATGCTCTGCCGGTGCCGGCCGAATCCACACTGGGCCGGTGTCATCGACTCGACCGTGCGGGTGGCCCGGTCATAGACGGTCAGCGCGCTGAGCGCGTCTGACGTCAGGGTTCCGTATGCGCCGACGTTCTGGATCGGGGTCCCGCCCACCGAACCCGGTATGCCGGAGAGCGACTCAAGACCGGCGAGCCCCGCGTCCAAGGCGGCGACGACGACCGAGTCCCACCCGACACCCGCATCGGCCCGCACGATGACGCCATCGATGGCAAGGCCGCTCGAGGCGACCTGCACGACCAATCCGTCGAACCCGCGATCGCCGACGACGAGGTTCGAGCCGCCGCTCATCACCAGGACGGGCTCGCTGTCGGCATCCGCCCTACGGACGAGATCGATCAGCTGCTCGGTGTCGGCGGCGACCGCGAACCGTCCCGCCGGCCCGCCGACCCTGATCGTCGTCAGGTCGCTGAGCAGCTTGGGCGCCCCGATCACGCGCCCACCCTACGGCTTGACCGGGCGGGGGTAGACGCTGATGCCGGCCGCGAGCGCGACCTCGCGGTAGGCCGCGGCGAGCGCGTCCAGGCTGGCGTGCGCGTTGAGACCGCTCGGGTTCGGCGCCACCCAGAGCTGCGCGCCGCCGAGGTCGTGCGGCTGCCGGCCGGCGAGCGCGCGCGGCCGCCCGAATGCGGCCCGATAGGCGGTGACGCCGAGGATCGCCACGACCCGGGGCGCCAGTTCGCGCACCCGCCCCGCCAGAATTCGGCCGCCCGCGATCAGTTCGTCCCGATCCAGTTCGTCAGCCCGCGCGGTCGCCCGGGCCACCACATTGGTGATCGCGACCCCGCGCTCGACCAGGTGCTCGAAGTCGCCCGGCGCGTATCCCGAGGATGCGTCGACGATCCGGTCGAGAATGCCGGCCCGATAAAGGGCGGGGTAGAACCGGTTGCCGCGCCGGGCGAAGTGGGCCTGGGCCGCGGCCGTCCACAGTCCGGGGTTGATGCCGACGAACAACAGTCGCGGATCCGGCCCGACGAGGTCGGGAACGGTCGCGGTGCGAGCCGCCTCGAGTTGCGCGCGACTGAAGCCCACGTGACTAGTGGTCGTCGGCGAGCGACCCGGTCGCCCAGCTGCCGCGGACGTGGTGGATGTGCTGGCGCATCAGCTTCTCGGCCCCCGCACCGTCCTTGGCGTGGATCAGATCGAGGAGTTGCGCGTGCTCGTGTGCGCTCGGCGCCAGGCCGCCCGAACTCGCCAGCTGCTGCTGGCCATAGAGCCGCGACCTCATTCGCAGCGAGCGCACGGTCTCGACGAGCACCCGATTGCCGAGTACCGCGAGCAAGCGGGTGTGGAACTCGAGGTCGGCCTTGTTGTGCGCGATCAGGTCGAGTTCACCGGCGCTGTGTTCGATCCGCTCGGCCAGCTCGTGCAACTCGGCGTATTCGCCCGGTTCGAGACCACGCTCGGCGATCTTGCGGATGCTCGGTCCCTCGATCAGCAACCGCAGCTCGGTGAGGTCGTCCAGCTCGGAATCGGCCAGCTCGACGACCCGGAACCCCTTGTTGCGGACCGTCTCGACCAGGCCTTCCTTGACCAGATCGAGTACTGCCTCCCGGACGGGCGTTGCCGACATGCCGAGCTGGGCCGCCATCGTCGGAGCGGAATAGACCACCCCCGGACGCAGGATGCCCGCGACGATCGCGGCATAGAGCGTCTCGATGGCCTCGTCGCGCAGGCTGACCCGCGCCCGGACCGCGACCAGCCCAACGCTGCCGTCGGTGCTCACGGCTGCGGCGCGATCGTGACGGTGTGGCTGCTGGTATAGAGCTCGACGGCCGCCTTGCCCTGCTCCTTGCTGCCGTAGCTCGAGTCCTTGACGCCACCGAACGGAGGTGGAAGTCGACGCCGGTCGTGGGGGCGTTGACCTTGATCAGACCGGTCGCGAGCTGGGAGCTGACGGCGAGGGCCGCATTCAGGTCACGCGTGTAGACCCCACCCACGAGTCCGTAACGCACCGAGTTGGCCCGGGTGATCGCTTCCTCGACCGAACCGGCCGACGACACCGCACAGATCGGCCCGAAGACCTCGTCACATTCGAGCTGATGATCGGACGGCAGCGAATCGACCACCGTCGGCGCGACGAACCAGCCGTCCCGGTCGAGCGCCTCGCCGCCGGTCACCAGCCGCCCGCCGGCGGCCTTCGCACTCGCCGCCGCGGCCACCACTCGATCGCGGGCATCGGCCGCGATGACCGGTCCGACGACGGTGGCGGCGTCGGCCGGTTCACCGATCACCAGCTTCTCGACCGCGGCCACGAGTGCGTCCAGGAACTCGGTCGCGTCACCGACGACTATCACCCGCTTGGTCGCGGTGCACTTCTGCCCGGCGTAACCGGCGACCGCTCCCGCGATCGTCGCGGCCGCGAGCGACAGGTCGGCGTCCGGCAGCACGATCGCCGGGTTCTGGCCGCCCATCTCGGCCTGCACGGCAATGCCCCGCGCGGCGGCGGTGGCCACGATCGACCGCCCGACGTTGGTCGAGCCGGTGAACGAGATGACATCGGTCGAGTCGAGCACCGCGGCGCCCGTTTCGGCGAGGCCCGGCACGACCGCGAACAGGCCGGCCGGCAGTACGCCATCGAGCAGTTCGGCCATTCGCAATGCGCACGCGGTGGCCTGGTCGGCCGGCTTGAGCACGACCCCGTTGCCGAAGGCGAGCGCGGGCGCGGCCTTCCAGATCGGGATCGCCAGCGGGAAGTTCCACGGTGTGATCAGCCCGGCCACGCCGCGGGGACGGCGGGTCGTGAAGGTGAGCGTGTCGCCGGCCGCACCGTGCGTCGAGCCGAGCGGGTCGAAGGCCTGCTGCGCGTAATAGCGCAGGATCGCGATGGCCCGGGCCACCTCACCGCGGGCCTCGCTCACTGGTTTGCCGACCTCACGGACGACCAGCATGGTCAATTCTTCGGCCGCCGCGGCAAACGAGTCGGCGGCTTCACCCAGTGCCGCCGAACGCGCCGCCGGTCCACCGCGATCCCAGCCGCGCTGCGCCCCGCGGGAACGGGCCACGGCCGCCACGACCTCGGCGCCGCTCGTCTCAGCCGTGCTGAGAACGACGTCGGACGGTCGTTGCGGCGATACGGATGTGATCACTTGGTGCCTCTCAGAAGGTGAACCCGGCCGGGAAGGGATCGGCCGGATCGAGCAGGTATTGAGCGGTGCCGGTAATCCAGGCCCGTCCGGTGATGGTCGGGATGACCGCGGTGCGTCCGCCGACCGAGGTCTCTTCGATCAGCCGACCGATGAAGCGGGTGCCGATGAAGGATTCGTTGATGAAGTCGCGATCGAGCGGCAGTTCGCCGCGGGCATGCAACTGGGCCATGCGGGCGCTGGT
This sequence comes from uncultured Actinomycetes bacterium, assembly GCA_963730855.1. Lineage (GTDB taxonomy): Bacteria > Actinomycetota > Actinomycetes > Mycobacteriales > Jatrophihabitantaceae > CAVSTK01. The sequence continues at coordinate 14,901 of CAVSTK010000012.1, forward strand.
GCCGGTGCCGCAGGGTGAGCGATCGAACCAACCCGGGAAAATCGCCATCGCGTGCCGAGAATGCTCGGCGGTCGAACCGGGGCCGATGAAGTACACGTGGTGGCAGCCGCTGATCTCGGCCGCATCGGGGTGCACCGGCCGGTCGGCCTCGTTGATCGCGTCCATGATCGCCAGGCCCGCGGCGAGGATCGGCTGCTGGGCCGCCCGGTCGAATGGCTGGCCGATCTGGGCGATGTCGACGATGCGCGTAGAAGTTGCCACCGAACGCCATGTCGTAGTCGATCCGGCCCAGTCCCGGGACGTCGACATACTGGTCGAGCGCCAACGCGAACGACGGCACATTCTTGATCGTGACGCTGGTCGCGGCGCCGCCGGTGACCGCGACGTCGGCGATCACCAGCCCGGCCGGGGTGTCGAGCCGGATCCGGGTCACCGGTTCCGTCACCTCGACCATGCCGGTCTCGACGAGCACAGTGGCCACCCCGATGGTGCCGTGCCCGCACATCGGCAGACAGCCCGACACCTCGATGAACAGCACGCCGTAATCGCAGTCGGGGCGCGTCGGTGGCTGCAGGATCGCGCCCGACATCGCCGAGTGACCACGCGGTTCGCACATCAGCAGGGTGCGCAGGTCGTCCATCTTGTTGATGAAGTGGAGTCGACGTTCGGCCATGGTGGCGCCCGGGATCACCCCGACTCCGCCGACGATCACCCGCGTCGGCATGCCTTCGGTGTGCGAATCGACCGAGTGCAGGGTGCGGATCGACCTCATCCGAGTCCCGCGGCCAGCGCCTTTTCGGTCGCCTCACGGACGGCGGCGGCCGCGGTCGCGCTGAGCGGGCCCCGCGGCGGCAGGCAGCGGCCACCGTCGATGGCATCCGGCACGATGTCCATCGAGAGCTTGATGGCCTGGACGAACTCGGTCTTGGAGTCCCAGCGCAGCAGCGGGTGCAGCGTCCGGTACAGCGGCAGCGCGGCCTCCATGTCGTGCAGCTGGGCCGCGTTGAACAGATCGACGCAAGCGGCCGGGAAGGCGTTCGGGTAACCCGACACCCAGCCGGGCGAGCCGGCGATGGCCAGTTCGAGGGCCACGTCGTCACTACCGGCGATCACGTCGAGCTCGGGCGCCAGTTCGGCGATCTCGTAGAAGCGCCGCACGTCACCAGTGAACTCCTTGACGCCGACGATCAGGCCCTCGTGGAACAGGCGCGACAACAGCGACGGCGTCAGGTCGACCTTGGTGTCGATCGGGTTGTTGTAGGCGACGATCGGCACGCCGACCTCGGCGACGGCGCGGTAATGCGCCACCACCTCTTCTTCGTTCGCGCGGTACGCGTTCGGCGGCAGCAACATCACGGCCGGGCAGCCGGCCTCGGCGGCCACCTCGGTGTGCCGACGGGCGTGCCGCGAGCTGTAGCCGGCCACACCGGGCATCACGCTGAAACCCTCGGGCGCGGCGGCGACGGCGGTTCGAACGACCGCGCCCCGCTGCTCGTCGGTGAGCTGCTGGTACTCACCCAGCGAGCCGTTCGGCGTCACACCGTGACAGCCGTGCTCGGCCAGCCAGGCGATGTGGGTGCCGTAGGCCTCGAGGTTCGGCTCGTCGTTTTCGAGCCAGGGCATGGCCGTCGCGACCAGGACGCCGTGCCACGGTTTGCGGTTCGTCATGATGCTGTCCTTCTGGTTGTGGTTCGGATCGGGTGGTGGTCAGGGGCGCGGTCGGCGACCTTGGCGACTAGGCCCAGGGGTATCGGGGTGGCAATCGGACGGCCGGCGCCGCTGCTCAGATCGAGCGGACGGCCGGTTCGGTCAGCGATCAGGCCGGCGGTGGCATATCCGCATTCGCGGCCCTGGCACCAGCCCATGCCCGAGCGCGACAGCAGCTTGACCGTGCGACCGTCCTGCGCGCCGAGTGCGATGGCTTCGTCGATCCCGGCCACCGTCACCTCTTCACAGCGACAGACGATCGTGTCGGGCTCGAGGTTGGTCAGCCACGCGGGGGGCACCGGATAGACCTGGTGCATCGCGTCGGCGAAGCGCCGCAACCTGCGCAACCGGGCGACCGGTGAGTGCAGCGACCGCACTTCGCGGGCAGCCGGGGCGCCGGCGACGGCGCCCGCCGCACGGGCCATCGCGGCGCCGGCGATCCGGCCCTCGGCCACTGCCAGCGGGGCGCCGCCGACACCGGTAATCTCGCCGGCCGCGAAGACCCGCGGATTCGAGGTCCGCAGCTCGTCATCGACGATCGTCACGAGGGTCTGGTCGGCGCTGACCCGCAGCTGGGCGCCGGCGGCGATCGCGAGTTCGGACTGGGTGCTGAAGCCGTAGCCGACCGCGAGCACGTCGACCGCGATCCGTCGGGTGCGGCCGGCGATCCGAGTGCCCCGACGATCGAGCCGGGCCACGCTCACCGCCTCGAGACGATCCTCGCCGTGGGCCGCGACCACCATCGATCGGTGCCGCAACGGCACCCGGTGCTGCGCCAAGGTGGTCACATACCCGACGGCCTCGCGCAGCTGCCGCGGATGGGTGACGAGCACGGGCGCGCGGCGCAGCCAGCCGGACGGATGATTGGCCTCGTGCACCCCGACGACATCGGCCCCGCGCTCGGCGAGCGAGCTGGCGACCGGCAGCAGGAAGGGTCCCGTGCCCGCGACCATTACCCGTGGTCCGACCACCACGCCGCTTCCCTTGAGCAATGCCTGCGCCGCCCCGACCGTCATCACGCCGGGCAGGTCCCACCCCGGGAACGGCAGCTGGCGGTCGTACGCGCCGGGGGCCAGCAACAGATAGTCGCTTGCGACCGTCAGCCCGACCGGTCGGGTGATGTCACTGCGGTCGACGGCCGACACTACGCAGTCATCGTCCGCGCTAACCGACCACACGTGGTGGTTGGGCCGATAGTCCAGCCGGCCGGCGGCGATGAGTCGCTCGGCGCCGGCAAGCAGATCGGCGAACACGTCGAGATCGTGGTGCAGCGACGGGTCGGCGCCACTGGTTCCGTGGCGCCAGAATTGACCACCCAGGCGAGCACCGGCGTCGATCAGCACGACCGACAGCCCGGCTTGGCCGGCCTCCACCGCGGCCGCGAGCCCGGCCGGACCGGCACCGATCACGATCGCCGTGAACCGGACCGGCCCCCGCTCAGACGAGGTCATCATGGCCGGTTCCGTCCTGGGTCGAGACGTTCATAGCGCGGCCGGCGGGGACGAGGCAGGCCCGCTGGTTCGGCACGCCGTCGATCATGATCAGGCAGTCGAAGCAGACGCCGATACCACAGAAGATCCCTCGCGGCCGTCCCGCGACCCGCGTCGTGCGCCAGCTGTAGATGCCGGCCGCGATCAGCGCGGCGCCGACCGTCTGACCGGCCGTGAACGCGATCTCGCCGCCGTCGAAGACGAACGTGCTCACGTCGAGACCTCGATGTGGCTCATGCGGCCCGTCCGATCAACCGGTGCGGTGAGAACGGATCGCCGTCGAGCGTGGTCGGAAGCTGCGCGATCAATTCGGCGATCAGCTCGCCGGTGGCCGGAGCCAGCCCGATGCCGGCGCCCTCGTGCCCGCAGGCGTGCAACAGGCCGGGCAGCCGCCCGTCGAAGCCGACGATCGGCAGGTGGTCGGGGCAGTACGGCCGGAATCCGACGTAGACGCGCATGAGGTTCACGTCTCGCAGCACCGGGAAAAGGTCGACGGCCTGAGCCGCCAGTTCGCGCACGACCGGGAGCGAAATGGTTCGCTGGAAGTCCACTCGTTCACGGCTGGCCCCGATCAGCACGGTGCCCGATCGGGTGCCTTCGACGACCGACGAGGTTTCAAGACCCTCGGCGCTCGAGGCGACGTTGGCCACGTAATCGGCCGAATAGACCTTGTGCCGGATGATCGGCGGCAGCGGCTCGGTGACCAGGATGAAACCGCGCCGCGGCGCCACCGGAACCGGCGCGCCGAGCAAGGTCGACAACTCCCCGGCCCAGGTACCGGCCGCATTGACGACGTAGTCGGCCTCGACCCGGCCCCGGTTCGTCCGCACCGCGGACACCCGCCCGGCCGTCAGCTCGAGCCCACGGACATCCACCTCGAGACGCACGCGCGCCCCTTGCTCCGTGGCCGCTCGCAGCAGCCGGGCCGTGGCGAGTCCAGGCTGGATCTGGGCATCGTCGGGGTAATAGGCGCCGCCCGCGAAGCGCGGGCCGAGGTGCGGTTCGAGTTGGCGCAGCCCGGCCGGGTCGACGAGCTGATTGGGCACGCCCAGCCGCGACTGCTCGGCCGCCTGGACGGCGAGCGCGGTCATCGCGGTGTCGGTCTTGGCAACGATCACGCCGCCCTTTCGCTCGTACTCCAGGGTCTGGGCGCCAAATGTCTCGGCCAGCTCGCCCCACAGCCGCAGCGACCTCAGGGCCATCGACAACTCGGGGCCGTCCGTCTTGTCCGACAGCAGCAGGTTGCCCTCACCCGAGCTGGTGGTGCCGGCCGCGACCGATTGGCGCTCCACGACGGTGACGCTCAGGCCGGCCCGGGTCGCGTAATACGCGCACGCGGCACCGACGATGCCGGCTCCGATGATCACCACCCGCGTCACACCAGTACTATGTCACACAGCACTTGGCTCTGTCATCCATCGATCAGGTGGGCCAATCAATCGGCAGCGGTCCGGGCGGCTACTCGAGCAACAGACGTGTCCCAAAGCCGACCAGCACCAAGCCGGTGACCCGATCGACCCGCCGCCGGATGCGCGGCGTCTGCAGCCACCGGGTCACCGAACGCGACGCGATCAGCAGAATCACGAAGTACAGCGCGGTCTCGACGATGAAGATCGCTCCGAGCAGCAGCGTGACCACGCCGACGTCATAGCCGCGCGGCACGAAGCCGGGCAGGAAGGCGATGAAGAAGACGCCCACCTTCGGGTTGAGCAGGTCACTGGCCAGCCCGGCCGGGTATCCCCCACCGAGCAGTCCGCGCCGCCGCCGGATCGGCGTCGACTCCCTATTCAGCTGCTCACTCGGCGGCGCCGCACCTGGCTGCTCACCGCCGGGGCGCCCATCCAGATGCGAGCGCAGCGATTGCACGCCGATCCAGATCAGGTACGCCGCGCCCGCCCAGCGCAGGGCCACATAGCGCGTCATGGCTGGCTCGCAGAACGGCCGAGAGACCGAGCGCCGCGGCGACGACCCACACGCTCAGCCCGCTGAGCACGCCGATGACGGTCCGGATCGCGTTGGCCCGGCCGTGGCGCAACAGCGAGCGGACGACGACCAGGGTGTCCGGACCGGGCAACAGCACGATCAGGCCGGCTGCTCCCGAGAACGCCAGCAAGGCAAATAGCACGGCGCGAGTGTAGGGGCCTAGCGCGGATCGGGGCGATCGAGATTCCAATGGTGCGAGACGGCCGCGAACCATTTGTCGTCACGGGCCGGGATCATGCTGAACCGGGTGATGACGCGCTGGCCGCCCTCATAGTCGCCGTAGAGGACGTCGATGGTGAACCGATCCCGATTGGCGATCGCCTTGGCCGCATCAGTGAACGACGGCTCAGCCGGATCCCGGAACGTGCCCTGCCAGAATCCGGTGTCGCCGGCCGGGATGTAGAGATCGCGAGTGAGTCGATGGAAGGTGTCGATATCGGGTCGATCGGTTCCGATCAGTCGCTCGGGCCAGAACATCCAGCCGATCAGCACGGCCAGGCCGCTGCCCACGTTGCGCAACGCGATCGACAGATAGATCGCCTCGTCGGTGGCGTCGGCGCTGCCGTGTCCGCCGTCGAGATGTACCCAGTGGTCATCGGCGAAGCCGACCTTCTGGGGCGCGTCCTGCAATCGCGACGGCAGCAGCAACGGCCGCAGTTCGGCGAGCATCGACCGCTCAGCGATCCGGGCCGACCGGTTCGACGAGCGGATCGAGGCGAACGTGGCTACCGCCAGCACCAAGGTGCCGGCAGCGGTGGCAAGTTCGGCGATGGTCGCCCAGTCCATCTCGCCAGCGTAGGACGTCACGGCGATCGAGAGTCCACTGTCTGCAATGCCGTATTAATAGGACTTCGCGACGTTGCTCACTATCCGAACCGCAGCCGTTGAGCAGGAGAAGATTTGGGGTCGAAATTCATGTTGGTGGTCGTTTATGATCGGGGTTAAGTCAGCGTTGACGAATCGCAGTGCGGCGGGGGCCGAATCTCGATCGCCCCAGGAGACCGTCTTGCCGATATACCGCGCCGCCCACCGTCAGCCGGCCGCGACGCCCACGCTTCGACTGCGGCAGCCCCGCAAGACCCATAAGCAGCATCGCAGCCACCCGGTCGCGGCCGAATTGAGCCGCCCCGGCTCCCTCGCGGCCGCGATCGAATTAGACCAGCTGCGGCTTTTCTACCACCCGATCGTGCACCTGGCCGGCACGGATGTTGTCGGGCACGAGGTGCTGATCCGGTGGCAACACCCGAACTTCGGCCTGCTCGCGCCGGCCGACTTCCTGCCCTCGATCGACAACGACGAGATGCACAGCCGGGTGCTGGGCGGTTGGGTGCTTCGGCAGTCGTGCGCGGCGGCGATGGAGCGCGGCGAACAGCTGCACGTCAGCGTCAACATCTCAGCCATGCATCTCGCCGAGCCGTCCTTCGCCGACCATGTGACGCAAATCCTGCGCGCGACCGGATTCCCACCCAGCCGCCTGATCCTCGAGATCACCGAGTCCTCGGTACTCAATGCCGATCAGACCGTGGTCGACACCTGCTTCGCGCTCACCGACATCGGCGTAACCCTTGCGCTGGACGACTTCGGCGCCGGCGTTATCACGCGCGACCACCTCGACGTACTGCCGCTGGAAGTTCTGAAGATCGACCGCAGCATCGTCGCCGGGATCGGCGGTTCCAATCCCGGCGCCGAGGGGATCGTCAGAGATGTCATCGCGCTGGCGACCGAGACCGGCCGCCGCACAATTGCCGTGGGCGTCGAGTCGCACGATCAGGCCAGGTTCCTGCAGCAACACGAGGTCACGTACGCGCAGGGCTATCTGTACGGGCGGCCTCAGCCGCGGTAGCGGCAATTTTCTGCCAACCGCGGTAGTAGTCAGGCCGCGGGCGGCGGGTCGTCGAGCAGGTCGGCGGGAGGGACGAAGAACAGCGCACCGGTCACCGCAGTCGAGAAGTCCAGGATCCGGTCGTGGTTCCCGGGCGGTTCGCCGATGAACATCCGCTGGAGCATTCGCTCGGTGACGTCGGGCGTCCGCGAATAGCCGATGAAGTAGGTGCCGAACTCGGCGGCGCCGATCCGTCCGAACGGCATGTTGTCGCGCACGATCTTGCGTTCGGTTCCGTCCGGATCCTCGATCACCGTCAAAGTGGTATGCGCGTTCGCCGGCTTGATGTCGTCGGCCATCTCGACGTCGGCCAGCTTGCTGCGTCCGATCGCCCGTTCCTGCTCCTCGACGGGCAGCGCGTTCCAGGCGACCAGGTCGTGCAAATACTTCTGGACGATGACGTAGCTGCCGCCGGCAAATTGGGAATCCTCATCGCCGATCACCACCGCGGACGCGGCCGCATGACCGGACGGGTTCTCGGTACCGTCGACGAAACCCAGCAGATCACGCTCGTCGAAGTACTTGAATCCGTGCACCTCATCGACGACCCGGGCGAACGAACCGAGCCGGTTGACGATCAACGTCGCCAACTCGAAGCAGAGATCGAGGCGCGTCGCCCGAATATGCAGCAACAGGTCGCCGTGGGTGGCCACGGCCCGGTGCCTGGCGCCGGCGACCTGGCGAAACGGGTGCAGACCGGTCGGACGCGGACCGGCGAAGAGCCGGTCCCACAGGTCCGATCCGATCCCGACCACGCCGGCCAGCTTGGCATCCGGGTAGCGAAAACCGACCGACCGGTTGAGCCCGGGGATGTCGGGCAGCAGCTCGCGCACGACCGCCTCGCCACCTCGTCCGACGTTCACGATCATGAAGATGGCCGATGACGTCAGTTCGGTGAGGACGGGTTGCGACTCGACCGGTTCGGGCACGTGACCAGCCTGGCAGATTCCCTCGCTCGGCGGCTAGGTCAGCCCAACTGGCCGACGACCTCGCTCATGACCCGGGCGAACGTCTCGCGGGCGTGTTCCGTTGGGCCGAGGCCCGGGACGATCCATTCGTCGCAGCCGCTCTCGTGCCATTTGCCGACGGTGTCGACGACTTCGGCGACCGACCCACCGATCGCGCGGTGCCGATGACTCGTGTCATCGAGCGGGCCGAAGGAGATGAACGCCTGCGTCGTGCGCCAGATCGACTTCGGGTCGCGACCGATCCGCTCGCAGTGCTCGTCCAGGACGGCCGACTTGTGCGCGAACACCTCGGGCGTCGACCAGCAGTTCCACTCATCGGCGGTCGCGGCGACGATGCCCAGCATCCGCCGTTCGCCGCTCGCGCCGATCAGGATGGGCAACCGGTCCTGCTGCGGCTTCGGCTCGAGCGGGGCATCGTCGACAGTGAAGTACTTGCCGTGCACGGTGGTGCGCGATTGGGTGGTCAGACCGCGCAGGATCTGCAGACCCTCCTCGAACCGGTCGATGCGCTCACGCAACCCGCCGAGCTCGATGCCGTAGGCCGCGTGCTCGTTGAGTTGCCAGCCGGTGCCGACGCCCGCCACCAGACGACCGCCGCTGAGGTGATCGATCGTGGTCAGAGACTTGGCGAGGACCGCCGGGTTGCGATACGTGATTCCGGCCACCAAGGACCCGATCCGCACGCGCGGGACTGTCACCGCCAACGCGGCCAGCAGCGCGAAACACTCATGCATGCCTTCCGCGGATCGCTCCTCGGTGTTCGTATTGCCCATGAAGTGGTCGGCCAGCCAGACGCCGTGAAAACCGGCCTGCTCGACCTCGGTGGCGATCGTGATGAGTTCCTCGACCGACCACCGGGCGTCGAGCCATGCGCTAACCTTCAACGTCGCCACCCAAACTCCCCATATGCCCCACCCGAGGGCTGGACGCCCCGCTTCCAGGTCCGGTGACGAGACTAGCGAGCGGTCCGAGTCATCTGATCTGGCCGGAAACGATCTTTTTGTGTTTGTAGCGTGCTAGCGTCAGTTGTTGCTGACCGCACGGTTCCGTGTGCGAATGGGTGACGAGTATCGCCCAGAGGCCGCATGGTGCGGCTTCGGCGCAGACCAATAGGAGTAGTACGAAATGGTTCAGGGTACCGTGAAGTGGTTCAACAGCGAAAAGGGTTTCGGATTCATCAGCCCGGACGGCGGCGGCGCCGACGTATTCGTCCACTTCTCAGCAATTTCCGGTGACGGCTACAAGAGCCTCGATGACAACCAGCGCGTCGAATTCGACACCACGCAGGGCCAGAAGGGCCCGCAGGCTGAGAACGTCCGCCCCGTCTGAGACCTCCCGCGTTTACGCGGATCCGGTCTCAGAGAGGCGACCAGCCCGTGATTGATATCGATGAGCAGATCCTGTCGGCCCTGCGGACGAGAAGTCCGCAGGATCGGCCTATGACGATCGGTGACTTCGCCCGACAGTTCGGTGCAAGCCGTCCGGTCATCCTGAGCGCCGTTCGTCGCCTGGTCAGTGATCATCGGGCCGAGCCGAGCATGGTCGATGTGCATGGCATCCCGACTCTGCACGGCCTCTTGCCGCTCGGTGTCAAATAGCGGCAACAGCTAGTCAACGATCAGGCGCGTGGGTCCGGCTTCATTGCCGGCCCGCGCGCCTGTGTCATTTCAGCCTGTTGTCACTTCACCGTCGCCCAGCAATGCCTGTGCGGAGGCAACGCAGCGATGCGAAGCGAGCGAGGCCCGCAGCTAAATCTCATAGCCAGTCGCGGCGCTTGAACGCGAAGTACAGGGTCGCCGAGGTAACCACCATCAACGCTAGGGCCAGCGGGTAGCCGACGGCCCAGTGCAACTCGGGCATGTGGGTGAAGTTCATCCCGTACACCGTTCCCACCAGGGTCGGAGCGAAGAGGATGGCGGCCCACGCCGAGATTTTCTTGACCTCTTCGTTCTGCGACAGACTCGTCTCGGTGAGGCTGCGCATCTCCTCGTTCTGCTGCTGACCGACGAGCGTCGCGTGGACGGTGAGCGCGTTCTGCAGCAAAGCCCGAAAACCGTCGACGCGTTCGACGACCCGAATCGCGTGGTCCTGTACATCACGAAGATTGCGGCGCAGCTCGACGTCGACGTGGTACTTGTCGAATCCGGCCTCGAGCGCGTTGAGGATCGAAAGTAGCGGGTGGGTCGCCCGTTGAAATTCGATCACCTCGCGCAACAGTTCATAGATACGGCGCGATACCGACGGGTCGCCGCCGAAGAGTTGATCCTCGATCTCGTCGATGTCGTTCTCGAGACCCGCGACGACCGGCGAATACTCATCGACCACCTGATCGAGGATCGCGTAGAGCACTGCCTCGGGCCCGAGCCGCAGCAGCTCGGGTGTCGCTTCAAGGCGGCGGCGCACCCGACCCAGATCCGGTGATTCCGCGTGCCGGACCGAGACGACGAAGTCGTGCCCGGCGAAGACGTGCAGCTCCCCGAACTCGACCTCCTCCTCGGCGTCGAGATAGCGGGCCGGACGGAGCACGAGAAAGAGCGTGTGGTCGTAGCGCTCGAGCTTAGGCCGCTGATGCGCAGTCACCGCGTCCTCGACGGCCAGCTCGTGCAGATCGAACTCCTTGGCCACCACACCGAGCTCGGCCGGCGTCGGACGATACATACCGATCCACGCCATGCCGGACCGTCGCCGCAGCGTTTCGAAGGTTTCATCCAGGCTGAGCGGGGTGGCGACGCGCGCGCCATCGACGTACACCGCGTTATCGACCAGCACGTCGCGGCCCCCTCACGAACCGACGCTGGTCCGCCGAGCGGCGGCCCGCAAAAGAGTATCCGGCATCACCGCCCGCGCTCAGCGCAGCCGCGCACCCGTACGGTTGGCCGATGGCGAACAAGACGTCCACGCAGACCCGCAAACCCGATCCGACCGTGTTCGTGCTCTTCGGGGCAACGGGCGACCTGGCCAAACGAATGGTGCTACCCGCGTTCTTCTCGCTCAGCCGCGAGGGACTGCTGCCCGCCAAATGGTTGCTGGTCGGCAACGGCCGCGGCGATGTCTCGCACCTGGACTTCCGCAAGCACGTGCACGAGGTGCTGACCGAGTTCGGGTCTAAGCCCACGGCAACGGAGTGGGCCGACTTCGAGCAGCGGCTGCTCTTCGCCGGCGGCGGTTTCGACAGCGACGATCCCGGCAGTCTGCTTGAGGTGCTGGCCGAGGCCCGCAAGCGACTCGGCGCCCGCTCGCAGCTGGTCCATTACCTGGCGATACCACCGGTCGGCTTCGAGAGCGTGACCAAGGGTCTCGGCGAGCACGGCCTGGCTGAGGGGGCGCGGGTGGTCTATGAGAAGCCGTTCGGCACCTCACCAAAGGGCTTCCGGGCCCTCGACAAGGTGGTCCACTCGGTGCTGGGCGAGGACCAGGTCTATCGGATCGACCACTTCCTCGGTAAAGAGGCGACGCAGAACGTGCACGTGCTGCGGTTCGCCAACGAGATGATCGGCGGCATCTGGAACCGACGGCACATCGAGTCGGTGCAGATTGATGTGCCCGAGCGACTCGGCATCACCGACCGGGCGCTGTTCTATGACGCCACCGGCGCGCTGCTCGACATGCTGGTCACCCATCTCTTCCAGGTCGCGGCCGAGGTCGCGATGGATCCGCCGAAGAGCATGCAGGCCGCCGATCTTCAGTCCGCCCGCGAGAAGGTGATCAAGTCGTTCCGGCCGCTCGACCCCGCCGATGTCGTCCTCGGTCAGTTCGCGGGTTACCGGCACGTGCCCGGAGTCGCCGCGAGATCGAAGACCGACACCTACGTCGCAGCGAAGCTGTGGATCGACAACCCGCGCTGGCGGGGGGTGCCGTTCCTACTGCGAACCGGCAAGCTGATGGCTGCGAGCGAACAGCGGGTCAGCCTGATCCTGCGTCCCGACATCGGCCCGATTGACGCCGGGGGCCACCAGAATGTGCTCACCTTCTCGCTGGCCGGCGACGGCGAGATCGATGTGTCGCTCGCGGTCAAGAAACCCGGGCCGAACCTTCAGACCGAAGCCGTCACCACCAAGATCGAGCTGACCAATCTGCCGGGGGCGGATCCACTGCCGCCCTACGTCCGGCTCATCCACGACGTGCTGCTCGGCGACCGGTCGCTGTTCACCCGGCCGGACGGCCTGGCGTCGGCCTGGCGGGTCGTCGAGCCGGTCCTGAGCGACCCGCCACGTCTTTCCGGCTATGCCCCCGGATCGTGGGGGCCCACCCGAGCACGAGCGCTGGCCGCCCCGGGCCGGTGGTTGCTGGGTCAGTAGGCGGCCGGACCGGTGCCGGAATCCCGTCGTTCGGCTGCTGGTTGAACCGACGTGGAGCCAACCCTGGACACCTTCAGCTACGCCAACCTGACCGGCCGCCCATCGGCGCCGCTCGTAACCGCATTGGCGAAGGTGCTTCCCGGTGTCGGTTTCGTGCAGGCCCAGCACCGCGCGTACGCCCAGCAGTGGCGCGCTGCGAATCTGGTCGCGCTGACGCGCCCCGGGCCACGATGGATCGTGCTGGGCGATTCGATGAGCCAAGGCGTCGGCGCGAGCGCGTTCGACCGCGGTTGGGTGAATCGGGTCAATGACCGACTGGTCGCTGACGGGCGTGGTTACGAGATCGTCAACCTGTCGGCAAGCGGGGCCCGCGTCCCCGATCTGCTCGAACAGCAGTTGCCGACCTGGCGGACGTTGCCGGCGGCCCCCTCGACCGGCGCCAACCGCACCGACCTGCTCACCGTCCTGATCGGCTCGAACGACCTGCTCGGCCGCCGGCACCGCGAATCGCTGCCGGGCGACTTCGAGCGGTTGCTCGATGAGCTGCCGCCGGGCGCCGTCGTGACGACGTTGCCACAGCCGCGCGCGGCGGCCCGGGCCGTCAACGAGCTCATCGACGCCGCCGCGAGGGCTGGTCGGATCGCGGTCGTCGACATGCGCCGCAGCGGGCCGCCGTCGTGGCGCGGGCGGTTGGCCGAGGATCATTTCCACCCGAACAACGAGGGCTACCAGGGCATCGCTGATGCGTTCTACCCGGTGATCGCGAGCCTTTAGATTGTCGGCGAACCGCTGGCCTGCGAACGTCAATCTAGGTGATCGAGGTTGGTTCCGTTGGTCTCTTTAACAAACTTGAGCACGAAGAAGAACGAGACCACGGCGAAGAACGTATAGAGCACGTACGTGCTGCTCAGGTTCCAGCTCGACAGCCGCGGGAATGTTTCGGTGACCGCCCAGTTGGCAATCCAGTTGAACGCCGTCGCAACCGAGATGGCCGTGGCTCGCATGCGCAGCGGGAACACCTCGCCCACCAGCACCCACAGAATGACGCCCCACGAGACCGCGAAGAAGAAAACGAAGAAGTGCGCGGCGATCAGCGCGACCTCGCCTTGCAGGTGCGGAATCGTGATGTGGTCGCCGGTGCCCTTCTTGTACGAGAACGCCCAGGCGGCGAATCCGAGCGAGATGGCCATACCGGCCGACCCGACCAGGGCGAGCGGCTTGCGGCCGATCCGGTCGATGAGCACGATGGCCACGACGGTGCCGATGATGTTGACGATCGAGGTCGACAGGCTGATAAGCAGCGAGCTGGACTGGTCGATTCCGACCGACTGCCAGAGGATTGAGGAGTAGTAGAAGATCACGTTGATGCCGACGAGTTGCTGGAACACCGCGAACCCGATGCCGACCCAGACGATGGGCAGGAAGAGGAATGGTCCACCGAGGACATCGCGGATGCGGGGCTTGTGCTCGGTCTTCAGCGAATGCTCGATATCGGCGAGCAGTTCTTCGGCGCCGCCCTTGTCGATGACGTCCAGTACTGCTCGGGCGTCGTCCCGGCGACCGGCCGTGACCAGCCAGCGGGGTGATTCCGGGATCATGAACGAGAAGACCAGGTAGAACACCGCCGGGACGCCCGCCGCCATCAACATCCATTGCCAGGCGTGCAGGGCGCCGAGGTTGTTCTGGCTCTTCCCGCCGGCCGCCTGGGCGAGCGCGTAATTGACCAGTTGCGACGCCGTGATGCCGAGCACGATGCCCATCTGCTGGAACGACGCCAACCGGCCGCGATAGACCGGGGGCGCGATCTCGGCGATGTAGGTCGGCCCGATGACCGACGCCAGGCCGATGGCGATACCGGCCAGCACCCGCCAGACGCCGAGCTCGACGACCCCGGTTGGCAGCGACGAACCGACCGCGCTCACCGCGAACAGCGCAGCGGCGATATGCATGACCCACAAGCGCCCCAGCTTGTCGGCCAGCCGCCCAGCGATGACGGCGCCGACCGCCGATCCGAGCAGAGCGACCGCGACGACGGTGCCCGTCTCGCCGGATGAGACGTGGAAGTGATCCTGGATTCCGGTGACGGCTCCGTTGATGACCGCGCTGTCGTAGCCGAACAGGAAGCCACCGAGGGACGCCGCGGCGGCGAAGAACGTCACGTGCCCCAGCGCGGGACGATCGGTCGCTGGTTTGGCCGCGGTACTGGTCATGGCGCCCGCTCCATCTGTTGTTATGAGAGGTACTGACGTAATGCGGACGATGTCTACCCAGGATCGAGGTCCGCATCACTCGAATTCAGCTATGGATCTGAACAAAGAATCGGGCTCGGCTAGGGTCAGCGGGTGGACTCAGACGTTGACGCGGCCGCCTTGATCGGTGCGATCCGGGCCGCCGTGGCCGAGGTCGTCGTCGGCAAGCAGGATGTGCTCGACCAGCTCCTCATCGCAGTGCTCTGCCGCGGCCACGTCCTGGTCGAGGACGTCCCCGGCGTCGGCAAGACCCTGCTGGCGCGGGCGCTCGCCACCGCACTGGGCTGCACGTTCACCCGGGTTCAGTTCACCCCGGACGTGCTGCCCTCCGATGTCACCGGGTCCTCCATCTTCAACCAGCAGACCAGCGAGTTCGAATTCAAACCGGGCCCGATCTTCACGCAGATCCTGCTGGCCGACGAGATCAACCGGGCCACGCCGCGGGCCCAGTCGGCGCTGCTCGAGGCGATGCAGGAGTACCAGGTCACCTCCGACGGTCACACCCGCCGGCTACCCGAGCCGTTCGTCGTGCTGGCGACGCAGAACCCGGTCGAGCAAGAGGGCACCTTCCCGCTGCCCGAGGCTCAGCTCGACCGGTTTCTGCTGCGGGTGATCCCGGGCTACCCGACGCGCGAGGAGGAGGACGCCATGATGCGGCGCTTCCTGCGCGACGATCCGCTCACCCGGCTGCAGCCGGTCACCTCGGCCGAGGGAGTCCTCGCCCTGCAGGTTCAGCGTGAGGCCGTCCGGATCGGGGACACGGTGCGCGACTACATCCTGAGCATCGTCCGCTCGACCCGCGACGATCCCTCGATCGCCCTGGGCGCCAGCCCGCGCGCGTCCCTCGCCCTGCTGCACGCCGGGCAGGCCCGCGCGCTGCTCGACGGACGCACCTACGTGCGGCCCGACGATGTGAAGGCGCTGGCCGCGCCCGTCCTCGCGCATCGGCTCGTCCTGACCGGCGAGGCCCGGCTGCGTGGCCACCACCCGCGTGAACTGATCGCCGCGCTGCTCGACACCGTGCCCGTCCCGGTCGAGGACGAGCTGGTCGGTTAGGTCCAGGGCGCCGGCATGGATTCGATCGCAACCGAATGGCGCGCCGCAGCGGTCGCGGCGGCGCTGGCCGGGGTGGGCTTCGGCTTCCAGAACACCCTGCTGGCGCTGGCCGGCACCCTCGGCGCGCTCACCGCCGTGCTGCTGTGGGTCTGGCAGCGCGAGAGCCTGACCGGGGTCAGTTACCGCCGGACCCTGAGCCAGCACCGGGCCGTGTTCGGTGAGCAGGTCAACCTCGACGTCGAGTTCGTCAACGACAAGCTGCTACCACTGACCTGGCTGCACGTTTCGGACGGTGTGCCCGCCGGCCTGACGATCAACGGTGGCTCGAGCCCTACGTCGGCCCAGGACGACGAGGTACTGCCGCACCTGCATCACCTGCTGCCGATGCTTCCCTACGGGCGCGTCCGCCGACGGCTCGTCATCGACTGCGACGAGCGCGGCGAGCACACGTTCGGGCCGGCTCACATGCGTTCGGGCAACCCGGGCGGCTATCGCGCGTCCTATGCCCGCGTCTCCGACACCACTGCACTGCTCGTCTACCCCAAGCTGTTCCGACTCACCAGCGCGAACCCGGTGTCGCGGGTCCCACTGGGCGATGACCGATCGCGGCTCGAGCTGCTGGGCGATCCGAGCCGGCCCGTCGGCGTGCGTGACTACCGCGCCGGCGACCCCATTCGCCATATCGACTGGCGGGCCAGTGCCCGCAGCCCCGGCCTGCTGGTCCGTGTCTTCGAGCCGACGACGACGCTGCGGGTCGCTGTATTCGCCGACACCCGTGGGGCAAACAGGGTGCGGTCCGAGGCCGGGGTCGAGGAGTTCACGGTCGCGCTGACGGCATCGGTGGTCGCCGAACTCACGTCACGGGGCGTCGCGACCGGGTTGTACTCATCGGCCACGGTGGACGGACGGGCGATCGCCAGCCCACCGAGCGCCTCGGCCGCGGCGCTGCCGATCATGCTCGAGCTGCTGGCCCGATGCAGCGCGTGGAGCCGTAACCAGATCGGCGACCTGCTGCTCAACGAGGGCACCCGACTGGGCCGCGGCGCGAGCGTCGTGCTGATCGCGGCCGACTTCCCGGCCTCGACCCTGGCCGCGGTGGCCGAGCTTCGGCGCCGGCTGCCGGTGACGCTGATCTGGGTCGCGAACGCGCGGGGTAACCCACCGCCGGCCGCCTCGGGCGACATGAGCTGGGAGGTGAACTATCGCGATGACTGGAAGTCGACCGAGATCCTCGAACTGGCTCGATAACGCGGCCGTCGCCAGCTTCCTGGTCGTGTCCGAGGCGGCCTGGGTATCACTGCTGGCCAACGCGGCGATCAACAGCGGCCCCGGTCCCGATGCCGACCTGCCGTTCCTGGCCTTCGCGATCCCAGCCGTCGGGGCCGTCTTCGCGGCCGCGCTCGTGCGGCGCTGGGCCCGCCGCAGCGGTCTTCGTTGGTACTGGTGGGCGCCGGCGCTGGCCGGGATCACCGTCGTCGGCGCGGGCGTGACAGCGGCGACCGTCAGCACCTTGACCCGCGGTTCCGGGCCCTGGTGGACGGTCGCCGCGACGCCGTGGTCGGTCGAGGGCCACCCCGCCGCCGTGGCCGCCGCGGCGGCCTGGTTGCTAACCGCGCTCACCTGGGGCCGGGGGGTCTGGCTGGGCATCGATCCACCGCGTTACGTCGACACCACGTGGTCGGCCAGCCTGGCTTCACTGACCTTTGTCGGCATCTTCAGCGGACGGGCCGCGGGCCACGCCCACGCGTTCCTGGTGGCAACCGCGGGTGCCGGCTGGCTGCTGTTCGTCTGGTTCCCGTTCATCACGATGGTCGTCGCACTGATTCGCCAGCGGGATCTGGCCCGCGAGGTACTCAGCGGAAACGGGTCCCGGCCGGGCGGAGTGTGGTTCGCCATCCTGGCCGTGCCGATGTTCGGCGTCGCGGTGGTGGCGCTGCTGTTCGCGCTCGCCTTCGGCCCGGCGGCGCCGGCGATCGGACACGGCATCGCGACCGCGGCCCGAGCGATCGGCACCGGGATCGACGACGCCGCCCGCTGGCTGAGCCGTCTGACCGGTGGCCATGACTCCGCGACGACGCCGGCGAAGCCGCCCAGTGGCGGCCCGCCGATCCCGGCGCCGCCACCACAGACCCAGGCGTCGGTTGTGCCCACGTGGGCGGTAATCACGATCGTCATCATCGCCGCCGTCCTCATCGTCGGCGCGCTGCTGCTGGTGCTGCGTAACCTGGGCATCTACCGCAGCCGCCGTCCGAAGCGATCTGAGGCGACCGCGGTTGAGGAGGAACGCACCAGCGTGTTCAGCTGGCGGCATCTGGGTGCGCAGCTCCGGGCGGCGCTGGCCCGCTGGCTAAGCGGCCTGCTCAATTGGCGACGTCGTCGGCCAACCGTCCCGGCCGTCGCCCCGCGGGCCGCGGCGGCTGTAACGGCCGAGGACGAGGACGTCCGGCACTCCTATCGCCGGGTACTAATGGCGGCCCGCTCGGCCGGCTACGGGCGCCGGCCCGGCGAGACGACCCGCGAGTTGCAGGCCCGGCTGCTGGCCCACGAG